>DASXUQ010000005.1:0-600000 GCA_036504735.1 bacterium
CCCCCCCCCCCGCCCCCCCCCCCCCGCAGCGCCACCCCCCAACCCTTGTCATCCTGAAGCCGTCTTCGGCTGAAGGATCTCGGGCGCGAAATAGTGCGCTTAATAGCGTCCTCCACTGAATTAATTTGAACACCAGTACCTGTACCATATCACAAAAGGAACTTCATGAGTGCTCAGATATTTTGTCGCACAAGAATGGTGACGACGACACTCATCTGACAGAAACGGCGGCATGCGTGGTCGCGGAGGAGAGCCTGATACCCTATGTAGCCGAGCGAGACTTGCAACCGGGTGAAAATCTATGGGCGAAGATTGACCGAAATATTAGCCAATCCGCGTGTGTAGTTGGTATACTGACTGCTCGTGCAGCAGATTCCCGGGTTGTTCATGCAGAGATCGCCGCGGCAAGGGCCTACGGCAAGGAAGTGGTTCTTCTTGTTGAGCATGGTGTTGAGGTACCACTCTCCGAGCTGGGACGCGAGCATATTCCCTTCGACAGGGCAAACCCGAATCAGGCATTTGATGCATTGCGCGCTTATTTGAGGGGAGTCAGGGCTTGGAATATTTTTTGGGGGTTGCTGCTGGCCGCCGGAGCTGTTTGGCTTGGCTGGCAAGCTGTGAAGGCAATGCGATCTTGAAGACTTCGCAAGTGGCACCCATTTCAGAAATCACTTACGGAGGTCGTCATCGATACATTGCTTGAGGATATGGAACGGCTTTTGATGAGTCATATTCCGAAATTAATATCGAGCCTCATCATAGAGAAGATCGAGGCGAATGGTGTTCGGCTGACATCTCGACAGAAGAAACTGATCCAGCGAAACATCGCCGCTGAGCGTTATGACATAATCCGAATTCGAGACTGGAGATGGTGGGGACCGTCACAAGAGATCCATATCGAGTTCGACGACGCAGATAGTGCGCGCCTCGAACAAGCGGTCAGGGACTTGACGGAGAGTATGACCGACCAGTTCGGTTCAATTATTGATGAAGCTGCAGAAGCTATGCTTGCTTCTGTCGCGAAAGATTGGAAACGGGAGACCTTGCTGCGCGAGTGCGATCTGCAAGGCTTTCGCAGTCGCCTCAATACTCGGTGGCACAAGCCATTGGATCTCCTGTCTATGATGCTGGTGCTCTCCAAAGAGTTCAGTGAAGCCACCGGAACCAGGCTTCAAAATGAACAGACTGAATTGAACGGCTGCTTGGTAGCTTCTTTGGTTCGTCTACACGCTCGTGCTTGCCAAGTCGGTGACGAAATTTTAACGCTTTTACGATCTGGTTTCGCTGACGGTGCAATGGCAAGGTGGCGAAGTCTGTACGAGATCGCCGTGACCGCCATGTTAATCCAACATGGGGGAGAACAACGAGCAGAGCGTTACCTCCTCCATGATGCTATACAGGTATTTCACGGCGCGTCGCTACACCAGCGGTTCGCACTGAGACTTGGAGAAGTTCCTTTCGACGAATCCGAAATGGGCCATATGGAGCGGTCGTACAATGAGGTGAAGAGTCGTTTCGGGACGGCCTTTCTATGCCAATACGGATGGGCATCTGATGGGCCGAAGGATATGGTACGCGGGTTTGCTGACGTTGAAAAGAAGCTTGGTCTGATACACTTGCGCCCGTACTACAAGCTTGCAAGCAATAATGTGCACGCAAAGTCGCGCGGAGTCTTTCATAGACTCGGAGTCATGCATGGTTACGACTTATTGTTGACCGGTCCATCGAACTTTGGATTAGCCGACCCCGGCCAATGCATGGCTCTTTCCCTTCTGCATGTGACAACGGCTTTGGGTTCAGTTGATCCCACTGTTGAAAGCGTCATATTCATGAAGATGATGCAGCTTATGTGCACTGAGATAAGCCATGAGTTTGTGGCAGTTCAGAAACAGATCGCGACCGATGAATTTGAGGCGTAAAGAGCATAATCGTCAGGATTCGGACTAGTTGTCGTGGAATACAATTCGAATGTGTCCCAAAACGATCAACAGTTCAGCTTCGTTCTGTCGTGGCCTATTCGTTCCCTTCGGAGACAATCCCATGTCGAGTCAACCACGACGGGTCGTGCAATCCCCAAGACGCCTGCCGCCGCGAAGGGTAAGGCGTTCGTTCCACAAAACGAACTCTTCGGACCTTCAGCATAGCCTTGACTTAGCTGGGTTCGTTCGGTAAAAAACATTTTCGTGTTAAGACACTACTTTTTAATTTTTCATTTCTAATTTCTAATTTATGAATATCGACCAGTGGACGATCAAAGCGCAGGAAGCGCTGCAAGCGGCGCAGACCATTGCGCGGGACCGGGGGCAGCAGGCGCTCACGCCGCTGCATGTGCTGGCGGGAATGCTGAAGGACTCCGAAGGCGTCGCCGCGGAGATTCTGGCGAAGCTCGGCGTGCGGCCCGATGACATGCGGCGTGTGGTGGACATTGAACTCTCTCGGCTGCCTGTGGTCAGCGGCCAGGTGGGCAACACCTATCTCGATCCCGCCACGTCGCGGCTGTTCGAGGACGCGCTCAAGGAAATGTCCGCGCTGACCGATGAGTTTCTCTCCGTCGAGCATCTGCTGCTGGCCATGACCAAGACCGACGATCCACCCACGCGGCAGATCTTCCGTGACTACAAGATTTCGCATGACAACGTGCTGAAGGCCATGCGGGATATTCGCGGTGGTGAGCGCGTCAAGGATCAGAACCCCGAAGACAAGTACCGCGCGCTGGACAAGTATGGCCGCGATCTGACCGATCTGGCGCGGCGCGGCAAGCTCGATCCGGTCATTGGCCGCGATGAAGAGATCCGCCGCGTGTTGCAAGTGCTCTCGCGCCGCACCAAGAATAATCCCGTCCTGATCGGCGAACCCGGAGTGGGGAAGACCGCGATTGTCGAAGGCCTCGCGCAGCGGATCGTCTCCGGCGATGTGCCGGAAAATCTCAAAGACAAGCGCGTGGTGACGCTGGATGTCGGCTCACTGGTAGCCGGAGCGAAATTCCGGGGGGATTTCGAAGAGCGGCTCAAAGCAGTGCTGAAAGAGGTCATCGGCTCCGAAGGCGGCATTATTCTTTTCATCGATGAGATGCACAACCTTGTCGGCGCGGGGAGAGCCGAAGGCTCGATGGACGCGTCCAACCTGTTGAAGCCCGCGCTGGCCCGCGGCGAACTGCACTGCATCGGCGCCACCACCATCGATGAGTACCGCAAGTATATCGAGAAGGACGCGGCGCTGGAACGGCGCTTCCAGCCCGTGACGGTCAACGAGCCGAGCGTGGAAGATACGATCTCCATTTTGCGCGGTCTGAAAGACAAGTATGAAGTCCATCACGGCGTGCGCATCACAGACCGCGCCATCATCGCAGCGGCGACGCTCTCCCAGCGCTACATCACCGACCGCTTCCTGCCGGACAAGGCCATTGACCTGATCGATGAGGCGGCCTCCAAGCTCCGGTTGGAGATCGACTCGATGCCCGAGGAGATCGACAATCTGACCCGCCGCATCCGTCAACTCGAAATCGAGCGCATGTCTGTCTCGCGCGAACACGACGAAGCATCGCGCGACCGGCTGAGCCGCATCGAGGAAGAAGTGGCACGGCTGAAAGACCAGGAAGTCGCGCTGCGCAAGCAGTGGGAAAATGAAAAGACCGTCATTCAGCGCATTCGCCGCGTCAAAGAGGAAATTGAAGCGGCGCACACCGAAGAGCAGAAAGCCGAGCGCGAAGGCGACCTCGCTAAGGTTTCGGAAATCCGCTACGGCAAGCTGCGCGATTTCAATGACAATTTGCTCAAGGCACAGAAGCAGCTTGCCGAAATCCAGCAGGACGGCGGCATGCTCAAGGAAGAGGTGACAGAGGAGGACATCGCCGAGGTCGTCTCGCGCTGGACCAAGATTCCCGTCTCCAAGATGCTGGAAGGCGAACGCGAGAAGCTGCTGCACGTCGAGGATTACATCAAGCGGCGTGTGGTCGGGCAGGACATTGCTGTTCATGCCGTGGCCGCCGCCATTCGCCGGGGACGCTCGGGTCTGGCCGATGAACGCAAGCCCATCGGCAGCTTCCTGTTCCTTGGACCCACCGGCGTGGGCAAGACCGAGGTCGCGCGTTCGCTGGCCGCGTTTCTGTTCGATGATGAGAACGCGATGATCCGCGTTGACATGTCCGAGTACTCTGAGCGGCATACGGTCTCGCGGCTGGTGGGCGCTCCTCCGGGATATGTCGGCCATGAAGAAGGCGGGCAGCTCACCGAGGCCGTGCGCCGCCGGCCTTATTGCGTGGTGCTGCTGGATGAGATCGAGAAGGCCCATCCCGATGTATGGAATATTCTGCTGCAGGTGCTGGATGATGGCCGCCTGACGGACAGCCAGGGCCGTACCGTGGACTTCCGCAACACCATCGTGATCATGACTTCGAATCTGGGCTCCGAAATTATCAATTCACGGGCCGAAGCCATTCATAACGGCGGCGGAGACTACGAACGCGTGCAGCGCGAGGTGCTGGATCTGCTGCGGCGTTCGATCCGTCCCGAATTCCTGAACCGCATCGATGAGATCATCGTCTTCAAGCCGCTGGGCCGCAAGGAACTCAAGGACGTCGTCAGCATTCAACTGCGGCTCTTCGAAGAGCGGCTTGATCGGCAGGACATTCACCTCGAAATCACCGACGCCGCCAAGGAACTGATCCTGCGCGAAGGCTTTGACCCGGCGTTCGGTGCGCGGCCCATGAAACGCGCCATTCAACATCTGCTGGTAGACCCGCTGGCCGAGGAGTTGCTCGCAGGCGAGATTCTGCCGGGGCAGACGGTGATGGTGGAGCCCGAGCGTGATCATCTCAAACTGACGCCGTTGGCCGTAGCGGAACAGGTCTAAGACTTGGATTTCAGTCTGAACATGCGTATATTCGCGAAAACACAGTCTACCAACCTGTTTTAAAGCTGTTGACTGAAGCATATCTTGTCCATGCGTTGACCGTTGTCGCCACGCTGATTGTCCTGGAAGGCTTGCTCTCTGCGGACAATGCTCTTGTGCTGGCCGTGCTGGTCAGACATCTGCCCAAGCCTCAGCAGAAGAAGGCGCTGCTTTACGGGATTATCGGCGCCTTCGGGTTCCGGTTTGTGATGCTGCTTGCCGCGTCGTGGATCATCCGTTTCTGGTATCTGTCTGCGGCCGGCGCAGCCTATCTCGCCTATCTCAGCATTACGCATTTCATTACCCACAGCCGGGGAGTGGACCACGAAAAGCCGGTGAAGGGGCGGGGGTTCTGGAGCACCGTGGTGGTCGTGGAACTGACGGATGTCGCCTTTGCGGTGGACAGTGTGATTGCCGCCGTGGCGCTTTCCAACGAACTCTGGCTGGTGTATACCGGCGGCATGCTGGGCATTATCGCCATGCGCTTCGCTGCAGGTGGATTTCTGCGTGTCTTGGAGAAATGGCCGGGGCTTGAACACATGGCCTATGGTCTGGTGGGTTGGATTGCTGTCAAGCTGGGCTTCAGATCGTTTGAAATGGCTACGGGTCACACGGACGTTGAACTTCCTTCCTGGATTTTCTGGTCCGGCATGGGTTTGATAGCAATTGGGGGCACTCTGTGGGCAATTTTGAGGCCAAACAAAGAAATTGCCCGTCTGCAGGAGCCCAGCGATCAGGAGCGGCAGGAGCTGTAAGATGCCTCGCGGGTAACTGACCCTCCTTGAACAGAATTGTTGCCCGGACAAAACATAGATTGTTAAGGCCGTAACAAAAAGCCGGAAATCGTCGTTGATTTCCGGCCTCTTTTTTTGTATATTAAAGGCTTAAGAAGGGTAAACTACGTCTTCTTTAACATTCGCCTCACCACGGAACTCAATTCATCCTCTATGGATAAGAAAATCAGGATCTTGGTAGCCAAACCGGGCTTGGATGGACATGATCGTGGCGCCAAGGTCATGGCAGCCGCTTTTCGGGATGCTGGCATGGAGGTGATCTATACAGGCCTCCGTCAGACTCCTGACATGATTGTCGAGGCTGCGATTCAGGAGGATGTAGACGTGGTTGCCCTTTCGATTCTCTCCGGGGCTCACATGACGATTTTCCCGGCAGTTCTCAGGTTAATGACCCAGAAGGGTCTGTCTGACGTGCTGTTGACCGGGGGCGGAATCATTCCCAAGGAAGAAGCCGAAGAACTCGAGAAGCAGGGTGTTGGCCGCCTGTTCGGCCCCGGCACGCCGACTTCTGTCCCCATAGATTACATTCGCCAGTGGGTGGCCACTCGGCGCAGCGAGTGAAACAAACCTACTCCTTTCCCGTTTAAGTAAACACAGCAGCCCTATGTCAGGTCATAGTAAATGGGCGACGATCCGTCGCAAGAAAGAAAAAATTGACGCCGCCCGTGGCTCTGTATTCACGCGGCTGATCCGTGAAATCAATATCGCCGCGCGGTTGGGGGGCTCAAACATGGAGTCTAACGCCCGGCTTCGCAGCGCGGTGGACGCCGCCAAATCCGCTAATATGCCGGCGGACAACATTGATCGCGCCATTAAGAAGGGCGCGGGCGAACTGGAAGGCCAGATCCTTGAAGAAATCCGCTACGAAGGTTACGGCCCGGGCGGAGTGGCGATCCTGATCGAGTGTGTGACGGACAACCGCAACCGCACGGTCGGCGAAGTACGGCACACCTTCACCAAGCGCAATGGCACCATGGCCGAAGCGGGAGCAGTGGCGTGGATGTTTGAGCGGCGTGGCTACCTGACTCTGGAAAGCGATCAGGGGTCCGAAGACGAGATCATGGAAATTGCCATCGAGGCAGGCGCGGACGACGTCAAGGGCGACGATTCGATTTGGGAAGTCTTTACGAGCCCGGACGATCTGTACAAGATCAAGGGTGAGATTGAAGCGAAGGGCAAAAAGGTTAGCTCGGCGGAAATCTCCTACATTCCGAAGAACACCGTCAAGGTGGAAGTGGATTCTGCGAAGCAGTTGCTGGGACTGATCGATGCTCTCGAAGAGCTGGACGACACTCAGCACGTCTACGCCAACTTCGAAATGGATGATTCCGTGATGCAGTCGCTGCAATAGCGAGACTGGACAGACGCATGGGAATCGTTCTCGGTGTGGACCCCGGGCTTGCGACGACAGGCTGGGGAGTCGTAGGAGTGGACGGCAAACGATTTCAGTACCTTGAATCGGGCAAGATTACCTCGACGCCCAAGCAGCCGATGGGGAGAAGGCTGGAGCGGATTTTTGCCGGATTGCAGCAGGTGATCGAGACCTTTGGGGTGACGGGCTGCGCGGTGGAGAGCGGCTACGTGGGCGTGAGCGCCATGAGCGCCCTGTTGCTGGGGCAGGCCCGCGCGGCGGCGATTTTGGCCGCCGAAACCAAAGGCATTCCCGTAGAAACGGTGGCCCCGCGTGAGATCAAAATGGCGATCACGGGGCGGGGAGCAGCCACCAAGGCTCAGGTCGGCTACATGACCGGCAAACTGCTGGGCCTGGAGTTCGACGAGGGCGAAGAAGACATTTCGGATGCGCTGGCGGCGGCCCTGTGGCTGGTTATGCGCAGTCAGCATCCCCTGACCATGAGACCCGCGCGATGATTGATTTTGTCGAAGGCATACTGGTCGCAAAATCGCCATCGCAGGCGGTGATCCTGACGGGCGGCCTGGGCGTACGCGGTAATATCTCGCTGGCGACCTACGATGAGCTGCCGCTGCTCGGAGAACAGATCCGGCTCTGGACGCACCTGCAACTGCGCGAAGAGGAACTGACGCTGTTTGCATTTGCGACGCAGGAAGAGCGCTGGATGTTCCTGCATCTGATTACCGTTAACGGCGTGGGACCGAAACTGGCGATGGTGGCGCTGTCGGCGGCCCGAACGGACACGCTGCGGCGGGCGATTATCGAAGGCGACAGTGACCGCTTGAAGAGCATTCCGCGCATCGGCTCGAAGATTGCCGAGCGGATCGTGCTGGAACTGAAGAAGAAACTGAGTGACGAATCTCCTTCCTTCGAAGTGGGAGTGTCGTCGAAGAGTGACGAGATACAGCAAGCGGTCAGCGCGTTATGCGCTCTGGGATTTACGAGGGCCGAAGCAGAAAAGTCTGTGGACGGTGCGGTGAAGCGCGGCGGTAAGGGTGTCGAAGAATTAGTGAAGTTATCGCTCCGGATGAGTTAATGCCGCGAATCATAGAACCACAGAAGTTTGAAGAAGATCTCGATCTTGACCTGTCGCTGCGGCCATCAAGCTTTGATGAGTTCGTAGGGCAGCCCAGGGTCAAAGAGCAGCTTTCGATATTTATTCAGGCGGCGCGGGAGCGGGGGGAAGCGCTCGATCACGTGCTGCTGTATGGGCCTCCGGGTCTGGGGAAGACCACACTGGCCCATCTGATTGCAAGAAGTTTGGGCTCGGGTATCCGTGTAACCACGGGCCCCGTGTTGGACAAGCCGGGCGATCTGGCCGGGCTGCTGACGAATCTGCAGGATAAGGATATTCTGTTCGTGGACGAGATTCACCGCCTGAATCCGGTGGTGGAAGAATATCTTTATCCGGCGATGGAAGATTTCAAGCTGGACATTCTGATTGACAAGGGTCCCGCGGCGCGGACGTTGCAGCTCCAGCTTCAGCATTTCACCTTGGTGGGCGCAACCACCCGAGCGGGACTGCTGACCAGTCCGCTGCGGTCGCGGTTTGGAGTGACTCTCCGGCTGGACTATTATGAGCCGGAAGACTTACATACGATTTTGCGCCGCTCGGCTCGGCTCCTGAACGTCCAGTATGACGAAGAAGGGCTGGCGGAGATTGCGGTGCGGTCACGCGGCACACCCCGCGTGGCAAACCGGCTTCTGCGGCGGATCCGCGACGTAGCCCAAGTGAGGGGCGACGGGCGAGTGTCCGGCAGGTTGGCGCGGGAAGCCTTGCAGCTTCTCGAGATTGATGAATACGGTTTGGATGATCTGGACAAGCGGCTGCTCCACGCTCTGATCGAGCACTTTCGCGGCGGACCGGTGGGTTTAGGAACCCTCGCGGTAACCGTGGGAGAGGATGAGGGAACGCTGGAAGAGATCTGTGAACCGTATCTGATCCGGCAGGGTTTCCTGCAACGTACTTCCCGTGGGAGAGTGGCAACGGCACGAGCCTTTGAGCATTTGGGAATCAAGGTTCCGGCGTCTCTCCAGTCAAAGCTCTTTTAGCCTTTCGTTTTTGTACCGGCTCTTGCATTTGCGTGTTGGGGTTAGCACCGCAAGCCGGGAGGGTTGAACCAAGGAGTTGGAAGACCAACTATGCCCATTACATCGGCCGTATATCAGCCGCGCGGTGTGCAGACCACACCCCGGTTGTCGGACTTCAAGTACGCACTTCCAGACAAGCTGATCGCTCAGGAGCCGGTGCCCCGCCGTGACGAATCGCGGCTGTTGATCGTGGACCGGGATACGCGACAGTTTCATGACGGGAAATTCACGGATGTGCTCGACTATCTCGATCCGGGCGACTGCCTTGTGGTGAACGAGACCCGAGTGTTTCCGGCGCGTCTGCGGGGCTTCAAAGAGAAGACCGAGGCGGAGATTGAAGTCTTTTTGCTGCGGCGACTCACCGAAGAGCTGTGGGAAGTGCTCGTGAAGCCGGCGCGTAAAGTGCGTACGGGCAACACGATCATGATCGGCGACTGCATTACCTGTGAAGTGATCGACAACACCACGTCGGGTGGCCGCGTGGTGCGTTTCCACTATGAAGGGGACTTTGGGGAACTGGTGGAGAAATTCGGCCAGCCGCCGCTTCCTCCTTATATTCGCCGCGAACCGAAGGTTGAGGATCGCGAGCGCTATCAGACCATCTTTGCCCGCGTATCGGGAGCCGTAGCGGCGCCGACTGCAGGCCTGCATTTTTCCGAAGATCTGATTCAGAAGGCTCAGGCCAAGGGCGTCGAACTGGTGCCGATCATTCTGCATGTGGGTCTGGGAACGTTCCGGCCCGTACAGGTGGAGGATCTTTCGCGGCACCGGATGGACTCGGAATATTACGAAGTCAACCAGAACGCCGTGGACAAGATAAACGGCGCCATTGAAAAGGGCAAGCGGGTCATTGCGGTGGGAACCTCCGTGACGCGCACGCTGGAGACGGTGGCTAATTTCAACGGCGGCATTAAAGTGGCGCGCGGCTGGACGGACAAGTTCATCTATCCGCCTTACCACTTCAAGGTGGTGGACCGGCTGGTGACGAACTTCCATCTTCCGGGATCCACGCTGCTGATGCTGGTGTCGGCCTTTGCCGATCAGGAACTGATTCTCAAGGCGTATCGTCATGCCATCCGTGAGAAGTACCGCTTCTACAGCTATGGCGATGCGATGTTGATCGTTTGAAATTCTCGTTGCTGATACCGGCGGCCGGGAGCGGAGTCCGGCTCGGCGCGCACCTTCCGAAGACGCTGATCGATTTGGCGGGCAGACCGATGTTTGTCCGCGCCGCCGATTCGCTGGTGCGGCATCCCTTATGTATAGAAACGGTGATTGCCGCACCGGCCGGCTTCGAAGAGTATTATCTTGAGGCCGCCGGGAAGGCATGGGCCGATTACGATGTGCGCGTGGTGACCGGCGGCCGGACCCGGCAGGAATCGGTGACCTTTGCGCTGCGTTCATTGCAACAGGACAGTGATGCGATCCTGATCCATGACGCGGCAAGGCCGTTCATCACGCCTGACGTGATCGAGCGGGTCCTTGCGGCGCTGATGGCGGGCGACACGGCGGCTTTGCCGGGATTGCCGGTGACGGATACCCTCAAACGGGTAGCGACCGACTCGAGGCTCGTTGACAGTACGGTGGATCGCCACGACCTGATGGCGGTGCAGACACCGCAGGGACTCCGTCGCGACGCGGCCCAGACGGCGTTCGACCGCGCGACACGGGATGGCCTGGACGGGACGGATGACGTCTGGCTGATCGAACATTACCGGCTCGGATCTATCCGGGTCGTGGATGGTGCCCCGCGCAATTTCAAAATTACCACTCCGGAGGATTTGGCGCGTGCCCGCGAACTTCTGGCTTATGACACCCACTGATTCGCACGCTGAATTCGCGAAAGACGAACCGGTTAAGACAGGGTTCATGCTGGCGGTTGCCCATGAGCCCTTTTCCATTGGTGGATGTGCACGATGAGCCTGAGGGTAGGCATTGGCACCGATGCGCACCGCCGCGTCGATGGACGCAAACTGATTTTGGGCGGCGTGGAGATCGAGGCGGACTTCGGACTGGAAGCGCATTCGGACGGCGACGTGCTGTGCCACGCGATTCTGGATGCGATGCTGGGCGCGGCGGCCCTGGGCGACAAGGGGACCTTCTTTCCGCCCAGCGATCCGCAGTTCAAGGATATTCGATCCACGGAACTTTTGGTGCGGGCGTCGCAGACGCTGCAAAAGCATCGCTGCGCGCTGGTGAATGTAGATGTCAGTGTGGTGTGCGAAGAACCGAAGCTGCTGCCGTATATTCCGCGGATGAAGCAGGAATTGGCGGCGGCGCTGGGGATTCGCGAAAGCCGGATTTCAATCAAAGGTACAACGACGGAGCGACTGGGTTTTACGGGCCGCAATGAAGGAATCGCCGCGATGGCGGTGGCGCTCGTGGACTGCGCTGAAGACGAAACATGACGGTAAGAACCCGCTACGCGCCGAGCCCGACCGGCTATCTCCATGTGGGCGGCCTGCGCACAGCTCTCTACAATTATCTTTACGCGCGCCAGCATGGCGGCGTGTTTGTGCTGCGCATCGAAGATACCGACCAGACGCGCAAGGTGGAAGGCGCCGTCGAAAATCTTTTGAATGTGATGGCGTGGATCGGCCTGGATTTCGATGAAGGCCCATTCCTCGGGGGACCCTTCGGACCTTACATCCAATCCGAGCGCCTGGCGATTTATCGCGACCATGTCACGCGCCTGGCGGGCAGCGGGCATGCCTATCCCTGTTTCTGCTCGGCGGAAACGCTGAAAGAGATGCGTCTGCTGCAGACGGAGCGCGGACAACTTCCGATGTACGACCGCCGCTGCCGTTCGCTGGATCCTGACGTGGCGCGAGATCGGATCGCGGCGGGCGAGCCGCATGTGTGGCGGATGGCCGTGCCGCTGGATCGCACGCTGGTGATTCATGACTTGATTCGCGGCGACGTGCACTTCGAAGGAAGTACGCTGGACGATCAGGTGCTGCTGAAGACGGACGGCTTTCCCACCTATCATCTGGCGAACGTGGTGGACGATCACCTGATGCAGATCAGCCATGTGATTCGCGGCGAAGAGTGGTTACCGTCCACGCCCAAGCACGTGCTGCTCTACGATTTTTTCGAATGGAAACGCCCGGAGTTCGCCCATCTGCCGCTGTTGTTGAATCCGGATCGCAGCAAGATGTCCAAGCGCTCGGGCGACGTGGCCGTGGAAGACTACCGCAAGAAGGGGATTCTTCCCGAGGCTCTGATCAACTTTGTGGCGCTGTTGGGCTGGCATCCGCAGGATGACCGCGAGATGTTTTCCGTGGGGGATTTGATCCGGGAATTTTCGCTGGAGCGGGTGAACAAGGCGGGGGCGGTTTTCGATGTCGCCAAGCTCGAGTGGACGAATACCGAGTATCTCAAGGCGCAATCGGATGACGAATTGTTCGCGCATGTCGAGCAGGAACTTTCCGACCTGATCGAGGCGTATGGGGAGAAACGCGTGCGCTACGCGCTGACCACTCTGCGCGGCGGCATCGTGAGCTATCAGGATATGGTGCGGCGGGTTCGGGATGTCTTCGAGCCGGTCGGAACGCCGGATCCGGAGATGGCCGCGCTGCTCGTTGACGAGACCGCGCGGGATGTGGCGGCGGAATTCGCCGACCGCATGGCTAAGCTTGATCCTGCGGTGTGGAACGATTTCGAAAAACTGGAGGCGGTCTTCAAGCTGGCAGCCTCCGAAGCCGGCCAGGCTAAAGGGGTCAAGGGCAAAAATCTGTGGCGGTCGTTGCGCGCCGCGCTGACGGGACAGCCTCATGGTCCCGAGCTTGCCAAACTGGTCGGGATCTGGGGACGCGACCGCGTGCTGGCACAACTGGATCGAGCCCTTGCCGAAGCGCGCGACACACTCTCTTCTTAACTTCCCACAACCTCATCTATGAAGATACTTGTTCTATGCGGCGGGGAATCCGCCGAGCGTGTGGTTTCTCTGGCCTCAGGCGACGCCGTAGCTCGCTGGCTGGTGGACGCCGGGTTTGACGTGTTGAAATATGATCCGGAAGAGCCGGGCGTGACTCGTAAGGCCGACGAGAAGATGGCTCCGGCGGCCATTGGAATTGCCGCACCGCTGCCGGTTTCGCATGGGCAATACGATCCAGCAACGGTGCGCGGATTACTTCAGGTGATGGACACCTTCCGGCCCGATCTGGTGTTTCCGATTCTGCATGGTGGACGCGGCGAAGACGGTACGCTGCAATCGCTGCTGGATTGGGTAGGCATTCCGTACGCGGGACCGGGCGCGCTGGCCTGCTGCCTGGCAATGAACAAGCACCATTCGAGAATCGTGATGCGCGCGGCAGGTGTGCCGGTGACCGAAGGCTTTGTGGTGCCGGTGGAGCGGATGCGCGATCCGCAGTGGGTGATGGAGCAGATCGGCACGTCGTTCGGCTATCCGGCGGTGATCAAGCCGCTGAATGGCGGTTCGACCATCGGTCTTACCAAGGTGCAAAGTGCGGACGATGTTCCGATGGCGCTGGCGGCGGTGACCGTGCTGGAAGCTCAGGCACTGGTGGAAGCGCATTTTACCGGGCGGGAACTGGCGGCGACGGTGGTGACCGAAGAAGCCTATCCGCTGGTGGAGATCAAGCCCAAAACCGGGTTCTACGACTATTCGAACAAGTACACGTCGGGGCGAACGGAGTATGTGTGCCCGGCGGAATTGTCGGAAGAGGATACGAAACGGATTCAGAATGCGGCGGTGGACGTGTTCCGCGCACTGGGAAGTTCGGGATTCGCGCGGATCGATTTCCTGCTGGGCGCGGACGGCAACTTCGTGTGTCTGGAATTGAATTCGCTGCCGGGAATGACGGCCAATTCGCTGGTGCCGAAGGCGGCGCGGGCGCGGGGCGAAGAGCCGGTGCAACTGATGCGCAAGATCGTGGAATGCGCCGTGAAGCGCGCGGAAAAGCCGAACCCATTGGACAATGGCCGGCGGTGTTGACGTTACCAGGCGATTATGGACGCGACTGAACTGACCGGCACAACCTCTTTGGACGAAAAGTACATGCGCCTTGCTCTGCGGGAAGCGGAGAAGGGCGCAGGCTACACCAGTCCAAATCCGCTGGTGGGCGCGGTGGCGGTTAAGGGCGGCAGTCTGCTGGGCAAAGCGTACCACACCCGGTTCGGTGATCCGCATGCGGAGATCGCGCTGCTGCACCAGTTGAGTCTGGAGCAGGCTCGCGGCGCAACGATCTATGTGAATCTCGAACCGTGCTGCCACATGGGGAAGACACCGCCGTGCACCGAAGCACTGATTCGCGCGGGCGTAGAGCGCGTGGTCGTGGCGCACGAAGATCCGAATCCGCTGGTGAGCGGCAAGGGCGTCTCGCAACTGCGCGCCGCGGGAATCGATGTGATGGTGGGAGTGCTGGATGCCGAGGCGCGTGACCTCAACGCACCTTTCCTGACCTATATGACCCTGGGGCGGCCTTGGATTCTGCTGAAGGTGGCGCAGTCCCTGGACGGGCGGATCGCCCTGGCCAATGGCAAATCGCGCTGGATTACCGGAGAGCCCGCGCGGACAGAGGTGCACCGCATGAGATCGAGATTCGATGCGGTAATGGTGGGATCGGCCACGGTCGCCGAGGATGATCCGGAACTCACGGTGCGGATGGTGAAGGGACGCAATCCGCTGCGGTTGGTGCTGGATTCGCACTTACGGATTTCTCCCGAAGCGAAGGTGCTGCGCAACTTGGAAATGGCGCCGACGTGGGTATTGACCACTCCCGATGTGCCGGAGGAAAAGCTGCGGCGGGTGGAAGCCACCGGCGCAAAGCTGGTGACCTGCCCGGCGGGAGCGGATGGCAAAGTTGATTTGACGGCCGCGGTCAAACTGCTGGCGCGGCGGGGTATCACCTCGCTGTTCGTGGAAGGCGGCGGCACACTTCACGCGTCCTTCATACGCGCGGGGCTGTATGACAAATTCATTGTGGCGATTGCGTCGAAAATAATTGGCGCCGATGGCAAGCCGGCGATCTGGGAACTCGGGTACAAAAACATGGCCGAGCTGCCCCAATTCGTGATCAGCCGTTTCCGCCAGATTGGCGCGGACCTTTGGTTGGAGTTAAGTCGAGATGTTTACAGGGATAGTTGAAGGCACAGGCCGGATCTTAGAGATCGAAGAGCGTCCGGGAGGGCGGCTGCTGCGCGTGGATTGCGGTGCGTTGATTGCCGGTCTGAAGATCGGCGGCAGCGTGTCGGTGAACGGCTGCTGCACGACCGTGGTGAAGAGGGACGACGTGTCCTTCTCTACGGAGTTAATGGAAATCACGCTGCAGAAGACGAACCTCGGTGACGTGGAGGTGGGCGGAACGGTCAACCTCGAACGGCCTATGAAAATCGGCGACGAGTTGGGCGGCCATATGGTGCAGGGACACGTGGACGGCGTCGGCGTGATTGCCAACGTCACACGGCTGGAGTCGAGCCATCTGGTGGAGATTACCCTGCCGGAACCGCTGGTGAAATATGTCGTGGCAACGGGCTCGGTTGCGGCCAATGGCGTGTCCATGACCGTGGCGGAGATTAAAGAGAACACGCTGACGCTGGGGGTGATTCCTCATACGTGGGACGTCACCAACTTTTCCGGGTTCCGTCCGGGAGTGCGCGTGAATATCGAAGTGGATTTGATCGGAAAATACATCGAGAAGCTGTTGCCCGGCCTGTGGACTGACCTGAGCAGTGGGGCGCGTCGCGGTGTGCAATTGACCTCCGTAGAATAAGGGACCGAAAGACGATGCTGGATCGCATTGCCGATGCCCTTGTTGATATCGCCGCGGGTAAGATGGTGATCGTGGTGGACGACGAGGATCGGGAAAACGAAGGAGATCTGATTCAGGCGACCGAAAAGGTGACGCCGGAATCCGTGAATATGATGGTCACCCACGCACGCGGCATGATCTGCGTGGCGATGACCGACGAGCGTGCTGACGAGTTGAATCTTCCGCCGATGGTCTCGCAGAACACGGCGATGCGCGGAACGGCCTTCACCGTAACGGTCGACTTACTGCACGGCACGACGACGGGTATCTCTGCGGCGGATCGCGCCGCGACGTTGCTGGCCGTGGCGGATCCCGCGACCCGCGCCAATGATTTTGCGCGGCCCGGACATATCCAGCCGCTTAGAGCGCGACCGGGTGGCGTATTCGACCGCGTGGGCCAGACGGAAGCGGCCGTGGACCTGGCACGCCTGGCGGGGTTGTATCCCTCCGGCGTGATGTGCGAGATCATGAATCCCGACGGCACCATGATGCGACGGCCTGAACTGCGCAAGTTCGCCGATAAGCATGGGCTGAAACTGATTTCGGTGGAAGATCTGGCCAAGTACCGCGTCAAGCACGAGCGCTTTGTCGAAGAGCGGGTGCGGGTCAAGTTTCCCACCCGGCATGGCAGGTTTACGCTAATCCACTTCGAGGACATCTACCATAAGAAGGACCACCTGGCGATTGTCAAGGGAGATTTGCCCCTGAAGAAGCCGGTGCTGGTGCGCGCTCATTCAGAGTGCCTGACGGGAGATGTGCTGGGAAGCGCGCGCTGTGACTGCGGCTGGCAGCTCGACACGGCGCTGGAGAAGATTGAAGAGGAAGGCTCGGGCGTGGTGGTGTATCTGCGGCAGGAAGGCCGCGGCATCGGGCTGGGAGCGAAACTTCAGGCATACAAGCTTCAGGATGAAGGTCTCGATACGGTTGAGGCCAATCTGAAGCTGGGCTTTCGGGCGGACTTGCGGAGTTATGGCGCCTGTGCGCAGATCCTCCGCTATCTGGGCGCGGACGAAGTCCGTCTGATGACAAATAATCCTCGCAAGGTCGAGGAGTTGGAATGCTTTGGTATCCGGGTTGTTGAGCGAGTTCCGATTGAGATTCCTGCTACCGAGATGAACAGGCATTACCTCTTAACTAAACGCGATAAGTTAGGCCATCTACTCCACTTCGAACATTAACAGGCGGCGAGCGGGATTTGCGTTAGTCTGGCTGACAGCAATTTTGCTTGCGGCGCTACTCTTCTGGTCATGCGGCCCGAAGGAACCCGGCGTGGATGATGAAGAGAATCTTCAGCCGCCGCTGGGTATGGTGTTTACCATAGCCGGAGGTCAGGTTGCAGAGGTGAACTATTTCAACCTCTCGACGATGGACGTGGTGGCAACGCTGCCGTTCGGTGCCCGCACGGTGATGGCATCGGTTATGACTCCGAACGGCGACAAGTTGGCGATTGCGGATGGCCGTACGGATGAGTTGGTGATTCTGCAGATGCCCCGGCTGCAGCAAGGCCCCTCGGTATATCTGGGCGGTGAGCCGACAGACATTGACATGGACATCAATGCGAGCCATCTGTTTGCTATCACCCACAACGGCAATTTCTGGATTGACTCGGTGGGCATTGAGCGCCTGGACACCTTGGAAGTCAGGCTCTATCCCCGGCGCATGGCGGTGCGGCCCCCGGGACGCAGTGAAGCCTGGGTGGTCTGTCCGGGCAATGAGGCGCTGCACGTGATCAGTCTGCTGCATCACGAAATCACGTACACGGAAACGTTCGAAGATATGACGCCGGTGGACGTGCAATTCTCGCCGTGCGGCGCGGTAGCGTATGTGGCCTTTGCGGGTATGCCGGGCAGCATCGTCTGTTACGACGCCGATTCCCTGCGGCCGCTGTCCTCCTATGAGGCCGGTCCGGGACCGTTCGATCTGGCGGTCAGTGATGACAGCACATTGTTAGCGGCGTCGGACTCGCTGTCCGGCACGGTGACGATCTGGAATCTTGCGGATAACCGTTCGTGGACCGTGCGAGTGGGAGCTTGGGCGGGCGGACTTCAGTTCGAACAGCACTCGCATACGTTGTATGTGATGGCGGTCGGCATTAACCAGATTATGAAGCTGGAGATCGGTCCGGCTGGACCGCAAGTGATCGACAGTCTGCGGCTCCCGCAGAACATGCACAATATGATCCTGTGGGAGCGCCACTATTGAAGCTGGTTTTGCAGCGCGTGTCCAGTGCGCAGGTCGTGGTCGAAGGGCAGGTGGTCGGCAGCATCGGGCAGGGAGTGCTGGTTCTGCTGGGAGTGGAAGGGAAAGATGGCCCGGCGGAAATGGAGTGGGGCGCGAAGAAGGTTTCGGAACTGCGTATCTTTCAGGATGAGCAGGACAAAATGAATCTCAGTCTGGCGGAGATCCACGGCGAAGCGCTGGTGGTCAGCCAGTTTACGTTGCTCGGTGATGCCCAGAAAGGGCGCCGGCCCAGTTTTACGGCGGCGGCGCCGCCCGAGCAGGCGAGGCCACTGTATGAATTGTTTGTTAATGCCCTGCGAACGCAGGGAATTCGGACGGCGACAGGAGTTTTTGCGGCGAAGATGTCTGTTTCTCTTGTGAATGAAGGGCCGGTAACGATCCTTCTTTCACGGTAGATTTTTGGGGGAATGCCTCTTGGCGGTTTAGAGATAGGTGACAAGCTTATCTCTTTTCTATTGCTATCCGTCTTGGCGGCTAATGTAACTGCTTGTAGAAAAATTATTTACGAAAGAAGTGAATTCGGGTCCTAAAAATCCAGCAGGTACTTGACTTATGAACAATTGTTCCTTATATTTCTGCACACGTGTGCAATCTGAAAGGATTAAAGATGTCGGAACAGCTTACTGAAAAACAGAAGAAAGCACTTGCTTTTATTCAATCGGAAATACGCGCTAAGGGCCGTCCACCGACATTGCGTGAGATTGGTGCGGAAATTAGCATTACCTCTACAAATGGTGTCCGCTATCTGCTGGAGATTTTAGAGCGCAAGGGTTTTCTGGTTCGGAGTCCGATGCTTTCCCGCGGAATCGAACTGACCCCTCGAGCTGCGGTGGCTTATCCTTTTGAAGAAACTATAGAAGTCCCGATTGTTGGGCGCGTGGCGGCGGGCATTCCCTTTTTGGCGTCTGAGAATCTGGAAGGGCATATCCGCGTGGACCGGACAGTGGCTTCGGCAGATGATACCTTTGCGCTGCGTGTGCGGGGAGATTCGATGAAAGATGCGGGTATTCTGGAAGGGGACGTGATTTTTGCCAAGCCGCAGAGTACGGCGGACGCGGGAGACATCGTGGTGGCCCTTCTGGGCGACGAGGCAACCGTGAAGTTCTTCCGGCCGCAGAATGAGAGGATTTGCCTGGAGCCTGCCAACCGCTATTATTCACCGATTGTAATCGAGAAGGGGACCCCGGGATTCCGGATCCTTGGACGGGTGATCGGTCTGATGCGCAAGCTATAGATCGGCAGGGCACAGTGTTTTCATAAAGAAATCCGACCCTTTGCAGGTCGGATTTCTATTGATGCGCCGTAGCGTGTAAACCCTTGACAAATAGAATCAGTATGCCTATATTCACTTAGTCCCGACGGCAGGCGCGATTCCCTCATAGACTTCCTTGTGTCCCGGATCTATCTGTATCAGCGCCTTGGCCATGTCCGATTTGACCTTATCGGGATTTGTCGCCTTCGGGCGGCAGCGGCCAACCGCCTCTGCCAACTCGCGGCGGTTGGACTCAAGGAATTTCTGCTGGAAATCGAACGGCAGTTTGTCCATCTTCAGGATGGCATAATACAAATAGGCCGCCGAGTTCTCGTAGTTCTTGTCGTCATCGTAATAGATGGCGGAATAGTAGTAGTAGTTGAATTCCCGGGACGTCTTGTTCCTGTCGTCGGTTTGCGTCCGCAGAAGATCTATCCGTTTGTCCCATCCGAAATAATAAAGCGAACTCGAGCTTTCGAGGTAGATCTGCTTCGCTTTATCGTAGTAAGTTTGCCCGCCTAATTTCTCCAACTTGTCGAATTCCGTTCCCAGTAACATCCAGACATAGAACTCCACCACGCTTTTGAAGGGCTCGAAGCGATTGGGGTGGAAGGCTATGGGCTGTTTCAAGCCGAACTCCCAGCGCACGTCTTCAAAGCGGACGTCCGCCTTGTTGGTGGCGATCAGCTTGGCCTTGTACTTGTCTTCCTGCGGATCAGGGGTGTAATCCGTAAAGAAGATGTTGATCTGGATGGGGAAATCATACTGGTCATTGTCGCCGGCCCAGGGCTGGGCTTTCAGATACTCGGTGAGCAGAGAATCGACGTGACTCAGTTTGTCGCGGGCTTCCTGTGGCAAACGCTCGGTGTTCACAACGACTTCCGGGACCACGAGCTGAGCCGCAGCCGGACGAGTTTGCAAAGCACTGACAAGCAGCGCGCAGAAGAGCAGGAAAGGGGTAAAACGTATCCACTTCATGCCATTAGTATACGGATTCACGGCTGGAAAGTCAAGTGTATAAGATGGCTTACGGTGGCTGTGGGGCTGGGAATCCTGACTTGGGGGCACGTTTGCCGGGCCGCGTTTGAATTGAATGTGGCCGCGCCCCGGGCTACCGCTATGGGCGGGGCGGGCGTGGCGCTGTCCGATGATGTGCTGGGGATTCTACGCAATCCGGCGCTTTCGGCTTGGGGCAGAACGGGAGCGGGGTTTGACTGGTCCGAGCAATTTGGCCTGCCAGAACTGGCGCGAGAGGCGGTGGGGGCGCGGTTTCTGATCAAGGGGCAACCTTTTTCGGTGCATGGCGGGAGTTTGGGGAATGATTTGTACCGGGAAAGTGACTTTAGTGTGGGAATCTCGCGGGCGGTCCGGCCCGAGGTTGCTGTAGGGATTGACGTTGGGGGCCGGTGGCTGGATTTGAGAGGCTACTCTGTGGGGCGGGCGCTGGCAATTTCGGCGGGAGTGGTGGCAAGGCCAGTCTCCTCGGTGGCCATTGGTGCGGTTTGGACAAATGCGAATGCCCCGAAGTTATCCGGTTTCATGGATCGGCTACCGGAGTCACTGACGGTAGGCATTGCAGCGACTATTGCGCGGAACGGCGTGATCGTTGCGGATATTGTTCAAGAAAAGTCCTTTCCGGCGGAATTTCGTTTGGGAGCGGAAATGCGCGTTCTGCCGGGATTTTATTTAAGAGTCGGCGGTCGCGCGGAACCTGTAAGACCTTCTGCGGGTTTTCAAGTGGACATCCGCCGATGGGCTTTCTCGTACGCGGGCGATTTGCATCCGGATCTCGGCGCCTCGCATGAGGTCGGGCTTGAATACCGCTTCGGGCCATGAAGCGCGCGCTGTTCATTCTTGCGATGCTGACTTGCGCCTGTGGCTTTGCGCAGAACATCGAGGACTGGATCGAGGCATCTCCAGACCCCGAGGCTCTGCAAGCGTGGCTGGATGAGCTGCGGCAGATGCCGCTGGATTTGAACGCGGCTACAGAAACGGAGATTGCCGCGCTGCCGTTCTTTGATGAACGGGCCGCCAAGGCGGTCATAGCCGAGCGAACGGTTGGAAATGGATTCGGCAGTCTGGGCGAAGCGCTGGCCGTCACGGAATTGTCCCGCGAGCAGAGGAGGGTGCTAAGCCAGTTTGCCGGTGTGACTGTGGACCGCAAGACCGTGCGGACGAATGCCTGGTTTAGCGCAGGCTATGGTGGAGAGCCTTCAGAGGCGACTCCCGACGCAATGTGGGGCCGGGGGCGGGCGAGTTTTCTTTCGGCGGGGAAGCGCACGGGCTATCTGTCGGTGCGACGTCAGGCCGAAGATCCGGCGCTGTTCGAACAGGCCGCGGTGGGGCTGGAGATGAGACCACACCGGATGGTGCCTCATCTGATGGCCGGCAATTTCCAATATGAGGCAGGCACAGGACTGGTTTTTGCCTCATCCTACGGCATGGCCAACTGGTTATCTTCACCCGATGCAGTGAAGCCGGGCGAAGCGGGCGGCCTGATCCTACGGCCATCGACCAGCACACGGCGGATGTACCGCGGCGCAGCGGTCAACGTAAATTGGTCTCCGGTTGATGCGGTAGTGTTGGGGAGTTGGAACCGCATGAACGGAGCGCTGGGGGACAGTGGCGCGACCGGCCTCTCGGAGGGACAGAGTTCCTCCACTGCACTTGACCGTGCGCGACGCGACCAGATTGAAGAACGATTGTTCGGTTTCTGCGTGCAAACCGGCTTTCAAGGGTGGCGCGCAGGAATAGCAGGCTACAACGCTCATTACTCACCTACATTTATCCCAGTCGTAACCAGCAGTTCTCTTCCTGACTTCAGTGGATCATCACTGAGAGCGGGCTCTCTTTTTCTCGCCATGAACGGCGCGGGATTCGGCGCCATGACAGAATTGGCGGGTTCGTATCCCGGAGGGCGCGCGATTCAGGGAGCGCTCTTTGCCCAGGATTCTCACGCAGGCGTGACCTTGTACCATATGAATGCGGACGCGAATTTCTTTTCTCCGCATTCGGCTCCGTGGGGTGGATTCGGCGAAGACGCGTCTAATCAACAGTCCACCGGCGTCCGCATCCGCGCGAGTTGGCCCCAGCACACGCTGCTCTTCAGTGGACATGTCGACAAGACTCCCTATCGCACGGCAACCTATCCTTTGAGCAAACCCGCAAGTGAGATCGAGGCCCGATGGACAACCACACTGAGCAAGCCGCTCGAAATTGACGTGCTGGGCCGACGCGGTTGGACCGATGATGGCTCGAGTACGCTTCCTGCCCGGAGAGTGCGTGTTGACCGCGGCAGGGTGGAGGTTCGCTGGAGTGCGCAGGAAGAGTATCGAGTCCGATTCGAAATTCGCACCGCAGAGCGGGACGGGCAGAAGTCACACGGCGTGGGAACACTGCTGTTTTTCCAGGCGAAGGCGCGAGTTCTTGACAGCGGCGTGTATGCGCGGCTAACCTTCTTCGGACTTGAAGAGGATGGGAGTGGATTACCGCTGCAAGTGTACGAAGGCTCGATCATCGGAGTGTATCCACTGGTGGGGCTGTCGGGCTCGGGGCGGCGGGTGACGACAACGGTTTCGCACCATTGGGGCGGAGTAGCCGCATCGGTGCAGGCCGCTCAAGCCACCTATCACGCCGGTGGCCGCGACCATTCCACATTTGATGTTGCCTTTGGACTGGGCTATCGGCGGTAACGCATGGCAAACGAAGCACGTGCCGGAATCATCGTACTGAACTGGAATGGACTGGAAGACACCCGAGCGTGTCTTCAGAGTCTGTTCGCCTTGGAAGGGCCGCCACCGCGTATCTATGTGGTGGACAATGGCTCCACCGATGGCAGCGTGGACGTGTTGCGCCGTGAGTTCGGCGAACGGATTATCCTGATCGCCAACGCGAGCAATCTGCTGTATGCCGGGGGAAACAATGTCGGCATCGAGCGTGCGTTGCAGGATGGCTGCACCCATCTGCTGCTCCTGAACAACGACACCATCGTCGATCCGGCCATGCTCCGCGAGTTGATGACGGTGTCAGATGGGCGAGGCGATTCGATTCTGTGCCCGAAAATTTTGTACGCCAAAGAGCCGACGAAGCTCTGGTATGCGGGCGGAAATCTTTCGCTTTCGCGGGCGCGGGCGGGCCATCGCGGCATCCGGGAGACGGATCACGGCCAGTATGACCGGATCGAGGAGACGGATTGGGCTACGGGTTGCGCGCTGTTCGGTACGCGCCGGGTGTTCGAGACGGTGGGGCTGCTCGACGAGAGCTTTCAGTTGTACAGCGAGGATCTGGATTACTGTCTGAGAGCGCGGTCGGCAGGATTCCCGATTGTGTATGTCCCTGCAGCACGGGTTTGGCATAAGGTGTCGGCGGCAATCGGCGGGAATCTGTCGCGGCAGAAACTGGTGCGAAAGTGGAACAGCCTGCGGCGGCTGATGCGCAAACATGTTCCCAATCCGGTGACGCGGTACGCGGCGCTGAGCGATTATGTGGTGACGGAGACGATTCGGGTGCTGTGGTCGGGGCTGAGAGGCAAATTGAATTGAACGGTGGCTGGGCAAGCGAATGATCATGGCAAGAACAGGCGGCGGTTGGCGGTGGGTGTGGGTGCTGGCGGCGGTGCTGCTGGTGTGCGTGGCGGGTTATGGCGAAGACGTCATCGCCGTTACCGACAGCGCAGGACAGCCCGCAGGCAGTCTGCCGCTCCAAATGCGCGGAAGTGAAGCGCTGATTCCGTTGCGGACTCTGGCGCGACTGGCGGACTGGAGGGTTCTCCAGTCGGAAAGTCTGTGCACGGTGTCTCTGCGCGGGGCCGAAGTTGCCTTCCGAACGGACAACCCCTTTGCCAAAGTAAATGGCCGCTATGTTCAGATGCGGATTGCGCCCGAGACTTGGGATGGCTCCCTGTGGCTTCCGGCATTAAACCTTGATGCTCTTTTCGGCCCGGATGTGCGCCTGATGAACAACGGGCTTACGCTGATGGTGGCATCCCTGTCGGTAACCGTGGCTAAGCCGCGCGACGGTGCGGAACGCTGGGCCCTGCATACGATCATTGTCGATCCGGGTCATGGCGGCAAAGATCCGGGCGCTCCGGGACCTCCGGGCTGGCACGAAAAGTCCATCACGCTCGACATCGCGCGGCGGCTGACGGCTCTGATCGAGAAGAAAGGGCTGACGGCGAGGTTGACGCGGTCGAAAGATGAATTTGTCTCTTTGCAGGACCGTACACATTACGCGAACTCGATGCATGGCGACCTGTTTCTCTCGATCCACTGCAACAGCAACCGTGACAAGAGCGTCCACGGAGTCGAGGCCTATTGCCTGAAGCCTGCCCGTACGGCGCGAGCGGTGGAAGTGGCTGTGCGCGAGAACAGCGTGGTGAAGCTCGAAGATACCGGCGCGGAGTATCGCGACCTGACGCAGGAGAATTACATCCTGCTCAGTATGGCAACGAGTCAGAACCTGAAAGACAGCGAAACGTGGGCAGCGCAGGCGACGGCGCAGACGGCGACACGATGCAAACTGGCCTCACGCGGCGTGGATCAGGCGGGATTCTATGTACTGATGGGGGCGCAGATGCCGGCGGTGCTGGTGGAGTGCGGCTACCTGTCGAGTGCTTCGGATGCCAAAATACTGATTTCGGAGCAGGGGCGGCAGGCGATTGCCGAGGCGCTTCTGAATTCGATCCTCGATATGAAAACAAAACTGGAGACGGCGGCTTCCCGATGACTCCCGAATCTGTTTCGCGGCCCATTGCCATTTTCGATTCCGGTCTTGGCGGACTGACCGTGGCGGCAGAAATTCATCGCCGCCTTCCGTCCGAAAATCTGCTGTTTCTGGCAGACCGCGCGCGAGTGCCCTACGCGGCGCTCAGTATTTCGCTCATCGCGCGCTTCGCCTCGGAGTGTTTCGACTTCCTGCTGTCTCACGATCCCAAGGCTCTGGTGGTTGCCTGCAACACGGTCTCATCGGTGAGTCTGGAGGAGACCATTGCCCGCAGTCCGGTGCCGGTGATCGGAGTCATTGAACCGACGGCCCAAGCTGCGGCGGACGCCACGAAGTCCGGCAGAATCGGCGTGCTGGCGACCAAGGCTACCGTGCGCCGCCGCGCCTATGAGAAGACACTGGAGAGAATGCGCGCGGGATTGCACGTGGTGGCCAACGGCGCGCCCCTGCTGGTGCCGCTGGTGGAGGAAGGGTGGACCGAGGGCCAGATTCCCCGGCAGATTGTGGAGCATTACCTCGTGCCGGCGCGCGAAGCCAACGTGGATACGCTGGTGCTGGGATGCACCCACTACGAATATTTTCAGGGGATGTTCAAGGACATTCTCGGGGATGGGGTAGAGATTATCAATACGCCGCGCGTGACGGCGGTGGAATTGGAAAAAATTCTGGCGGCGCGGGGCGAGTTGCAGTCTTCGGACAAGCCGGGCACCGTCACGATCTATTCGACCGACATCAACGATGCGCTGGAGCGCGTGGTGTCGGATCTGTTTCCGACCGAAGCGTTCCCCAACCAGATTACTATTCATTCCGCACAGGTTCCGCCTCATCGCCGCGCCATCCCGTAGGCAGATTTCCCGGGCGATCCGGCGCATGTTATACGCAAGTTTTTTCCTCTTCATAAATCCATTCTAAGCTATGGACATTACCCAACTGCAAACATTCGGTGTACCTGATCTCATCCGGCTGGGCCGGGAGCTGGAGATCCCCGATCTGTCAGGTCTTCCGAAGCATGAGTTGATCTTCAAGATTCTCGCCAAGCAAGCTGCGAAGGATGGAGTGCTTCTGGCCTCCGGCGTGCTGGAAATCCTGCCGGACGGCTACGGATTTCTGCGGAGCGCGTCGGCCTCGTACCTGCCGAGCCCGGATGACGTGTATGTGTCACCCTCCCAAATCAAGCGCTTCGGACTGCGCACCGGCCATCTGGTGTCGGGGCAGGTCCGTCCGCCGAAAGAGGGCGAGCGGTTCTTTGCGCTCTTGAAGGTCGAGTCGGTGAATATGGCCGATTCCGAGTCGGTCAAGGATATTATTCACTTCGACAATTTGACGCCGCTCTATCCCAACCGCAAGTTTCAACTGGAGACGGTGGCGAAAGATGTATCATTGCGGGTGATTGACATTTTTACGCCCATTGGCATGGGACAGCGCGGGTTGATCGTGGCGCCGCCGCGCACGGGCAAGACGATGATCATGCAGGCGGTAGCCAATTCCATCGCCAAAAATCATCCGGATGTGATTCTGATCGTGCTGCTGATCGATGAGCGGCCCGAAGAAGTGACGGACATGGAGCGCGGCGTGAAGGGCGAGGTGGTATCTTCGACCTTCGACGAGCGCGCGGAACGGCACGTGCAGGTCGCCAACATGGTGCTGGAGAAGGCCAAGCGGCTGGTGGAAATGAAACGCGACGTGGTGATTCTGCTGGACTCGATCACCCGCCTGGCGCGCGCCCACAACGCGGTGATGCCGCATTCGGGCCGGGTGCTGTCGGGCGGCGTCGACGCCAATGCGCTCTATGAACCCAAACGGTTCTTCGGCGCGGCGCGCAATATCGAGGAAGGCGGGAGCCTGACGATCATCGCTACGGCCTTAATTGACACGGGATCGCGCGCGGACGAAGTCATCTTCGAAGAGTTCAAGGGCACCGGCAACCTCGAACTGGTGCTCGACCGGAGACTGGCAGACATGCGAATCTTCCCGGCGATTGACCTGATGAAGTCGGGCACGCGGCGCGAAGAGTTGCTGCTGTCGGATGTGGTGCTTTCCAAGATGTATGCGCTGCGGACGGTGCTGGACCACAGTAACCCGGTGGAATCGATGCGGTTCCTGCTCGACAAAATGCGCGACACGAAGTCGAATGCCGAGTTTTTTGAACTTATGGCCAAGGGCGGATAATCGCGCTTTGGGCCGCTCGAAATCTGCTTTAGAATCAAGTTCTATAATTTGTTGACAATTATAGACGTGTTTCGTATATTCTAAACACGATTTCAAACTTTAGTCTTTGAATATTTTTCACTTAGATACCCCCACCGTTGAATTTCCGCCATTTTCTCTTTCTGCTTTCCCTGATTTCCCTGCTTGTTTTGGGCTGCGCGCAGCGTGAGACCGATATTGGCTCGAATGCCATTACGGGCACCACCGAGAACAAGTTTGCGATTTTGAGTGGCCATCCTACCCATTCTACGGACTGGCATCCGCCGTTCACGAATGGATACGGAACGTCGCTGGAGATCGGGGACGCGAAGAATCTTTTCGCCTTCACGGCGATCCGCTTCGACGCTACGACCGGGCTGCCGGACAGCGTGCGGGTGGACAGCATGGAGATCCGGCTGTATCGCGGCAAGGTTTGGCCCACTACAGGTTTTCCCGGACTGCAAGTGCGCATTCGGGAAATCCCGAATTCGGTGATCTGGACACAGGGCACGCTGATCCCCGGATCCTTGCCCGGACGTGAGAGCTATCCGATTCTCGACTCGGTGCTGGCCAGCGCGACGGACACATTTCTCACTATTCCCATCAAGAATCCGCAGGAGATGTGGCACAAGTGGCATGCAGACTCGGGTAAGGGCCTGGTGATCGAACCACGGTCTGACCAACCCGGGGGACATGGCGGTTTCATCGAGTTTTACAGCCATGAGATTCCGTCGGGCGTGCATCCGGAATATGCGCCGGCCCTGATCATTCATGGTTCGGCCCGCGTGAACGACTCGACGTTCTCGCCGGACACGACGGTGACTGCCGGGGCATTACATGACGCTTATCTGGTCATCGACTCCACGGATATCAATGAGCCGGATGCTCACCATGAACATCTGCTGGTAACGCAAGGCATGGCCCAGCGCGCCGCACTGTACTTTCCGCTGGACACGGTGGTTACCAACTTCAGCCGGGCGGTCAGCCGGGCGGAGCTGCACATGTTTGCCGATACCACCAGTCCACTGATGATTAGGTACACGGGCGAGAACGTGCTGCTTAAGCACGGCTTCCTGAATGACACGACGTGGGTCGCCCATCCGGACAGCCTGCAATTGAACAGCGAACTTGGGCCGGAAGCCAGCACCAATGGCACGTGGGATGTTACCAGTTCCGAATTTATTCTTGACGTCACCGGAGCCGTGGCGACGTGGATTTCCAACCCCGCGCGCAACGGTGGATTGCAATTCTTTGCCTCCGATGAGCTGAACACGCTGGAGCGGGAAGTATTTTTTGGGGCGGATGCGGTGGACGTAAACAAACGACCGAAGCTCTACATTTGGTATACAGAAATCTCGCACTGATCGCGCTGCTTTTGGCGGCGATATCCGCTCCCGTCATGGCGGGCGGATCTGTGTTCTCCGGCAACGGCGTCGGGGAACAGTTGGTTGGCGGTGGCACGCGCGCCCAAGGATTGGGCGGCGGCGGACTTGGCCTGGCCGATTCCATGTCGTTCAACTCGGACAACCCGGCCTTGTCGGCGTACTCCGTGCGGACGCTGCTGCGCATGGCGGGACAGGTCGGCGTGTGGGAGACGTCTGCCAATGGGCGCAAGGATTCGGATGGAGAATTCGTCTGGCAGGATTTCTTCGTCTATTTCCCCGTGCTGAAGTCGTGGCGAATGGGCCTTGGAGCCGTGCCGCGGAATCACATGGATTTGCGGCTGTTCGAAAATCGCACGGCTATTTTTCAGGATACGGCGCATACCCGATCCGATACCGTCCATTTCGAAGAGCAGGATGCGTGGCAGGGAAGCCGCGTGGATCTGCGCTTTGAAAACTCGGTCAAAGTGTCGGACAAGCTGGCCGTGGGATTGTCCACCGCGTACATCCTGCTGCGCAACGAGCGCGACCGGACGCTGGCTTTGCCGTCGGTGGAAGCGAATTCCTACTATTACGGCGTGGGCTACAGCGAGATCGAAACCTTTCGCGGGTTTTCCTTCGGTCTGGGCGGTTACTATGAAGCCACACCGAAACTGGGATTAGGTTTGGTCTACCGGCCACGGATTCCCGGCCATTGGGATTACACGAACAGCAAGGGCGGCGGTACGACGATCCACCGCAGCCGCAGCGGGGACGCTCCCGGCGAAATCGATTTCGGGGCCTGCTACAAGTTGTCACCCCGCTTTGTGGGTGTCGGAGATGTCCGCGCGGGGCAGTGGGCGGCTGGAGACCTCGGCATCATTTCGGACTCGGCGGGGACGATTACACCGGAGAACCCGTTGTTTGTATCCGTGGGATTTGAGCGGATGGCAGGGAAGGCTCCGGCAGCTACCGGTTTTGAGACGTGGGCGTATCGCGCGGGACTTTACTATCGGAAGCACTACTGGCCGTTGCGCAACGGCGCGGCAGTGTCGGATTACGCCGTGACGGCGGGCTTGTCGGTGCCCATCGCGGGCCACGCGGGCTGGCTGCATATTGCGGCTGAAGGCGGAATGCGCGGACAGGACGAGACCAAGCTTGGAGCAAAGGAGACCTTTTTCCGTGGCTCTTTGCAGCTTGAGATGAGTGAAACCTGGTTCGAACGGACGAAGCCCCGCATCCCGAAGTGATGCCTGAGCGCGACCGTCGAGGGGATTGATAAAGGACAGCACATGATTTCGCAAAAACACCTCCAAGATTCCGATCCCGAGGTTTATGCCTCGATTGACCGTGAACGCGTGCGGCAAAACACCGGCCTCGAGCTGATCGCGTCGGAAAATTTTGTGTCCACCGCCGTTCTCGAAGCGATGGGCAACGTGATGACCAACAAGTACGCGGAGGGCCTTCCCGGGCACCGCTACTATGGTGGCTGCGAGTTTGTGGACGAAGCCGAGCGCATGGCGATTGACCGTGTGTGCCGCCTGTTTGGCGCAACGTGGGCCAATGTGCAGCCGCATTCGGGCGCGCAGGCTAACATGGCGCTGTACTACACGCTGTTGAAGCCGGGCGATACCTTCATGGGCATGGACCTGGCGCACGGCGGGCACCTTACGCACGGTTCTCCGGTGAACTTCTCAGGCCGAACTTACCATGTGGTGAGCTACGGTGTCAAGAAGGAGACGGGGCGGATTGATTTTGACGCACTGGCCAAGACGGCCCGCGAAGTCCGACCCAAGCTGATTATGACGGGTTCGTCGGCATATCCGCGTGCCTGGGAATTGGGCCCGTTCCGCGAACTGGCCGACGAAATCGGCGCGTATCTGGTCTGCGATATGTCCCACTTTGCGGGGCTTGTTGCAGGTAAGGTGCATCCGGACGTCGTGCCCTTCTGCCATGTGGTCTCCTCGACGACGCATAAGACGCTGCGCGGACCGCGCGGCGGCATGCTGCTGTCCCGGGAAACCGGCGGCGAGATCGTGCTGCCGGGCATGGCCAAGCCGAAGACGATTACCGATGCCCTTGATTCGTGGGTATTCCCCGGTGTGCAGGGCGGACCGCTGATGCATGTGATCGCGGCTAAGGCCGTGGCCTTCGGCGAGGCGCTGACACCGGAGTTTAGGGCCTATGCCCAGCAGGTGGTGAAGAATGCCGCCGTGCTGGCTCAGGAACTGCTGAACCTTGGATACAATCTTGTCTCCGGGGGAACCGATACCCATTTGATCCTGATCGATCTGTCCCCCAAGGGTTGGACGGGCAAGGCGGCGGAGAAGGCTTTGGAGAAGGCGGGTATCACTGTGAACAAGAACATGGTGCCGTTTGACCCGCAGAAGCCGATGACGACCTCGGGAATTCGCGTCGGAACACCTGCAGTGACCACGCGTGGAATGAAGGAAACGGAGATGAAGGCCATTGCCCGGTTGATTGACCGGGTGCTGAACCATATGGACGATGACGCCACGCTGACCGCCGTTCGCGGCGAAGTGGCGGATCTGGTTCGGCAGTTTGAACTATACCCAAAGCCTCTGGTGCTGCGGGGAGCGTGATGTGCTGCGCCGTGTCAGCCCTTGATTAGCCGCCGAGATTCAGCAGCAGTGTCTGTGCAACGACGGAGGGCAAGATGAAGTGCCCGTTTTGCGGTACGGATGAGGACCGGGTAATCGATTCCCGGCCCGCACGTGAGGGCAGGGAAATACGCCGGCGCCGGGAGTGTTCCGCCTGCGGAAGCCGGTTCACGACGTATGAGGCACCGGAGGAACAGGCCGCCTTTGTGGTCAAGTCCAACGGGGGGCGTCAGCCCTTTGACCGAAGGAAGGTGCTGCGGGGGGTGACCATCGCCTGCAACAAACGCCCGGTCACCGCCGAGCAGATGGAACAGATCACGGCCATTATCGAGAGCAAGGTGCATGCGTCCGAAAGCCGGGAAGTCAGCTCGTCGCTGATTGGCCAGTGGATTATGGAAGCCCTGGTGTCGGTAGACGAAGTCGCGTATGTGCGATTTGCCTCGGTGTTCAAACGCTACGAGAACCTCGACGAATTCCTCTCCGAATTGAACCACATGCGCGCTATCGCGGCGACGATTAGTCCGGAGCATTGAATTTAATTGGGTTTTTGGGTATATTAGTCATCTGATTCATTCAACAGGATAAACGCGCCGTCTTTCCCTGAGCCTGCATGGAAACAGCCCTTTTCGCAATCCTTGGCCTCGTCGCAATTTTGGCAGCCTTGCTGACCATTACCAGCCCCGCTCCTGTGGCGAGCGCGCTGTATTTGGTGGTAACGTTGTTTTGCGTGGCGGGGCTTTATGTTTTGCTGGCCGCCCCGTTTGTGGCGGCTATTCAGGTCATCGTGTATGCCGGGGCTGTGATTGTGCTGATTCTGTTCGTGATCATGCTGCTGAATCTCAAGCCAATCGAAGAGCATATCCCCGCCGGCTGGAAGGCCGGAGGAATTGCCGTGGCCGTACTTATTTTGGCCGCCGCCTTCGTGTCTGTAATGAGCGGTGCGTCATCGGCGGTGGTCACCAGCCAGTTGCCGTCTGAGTTCGGCAAGGTGGGAGACGTGGGTAATGCGCTGTTCGCGAAATACTTGTATGCCTTCGAAGTGGTATCGGTGCTGCTGCTATTGGCTGTCATCGGTGCGGTGGCGCTGATTCGCAAGCAGGACGCGGAGGAGACGCCCGATGCACGTTGAGCTAACCCACTACATGTTGCTCGCGGCGGTGCTGTTCTCCATTGGCGTGCTCGGAGTTCTGACCCGCAAGAACCTCATCGTTATTCTGATGTCTGTGGAACTGATGCTGAACTCGGTCAATCTGACCTTTGTCTCCGTGGCGCGGTTCCGGGGCGATCCGATGGGGCAGGTGCTGGTCTTTTTTGTTTTGTGCGTGGCGGCGGCAGAGGTGGCGGTAGGCCTGGCGATTCTGATTTCGATTTTTCGGCATCGCGGCACAATGAATAGTGATTCAGTCAAGCTGTTGAAGTGGTGACATGCTCGAACTGGCGTATCTGATTCCCCTGTTTCCGCTGTTGGGTGTGCTGCTCAACGGTTTTGTCATGCGCGGCCAGAGCGAGAAGGCTATCGGGTCTCTGGCGGCCGCCATGATCGGTTTGAGCTTTGCCGTTACCGCCGGATGCTTTATTGAAGTCCTCGGGATGCTGCCCGCGGGGCGCTCCTTCGAGATGACCCTCTTCACCTGGATCGCGGCAGGCAAGTTCGCGGCTCCGGTGGCCTTTTTGATTGATCCCCTCTCGCTCGTGATGATGCTGATTGTCACGGGCGTTTCTTTTCTCATCCATATCTATTCCATTGGCTACATGCATGGCGACGCGGGGTTCCGGCGGTTCTTCATCGAGTTGAACCTGTTCGTGTTCTTCATGCTGCTGCTGGTAATGGGCAATAACTATTTGCTGATGTTTGTCGGATGGGAAGGCGTGGGGCTCAGTTCCTATCTGCTGATCGGGTTCTGGTACAGCGATGAGGCCAAAGCGTCGGCGGGAAAGAAGGCGTTTATCGTCAACCGCATCGGCGATTTCGGCTTTCTGCTGGCGGTTTTTCTGATTTGGACCACCTTCGGCAACGTGCAGTTTTCGGAGGTGGCCCGCGCGGCCACGACCGCGGATCCGGCGCGAATCACGGCCATCTGCCTGCTGCTGTTTATGGGCGCGGTGGGCAAGTCGGCGCAGTTCCCGCTGTATGTCTGGCTGCCGGATGCTATGGCGGGTCCGACTCCGGTGTCGGCGCTCATCCATGCGGCGACGATGGTCACCGCCGGCGTTTACATGGTGGTGCGCTCGAACTTCCTCTACCAGCTTTCGCCCACGGCGATGACGGTGGTGGCGATTGTAGGAGCGGCTACGGCGCTGTTTGCCGCGACAATTGGTCTTGTTCAAAACGATATCAAGAAGGTGCTGGCCTATTCGACGGTCAGCCAGCTCGGATATATGTTCCTTGCCTGCGGTGTGGGAGCCTTTACGGCGGCGATCTTCCACCTGATGACGCACGCCTTCTTCAAGGGCCTGCTGTTTTTGGGATCGGGATCGGTAATTCACGGCGTGGGTGGCGAACAGGATATGCGCAAGATGGGCGGGTTGAAGGAGAAGATGCCTGTCACCTTTGCCACGTTTCTGATCGGTACGCTGGCGATTGCGGGCATTCCCGGCCTGGCAGGGTTCTTCTCCAAGGATGAGATTTTGTGGAAGACGTTCAGCGGGCAGCACTATGTGCTGTGGATTATCGGTCTTTCCGCGGCGTTTTGCACGGCCTTCTATATGTTCCGCTTGCTCTATTTGACCTTCTACGGTTCCTTCCGAGGCCCCAAGGCCGCCGAACATCATGTGCATGAGTCTCCCAAAGTCATGACGGTTCCGCTGATTATTCTGGCGGCGCTGGCCATTCTGGGCGGCTATGTGGGCCTGCCGGCTTCTCTGGGCGGCAACGATGCCTTTGGCCATTGGCTGAGCACGGTGGTCCGCACCGAAGCGCCGGTGGAAGGCCTGGAACTGCACGAGGATGTGAGCGTCGAATACGGCGTGATGGCGGTCTCTGTGATCGTGGCGCTGGTGGGCATCTTCCTCGCCTATTCGTGGTACATGAAGAAGTCGGAAGCGGTCAAGAAGCTGGGCGAGACCAAGGCTCATGATGTTCTCGAGCACAAGTATTGGGTCGATCAGATTTACGACACTCTGATTTCGCAGCCGATTGTGCGGGGCTCGGACTGGCTGGCGCACAATTTCGATCTGGGAGTGATTGACCGGCTGGTGAACGGCACGGGCACCTTCTTCCAAGGGGTCGGTGGCGTGGTGCGGCGCGGACAGACCGGCGTGGTGCAGAATTATGCCCTGTTTATGGGCCTCGGACTTTTGGCGCTTCTGGCGACCTTTATCGTGGTGGCACTGAGATAATGATCATCAGCCTCCTCATCGCAATTCCCTTTTTGACGTCGCTGGTTATCCTCGCGGTTCCCCGGACGAATGCGGCCGCGATCCGCTGGATAGCGCTGTTCGGATCGATTGCCGCCTTCGCCGCATCGCTGGTGATGTATGCGCAGTTTACTCCGGGCGAAGCCGGCTACCAGATGGTAGAGCGGACGCCGTGGGTTGCTTCTCTCGGAATAGACTGGCACGTGGGCGTGGATGGCATCAGCCTGTTTCTGGTGATGCTCACGACGCTGCTCACCATGTTATGCGTCATCAGCTCATGGAGCAGCATCAAAGACCGGATCAAGGAATACCATTTCCTGTTCCTGCTGATGGAAGCGGCGTTGATCGGCGTGTTTTGCGCGATGGATCTGTTCGTCTTCTACGTAATGTGGGAAGTGCAGTTGGTGCCCATGTTCCTGCTGATCGGCATCTGGGGCGGCGAGCGGCGGATCTACGCGACCATTAAGTTCTTCCTGTTTACGATGGCCGGGTCCGTGCTGATGCTGGCCGGTATTCTGTATATCTATTTCAACACCACCGATCCGGCCACCGGGCATCACACCTTCAACTTGCTGCTGGCGACAGAGCAGGCGAAGTTCCCGATGGAGGTGCAGACATGGTTGTTCCTTGCCTTTGCGCTGGCCTTTGCGATTAAGGTTCCGCTGTTCCCGCTGCACACCTGGCTGCCGGATGCTCACACAGAAGCTCCCACCGCCGGTTCGGTGATGCTGGCGGGCGTGCTGCTGAAGCTCGGAACGTACGGCTTTTTGCGCTTCTGTCTGCCGATGTTCCCCGGCGCTGCAACGAAGTTTGTGCCGCTGATCAGCGTGCTGGCGGTGATTGGCATTCTGTATGGCGCGCTGATGGCGATGATCCAGAAGGATATCAAGCGGCTGGTTGCCTATTCCTCGGTGGCGCATCTGGGCTTTGTCATGCTCGGCACCTTTGCCCTGAATATGGAAGGTCTGTCCGGATCGCTGCTGCAGCAGGTCAACCACGGAATTTCCACCGGGGCGCTGTTCCTGCTGGTGGGTGTGATTTATGACCGGCGGCACACGCGCTTGCAGGCCGACTACGGCGGGATCGCCAAGGTGATGCCAGTGTATGCCGTGCTATTCCTGATCGTTGCCCTGTCCTCCATCGGGCTTCCCGGCCTCAACGGCTTCGTGGGTGAATTCCTGATTCTGCTCGGCGCGTTCGCGGCCCATCCGATGTATGCGGTCTTTGCCACTGCGGGAATTATTTTCGCGGCGGTCTACCTGTTGTGGATGTATCAGCGCGTCTTCTTCGGACAAGTGACGCACGAGATCAACCTCGGCTTGAAGGATGTGACGCTGCGCGAGGGTCTGGTGATCGGGACGCTCGTGGCGCTGACGATTCTGATTGGTGTGTATCCTGATCCGCTGCTGTCCCGTATGCAGCCGTCGCTGAACCTGCTGCTCAGCCATTTTCAAGGCGCGGGCATAACTCAAACGCTGTTGCCCTGACGTGAATCCCCTTTCCACAACCGACTATTTGGCCGTACTGCCGGAGACCCTCGTGGTGTTGACGGCTGTGCTGGTGATCGTGCTGGATTCGGCCAAGCGCGGCCGCTGGGCCACGTGGGTGCTGCCTGCCTGGTCGTGTCTTGGACTGACGGCCAGCGCCGTGGCGGCGATTGCCGTGTGGGGGAAGGGCGGAACCGTGTTCAGCGGGACTGTTTTCGCCGATGGCTTCTCCTCGTTGTTCAAGGTGTTGTTCGCCGTGATCGGCATTCTGACGGTCATGTTTTCGCCGTACTATCTGCGCTTCAAGAGTATGCGGCTCGGAGAATATTATGCCCTGCTGCTGACGGCGGTCTTCGGCATGATTGTGATGGTTTCCGCGGCGAATCTGCTGGTGTTCTTTCTCGGGCTGGAGACGATGTCGATCTCGCTGTATGTTCTTGCGGCATTGCAGCGGGCGGATGTGAAGTCGGCTGAAGCCGGAATGAAATATTTGATCCTCGGATCGTTCTCGTCGGCGTTCTTCCTCTATGGTGTGGCGCTGATGTATGCGACGGTGGGATCGGTGGACTATGAAGCGATTGGCGCGTTTTTGGCCGCGGGGTATCAGCCAAATCTGATGCTGGTGGCCGGAGTGGCGCTGCTGCTGGTCGGATTTGCTTTCAAAGTGGCGGCCGTGCCGTTCCACTTCTGGTCGCCGGATGTCTACGATGGCTCGCCGGCAACGGTGACGGCCTTCATGACCACCGGGCCGAAGGCGGCGGCGTTCGTGGCCTTGATTCGGGTGTTTGGCGTGGCTCTGCAGCCGGCATCGTCCCTGTGGACAGACGCGCTCACGTGGCTGGCCATCCTGACCATGACCGTCGGCAACGTGGTGGCGCTGCGGCAAAGCAGCGTCAAGCGGATGCTGGCTTACTCCTCGATTGCGCATGCGGGCTATCTGCTGGTGGGTATTGTGGCCGGCAGAACGGCGTTTGCGGCGATTGGGTATTATCTTATAGCCTATGCCCTGATGAACCTCGGCGCGTTTGCGGTGATTATTCTGATCAACCGCAAGGAGAACGCGGGATACGGATTCGATGAGTTCCGCGGGATTGGCCTTGAGCATCCGCTGCTGGGTGTGACGATGGTGGTGTTCCTGCTCTCGCTGACGGGGGTTCCGCCGACGGCGGGTTTCTTCGGCAAGCTGTATGTGTTCTCGGCGGCCATCGGCTCGGGGCATGTAGGCCTTGCCATCGTGGCCTTGCTCAACAGCGCGGTGGGAGCTTACTACTATTTGCGGATCATCACACTGATGTATATGAACAAGCCCGACGGCGATGTGTCCTTTACCGAACCTGCATCTTATCGCTACGCGTTGGTCATATCCTGCGTACTGGTTCTGCTGATCGGCATTTTCCCGGAACAGCTTCTGAGACTGGTAACGCTGTCGGCCCCGTAAAACGATTATCCTGTTTCGATTACATACAGAAAACCCCCGGCAGTTGCCGGGGGTTTTGCGTATGCTCTGGAGAGAACGCGAAAGGGGAAGACTACTTCTTCTCGTCCTTCTTTTCTTCCTTCTTTTCCTCTTTCTTCTCTTCCTTCACCGCTTCCTTGACCTCGGCCTTCGGCGCTGCTTTGATTTCGACGGCGGCTTCAGCCTTCTTCTCGGTGCTGGCGGCAAGCTGCAGTTCGGCGCCATGAATGGCGATCTTCACTTTGGGGGCCGGGCAGGCGTGCGGGGCCATGCCGGCTTCGGACTTCATTTCGGCCTTACCGGACGCTTTGGCGTCGACAACAACCTTGCCCTGCACGGTAACCATAGAACCGGCGCAATCCTTGGGGAAATGAATGCTCTCATCCATGCTCTTGCAGATAATACGAGAGCTGTCGGCGGCTTCCACTTCCAGCCAGCAACCGACGCCTTGGCAAACATTGATAACCTTGCCGCTGACCAGAACGTCTTTATCTTTGAAGGTATTCGGTTCGGTGTTGATCTTGGCAATCGGGGTGGCTTCCTTCAGCGTGACGGTCTTGCCGAAGGTCTTCGGCGCAACGGCGGCGTCAGCCGCAAAGCCCAGAGTAAAGCAAAAAGCGATGAGCGCCGCGAGGGCGATAAAACGGGACATGTGTTTCTCCTCATATGCGAGTGGAGCGATTTGGTTATGGTATTCAGGCAAGGGCGGAATCGTTAACCGCCTTGCTGATGACTGCGTGCTTTTTCAGATAAGATTCCATGAAGCGTTCGATCTGCGTGAAGGCCCTTTCGAGCACCGCTTCGGTGGGGAGGAAGACAACGCGGAAGTGGCGGGTGCCGGGCCGTTCACCGAATCCGCTGCCGGGAACCACGACCACGCCGGTTTCCATAATCAACTGGCGCACCCAGACGTCATCCGGTTCTTCGATGTGTAGACGCGGAAACGCGTAAAAAGCTCCCTCGGCCGGTACACAGGAGATTCCCGGAATGGCATTCAGGCGCTCGGTGGTGATGTCACGGCGGCGCGTGAGTTTGGCAATCACGGATTTAAGATGCTCCTGATTGTCACCCAGCGCGGGCGCAATGGCATGTTGAATCGGATGGTTGGCACAGAGGCGTGCGCGCAGCAGTTTGTTGATCGCCTCGATGTAATCATGCATCACAGGTTCGCGGCCACTGACAATTCCCCAGCCGATGCGGAATCCGGGAGCCAGATAGGACTTCGAAAGCCCATTGAAGGTGATGCAGGAGACATCTTTGTTCAAAGAGGCGATGGAAATATGACGGCCGCCGTCCAGAATGAGCTTGTCATAGATCTCATCGGCATAGATCACGAGATTGTGCTTGAGGGCGAGGTCGATAATGCCGCGCATCGTCTTCTCATCACATACCGAACCCGTGGGGTTGTTGGGATTGATAAGAATAATCGCCCGCGTCTTATCATTGATGCGGGAGGCGATGTCCGCCAGATCGGGCTGCCAGCCGTTGCTCTCGTCGAGGTAATATGGGTTCTCCGTCATCTCAAGCTTGGACTGAATGGCGCTGTAAAGCGGATAGCCCGGCGTGGGAAGCAGCACATTCTCGCCGGGATTGACGAGTGCCGTCAGGCAGATCTCGATGGCTTCGCTGGCACCGGATGTGATGAACAGGTCCAGCACATTGTCGATGCCTTTGCGGTGCGCTTCGCGCTCAATGGCGGCCACGCCGGATTTGATACCCGAGGAAGGAGAATAGCCGTTCAGGTTGTCGAGCATTGCGCGGTGCGCCGCTTCGACGATGTGGGGCGGGGTCTCGAAATCGAACTGGTTGGGATCGCCGATATTCAAATACAGCAGCTCTTTGCCGCTCTTGGCGGCCTGCTGGGCAAGCACAACGATGTCACGCACGGCATACTGGATGTGCTCGGTGCGGGAAGCGGGGCTGATATGTGGTCCAGAATCCATGAAAATTATCCTCGAGTCAAAGGTCATGAAGAGCGCGCGGCGGCCCGGCAAGTCGCCGAAAGTCGCCCAAAGAGAGGTCGAATTGCCTCGCAACCCATAAGGTAATATCTTTCTTGGATGTTTGCAATTCCAGCCGTATTGCGATATGTACATCCAATGATGCGGATTACCGGCTCTATCTGTAAATAGAAAAAGGTCTTGAACCGGGTGGTTCAAGACCTTTTGGGCCTTCTGTGGAAGGATTTTGCTCCGGAGGAGGGATTCGAACCCCCGGCCTAGTGGTTAACAGCCACCCGCTCTACCGCTGAGCTACTCCGGAAAGGACCCGCCAATTTAAGCATCTTCGCCTTCAATGTCAAGAGGATACGGAAGGGATTTGTGGGCTCTATGAGTACTTCTGCCGGCCATAGGAACCCAAAGCGGGTGCAATGCGTGTCTTAGTATGTTGTTAATTTGAACAATAGACCTCCTTGTAGAGGATAGAGCAGGGATTGGCGCCATTCGGTGATGCGAGGCCCTTGCTAATATCGAGTGGGTTACGCATATTAGAATCCGAATCCGCTTTGAGCTATGTTCAAAAAGGAGGAGTATCATGGGACGCCACAAACCGGAGATGCAGCGGTTACATCGTCGCAAGATGAGGAAACACAAAGCAGCGGCGGCAGCGAGGCGGACACCACGAGCAAAGACATGAACGATTGTATTTTCTGTAAGATTATTTCGGGCCAGATTCCCTCGAACAAAATCCTCGAGACCGAGGACGTTTTTGCCTTCCGGGACATCGCCCCGCAGGCCCCGCAGCATGTATTGATCCTGCCGAAGAAGCATGTGGGCCGGTTAGCCGACCTTCGGGAGTCGGATGGGGAGTTGGCGGGGAAATTGCTGCTTTCCGCAGCAAAGCTGGCGCACGACCTCGGCATGGAACAGGATGGATTCCGGGTTGTGATCAATAATGGTGAGAAGGCAGGACAATCGGTCTTCCACCTGCATGTCCATCTGCTGTCCGGCCGGGAATTCGGCTGGCCTCCAGGCTAAACCTTATTTCGCATTCAGGTCTATTTGCAAGAAACCTCCACAGAAAAGATTACTCTGTCCACCGCTCTGAGTGATGGCGCGCCGGCCGAAAGCTGGCTTTTGCCGTTGTTTCAAGCTCTGGCGGAAGTGCAACGGGCTTCCGCAATCGATGAGATTCTGCGGTTGGCCGCGCTCCGCCTGGGTGCCTGCGGGCAGGTAACGTCTTGCGCGGTGTATGTGGAAGACCGCCGCAAGGGCGGTGTGCTTTACGCGCAATCGGTGCCGGAGCCTGACTTATCACCGTTTGAGGCCGATAAGCATTACCGCGAACTGCTGGGTTTGTTCGGCGAGGGCGACAAGAAGAGCGTTGAGGTGAAGGCGGATGAACAGGCTGATCACAGCGTGTTGCTGCTTCCACTACGCGCGCGAGAAGGGCAGTGGGTCGGCCTGGTAGAGTTGATATGTCCGGCGCAGGTTCCGCTGCCGCATGATGCGGTGCGGGCCATGCAGACCTGCGTCGGCGGCGTGGCCGAAGCCATTGAACAGCTCAGGTTGCGCTTGTCGCTGGAAAAAGATGAGGCCATGTATCGTACGCTGATCGATAATGTCAGCGACGTCATCTTCCGCGTAGACCGGGAAGGCAAGTTCACGTTTGTCAGCCGGCAGGTGTGGAACCAGTTGGGCATACACTGGCGCGACATGCTGGGGCTGGGAGCCACGAACTACGTGAAGGATGAAAAGGACGCCGAACGGCTGCGGCAGGCTTTCGCATCTATCCTGAAAGGGCAGGTCGTTTCGCTGGATTTGACCATGCGCCGCGCGGATGGCGGGGAAGTGGTGGTCAGCGTATCGGCCAATCCGATTATGGAAGGCGAGCAGGTTACGGGTGCGCTGGGTATTGCGCATGATGTGACGGAGAAACGGCGTCTCGAAGAGCAAATTGCCGAGTCCGAACGGCGCTACCGCGCGCTGACGGAAAACGCGTACGATGCCATCCTGCTGATCGATCCGGAAACTTATTCTATTGTGGACGCAAATCCGCAGGCGGAGAAGTTGACCGGATACTCCCGGGGGGAGTTGCTGTCCAAATCGGTGCTGGACCTGCGGCGGCCGGAGCGGATCTATGAGGTCCAGGAGCGTATTCGCGAGGTGATGAACGCGGGTGTCGGACGGTTCGAAGACGCGGCGCTGATCTGCAAAGACGGCCATGAGGTGCTGGTGGACACGGCGGCCAGCGTCTATGAATTGGAAGGGCGGAGGTATTATCAGGCGATCATCCGCGACATCACCGAACAGAAGCACATGAACGAGGTGCTGGAAGAGCGCGTGATGGAATTGCAGGTGCTCTCCGAGGTCAGCGACGCCCTGCAATCGGCGGTGGATCTGCAAAGTGTGATGGGGATTGCGCTAACCGGTGTGACGGCGGGTAAGGGGCTTGGCTTCAATCGCGCGTTTATTCTCAGCTATGACAAGCTGAACAATGAACTGCGCGGCGAAGCGGGATTGGGACCGCGCACGGCGGAAGAGGCGGGGCGGATCTGGGGCGAATTGGCCGCCAAGGGGCTGTCGCTCTCGGAGATTCTTGAAGAGATGATTCGCTCCTTCCCCGAGGATGCCGACACATCGTTCGAATTCGCGCGCCATTTTGTGGTGACGCTGGATAATGAGCAAAATGTGTTTGCGCGGGCGATTCGCAACCGGGAGGCCATCCGCGTAGATACCGGAGTGGAAGACGCCCATCTGCCCGGCGAATTTGTAGCGTTATATTCTCCGCCGGAGTTTGCCATTGTGCCGCTGGTGACGCGGGATGATGTGATGGGTGTGCTGCTGGTGGATAATCTGTTTACCCGGCGGCGGATTCGGGACGATGATTTGCACCGCCTGAAGCTTTTTGCCAACAGCGCGGCGTCGGCGATTGAGCGCAGCCGGTTGCTCATCAGTCTCGAACGGCGGCTGCATGAACTGACGCTGGCGAACCAGGATTTGAAAGTGAGCCGCGACCGGCTGATCAAGACCGAGCGCCTGTCGGCGATTGGCGAGGTAGCGGCATCCGTGGCGCACGAGATCCGCAATCCCTTGACGGCCATCGGCGGTTTTGCGCGCACGGTGTATTCTTCTTTAGGCGACAATGACAAAAATCGCCGCAAACTGGAGATTATTCTCGAGGAGACAGACCGGCTCGAGCATATGTTGTCTTCGCTGCTGGAGTTTACCCGGCCCGCGGTGCCGCGTTTTACCGAACTGGATTTGAATGCGCTCGTCATGCAGACGGTCCATTTCATGGGGCAGGAGATCAATCCCAATTCGGTGCATGTGGCCTATAAGCTTGATCCGCAGATTCCACGTGTGTGGGCCGACGGGCAGCAGATCCGGCAGGTGTTATTGAACGTGGTCCGCAATGCGTTGCAGGAGATGCCGCGCGGCGGAACGATGACCTTCGAATCGAGCGAATCGGACGGTGAAGTGCAAGTTGCGGTGCACGATACGGGACCGGGAATCACACCGGACATATTGGACAAAATATTCGAAGCATTCTTTACTACAAAGCCTTCGGGCTCTGGTTTGGGCTTGGCCATATGCTCGCAGATCATGCGTAACCATAATGGACGTCTTGAGGCATATTCACGCGCAGGAGAAGGAGCGACCTTTGTGCTGACGCTGCCAGTGGCGCAAAAAGGTCTTGATTCTTACTGATTTCGGGTGTATATTGGGGCGATTTTATAGCAAGCTTAACCATGAGGTGTTACATGCTGAAGAGCAGTACCCGCACATTGCTGGTTCTGATCTTGATGGCTGCCATCGCCGGTTGTGCCAAGGGCCCGTCCCAGGAACAACTGTTTGAGAAGGCGAAGAAGGCTCAGGAAGAAAGCAACTTCCCCTCCGCGATTCAGGCTTATCAGGAAATCGTCAAGCGCTACCCCAAGTCACCCCAAGCGGCCCAGTGTCAATTCATGGTCGGGTATCTTTATGCTAACCACATGAAGAATATGGACATGGCCAAGCAAGCGTATCAGACGTTTTTGCATAACTACCCTGAAGACGCGCTGGTCAAGGATGCTCAGTGGGAATTGGACCATTTGGGTAAAGATGTCAACGAGATCGACGAACTGAACAAGATCCTCGCCAAGGACAGTACGCTTGCGAAGTCAGATTCCACCCGGTAGGTCTTGAAGTTTACTCAATTGCTCGGATTAGATCCCCTATCGGGGATCTATTTTTTGGGACTCGGAACTTTGCGGGATGTTTCTTTGTATACCGTTCGAGTCTAACCTACATAGTAACGCACGGAACAAGCTTCAGCGGAGGCAAATGGATCAGGACATTCGAGAGATCACCATACGGATCGAACGCGAATCGGAACTGGCCGACCGTATTTTGGCGGAAACGGGGAAAGTCCTTTACGGCCAGCGCTATATGATGGAACGTCTGCTTATCGGGCTGTTTGCCGGGGGGCACGTGCTGCTCGAAGGTGTTCCCGGACTTGCAAAGACTCTGGCGGTCAAGACTCTCGCCGCCACCATGCAGGCGAAATTTCAGCGCATCCAGTTTACTCCGGACCTTCTGCCTGCCGACCTGGTGGGCACGCTGGTATACAACCAGAAGGACAGCAACTTCACCACCCGCAAGGGACCGATTTTCGCCAATTTTGTCTTAGCAGACGAGATCAACCGCGCGCCCGCCAAGGTGCAGTCCGCTCTGCTCGAAGCCATGCAGGAGCGGCAGGTCACGATCGGGGACGCCACCTATCCGCTGCCGGATCCTTTTCTTGTCTTAGCTACGCAGAATCCGATTGAGCAGGAAGGAACCTATCCGCTGCCCGAAGCGCAGGTGGACCGGTTCATGCTCAAAATCAAGATCGATTACCCGCGCCGGGAAGATGAAGTGAAGATCATGCGGGCGTATTCGCAGGCGGAAGTCCCCACTGTGAACGCTGTGGTGTCGCCCGACGAAATCCACCGCATCCGCAAGTTGGTGGAAGGGATCTATGTAGATCCCAAGATCGAAACCTATGTGCTGGACATGGTCTTTGCCACGCGGCAGCCGGAAACGCACAAGCTGCTTGATCTCAAGCCGCTGATTCAGTACGGGGCATCGCCTCGCGCCTCTATCTATCTATTGAAGGCCGCGCGGGCGCATGCTTTCCTGCGCCGCCGCGGGTATGTGGTGCCTGAGGACATTCGCGCCGTGGGGCTCGACGTCCTGCGTCATCGCGTGACGGTCACCTATGAAGCTGAAGCGGAGAATATCTCCTCCGAAGACATCGTCAATAAGATTTTTAACACCATCGAAGTACCCTGAGTTCTTGCCTTGGAAACGCGTGAGATCCTGAAGAAGGTCCGGCAGATCGAGATCAAGACCCGCGGGGTCGTGAACGAGATCATGTCCGGAGAGTACCATGCGGTATTCAAAGGCCGAGGCATGAACTTCGCCGAGGTGCGTGAATACCAGATGGGAGATGACGTGCGCGCCATTGACTGGAATGTCTCGGCGCGCATGGGGCATCCGTATATCAAGCTTTTCGAAGAAGAGCGCGAGTTGCTTGTCATGCTGCTCTGCGACGTGTCCAGCAGTTCCAACTTCGGCTCGGGCGACAGCATGAAGGTGGAGATGGCCACGGAAATGGCGGCGGTGCTGGCCTTTTCGGCGATCAAGAACAATGACAAGGTCGGTCTGCTGCTCTTTACGGACAAGATCGAGAAGTTCATCGCGCCGCGCAAAGGCCGGAGTCACATCCTGCGGATTCTGCGCGAGTTGATTACCTTCGAGCCCCAGCGGCAGGGAACGGATATCAAAGGCGCGCTGGAATATATGAACTCCGTCATCAAGAAGAAGGCCATTACCTTTTTGATTTCGGATTTCATCGATGAGGACTATCAGAAGGCGCTGCGGATTGTAGGACGGAAGCATGATGTGACGGCGGTGCACGTGACCGACCCGCGCGAGTATCTGCTGCCGGACGTGGGGCTGGTGCGGCTGCATGACGCGGAGAACGGATCCCCTATGTGGGTGGATACCTCCTCGGCGCGGGTGCGCAAGCAGCTTGAAACGCGGTTCCGCACGTGGCAGGCGTCGGTGAAGTCACAGTGCCAGAAATCCGGTGTGGACTATCTGCCCTTGAGCACCGGTCAGGACTATGTGAAACCCTTGATTCAATTCTTCAGAAGACGGGAGCAGCGACGATAATATGCGCGCAGCCCTCGTCTTTCTCATTTTAGCGGTCTTGTCCACGGCGGCTGTCTCGGCGGAAGTGGCGGCGACGCTGGCTCCGCAAATGGCGCATGTGGGCGATACGCTGCGGCTCGAACTGCGTTTGAACGGTGCGGGCGGGCGCACGGTGCAATTCCCCCGGAGGCTTGAGGACAAGGTCAGTGTGCTGAAGGTGGATTCCTCGCGGCTGACTTCGCAGGCGACTATCGGTTACACCATTGCTCTGTACGACACCGGACATTTCACCCTCTCGGATTATCCTGTGGTGCTGGGACGCGGTGCGGCGGCGGAGACGCTGTACACTCCGGCGGTGTCGGTGGCGATTACACCGGTGACACCGGATACGGCGGCGGCGATCCGGCCCAATAAGCCGTACCGGGAGCATCCTTTCCAGTGGCGAGAATTGTTGGGTTACTGGTGGCTTCCCGCCGGGATTGCTATTGCCTTTGCGGCGTGGTGGATCTGGCGCAAATTCTTCTCGCGGAAGGCCAAGGAAGAGGCCGCGGCGGCGATACCGCTCTTGCCACCTCACGATGAAGCCGTGCGCAGCCTGATTGAACTCAAAAGCAAGAACTATCCGGCGCGCGGCATGCTCAAAGAGTTTTTCAGCGAATACTCCCTGATTATGCGACGCTATCTGGAACGGCGCTACGAATTCCCGGCGCTGGAGATGACCACCTTCGATCTGGCGCGGCACTTGGAAGAGTCTTCCCTGCCCGACGCTCTCGAACAGAGACTGCTGCCTGTGCTGCGGGAAGCGGATCTGGTGAAGTTTGCCAAGCATGTACCGGATTTCCGGATGTGTGAAGCGCACATCGACTCCGGATTCGAATTGGTAGACCTCACCAAAGAGCGCCCGCAACCGGAACTGGCGGAGGAGAAGGCCGCATGACCTTTGCCCATCCGCAATTCCTGTGGGGACTGCTCATCCTGCCGGTGCTCATCTACTTCCATTTTTTCCGGGAAGGCCAGCGCCGCAGCGACTTCCGTTACCCGACTCTGACTCATTTGAAGGGGCTCTCGGGAGGCCGCACGTGGATGCGGCATCTGCCGTTCGTGCTCAGGCTGCTGGGGATTGGCTTCCTTTGTGTGGTGATGGCCAGGCCGCAGGCCTTCGGCAGGGAAACCCGGAGCAATGTGGAGGGCATCGACATCATTCTATGCCTGGACACATCGGGGTCCATGGCGGCGGAGGACTTAAAGCCCAGCCGCATCGAGGCCGCAAAGAATGTGGCGGCAGATTTTGTCAAAGGCCGTGTGTCTGATCGCATCGGCATCGTGCCGTTTGCGGCACAGAGCTTTACGCAATGCCCGCTGACAACGGACTATTCGATTCTGGTCAGCCTTATCGGCGATTTGCGGCTGGGAATGGTGGAGGACGGCACGGCCATCGGCATGGCGTTGGCGACGTCTCTTAACCGGCTGCGCGAGTCCAAGGCCAAGAGCCGGGTGATCATCCTTCTGACGGACGGCCAGAACAATCGCGGCGAGATCGACCCGGTGACGGCGGCGCAAGCGGCCAAGGCGCTGGGGATTCGCATTTATGCGGTGGGCGTGGGCACGCGAGGCTATGCGCCGTTTCCGGTGCAGGATATTTTCGGCAAGCATTACCAGAACATGCCGGTGGATATTGACGAGGACATGCTGAAGCAGGTCGCCAGCCTGACCGGTGGCAAATATTTCCGGGCAACGGATGAGAAGAAGCTGGCCGATATCTATAAGGAGATCGATAAGCTGGAGCGTACACGCGTGGACGTGGAGGAGTACCGCCGGGTGGCGGAACTTTACAATCCGTGGCTGTGGGCGGCGCTGCTGTGTCTGTCTCTGGAGTTTCTGCTATCGGCCACTCTGCTGAGGAAGCTGCCATGATCCGCTTCGACCATCCGTGGATGTTGTGGCTGCTGCTTTTGGTGCCGGTGTGGGTTGCCGGAATGATGGTGATGCTGAAGCTCCGGCGGCGAGCCGGCGAGGCGTTTGTGGCGCGGAGCCTGCTGGAACGCGTGGCCTATTCCCTGAGCTTTACCCGGTTGCGGGCGAAGATGATTCTCTGGATCATTGCCTGGGGCCTGCTGGTTGTGGCGGCGGCGGACCCGCAAGTGGGCACCAAGCTCGAAGAGGTCAAGAAGAAGGGGATTGACATCATGCTGGCGGTGGATCTGTCCACCAGTATGCTGTGTGAGGACCTGTCGCCGTCGCGGCTGGAAAATGCCAAGCATGAGATTTCCAAGTTTGTGGATGGCCTGAAGGGTGACCGAGTAGGCATTGTGGCCTTTGCCGGGACGGCCATTGTGCATTGTCCGTTGACCACCGATTACGGCGCAGCCAAGCTGCTGACCAAGGTGATGAACCCGGATCTGATGCCGGAACAGGGAACTGCTATTGCCGATGCGATTGACGCGGCCAAGAAAGCCTTCAACTCGCCGGAAGTCAAAAGCAAGGTGCTGGTGATTATCACTGATGGGGAAGACCACGAGCAGGCGGCGATTGACGCGGCCAAAGAGGCGGCCAAAGAAGGCATCCGGATTTACACCATTGGGGTGGGAACGCCCTCCGGCGCGCCGATTCCGATGAAGAACGGTAAGCCGACGGATAACGGTTTCAAGCGGGACCCCTCCGGGCAGGTTGTGGTGACGCGGCTGAATGAAGTTCTGTTGCAGCAGATTGCCGATGCCGGAAATGGCAAGTATTTGCATGGCACACAGAGCGGCAAGGAACTGGACGCGATCTGGTCGGATATTTCCTCGATGGAGAAGACGGAGTTCGGCAAGAAGCAGTTTACGGCTTTTGAGGACCGCTTCCAGTATCTGGTGCTGCCCGCGCTGCTGCTGCTGCTGGGTGAGTTCTTCCTGTCGGAGCGTAAGGGAAAGTTGTGGATTGTGCGGACCGCGCCGAAAATGATGCGCACCCGCAAAGTGAAGGAGGCGCAATGAGACTACTCTTATGGCTAACTGCGGCCATCCTGAGCATCGGCCTGGCCTATGGATCGCCGCGCACGCAGGTGAAGTCCGGCAACAAGGCGGCGACCAAGGGGGACGCGGACAACGCGTTGACCCATTATGTCCGCGCCTTGCAGCAGAAGGGCGACAGTTCGGTTATCTTTTATGATATGGGCAACGCGCTGTACGACAAGGGGGATTACTCCAATGCGGCGCAGTCTTTTCAGGGGTCGCTGAATCCCCGCGAGTCCAAGGCCGAGCAGGCACAGACCTTCTACAACCTTGGCAACAGCCTCTTTCAGGGCAAGGAATACGAAAAGGCAGCCGGGGCTTATGTGGAATCCCTGAAACGCAATCCGGAAGACCTCGAGGCCAAGTATAACCTTGAACTGGCCCGGCGGATGTTGCAGCAGCAACAGCAGCAACAGCAGCAGAACCAGAATCAGGATCAGAAGGACCAGAAGAAGCAGGATCAAAAGGATCAACAAGACCAGCAGAAGCAAGATCAGCAGGATCAGCAGAAGCAGGACCAGCAGCAGCAACAGAACCAACAAGACCAGCAACAGCAGGACCAGCAGCAACAACAACCGCCGCCGCAAGGTCAGCAGATGAGCCAGCAGGATGCGGAGCGGCTGCTCAATGCCTTGTTGCAGGATGAGCAAAAAGCCCTGAAGGACGCCAAGAAGGTGAAGGTTGCTGCGCGCGCAAAACGGGAGAAGGATTGGTGAGAGCATTTGTCTGGATCTGCCTGCTGGCACTCACCATTCCGGCGCTTGCACAGGAGAAGCTCACCGCGTCGGTGGACCACACTACCGTGCGAGTCGGGGAGATGGTGACCTTGATTCTCAGCTTCTCCGGTGGGGCGAGCGGCGTGAGTGCGCCCACCTTTCCGGCATTGGAGAAACTGCAACTGGCAGGCGGACCCTACACCAGCACCAACTTTTCGATTGTGAATGGCCGCGCGTCCTCCACCATCAGCTACAGCTATTCCTTAATGGCCAGGGAAGCCGGCACGGCGCGGATCGGCGAGGCGGTGGTCAAGTACAAGGGGAAGGAATACAAGAGCGACCCGGTCACCGTGAATGTTCTTGCGGCGGGGGCCGCCGCGCCGGGGAGCGGCAGAAGCGGTGAGAATGCGGATGTGTTTATCCGGGTGATCCCTGACAAAACCGAAGCGTATCTGGGCGAGCAGCTCACCCTGACGTACAAGATTTATTTTGCATCGCAGATTTCCAATCTCGAGCCCACCAAGTCACCGGGAACTACAGGCTTTTGGGTGGAAGATTATCCGATTCCGTCGCAGTTGACGGTCAGCCGGGAAGTCATTAATGGCCGGGCGTACAATACGGCAACATTCAAGAAGATCGCGATCTTTCCGACCAGCGTGGGCAATCTGACGGTTGAGCCGCTATCCATCAGCACGAGGATCCAGCGCTCGGGGCGGCAGCGTTCGCGCGATCCGCTGGACATTTTCAGCGATCCCTTCTTCGGAATGGGCTCGCAGCTTGAACCGATTGAGGTGCAGTCTCCCAGCGTGAAGATCACCGTTAAGCCGCTGCCACAAGTCAGCGTGCCGACGGGGTTTGCAGGCGCGGTGGGAAACTACAAGATTCAGGCGGCACTGGACCGCAATGCCTGCAAGACCGGAGACGCGGTGACGTTGACCGTGACGGTTTCCGGAACGGGCAATATCAAAACTCTGCCCGCGCCGGTGATCAGCTTCCCGACGGATGTAGACCATTACGATCCGGAAGCCAGCGACGATATTCGCCGCACGCAGGCGGACATCAACGGCGTTAAGACCTTCAAGTACGTGGTGATTCCCCGCGCACCGGGCGCACAGGTGATTCCGGCGATTGCTTACCCGTTCTTCGATCCGGACAGGAACAGCTACGCCACGGCAACGGCACCCGAATTGGCGCTGCAGGTCGAGAAGGGGACAGGCGCTTCGGCCTATTCGGGACAGACCATTGCCGAGAAGCGCAAAGTGGAGAGCGTGTCCACCGACATCGCGTTTGTCAAAACCAATCCCGGAAGTTTTCAAACCCTTGGCGATCCTCCCCACATGGGGCTTGGATTCTGGGGGCTCAGTTTGGCGCCGTGGGCGGCTGTTGCTGCGGTGGTGCTGGTTTCGCGCAAGCGGGAAGGCCTTAGCCGAGGCCGGCGGGGAGCCGTGCTCAAAGCGCAAAAGCAGCTTGACCTGGCACAGAAAGCTCTGAAGGCCGGCAAGTCCGAAGCGGTACTGCATCATGTGGCGGCTTCCATGGATACCGTTCTTTCCGGGGCGATTGGAATCGATGTTGCCGACCTGACGGCGGAGCATCTGGCCGAATGCTGGCAGGCGGAACATCTTGATGATGCACTGTTGCAGGATGTGCTGAACGTGCAGCGGGAATGTGATATGGCGCGCTTTGCGGCGGGACTCAGCTCGACGAAATCCTTGCAGGCTCTGATTGAGATGACGCGCGGAGTCGTGGACAAGCTGGGGCGTGCGCAGGTGAAGGAAGGAGCGCGGACATGACTCAGAGAATCTCCATTCTCCTGTTCGCGCTGCTGGCACTGTCCAGCTTGGCGCTGGCCGATGCCCGGTCAGGATTCGAAGAGGGCTTGCGGCTCTATCGCTCCAACGACATCGACGGAGCGATTACGGCCTGGGAGAACGTGGTGCGTCAGGGAGAAGTCAGCGGCCCGCTGTACTATAACTTGGGCAACGCCTACTTTCGGGCGAAGAAATACGGACTGGCAATCCTCAATTATGAACGGGCACACAAATTGTTGCCCCGGGATCATGACGTGGTGGGCAATTTGGACCTGACACGGATGGCAACCGTCGACAAGATCGAGCCCTCTGTACGCCTCGTGGTCTGGAACTGGGTCGACTCTGTGCGGGATCACTTCAGTTTGCATGAATTAGCCATGCTCTTCTATGCGTTCGGTTTTGCCTGCGCGGCCTTTCTGGTGGCAGGGCGACTTGGAGCCCCAAAACTGCGGCAATCCCTGAAGACGGTCACAGTGGTGCTGCTTGTCTTCTATGTTTTGTCCGGAGCATGGTATGTCTGGCGGGCCAGCCTGGATGCCCGACCCTATGGCGTGGTCATGGCGACCAAGACCGATGCCTATTCGGCACCGGATGATGCGTCCAAGCAGTTGTTCTCGTTGCATGAGGGAACTCGCGTGCAGATCGGTGAAAGCCTGTCCGGCTGGGTGAATGTCCGGCTGGTAGATGGCCGGAAAGGCTGGATTCCGCTGCAGTCTCTGGAGAAAATTTAGCAGGGAAATGACGGCGGTCTGACAATCTGAGCTTAGCTGTGCGGGGCAAATGATTTTGCTTGACAATGGCGTGCAGATTGTTTAACTTCTTCGACTTGCATGTCCGAACACGTTTCCAAGGCAGTTCGACCGACAGTCTCGGTTATTGTACTTAATTACAATGGCTTAGATTTTTTACCTCGTTGCCTTGAGACCCTCCAAAACACCTCGTATTCTCCCCTCGAACTCGTCGTCGCAGATAATAACTCTTCTGACGGCAGTCTCGTGTACCTCCAAGAACACTATCCCGGCGTCAGAATCATCGCCTTTACGGAGAATCTTGGGTACAGTGGGGCGTATAATGCTGCCATTGAACAGGTGGACAGTGAGTTTGTAGTGCTCCTGAACTTCGACGTGGAAGTCGAGCCGGATTGGCTGGACCAGTCGATGGAGCTGTTGCTGACTGAGCCGCGTCTGGCGGCCGTTCAGCCGAAACTCAGAGCCTTACAGCGCCGTTCACGGTTTGAGTATGCCGGGGGAAGCGGCGGATTTTTGGATCGGTACGGGTACCCGTTTCTGCGCGGCAGGGTGTTTGACTGCCTTGAGGAAGACCACGGTCAATATGATGACGTGGTTCCGGTGCTCTGGGCCACTGGCGCTGCCTTGGTGACGCGCCGCACGGCATATTTTCAGGCAGGAATGCTGGATGCGGATTTCTTCCTGCATATGGAAGAGATTGATTTGTGCTGGCGGTATCGGTTGATGGGGTGGGAAGTCCGGGTAGCCCCCAAAGGCGTTGTCTACCACTATTCGGGTGCGGCCCTTTCGGCAGAACGGTTTCATAAGATTTATTACAATCACCGCAATAGCCTGGTGATGCTGTTCAAAAATTACGGCATCGGACGGCTCCTGCGGAATTTGCCTGTACGATGGCTGCTGGACAGCATTACGGTGGCGACGTCGCTGTTCCGCAAGGAGCCCAAACGGTCCGCCGCGGTGCTTGCAGCATATTGGTACATGCTTACACATCTGCCGATGCTTGTGGCTAAACGCCGGCGGGTGCAACGAATGCGTACGGTATCGGATCGGGAACTGGACCATGTGATTTTTCCCGGCAGTGTCGTCTGGCGCTACTTCGTGAAAAAACAGAAAACATTTACTCAACTGATAGCAGAATGGTGAAATTCGACACGAACCGGTGGTGCGCTGCTTTTGTCTTCGTCGTGGCATTGATTGTCTATGCCATGTCTATGGCTCCCAGTGAGTCATTTTGGGACTGCGGCGAATTTGCGGCTTGTTCCTACACATTGGCCGTGCCTCACCCACCGGGGACTCCAATGTTCCTGTTGCTGGGGCGCATTTTCTCTCTTCTGCCGTTGTCCTCCGACGTCGCGGTCCGCGTGACCTACATGTCGGTGCTGGCAAGCGCGCTGGCGATTATGCTGGCGTATCTGATTATCGTGCGCGTCATGCGCATGCTGCGCGGACCGGAACAGACTACGATGGACAGGATCATCGCGTACGGCGGTGGTATTGTCGGTTCGTTGAGTCTGGCCTGGTCTTATTCGATGTGGTTTAATGCGGTCGAATCGGAGGTTTACGCGTCCAGCCAGTTCTTCACCCATATTGTAGTGTGGCTGATTCTGGTCTGGTACGAGAAGGCCGATGAAACCGATAACGGACGCTGGCTGCTGCTCATCGCCTACATGATGGGGCTGGCGATTGGCGTCCACTTGCTGAACGTGCTGACCATTCCGGCACTGGCGCTGGTGATCTACTTCCGCCGCCGCGAGTTTGCGATGGGTTCGTTCATCGCTATGCTGGCCGGAACGCTGATGGCGCTGATTCTGGTTTACCCCGGCATTGTCAAGTGGCTGCCGATGTCGGCGAGCCGGATCGGGGCGATGGCGCCGCTGCTGATTACGCTGGCTGTGGGCGCGATCATGTGGTGGTCTGTGAAGAACAAGCACGGTATCATCGCCGTGGCCGCTGCGGGCGCGTTGCTGATTATCGTCGGTTATTCGGCGATGATGGAGATTTACATTCGGTCGGGGATGAACCCGGGCATCGACGAGAACGACCCGGATACCCCAGCGCGCTTCTTTTCCTATTTGAACCGCGAACAGTACGGTGACCGCGCGATTTTCCCGCGGTACTGGAACAACGATCCTGAGTACCATAGCGCCAGCGATTATTTCTGGCGGTACCAGGTGAACAAGATGTTCAACCGTTACCTGTTCTGGCAGTTTATCGGGCGTGAAGGCGCGCCGCACAACGAGTTCCAGGACGCGGGCGTTTCCCCGAAGTACTCGGTGGTGTCCCTGCTTTCCTCCGGCGAACTTTCAGGGGGTGCGCGCTGGCTGGGGATCATTACGTGCGTGCCGTTTTTGCTGGGACTGGCGGGATTTGCCTACCAGTTCTCCAAGGACAAAAAAAGCTGGTTTGTCATCGCCACCCTGTTCTTCATGACCGGGTACGCGATCATCTTATATTTGAATCAGGACAATCCACAGCCGCGCGAGCGGGACTACTCCTACGTGGGGGCATTCTTCGCCTTTGCGATCTGGATCGGGATAGGTGCGTCGGCGGTGATCGAATGGGTGGCGGAGCGGGTCAAGAACCTGCCGTCATCCAACACGCTGGCCCTGGGGACGGCAGGCCTGTTAGTGCTGCTGAGTCCGGTGATTATGCTGGCGCGCAACTACGAAATCGACAAGCGCAGCGGCAACCACGTCGCCGAGGATTACAGCTATAATATGCTGAATTCCTGCGCCCAAAACGGAATCATTTTCACCAACGGTGATAATGATACGTTCCCGGTTTGGTTCTTGCAGGAGGTGAAGCACGTCCGCACGGATGTTCGTGTCGCGAATCTGAGCCTGCTGAATACCGGCTGGTATATCAAGCAGATGAAGAACCGCGAGCCCAAGGTGCCGATTTCCTTCACCGACAGCTACATTGACCGCTACCTCGACGAGCATGATTCCGAAGCTCTGCTGAAGCGCTACTGGCCGCCGGAAAAGCAGAAGGTGGAGCTGAATACTCCCGATGGCAAGATGGTATGGACCATGCCCGCGGCGATGTTCATTCCCATCAGCCAGGACCAGAAGGACCGGCAGAACAACTTCCTGCGGGTTCAGGATATTCTGATTCTGGACATTCTCCGGACCAATTTCGATCCGTCGAAGACCCCGGTGCCGCGCCCGATCTATTTCGCGGTGACGTGCGCCAACAGCAACATGATTGGTCTGCGGGACTTTCTGACCTTCGAGGGGCTGGTGTTCCGCATCAATCCGCACAAAAACGTGCCGATGGACGCCGACGCTGTCCGCCGCAACTTCTTCACGACCTTCAACGGCCACTTCCGCGGCATCAACGATCCGAACGTCCACTACGACGACAATATCGAGAAGCTGCTGCAGAACTACCGTTCCGGCTTCCTGCAACTGGCGTATTATTATTCGACCCTGCCCGACTCGGCGCCGCAGGCGGAATTGCCTTCGAAGTCAACGGACGAGCTGATTCGCAATTTCGACAAGCTCAGCAACCGGCAGAAGGCTCTGGCGGTCATGCAGCGAATGGAAGAAGCCATTCCCGAAGCGGTGCGGCCTATCAGCAATCCGGAACTGTCGGTGCAGATCGGGCGCATGTACTCGGATCTCGGCAAGCCTGACGAGTACCGCCGCCGGCTGGAAACCGCCTCATCCCGTCCGGATCTGCGGCCCGAGCAGCAACTGCGTCTCGCCGCTTATTGGGCGTCGTCGTTTAACGACATGACCAAGGCCAATAAGTTAATCGCGGACGCTATCGGGGAAAATCCCGGCACGGATCAGTACTACACGGTGGGCAGGGAGATGTACAGCGCCGGAGCCTACTCGATTGCCGCGGACTATTTCAAGAAGTGCCTTGCACTGAATCAGGATGACGGCCAGGCCATTGGCGGCCTGCTGCAGTGCTATCAGAACATGGGTGACGCTGCCGGCGCCGAGTCGTTGCTCGACGGCTGGGTCACGCGGCATCCGAACGATAAGAGCGCGAAGCAGCGTCTGGACCAGCTTCGCGGACATGTTGCGACGTCCGATACGAACACTCCACGCTCGGTGAATTGAGCGCCTAACGCATAAACCATTTGCCATTTTTTAATGGAGGCTTTGATCATGCTTCGTCTCTTTGGAACCGTTTTGATTTGCTTCATCGTGGTCCTCCTTGTGGGTTCCAGCACCGCATTTGCCTGGGACAGCCCCCAGAAGTACGGCGTCGAAGTCCGTGGCGGCTTCGGCAAATACGACATGGGTGATGTCACTCCCGGAATCGAGTCGTTGAGAAACGATATGAAGAAGCATTCCATCGCTACGACCCTGTCCGAGAAGGATCAGGGACCGATGGGCGGCTTCAGCCTGCTTTTCCGGCCCAGCAAGCATGCGATGTGGGAAATCGGCTTCAACGCGCTCCTGGACGTGGAAAACAAGGCAGAGCAGCAGTTCGGCACGGACACGACGTCCGCCCAGATGCTGATGCATGCCAATGAGTTCTTCGTCAAGGGTAACGCTGTAGCGACGATCACCGACTACTTCCACGTGGATTTCGGCGCCGGTCTTTCCTATTACAATGCCGAACTTCAGGTTCAGGACCGTCTGAACAGCAGCTTCGTCTATGACGCCGTTGGCCGCGCGTTCGGTCTTATCGGTGGCGTGAATGCCGAACTTCTGGTCACGAAGCGCGTCGGCGTCATCCTCGGCGGCGGCGGCCGTATTGCCAACACCAGCAACTTCACCTATTGGGATCCGGTTACCCGTCAGCGCACGTATCTGAAGGTGATCGGCGGCTCGCGTCCCATCGAAGTCAACCTCAGCGGCGCTTATGCGAACGCCGGCCTGCGTTTCTACTTCGATCCGGTCACGAAGCCTGTGGATTTCACGCGCTAATTTCGGCGGATACGGGCACTCGCCCGCTCTATCACTACTTTTCGAAACAGACCATCACGAGTCTTCCCGACAGTGATGGTCTTTTTCCTAAGTCCCCCAAGGTAAGCTCCGTTCCGTGAACGGGTTTGGGAGGTTGTGCGATGGCCAGAGTTCTGGTGGTGATTGGCTCGGCTTCGGACCGCGAGTACTTTGAAGGCGTTGAGTCCCTGGCCGATTTCTTCGGCTTCGAACTCGAAATCGCCGTGCTCTCGGCGCACCGCAATTCCGAGCGGTTACGGGAGAAGTTGGCAACGGCGGCGACGGACGGCACCGAAGTGATCGTGGCCGCGGCAGGAATGGCGGCGCATCTCGCGGGTGTTTGCGCCGCAGAGTCGCTGCTGCCTGTGATCGGCGTGCCGCTGCCGGCGTCCAGTCTGGGCGGCCTCGATGCCCTGCTCTCGACGGTGCAGATGCCGTCCGGTGTTCCCGTGGCCACGGTGGCCATCGGCAAGGCCGGCGCGAAAAACGCGATGGTGCTTGCCGCGCGGATCCTCGCTCTGAAGTATCCCGCCATGACCGAAAAACTGGCGGCGTTCAAAGCGAAGGGAGCGCGCCTGTGAAGGGATTGGTTGTCATTCCCACCTACAACGAGCGCGATACCGTAGACGCGATTCTGGACGCCGTGCTGGCGCAAAATCTCGGGCTGGATGTCCTGTTTGTGGATGATAATTCTCCCGATGGCACGGCCAAGCGGATCAAAGAACGCGCCGCGGCGGACCCGCACGTGAAGCTCATCGAGCGGCCCGGAAAGATGGGACTGGGAACGGCGTACGTGGCCGGCTTCAAATACGCCATTGCCAACGGCTACGACGTCGTCTTCGAAATGGACGCGGACTTCTCCCACGATCCCTCGGCCCTGCCGGTGATGATGGAGAAGATCAAGGATTACGATTTCGTGCTCGGCTCGCGCTACGTCAACGGAATCTCCGTGGTGAACTGGCCTTTGCGGCGCCTGCTGCTCAGCACGTTCGCTTCGAAGTATACGCGGGTCATTACGGGCATGCCGATCATGGATCCGACCGGCGGCTACAAGTGCTTCCGCGTGGACGTGCTCAAAGCCATCGATCTTGACCGCGTGAAATCCGGCGGCTACAGCTTCCAGATCGAGATGAATTTCAAAGCGTGGAAGAAAGGGTTCCGCTGGGTGGAAGTGCCGATCATCTTCGTGGACCGCAGGGTGGGCAATTCGAAAATGTCCAAGGCAATTGTGCGCGAGGCCGTGCTCATGGTTTGGAAACTGCGGCTCCGCTCTATGCTGGGCAAGCTCTGATGACGATTCGCGCGTGTGTGTCGACGTTGATTGTGACCTTCGAGTCCGGGCCGCATATCGGTGTTTGCCTGGACAGTCTGCAGGCGACGTCGCACGAATGGCTGGCCGGCTGTCACGTGGTCGATAATGCGTCGACGGACGGTACGGCGGACGGTATTGCCGAACGCTATCCGTGGGTGCATCTGATCCGCAACCGGGACAACGTGGGCTTTGGCCGCGCGGTCAACCAGGCGGCGCAGGCGGCCTCGGGCGAGTACCTGTTGGTTCTGAATCCCGATACGGTGATCCGTCCGGGAGCGATTGCCGAACTGGTGCGTTTTCTCGACCACCGTCCGGCTGCGGCGGCGTGCGGACCGAAAATCGTGGATTTGCAGGGCAACTTCCAGTATTATTGCCGGCGCGGTTTTCCCACGCCGATCAATTCGCTTGGGTATCTGTCGGGACTGGACCGGATGTTTCCGTCGAGCCGCAGGCTGGGCGGCTATTACCGCCGGGACATTCCGGCGGATCTGGAAATCATGACCGATTCGCTGGCAGGATGCTTCATGGTGATTCGCCGCGAGCCGTTCGCGGCTGTGGGCGGGTTCGACGAGGACTATTTCCTGTTTGGCGAGGACATTGACCTGTGCTGGAAACTCAAGCACGCGGGTCATGAGGTCTGGTATGTTCCATCGGCGCTGGTGGAACACCGCAAAGGCGCGAGTATGAGCCATGCGCGGGATACGGCGCGGCGCGAGTTCTACCGTTCGATGAAACTGTTTATGGACAAGCGGCTGACTTCGCACTACTCTCCGGTCACGCTGGCCATTGCAAAAATGGGAGTGGACGTCGTGGCGCTTCTGGAACGGCGCTTCCGGTAGGAGGCCCTGTTCGGTTCGCGGACGAATCTACTGCGGAAAGGATCTACGTATATGGCAAATCAGACGGCGGAAGCGAAGCAGAGCCCGGCACCGGAACGCGGTGCGGTCGGCACTGCGCGCGGTTCCTTCGCCGATACATTTGTACTCGATTTTGAAAAGCCCGTGGCCGAACTGGAGCGCAAGATTGCCGAGATGCGCGCGATTGCGGCCGGACCGGGCATGAAATCCCTGTCGCAGGAAATTGACCGCATGGAAAAGAAAGCGGCCCACATGCGACAGGAAGTGTATAAGAGTCTCAGCGCGTGGCAAAAGGTGCAGATCGCCCGCCACCCGCGGCGTCCCTATACCCTTGACTATGTACAGCGGATCTGTGATTCGTGGCTGGAACTGCACGGCGACCGTGGTTTTGCCGATGATCATGCGCTGGTGACAGGCATGGCGGAAATCGGCGGCGAGAAGTTGATGGTCATCGGCCACCAGAAAGGCCGCGGCACCAAGGACAATCTCTTCCGCAATTTTGCGATGGCGAGCCCCGAAGGTTACCGCAAGGCGCTGCGCTTCATGAAGCTGGCTGCCAAGTTCAACCGCCCGGTGCTGACGCTGATCGACACTCCCGGCGCTTATCCCGGGCTCGGCGCGGAAGAGCGCGGACAGGCCGAAGCGATTGCGCGGAACCTGTTTGAGATGGCGCGGCTTCCCGTGCCGGTGATTGCGGTGGTGATCGGTGAAGGCGGTTCGGGCGGCGCGCTGGCGCTGTCGGTGGCCGATGAAATTCACATGCTGGAGCATTCGATCTATTCGGTGATCTCGCCGGAAGGCTGTGCGTCGATTCTCTACCGCGATGCGGGACAGGCGGCACAGGCAGCCGAGGCCTTGAAGCTTACCGCGCAGGATTTGTTGGGTCTGAAGGTGATTGACGGCATCATCGAAGAGCCGGTGGGCGGTGCGCATTCGGATCCGGATCTGGCGGCGCAGCGAATTCGCAAGCGGATTCTCGATACCCTGACCCGTCTGAAGAATATGGAACCGGGGCGGCTCGTTACTGCACGGCACGAGAAGTATGAGAAGATCGGATTCTGGGTCGAAGGCTGACGAGCCGGGCCTCGACGGCGTCACCTCGCTGCGCGTCCGCTATGGGGAAACGGACGCCATGGGCTGGGTGTACTACGGAACGTATTTTCTCTATTTTGAAGTGGGCCGTACGGAGCTGATCCGTGCGGCGTGGCGTGCCTACCGCGAGATCGAGGATTCCGGTCTGCGATTGCCGGTCGTGCAGGCGCACTGCCGGTATGTGCGGGGCGCGAAGTACGATGACGTGCTCGACATCCACTCGCGCATGACCCTGCCCAGTGCGTTCCGCGTGCGCTTCGATTATGCCGTGCGGCGGCAGGCAGATCAGGAATTGCTGGCGGAAGGATTCACCGAACATTGTTTTGTTTCGTCCGCGGGAAGTCCGGTCAAGATTCCGGCGGATTTGCGCGCTCTGGTACCGGCATGACGCGGCGCGTTCTGATCACCGGGGGAACCGGATTCCTTGGCAGCCACACGGTTGAAAAGTACCTTGCGGCAGGGTGGACCGTGCGTGCGCTGGTGCGCAATCCTGCCAAGCTCGGCTGGCTGGAGAAACTGCCGATTGAGGTGGCATACGGCACGCTGACGGACCCAGCGTCGCTTGCGGAAGCCGTGAAGGACTGCGATGTGGTGGTGCATTGCGCGGGACTGACCAAGGCCGTGCAGGCGAGTGAGTACTTCCGTATCAATGCCGACGCGACGCGCCAGCTCACGCAGTTGGCGGCAAAGAGCGGAGTCCGGCGTCTGGTGCTGTGTTCGTCGCAGGCAGCCGCCGGACCTTCTTCTCCGGGAAAGCCGGCGCGTGAGGATGATGTTCCCGCACCGATCTCGGACTACGGACGCAGCAAGCTGGCGGGGGAGAGAGCAGTGATTGACGCAGCGGGGGGAATGGAGTGGATTGTGATCCGGCCTCCGTCCATCATCGGTCCGCGCGATGAACAGTTTGTCCCGCTCTTTCGCGGCGTGGTGCGCTACGGAATTTATCCGCGATTCGGCACGGCACGCCGGCGATACAGTTTTGCCGGCGTCCATGACGTGGCGCGGGCGCTGCGCGTTGCCGGGGAGGCGGAACAGGGAGCCAACACGATCTATTTCGTGGCGCATGACGAGGCGCTGGACTGGGGCGAGGCGGCGGCAATCATAGCCGGCTTTGCGCATCGCAAGGTGCGACCGCTGCTGCTGCCGGAATGTGTGGTGCGCATCGTTGGAAGTCTTGCGGATCGTTATGCCTCACTGAGCGGCAAACCCCAGCTTCTGAGTGGCGACAAGTTCCGCGAAATCCTTGCGCCGGAGTGGAGGTGTTCTGTGGAGAAGATCCGCAGCGCCTGGGGCTTTACATGCACATGGTCGCGCGAGCAGACATTGCGCGAGACCTATGAGAGCTATCGGAATTCGGGCTTGTTGTGAGTGAAGGCGGTCACGGCGTGATCTCGATTGACAGATTGATTGCGAGTCTTGATCCGGAGTTGCAGCGTGGAATTCAGTTCCGCGAATCCCTGCCGCCGAAGGATGCCGTGTATGGAGAGCTGAATCCCCCGCTGCCCGCGCCGTTATGTGACGGGCTGGCGTCGCTGGGAATTCAGCAGCTCTATTCGCATCAGACCTCCGCGATTGAGGCCGTGCGCCGGGGTGAAAATGTGGTGGTGGTTACACCCACGGCCAGCGGCAAAACGCTGACCTATTTTCTGCCTGTCGCCGAAGCCGTTCTGAAGGATCCGCAGAGCAGCGCGCTGGTGCTTTTTCCGCTGAAGGCACTGGAACAGGACCAGCGCGGCAAGATCGCCCACTGGCAGAAGCAGCTCGCGAACGTGCTGCCGCTGACGGCGGAGATTTATGACGGCGACACCGCGAAGAATCTGCGCGCCAGGATCAAACAGAAGCCGCCGCACTTTCTGATTTCCAATCCCGACATGCTGCATCAGGCGATTCTTGCCTATCATCAGGGATGGGACCATTTCTTCCGGCGGCTCAAGTACATCGTGATCGATGAACTGCATGCGTATCGCGGAGTGTTCGGGTCGCACATTCTGCAAGTCTTCAAGCGGCTGTCGCGGCTGCTGGCGTATCACGACGTGCATCCGCAGTTCATCTGTCTCTCGGCGACCATTGCCAACCCGCTGGAACTTGCGCAAACCCTGACGGACCGCCCCTTCACCCTGATTCAGGAGTCCGGCGCGCCGCTGGGCGGCAAGGACGTGGTGTTCGTTAATTCGCAGACGACGATGACGAGCACGGTGACCAAGCTGTTCATGAAGGCGCTGGACCAGGGGCTGAAGACGATTGTCTTCACCAAGTCGCGGGTAAACACTGAGATCATCTACCGCTCGATCATCGAAACGCGCCCTGATCTTGCCGCGCACGTGAGTTCTTACCGCGCGGGATTCCTGCCCGAGGAGCGGCGCGAAATCGAACAAAAGATGGCCAGCGGTGTGCTGCGCGGAGTGGTGTCCACCAGCGCGCTGGAACTCGGCATTGACATCGGAGGATTGGACGTCTGCATTCTGGCCGGATATCCCGGCAGCATGATGTCTTTCTGGCAGCGTTCGGGACGCGTGGGACGGCGCGGCGACGAGAGCGTGATCTTTCTTGTGGCAGGGTACGATGCGCTGGACCAGTATTTCCTGTCGAACCCGCAGCAGCTCTTAGGGCGCTCGTTCGAGTCGGCGCTGATCAACAACTCCAACGAAGAAATTCTCAAGGCGCATCTTCCCGCCGCGGCGGCGGAGATCCCGTTGATGACGGAAGACCCGTACATCGACGTGGTGCGCCATAAGGATGTGATCGAAGATCTGGAACGCCAGGGACTGCTGGTGCGGAGCGCGTCGGGACAGCAATGGTTTTCGGGGGCGAGCCGTCCGCACAGCGCCGTAAGCCTGCGCAATATCGGCGGCACGTTCGAAGTCATGTGCGCCGATAATCCGCGTCCCATGGGAGAAATTTCCGGCGGCTCCGTCTTCCGCGAATGCCACGAAGGCGCAATTTATCTGCACCGCGGCGAACAGTTCTTTGTAGAAAAGCTCGACCTCGAAAAGAAGCAGGTGCGCGTGCGCCCTGTGCAAACCACCATCTACACGATGGTGCGGTCGGAGAAACAGACGGAGATCATCGACGACCGCGAGCGCAAAACTGTGCGGTCGTTTGTTGTTCATGTCGGCAAAGTGAAGGTTACCGAGACCTATCACAGTTTCGAACGGCGCCGCGTCTATTCGCAGGAACTGCTTTCCGTAGAGCCGCTCGATTTGCCGCCGCAGAGTTATGTCACCAGCAGCATCTGGGTGGAAATTCCCACGGCCCTTGGCGACTCGCTTGCCAAAGATGATCTGCATTTCATGGGCGGCATTCACGCGGTGGAGCATGCAGCGATTTCGATGATTCCCCTGTTTGCACTCTGCGACCGCAATGATGTGGGTGGTATTACCTTCACGCGGCATAAGCAGCTTACCGGCGGCGCGATCTTTTTCTATGACGGTTATCCGGGCGGGGCGGGGATTGCCGAATACAACTATTCGATCATTGAAGAGTTGCTGCGGCGGACGCTGAACTTGATCGAGAACTGCCCATGCGAAGACGGCTGTCCTTCCTGCATTCAGTCGCCCAAGTGCGGCTCAGGCAATAAGCCGCTGGACAAACAGGCGTCGATTCGCGCGCTGAAATATCTGTTGCGCGAGCCCGGCGAAGACGAGGACGTGGAAGAGTCGCAAGCGGCCATCGTGGCTGAAGCGCCGCAAGAAGCCGTTGAAGTGATCGACTGGCAGCCGCAGTCCATCCCCGCAGGCAAACGTGTGCTGGTCTTCGACCTCGAAACGCAACGCTCCGCCGATGAAGTAGGAGGCTGGTCCGAAGCCCGCCACATGCGGCTTGCCGTTGGCGCCGTGTGGGATAGTCTCACGGGCGAGATATCAACCTACGATGAATCGCGTGTGGCCGACCTGCTGGCGCATTTGAAGAGTGCCGATCTGGTGGTAGGGTACAATGTTGTGCGCTTCGATTACGAGGTGTTGCGCGGGTATACCTTCGAGAACCTGAACCGCCTGCACACGTTGGATCTGCTGACTGCGGTCACGGGTTCGCTGGGCAGGCGGCTGAAGCTGGATACGCTGGCACGAGCTACTCTGAATGCCGCAAAGAGTGCGGACGGCCTGCAATCGCTGGAGTGGTTTAAGGCCGGACAGATGGATCTGGTGACGGAATACTGTATCCACGACGTGGAAATTACGCGGGACTTGTTGCTGTTCGCCCTGGCGAACGGCTATTTGCTTTACGAAAGAAAAGATGTGGGACAAGTGCGCATTCCCTTGCGTCTCAACTTGACCGACTTCATGGCACATCCGGAGGCGCTTGCTTCATGATCAAGAGTGTATTAATTGCCAATCGGGGAGAAATCGCGGTGCGCATCGCGCGTACCTGCCGCGAAATGGGAATCCGGACGATTGGCGTATATTCCGAGGCGGACCGCAATGCGATGCACGTGAGCGTAATGGATGAAGCGCACGACATCGGCCCCGCTCCGGCTACCGAAAGCTACCTGCGGCAGGACCGTTTGCTGGCCGTTGCAGCGCGTACCAAGGCCGAGGCGGTGCATCCCGGCTATGGGTTTCTCGCCGAAAACGCGGTCTTCGCGCAGCACGTGGCCGAAGCAGGTCTGATCTGGGTTGGACCGCCCGCCTCCGCCATCGCCGCCATGGGATCGAAGACCGGGGCGCGAGCGTTAATGTTGAAGGCGAACGTGCCGATATTGCCCGGAAGCGAGGGTCCGATCCGCGCGGCGAAGGACGGCGAATTGTTCGCCAAGAAGGTTGGTTATCCAATCCTACTCAAAGCGGTCGCCGGCGGTGGGGGAAAGGGCATGCGTGTCGTGCATGGCCGTGAAGAGATGTGGAATGCGTTTGAAGCGGCGGGGCGTGAAGCCGCGGCGGCTTTCGGCGACGGCGCGGTGTACGGTGAAAAGTACTTGCCACGCGCCCGGCACATCGAAATTCAGATCATGGCCGATCAGCACGGCAACGTTGTCTATCTGGGCGAACGGGAGTGCTCGATCCAGCGGCGGCATCAGAAGATCATCGAAGAATCGCCGTCGGTGGCCGTGAGTTCAACGCTGCGTCAGCGCATGGGCGACGTCGCCGTGGCCGCGGCCAAGGCCTGTGGTTACACGAATGCGGGTACGGTGGAAATGCTGCTCGATGAGAACGGCAAGTTCTATTTCCTTGAAATGAACACTCGGCTGCAGGTCGAGCATCCTGTGACTGAAGAGATCACCGGATTGGATCTGGTGCGGATGCAGTTGGATGTCGCGGCGGGCGGGAAGCTAAGTCTGTCGCAGGACGAGGTGACGCGTCGCGGTCATGCCATTGAAGTGCGGTTGTATGCGGAAGACGTGCCCGGCGGCTTTCTGCCGTCTACCGGCGTGCTCAAGCGTTTGCGCCCGCCCAGCGGCCCCGGCATTCGTGAAGACAGCGGCCTGCGCGAAGGCGGCGAAGTGACGCGCTTCTACGATCCTATGATCTCCAAACTCATTGTGCGCGCCGAGACGCGTGAGGCCGCGCGGGTGCGGATGATCCGCGCTTTGCAGGAATATCAGATTGCGGGCGTGCGCACAAATATTCCGTTCTGCCTGCATATTCTTAAGGGTGACGCCTTCGCCAAAGGCGACTATCACACGCGCTCGGGGGACACGGAGTTCTATCAGAACTTCCTGGCCGATCAGAATCAGCCGGTGGAGCACGAAGAGACTCTGGCGGCGGCGCTGGCCCACGTCACCGTAATGTCCGAGCGAGCATATGCGGCGACGCCCACGGCCAATGGCGTCACTCCGCAGGATGGCGCATGGCGCGCCTCGGGGAAGAAACGTGCGATGGGAGGCGCGTAAACACATCCATGAGTGAACGACTGACAGTAGAAATCGGTGGACGCGAATACACCGTGGATATTCTTCCCGACCGCACGCTCGTCAACGGCGTGGCGGTGGACATCACGGACGTGGCCGTGGATGGCCACTGCGGATTGACCTTTCGCAAGGATGGCGACATGTTCCGCGCCGTGTTCGAACGCACGCCGGAGAGCTTCGTCTCCTATCAGGGTAGGGAATTGCCCGTAGCTATCGAGACGGATCGCGAACGGTTACTCAAGCAGTTCCTCGGCGGCGCTGAAGAGGTGCATCAGCACGCGGAAGTCCGGGCGTCCATGCCCGGATTGATTGTGCGCATCGGGGCGGAAATCGGCGGGCATGTCACAAAGGGTCACGCCGTCATCATTCTTGAAGCGATGAAAATGGAAAATGAGATTCGCGCGCCGATTGACGGAACCGTGCGCGAAATTCGCGTGCGCAAAGGCCAGCCTGTGGAAAAGGGCGACGTGCTGATGGTGCTGGATTGATGGAAACGCAGGCGCCTTCACCCATTCACCCTTCCGCCGAGCAGCGTGATGCGGCGCGCGAGCGCTGGATGCGCGCGGTCAGCCAGCTTGTGGCACGCCATCCCGAGCGCAAACCGGTCTTCACAACGGACAGCAGCATCGAGGTCGAGCGTCTCTATGATGACGCTCCGCCCGAGGAACTGGGCTATCCCGGTTTCTACCCGTTTACGCGCGGCATTCATCCGAATCTCTATCGCGGCAAACTATGGACGATGCGGCAGTACGCCGGATTCGGGACCGCTGAAGAGTCCAATGCCCGCTACAAGTACCTGCTCTCGCAGGGCACGACCGGGCTTTCGGTAGCGTTCGACCTGCCGACGCAGATCGGCTACGACAGCGATCATCCAGTGGCGGCGGGAGAAGTCGGACGCGTCGGTGTGGCCATCTGCAGTCTCGATGACATGGAGACTCTGCTGGATGGCATCCCGCTGGACCGCATCAGCATCTCCATGACGATCAATGCCACCGCCGCGATTCTCATGGCGCTCTATATTGCGGTGGCGCGCCGCCGGGGCATTCCAGAAGCGAAGCTCGCGGGAACAGTTCAGAATGATATTCTGAAAGAATACATCGCGCGCGGCACATACATTTTTCCGCCGCGCCCGTCCATGCGCCTGGTTACGGATATCGTCGGCTATTGCCGCGAACATCTGCCGCAGTGGAATTCCATGTCGATCTCCGGCTATCACATTCGTGAGGCCGGATCGAACGCGGTGCAGGAACTGGCTTTCACTTTTGCCAATGCCATTGCGTACGTCGATGCGGCCCGGCAGGCGGGGCTGGATGTGGATGAGTTCACGCCGCGACTGGCCTTCTTCTGGGGCTGTCACAATCAGTTATTTGAAGAAGTGGCCAAGTTCCGCGCCGCGAGGCGCATCTGGGCGCGGATCATGAAGGAGCGCTTCGGCGCTCATGATGAGCGCTCGATGATGCTGCGCTTTCACACTCAGACGGCGGGATGCACCCTCACCGCTCAGCAGCCGATGAACAACGCGGCGCGCGTGACCATTCAGGCGCTGGCGGCGGTGCTGGGCGGCACACAAAGTCTGCACACCAATGCGATGGATGAAGCGCTCTCGCTGCCGACGGAGAGTTCCGCGCGGCTGGCGTTGCGCACGCAGCAGATTATCGCGCATGAATCCGGTGTTGCCGACACGGTGGATCCCCTCGGCGGCAGTTACTTCGTGGAAACGCTGACCGCGCAGCTTGAAGAACGCGTATGGGACTATTTGCAGCGCATCGATGCCATGGGCGGCGCAATCCCGGCCATTGAGAAAAAATACTTCCAGCACGAGATTGAGACCGAGGCCTACCGCTACCAGAAAGAGATAGAATCCCACGAACGCATTGTGGTTGGGGTGAATCGCTTCGCCGACGATGCGGAAGTCTCGCCGCCGCTGCTCAGGGTCAATCCTGAACTGGAGGAGCGGCAGAAGCAAAAGCTTGCTGCACTCCGTGCCCGCCGCGACAATGCGCGCGTCGCCGCCGGACTTGCGCGGTTGCGCGCCGCCGCAGAGAGTGACGCGAACCTCCTGCCGTTTCTGATTGAGGCGGTTGAATCGTACGCAACCCTCGGCGAGATCGCAGACGGTCTGCGCGGCGTCTGGGGCGAATTCCGCGACCAGTCATGAGTTGGGATTCCAAACTCTTCAACCTGCATCTGACCACGCGTCGCTTTGGCCGGGAATCCGTCTGGCTCGAAGAACTGGATTCTACCAATCGCTGGTTGATGGAGAATCAGGCGCAGTTCACGATGTCCGGCGGCATCATTGTAACGGACCATCAGACCAGCGGACGCGGACGCCGCGAACGCACGTGGCATGATGCTCCGGGAGACTCGCTGCTGTTCACGGTTCTGCTGCGTCATCCTGCCGACAACACATCGCTGGGATTCCTGAGTCTCACGCCGGCCATCTCACTGGCGCGTGTGCTTCACAAGCGATTCGGCGCGCTGCACCGGGTGTCCGTCAAGTGGCCCAACGACGCGCAGATCAATAGTCGAAAAGTGGCGGGTGTGCTTGGGCAGAGCGTGATTCACGGCATGCAGTCGACGTCAGTGGTCGGTGTCGGCATCAACGCCTATACGCGCCGCGAGGACTTCCCCGAAGAGTGCCGCGACCGTTCGACGTCCATTCTGGCGGAGACCGGAGAGCGTGTACCGCGCGAGATTTTGCTGGCGGAAATGCTTAATCAATGGGAGCCGCTGTTCGACGATCTTCTGGAACGGCGCTTTGACGTGCTGACCGCGCACTGGGAGTCGTTCGGTCCGGCCCGCAGCAGCGCCATCACTCGGCAGGAATCCGGGGAATCGATCACGGGGACATTTGAGGGGTTAGGCAGTCACGGCCAGCTTATGCTGCGGGATGAGCAAGGCGCTCTTCACGAACTTTTTACGGGAGACCTCACATCGTGAGCCGCCGGCTCTTAGCGATTGACATCGGCAACACGCACACCACGCTCGGCCTGTTCGACGGCGTGTCCCTGCGGGAATGCTGGCGCATGGCGACCCGTGCCGCGCGTACCGGCGACGAGTTGTGGATCAGCCTGCGTCAGTTCTTCGAAGGCAGCGGCGTCGACCTACAGGCGCTGGACGCCGTGTCGATTTCTTCCGTTGTGCCCGATCTTACGGCGGCCTATGTGTCGATGTCGAAGAGCCGGTTGCGCCTCGAACCGCTGGTTATCCGCGCCGACTCCGTGCGGAATCTGCGCATCGCCTACGATCCCCCGGCCTCGGTCGGTCCCGACAGGCTTTGCGGCGCTGTGGCCGCCTTTGCAAAATATGGCGGGCCGCTGGTGGTGGTGGATCTCGGAACGGCCACCGTCTTTGATGTGGTGAGCGCCGATGCTGTTTATCTGGGCGGCCTGATCGCCCCCGGTCTGATGACCGCGCTGGAATCCCTGCACACAAAAGCCGCGCTTCTGCCGCGAGTCGAACCGGAGTTTCCGCAAAAAGTAATCGGCGGCAATACGGTCACGGCGATACAATCCGGGATTCTCAATGGCGCGGTGGAAATGGTCAACGGCCTCGTCGCCAGAATCGAGCTGGAAGTGGGCATGGCGGTTAACGTGATTGGCACCGGAGGATTTGCGCTGCTGCTTCAGCCGCATTGCGCTCGGATGCGGCATGTGGAGCCCGATCTTGTCCTGGACGGCATCCGCCTGATTACGGATCAGCAATGAAGCGGATATCGCTCGCGGTGCTTTGTGCGCTGATTCTGTCGCCGGCTCTGATGGCGTCGCAGATTGTTCTGGTCTACCCGCGTGCCGAAGGCGCCGCGCGCACGCACGTGTATGCCGCCACGCTGGACTCGACCTTTGTGCTGGGCCGCGTGGAGCCGCCTTCCGGTGAGTTGTCGGTGAACGGCGCTCCGGTTTCATTCGATAGCCGCGGTGCGTTTCTCGCATGGCTGCCGTTGCGAAAGGCCGCCGGGCAAAGATCCTGGGATTTTGTTCTGAATCAAAAAGGTCAACGTGCGGCAACGCTGAGTTTTCCATACGCGGTTGTTTCCGACACGACGGTGCCGGTGTCCGCAGCGGCTACTGAGAACATAACGTTCCCGCGCGTTCTCCGCGTAACGGCCAACAACGCGCACACCCGTTCGGCGCCGGATGGCACCTATCATGTGTTTCCAGATTCCGGATGCAGAGTGCTGGCGGTGGGGCAAACCGATGGCTACTATCGTGTGAAGCTGTGCGAGGGCTTGGAGGAGTTGCTGGAGAGTTCCTCGGCAACGCTGGATACGTCATCCCGTCTCATCCCCCTGCTCCTCAGAAACGGAGTATGCAGCCGTTCCGGCTCTGCCTCTATAATAGCCATTGGCGCAAGCCGGCCGGTGCCGTGGATCTCCACGCTGAGCCCCGACCGGCGCTCGCTGCGAGTCACGCTGTTTGGCGCGCTGGCGGGAAGCAACCGTATCCGCTACGATGTCCGCGATGAGTTTCTGAGCGGCGTCGAATGGGAACAACTTCCCGGCAGACTGCAACTGGACATTCGCTGTGCGCAGGATATCACTCGCGGTTATACGGTGAGTTTCGCGAACGACAGCTTGCGAATCCATATTCGGGCTCCGTACTTCCCTGAAGATCGCCGGTTGCGCGGAAAGGTGATTGTGCTCGATCCGGGGCATGGCGGCGCATCTTCCGGAACCATTGGCCCTCTTGGCACAGAGGAGAAGGATGTTGTTCTGAAGTGGGCGGAAATGGTGGGCAAGGAGCTGCGCCGGAAGGGTGCGGTCGTCTATTTCACGCGCGAGACGGATACTGATGTTGCTTTGTACGACCGGACGCGACTGGCAGAGCGGCTTCATCCCGATCTCTTTCTCAGCCTGCACTGCAACGCGCTGCCCGACAGCCAGAATCCGTTGCTGCGTCATGGCACTGGGACGTATTACTATCAATCGCAGTCCCGCGATGCGGCGGTGGCGCTGCACACGCAACTTCTAACGGACGGAAAGCTTGCCGATGACGGCCTGTACGATGCGAATTTGGCCGTGGTTCGGCCAACGGATTTTCCCGCAGTGCTCATCGAGGCGGCCTATCTGATCTACCCGCCCGAAGAGCAATTGCTGCGGTCGGACGTCTTTCTCCGCGCTCTGGCACAAGGAGTTGCGCGCGGTCTCAACGATTACTTTCAACGTGTACCATAGGTGGAGATGAGTTTGGACAGGGAATATGTGAGCAAAGCCGGGATGGAAAAGTTGCAGTCCGAGTTGAATGACTGGCGCAACACGAAACGTCCCGCGATGGTCAAGCAGCTCGCAACGGCGCGGGCCCACGGTGATCTTTCCGAGAACGCGGAATACCATGCGGCGCGTGAGGAGCTGACCCGGATCGATCAAAAGATCATGCAACTGGAGGTGGCCATCCGCTCCGCCGTGCTCGTCGATGAGAACAGCGTGAACACCGATCAGGTCCGGCCCTTTACACGGGTGCGCGTGATGGATACCCACAAGAAAACCACGCGCGAATTCGCGCTGGTGTCTGCAACCGAGGCGAATCCCACGGAAGGGAAAATCAGCCACCAGTCGCCCGTGGCGCGCGGGTTGATCGGCGCCAAGGTCGGGCAGACGGTGGAGATTCAGATCCCTTCCGGAACAGTGTCGTGGAAGATTCTCGAAATCCTTCCCTACCAGACGTAAGGACACAGGCATGGAGACTGCTGCACGCCGCCTGACGCGCTCCCGCCGCAACCGGGTCTTTGCGGGAGTCTGTGGCGGACTGGCGGAATATCTCGGATGGGATACGGTGCTGGTGCGCATCGCCTACGTGGCGCTGACGCTGATTTCTTTTGGCGCCGCCGGCATTCTGCTCTATCTGCTCGCGTGGATGATGATTCCTCTTGAGGACGAGCAGCCTGCGGGTTTCCTCGCGGACGAGCCGCCGCGCTCTCGGGCTCGCGCCACGGTGGGCGCTCTGCTGATTATCGTGGGCGCTTTGGCGTTGCTGGATTCCTTTATGCCGTGGTTCTGGCATATGTTCAGCTTTCACATCGTGGTTTCCGCGGTGCTGATTGCCATCGGTCTCATCATCATTTTCTGGAAGAACCCTGAGCCCGCGCCTGCGGCCGTGCCCGCCGGTGCCTCTGAGGTTCCGCATCAGGAAATTCCACGCGCGCCTTCTGAGCGCCGCCTGATGCGCTTGCAGCAGGGACGCAAGATCGCCGGTGTCTGCGCCGGACTCGGGAGCTATTTCGGCGTCGATCCCACCATCGTGCGCCTGGTCTTCCTGGCACTGGTGCTGGTCGGCGGAAGCGGTTTGCTGCTTTACATTATTCTGTGGGTTGTGATGCCCCTTGAAATCACGTGATCCAACGCCGGACGATTTACTTCGACACGTATGCTTGAACGAATCCGAAATTTCTGTATCATCGCTCATATCGATCACGGCAAGTCCACCCTTGCGGACCGCTTGCTCGAGCTGACTCATACCATCGATCCCCGCCAGATGCGCAAGCAGGTGCTGGATTCGATGGATCTGGAGCAGGAGCGCGGCATCACGATTAAGATGCACGCCATCACCATGAATTATCATCATAGTGACGGTCAGGACTATACTCTGAATCTGATCGACACCCCGGGCCACGTGGACTTCACCTATGAGGTGTCCCGCAGCCTGCGCGCCTGCGAAGGAGCGTTGCTGGTCGTCGATGCCACGCAGGGCCTTGAAGCTCAGACTCTCTCCAATCTCTATCTGGCGATGGACGCCAATCTCGAGATCATTCCGGTCCTCAACAAGATCGACCTGGCTGTCGCCCGCGTAGAGGAAGTGACGAAGCAGATCACGGACCTGCTCGGCGTGTCGGAAGAAGAAGTGCTGATGGTCAGCGCCAAAACCGGACAAAACTGCGAATCGATTCTTAAAACCGTGGTGGAACGCGTGCCGCCGCCCACGGGAGATCCGGAAGGAAACCTGCGCGCGCTGATTTTCGATTCCCTCTACGAGTCCTATCGCGGAGCCATCGCTTATGTGCGCGTCGTGGATGGCCGCATTACACCGGGGACCCGCATCCGGTTCACGGCCACGGGGAAGGAATTCGACGTCACCGATGTCGGGATTCTGCGCCTCGAGCAGATCAAAAAGGAAGCCCTCACCGCGGGAGATGTCGGTTACGTGGTGACGGGGTGCCGCGACGTGCGCGACATCAGCGTTGGCGATACGATCTTTGACGCGTCGCAGCCCGCGGGCGAACCGCTGCCGGGATACCGCGAAGTCAAACCGATGGTTTACGCCGGCGTCTATCCCTCCGACACCAACGATTACGAGGTGCTGCGCGATTCACTGGCGAAGCTGCGTCTGAACGATTCCGCCCTCCTCTATGAGCCGGAAACATCCATCGCCCTCGGTTTCGGATTCCGCGTCGGCTTTCTCGGACTGCTGCATTTCGAAATTGTACAAGAGCGGCTGGAGCGCGAATACAATCTCGACCTTGTGTGCACCGTGCCGTCGGTGGAGTACCGCGCCATCATGCTGGACGGCAAGCTCAAACTGGTGGACAATCCGGTGCTGCTGCCGTCGCCGATGGAAGTGCAGACCCTCGAAGAGCCGTTCATCCAGGCCTCGATTATCACGCCCGAAGAGTACATCGGGCAAATCATGCAGATCTCGATTGAGCATCGCGGCGTGCACATGAACACGGAATACATCGACGCCAAGCGGGTGAACATGCATTATGAGTTTCCGCTGGCGGAAATTATTTTTGATTTTTACGACAAGCTGAAAAGCGTCTCCCGCGGCTACGCCTCGTTCGACTATGAGTTCCTCGATTACCGGAAGAGCGAACTGACCAAGCTGGACATTCTCGTGAATGGCGAGGTCGTGGACGCGTTGTCGGTGATCGTGCATGCCGACAAAGCCTACAGTTGGGGACGCCGCGTGTGCGACCGCCTTGAAACGCTGATTCCACGGCAGCTTTTCGACGTGGCTATTCAGGCGGCGCTGGGATCGAAGATTATTGCCCGCTCAACGGTGAAGGCGATGCGCAAAAACGTGCTCGCCAAGTGCTACGGCGGCGATGTCAGCCGTAAGAAGAAGCTGCTCGAAAAGCAGAAGGCCGGCAAGAAACGCATGAAGGCTATCGGAAACGTGGAAATTCCGCAGGACGCGTTTCTCGCCATCCTGCGGGCCGAGTGAGCAGGTCCCGGACGTTAGAGTTAGTGAACAGAGGTTGATTCGTGCAACTACCCACAGAAAAGAGCCCCCAGCAATCGATGCCAACCCGGCCCGAACCGCCGCGCCGCAAAAGCGTACTCCGTGAGTGGACGGAGTTTATTGTTACGCTCGTGCTGATGGTGTTTTTCATTCGCGTAACGACGGTGGAGGCGTTCCGCATTCCGACGGGCTCGATGGAAGATACTCTGCTGATCGGTGACTTCCTGCTGGTCAACAAGTTCGTCTACGGCATTCACACCCCGGATTGGATCGGCATTCCCTTCACCAAAATCGGGTTTCATATTCCCGCCACTCGCCTGCCCGGACCGCGCAAAGTCACTCCGGGAGATATTATCGTCTTCAAGTATCCGCCGTCTCCGATGTGGAACCGCATGACTTCCGAGCAGAAGGAGCACACGGAGCGCGTGAATTACATCAAACGCTGTATCGCGGGGCCCGGCCAGACGGTTGAAATCCGCGAAGCGCAGGTCTATGTGGACGGCAAGCCGTTTGTCAACCCGCCGCACTCCAAGTTCACCAAGCCGACGTTGCCGGCGAACATCATGGATCGCGACATCTTCGCGCCTCCGGGAGCGAACTGGAACCGCGACAACTACGGGCCGATTACGGTTCCTCCCGGCCACTTCTGGGCCATGGGGGACAACCGCGACAACTCCGCCGACTCGCGCTACTGGGGATTTCTCAGCGAGGACGACGTCGTGGGCGAAGCGCTGGTGATCTATCTCAGCGTCAACAAGTTCGTGCCGATGAGCAAGTTCTGGGAGTTCATCCGGTGGAATCGCATGGCGTCGATGATTCACTGACCGGCCGCGCCGGCGGCATCCGGTGTCTCCGGCTGCGCGTTCCGCGGCTGCTGTGCGGCCTTTGAATGATGCGCGTGCTGTCCGTCCTGGAAGGGCGGAAGGGAGTGAGCGGGGCCGGGCCCGATCCCGCGCCCAGGACGGTTCGCGTTTATTATGATCCCCGGATCATCACGCCCAAAGAGTTGGTGCAGACCGTTGATCGCGCCGACATCCGCCTGCAAGTCCGTCACCGCTTGATCCACTGGCTTGGTTTGCTGAAACCCGTCAAGGGTGCGCGGCGAACACAGATCCTCAGCGATGAGCCTGAATAAATGAGAAGAGGCCGACGATGCATCGTCGGCCTCTTCTGTGTATCTGCTACCCTGCTTACTTCGGCGCGGGCTGTTTGAGCGCCGCGGCGAACAGCGGAATCATGATCTCGTGGTGTCCCGTGAAGGCGTAACCTTTCCCGCCGGTCATCGTGGGGCGTCGCACCACATTCTGCTGCGGACGGTAATGCTGCACCATGTCGAAATTCGCCGTGTAGAAATTGTGGCTGGGAAACCCGAGATTGCGCGCAATCGCCAGCGCCTTCAAAAAAACCTCCGGCATGATCACCGCGCTGCCGACGTTGATTACCGCGCCGCCCTCGCCAAGCTGCGAAACCATGTGGCAGAAAATCAGGAAATCGCGGTACGACGCTTCACCCAGTCCCGCGCCGGAAAGCCCTGCATGCTCATGCACGATGTCCGTTCCCACCGCCACGTGAATCGTCACCGGAACGCCCGCCTCCAGGCACTGCACCAGCATGGAATCCTTCGCAAAGGGCGCGTTCTCGCGGACCAGCGCTTCCCCCAGCGCCTCGCCCAGGCCGAGCCGCTTGTCATGCACCGTCGCCACGGCCCGGCGGAAAAAGTCTCCCGTTTCCCGCGCCATGCCGAAACGGCCGTCGCGCAACGCATCCGCCACATCCTCAGACGTTCGTCCGAAGAGCGCAATTTCGCAATCATGCACGGTGAACGCGCCGTGCGATGAGACCGAGGAGATGAACCCCTGGCGCAGCAAATCGAGAAACACCGGCGAGAGTCCAACCTTCAAGGGATGCGCCCCCATCATCCACAAAATCGGCTTGCGGCCCCGGGCATCCTGCACATGTCCCACGAATTCCCGCAGCTCTTTCACCGCCAGAAAATCCGGAAGGGAAGCCCAGAAATCGGCGAAACTCGCACCGCTCTCCAGTGGGCGTGCAAACTCGTCGCGCTCCACTTTCGAGAATCGCTGCTGCACGGAGTAGGTCGTTACCCCGCTGAGATCAATTTCTTTGTATCGCGACATGAAGAATCCTGTGGGATACGGAAGGAATCGTCAGGGCGTGTGGCCCGTCGGCGGTGTATAAGCGTCCATCGTTGCGGTTACCGATCCGAAAGACACCTTGGACTGCATCTGCACCGGAATGCGCCGCTGGTCGGCGGTCACCCAGATGAAGACGCGGGCACTCTTTTCCTTTTGAAACAGGCCGCCGCTCTTCAGCACCGGTTCCACCTTGAAGCAGTCGAACCTTCCGGCGGGTGTCTCCACCGTCTCCCGCCCGCGCACAAACACCAGCAGATCATAAACCTTGTCGACATCGTGGGTCTTGAACAGAATCGTGTCTCCCACGGACAGCGGCACGGTGCGCGCCTTGTAGCCGGCGGCCAGCACGTCCACCACGTGCGGATCCACGTTCTGCACCGGCTTTTCCTTGCCACGACTCCACAGTTGCGCGAGTCCATTGGCGTGATCGTACACCACTTTCTGATCGTCGTGGAAACGGCCTTCGCTGAGCCGCTTGTGGAAACGCAGACTGTAGACGGAGTCAGCGTCAAACCATGTCTCGATGGAGTCGCGCACACGGTAAACCACGTCAAAAGCCTTGGCCGAGCGCGCGGTAGAAATGGCATGCACCGCCGTATGACCGTCCAGCGTGGTCGTGTCCAGCACGGACAGGCGAGCCGCGCCTGCTGGAATCACGCCGAAGGCCACCCGGTAGTTGATAACCTCGCCGATCCAATGGACCGGCGACATTTGAGGAGCCGGTGCGGCGTCTTCCGCGCGTGCGGTCCGGGGCAATCCGGCGGCAAACATGCAGAGTACAAGGACCGGAACTGCGAGTCCGCGAAGAACGGGCCTCGCGGCGCGGTGGCGTTGTAACCTATATTTCAATTCAGTCTCCTCTAAGTAGTGAACGGGCAGCGCTAAGCGTTCTTCCAGATCTTGCGGATGTCACTTTCCTTCACGCCCGACTCGCGGATGATCAGCGGCTCTCTTCCGCGCACGTCCACCACCGTGGACGCCTTGCCCGTAAGAAATTCCTTCGTCTGGATCACCAGATCGCAAGCATTGAGGACCGCTTCCTTGATTTCGGAATAGATTCGCGGCGCGGGATGCCCCGGCAAATTGGCGCTGGTCGCCCACATCGGAGTCTCCAATTCACGCAGGAGTTCCAGCAGAAAGGGATGATTCGGCACGCGATATCCCAGCGAGTGATCCGTAGTCTGAAACTCCGCGGGAATGGCATTGGACGCCTTCCACACCATCGTCAGCGGGCCCGGCCAGAACGTCTCGGCCAGCGCGACCAGCCGCTGCCCCGGCACGTCGCCGCCGCATTGGCTCATGCGAATGATATTGTCGATCAAAACTGCCGTCGGCTTTCCGCCTCGTTCGGGCTTAATCCTTCTCAGTTTTTCCAGCACCCGCTTGCTGAAGGCCATACCCCCCAGACCGTACACCGTGTCGGTCGGGAAAAGGATCAGGTCGCCCCGCCGTGCCGCCTCGGCTGTCGCTGCGACAGCCTCGGACATGTTACTGGAGTCGAGGTCAATAAGTTGCATTTACCAGCTTCCCACAATTCGGTTAAGAATGTCTTGCTGCAGTTTGTTGACGGCTTCCTGAATCGCCTGATCGCGGAATTCCTGTGAGCCGTTGTAGGGATAAATGGCCCACTCGGTATTCGTCTGTGTCCAGATCGGCGTCTGCGTCTTGTTGTCAATCAGCTCAATCTGGCACGTCATGGAAAAACGGTATTCATCCACAGTCTGGTCGGCGCGCGCGGTATAGGGCAGATCTTCGATGCGCAGCACGGTCCCGTGCAGCACCGCATCGGCCTGATCCGCCGTGGTAACGCGCAGCGTGCCGTCGCTCTGAAAACCTGTGGTCAATTGCTGCGTCACACGTTCCGCCAGGCCGAACTCGGTGGACTCATTTTCGAAAGTGGGAATGGCCATTGATTTTATCGCTCCGGCACTTTGGCCGCGAAACGAGTAGCAGCCTGTCAAGGCCAGTGCGGCCATGAGCACAATCACTCTAAAGGATCTCATATTCCTTCAGTTTCCGGTAAAGTGTTCTCTCGCCAATGCCGAGATCGCGAGCCGTCTTGCGGCGGTTGCCTCTGTTTTCATTCAGAGTGCGCAGAATCTGTTCCCGTTCCATATCCCGCAGCTTGACCGACTCGGCTGTCGACTGTGTCGGTTGGCTGCTGCTGATGGCCGCCACCAGCAAGGTCTTGACCTCGCCGACTTCCCGGCGCAGATCCAGCAACGTACGCAGCAGCAATTCCTGTTCCAGTGCCTCCGGCGAACGATGTACCAGCACGGGAAGGTTGGACGCCGTGGCTCCATTCGGCAGGTGCGGCCTGAAATGCTCCGCCTTGAGCAGTGATACGCCGCGCTCGAGGGTAAGCACCGTTTCTACCACGTTGCGCAGTTCACGCACGTTTCCGCTCCAGTACTGACCCTTCAGAAGCTGCTTGGCTTCGTCGGAGATGACGGGTTCGGCCAGGTGATTCCGCTCACAGAACAGCTTCAGAAAATGATCGCACAGCAAGGGGATATCCTCGGCGCGGTCACGCAGCGGCGGAACGGTTACGGTTACGGCCTTCAGCCGGTAATACAAATCCTGCCGGAAATCGCCGCGCGCTACCGCCGCCATCAGATCGACGTGCGTCGCGGCGATAATGCGCACATTTACCTTGCGGATGGAACTCGAGCCGACACGCATGAACTCACCCTGTTCAAGCACCCGCAGCAGCTTCACTTGTGCGCCCATCGGCATCTCGCCGATCTCGTCGAGCACCAGTGTGCCGCCGTCGGCCTGTTCGAAGTAGCCTAAACGCAGCTTCTCCGCGCCGGTATAGCTGCCGCGCTCGTGGCCGAAGACTTCGCTCTCGAAAATTCCCTGCGGAATGGCGCCGCAATTCACGAACAGCAGCGGCTTGGAACGGCGGGGAGACAGGTCATGCAGTGCCCGCGCCACCAGCTCTTTGCCCGTGCCGCTTTCGCCGATCACCAGCACGGAAATATCCGTCGGCGCAACCTGGCTGATCAAGGCGCGCAAGCCGCGCATCGCTTCGCTGTTTCCCAAAAGTGATTTGAGTGCGTTCACGTCTGCTTCACACTCCCGCTGCAATATCAGACCGGAACCGCAAGCCCGGCACCCGCAACTGCTCCGCGAATTCATACGCGTTCCGCCGCGCGTCCGCCATAGTCGCGCCAAGGCCAACCGCATTCAGCACGCGGCCGCCGCTGCTCAGCAGCGCACCATCCTTGCGAACTGTCCCGGCATGGAATGTCACGGCATGATCCGTATCTGCGGCATCGCGCAGAGGAATAGACTTCCTATAGTGCTCCGGATAACCTTCTGCGGCCAGCACCACGCACACCGCCGCGCCGGAGGTCGCCAATGAATGAGCGCCGGCGACCGATAGCTTACCCTCGGCGCAGGCCAGCAAGGTCTTGGCGAAGTCGCCCTTCAGCACGGGCAGAATCACCTGTGTTTCCGGATCTCCAAAGCGGCAGTTGAATTCGATCACCTGCGGACCGTCCGCCGTCAGCATCAACCCGGCATAGAGCACACCCCGGTACGGCGCGGCGTCTTCGGCCAGCGCGCGCAACGTGGGTTCGATAATCGTGCGTTCAACATCCTGCTGCATGGCAGGTGTCAGGTGTGCTGCCGGACAAAACGTTCCCATGCCCCCGGTATTGGGGCCGCGATCTCCATCTTCTGCCCGTTTGTAATCTTGAGCGGGGGGGAGGGCAATATAGTCTTTTCCGTCACACAGATACAGCGCCGAGACTTCCCGCCCCGCAAGTTTTCGCTCGAGTACTACGGTCACGCCCGCCCCGCCAAGCTTCTTCTCTACGAGCAGGTCGTGCGCTGTCTGCAGCGTCTCCTTAAGTGAGGTGCAGACATACGCGCCCTTTCCCGCAGCAAGACCATCCGCCTTCACCACCCAGCAATTCCCCTCGGGCTGCGAGTGAACAAAGCTCTCGAGCTTGGCGTAGTCCTCAAAAATCTCAAAGTCCGCTGTCGGGATGCCATGCTTGCGCATGAGCAGTTTGGAGAAAGCCTTCGAGGCTTCAATCCGCGCTGCCGCCGCCACAGGTCCGAAACAGGGGATGCCATCTATCAACAACTGATCCGCAATGCCTGCCGCCAGCGGAACCTCCGGCCCAATCACCGCCAAATCCGGCGCAATGCTCCGAAGTGCTGATCGCAAAGCCGCCGTATCATTTGTGTCAACTGGGATCGACCTCGCAAGGCCTTCGGTACCCCCGTTTCCCGGCAAGGCATAAAGTTCTCGCGTCCCGGCGTCGCGCGCCAACCGCCACAACAGCGCGTGCTCGCGTCCGCCGGAACCTACCACCGCAATCTTCAAAGTGCTTCCTTCAAGGTAAATGTCAAAGTCTACACCAGCGGAACAGGTTACTGGAATCGTCGCCCCATAGCAAAGGTGCCACGGTCATAGGATCCGTTGGATCCGGCTTCCCACGAGCCGGCGATACTGTCGTGGGTCACGTAATTGCCGGCCACCAACACCGGGTAATCGCTACTTGAGATCCGCATGGTTCCGGTCATCTGGAATGAACTTCCATTGTAGCCTCCCGACCGGAAGCTGATCTCCGCGTGCTCAAACAGATTTGCATCGAGGGTTCCGTAGAATGAGGAGCCTTCCTGATCCATGCTCATTGCCGCGCCGGTCTGCTGCTGCAGGTTCACGCTGTACATCAGACCCTGCCAGTACCCGGACATATTGAAGCCGCCGATTTCGCGGTTCAACCGGAATGCATCGATGCCGGTGGGTGCCACGAAATGTACCTGCAGTCCCGTGGTGCTGAAGAGCGCCCATGCGCTGTAAGCCGTATTGTTGCGCAGATATTGAAAGCGGAGCGTGTCGCCCGTCGAGTCGCGCAGCACCGTCGCCAGATCCGTTAGCACAGAACGGTAGCCGATCTGTCCGGCATAATGTCCCGCGCTGTCCGGGCCGGTAAGCGCCAGCGATATATTGTAGGTGTCCGATGCGTGGTCGAGGTTGCCTAAACCGACATACGATCCCTGCAACGGCACCTGAGTATCCTGCGGGTTGTCGGGATAATGCTTGCAGCCGCTGCTGCTCATCGCCACCACGAGGGCCAGGGCCAGGGCGATACACCCCGCGCGTCTAAGCCCGGTCTTTGTCTGTTGCGTCACTTCAGTTGCTCCTTGAGTCTGCCGATCTCGTCCCGCAATTGCGCCGCCTTCTCGTATTCCTGCTTCTTTGCCATAGTCTTCATTTCTCGCTCGAGGCGGTCGATCAGATCTTCCATCGCTGACAGCGTCATGCTGTCCTGCGTCACATCCCCTACAATCTCCTTCACCCGCGCATCCGCCACCGCCGTGCTGTGCAGCACGTCCTCGATGGACTTGACAATCGTCATCGGTGTGATGCCGTGGGCTGTATTGTACTCGCGCTGAATGGTGCGGCGCCGCTCGGTTTCGGTAATCACCTTACGCATCGAATCCGTGATATTGTCTGCATAGAATACCACTTTGCCACGGACATTACGCGCGGCGCGCCCGGCAATCTGCATCAGGCTGCGTTCGCTGCGCAAAAAACCCTCCTTGTCGGCATCGAGAATTGCCACGAGGGAAACTTCCGGCAAATCGAGACCTTCTCTCAGCAAATTGATTCCCACCAGCACGTCGAACTGGGCCAGCCGCAGCTCCCGCAAAATCTCCACGCGGTCCAGCGCCTCGATCTCGCTGTGCAGGTAGCGGACCTTGATATTCACGCCTTCGAGATATTCCGAGAGGTCCTCGGCCATCCGTTTGGTCAGCGTCAGCACCAGCGCCCGTTCTTTGCGCTCCACCACCGATTTGAGTTCCGCAATCAGGTCGTCAATCTGACCTTTCGTCGGGCGCACCTCGATCTCCGGATCGATCAGCCCCGTGGGCCGGATGATCTGCTCCACCAGAACGCCCTTGCTCTTTTCCATCTCGTAATCGCTGGGCGTTGCGCTGACAAAGATGCAGCGCTTGGCCATCGTTTCCCACTCTTCGAAGAACATGGGCCGGTTATCGAACGCGGACGGCAGGCGGAAACCATATTCCACAAGGTTTTCCTTGCGGTTGCGGTCGCCGCGGTACATGGCCCGGATTTGCGGAATGGTCACGTGCGATTCATCCACCACCAGCAGGAAATCGTCCGGGAAGTAATCCATCAAGGTGTCGGGCCGTTCGCCGGGCCGCCTCCCCGAGAGGTGCCGCGAGTAATTTTCGATCCCGCTGCAATAGCCCACCTCCCGCAGCATCTCCAGATCGAAACGCGTCCGCTGCTCCAGCCGCTGGGCTTCCAGCAGCTTGTTCTGTGAGCGCAATTCCGCCAGCCGCTCCTCTAATTCCGCCGTAATCGCCACCATCGCGCGCTTCAGATTCGGCTCGCTGGTCACAAAATGCTTGGCCGGATACAGCGCGAACGTCTCCCGGGTATCCAGCACATCCCCCGTCACAATCGCGACGTGCTTGATCGATTCCAGGGTATCGCCGAAGAACTCCAGCCGGAAGGCGGTCTCTTCGTAGGCCGGATGAACTTCCAGCACATCGCCGCGTACCCGGAAGCTCCCTCTCGGAAACTCGATGTCGTTCCGGGTGTAATGCATGTCCACCAGCCGCCGCAGCATCTCCCGCCGGTCGTATTCCTCTCCGGTATGGAGCATCAGCAGCAGATCCCGGAAGGTCTGCGGTGAACCCAAACCATAAATGCAGGAGACCGAGGCCACAATAATCACATCCTGCCGTTCCAGCAGGGCGGTGGTGGCTTTCAGCCTTAGCCGATCAATCTCTTCATTGATCTGGGTCTCTTTTTCGATAAACGTGTCCGTCGTCGGGACATAGGCTTCCGGCTGATAATAATCGTAATAAGATATGAAGAACTCTACAGCATTATGAGGGAAAAAGCCCTTGAATTCGCCATAGAGCTGCGCGGCCAGGGTCTTATTATGCGACATGATCAGGGTCGGCTTCTTCACCTCCTTGATCACATTGGCAATCGAAAAAGTCTTGCCCGAGCCGGTAATTCCCAGGAGGGTCTGGTACCGTTCCCCGTTGCGGATGCCCGCCACGAGTTCATCTATTGCCTGCTGTTGGTCCCCTTGAGGACGGAGGTCAGTAATCAGTTCAAATTCAGACATGGTCATAATGTACGGCTTGTCTGCCAAAAATGCAAGTTTTTCAAGAACGTAAAATGAAGGGTAAAGCCCGAATGCACTTCAAGTTAGCGCCAGCGGTCAGTTACCCTTATACCCTCTTTGCGCCCCAAAGTTGCTTGCATTTCAAACCGGATTTTCGTATTATTATGTTTTCGTAAAATCAATAGGATGAAAGGGAGACTTGGCCATGATGACCCAAATGCGCGAGAACATGCCGCTGATCATGTGGATCCTGGTAGGGGCCTTCCTCGCGACCATCGTCTTCTCTTGGGGTATGGGCGGGTTCAAGAACAAAGGCCAGCTCGACGGGGTCGTGGGTAAGGTTGGGAATAAAGAAATCCTCTATGACCAGTACAATCGTCTCGTGCAAGATCGTGTTGCTTCGGAACGCAAGCAGGACGACAAAAAACAACTTACCGATGCCGATATCCGCAAAATTCGTCAGGAAGTGTGGGATGAGCTTGTCAGAAACGATCTGATGGCTGAGTTTCAGACGAAATGGGGCATTGTCACATCGGACGCTGAAGTCGCGTACGCCGTTCAGAACAATCCGCCAAGCTGGATCCGGGAAAATGAGAACTTCCTGAAGGACGGACAGTTTGATCCTTCCAAGTACCATGAATTTCTTAAGGATCCCCGTTCGGCCCAGTTGCTCGTCATGATCGAGAAAGAATACCGTTCGAGCATTGGCAATCAGAAGGTCATTGATCGCATCATTGCTCCGGTGTTTGTCAGCCCCACGGAAGTCCAGGATGAATACCAGGCGACGACCCAGAAATTGAACGCCGCCGTCGTCAGTTTCCCCGTGAAGAACTTCCCGGTGGATTCGGGCTCGGTTTCCGCGGCGGAGATTCAGGACTATTACTCCAAGCACAAAGCGGACTATGAACGCCCAGAAAAGCGCCAGTTGTCCTATGTCGCGATTCCCATCGTGGCTACCCGCGAAGACTCCAGCCGCATCGTCGAGACCGCTCAGGAAGCTCTTCAGCGCGCCAAGGCCGGCGAGGATTTCGCGTCTTTGGCCAAGGAATATTCCGAAGATGAAGGCTCCGCGACGCAGGGGGGTGACCTTGGATATTTCACCCGCGGCCGCATGGTCAAAGAGTTTGATTCAACCGCTTTTGTCACGGACACCGGCAAGGTTGCCGGTCCCGTCACCACACGCTTCGGTGTGCATATCATCAAGGTGTTCGATCGCAAGCACGGTGCCGATGGGGACTCGGTGAAGGCGAGCCACATTCTGCTCAAGTGGAAAGTCAGTCCCGAGACCGATGAACGCGCTTCCCAGAAGGCCAAGGACTTCTCCGACGCCATTAAGTCCGACGGCTTCGCCACCTCGGCGCCCCGTTTTGGCCTGCAGGTCAAGGAAACCGAATTCTTCCAGAAGAACCCTTCCGGCAACATCCCGGGCATTGGCTCGCTCCTTCCGGCAATGGACTTTGCCTTCGGCTCCAAGATCAATGCCGTCAGCCACGTGTTCAAGACCAAGGTCCGCAACGAAGACTCCTATGTGGTCTTCCAGATCAAGGCCATTCAGCCTAAGGGCGTGGCTCTTCTTACCGACGTGCAAAGTCAAATCCGTGGCATACTGGTGAAGGACAAGCAGGAAGCGGCAGCCCTCGAAGCCGCCAAGAAATTCCGCAGCAGAGTGACCGATCCTCAGACCTTCCTGTCTGTCGCATCCCGCGAAAGCCTCAAGGTCGATACCACCGGTGAACACCTTCGCCGGGATTATATGCGCGGTTTGGGATCCGACGAGACCATCGCCAAGACCCTGCTGACGCTGAACCCCGGTCAACTGTCGGATGCACTGGCTAACAGCCGTGGCGCCTATGTTGCCGTCCTGATCAGCAAGACCAGCCCTGACATGAGCGGATTCGACTCCCAGAAGGGTGACATTCTGAACAAGCTCCGCCAGAACCGCCAAAACAGCGTCTACGCCGACTGGCTGGCTCAGGCCGAAAAACAGGTCAAGGTGGATGATAAACGGTATCTGTACTACACCGACTATTGATCCTTGCCCCGTTCGATAATCGAGATCTGAGAAAGCGCGACTCGAGAACGTTAGGGTCGCGCTTCTCACATCGTTAAAGTATTGACTTTGTTGCGCAAATTGCTTAGAATACGGCGTCCCCTTCAGATAATCAGGTAATCCGCGATGCCCGAGACCCCCTCTCATCAGATCAATCTCCTCGACTTCTTAGCCTTCCTGCTCCGATGGCGAAAGTTCTTGCTCACTGCAGTGATCGCCGTCTCCGTCATTGTGGGTATCGTCGCGTTCATCATGAAACCTCTCTATCGAAGCACTGCGGTGGTTCACGGGACTGAGCAGTCTTCACAAGGTTTCGGTGGATTGATTGCATCCAAGCTCTCGGAGCTAAGCGGATTCGCGGGAATTGGATCCATGTTTGGAGCTCCTTCTTCGGAAATCTATGTCCAAATACTTCGCAGTCGTTGGATGAGCGAGCGACTAGTGGAGAAGTTTGACCTGCGTAGTGTGTACAAGATGAAGGATGCAAAACTCGAAGACGTTCTCGACGCAGCGAAGGCGCATACGCGTTTCGAATTGGATCCTCAGTCCGGGTCAGTCATAATCTATTCGGAAGATACTGAGCCTAAGCGGTCACAAGCCATGACCCAGTTTCTCGTTGATGAATTGGACAAGAGAAATCAGGAGTTGCGCGCTTCGGGCGCACAACGGGAGCGTGAATTCATCGGTCAACGGCTCAATGAAGCTCGAGCAACATTGACGTCGCTCGAAGATAGTCTGTCGCGGTACCAGTTGGCAACTGGGGTCTTTAATGTCAATGAGCAGGTCAAGGCAACGCTCGAAGCCGCGGCGCAACTCGAAGCGCAGCGGCTGGCGGTTCAGACAGAGTTGGAAATGAGTAATCAGGTCTACAACTCTCAAAATCCGCAGGTTGCATATCTGCGCCTGAAAATGGCTAGTATAGACTCCACCATTCGATCCCTCTCGCGGGGCAAAGCGACGGATGCCCAAGGAGTGGATGTCTTGCTTCATCTGCAGGATACACCGAATCAGGCAATGGGGTACTTGCGACTAACACGCGATATTGAGATACAACAACTCCTTGTTGCCTTCCTTATCCAGCAATTTGAGCAAGCAAGAATTGAAGAACAGCGCAACACACCGACGTTTATGCGGGTAGACCCCCCCGTGGTGGGCACGCGCAAGGTGTGGCCGCAACGTGCCATGATGGTGGCTATCGGCGCTTTTGCCGCCTTCTTCTTCGGCATATTATATGCCCTTGCGAATGAGTTCTTCCGCCGAGCCGGAACCGACCCTTCGCACCCACAGCATGAGAGTCTCCTCAGCGTGAAACAAGCATGGTCGGGAAGCCGGGAGTCGTAGCGCTTGAATGTTCACACGCACATCCGTGATGTTTGGGACCGTACTCGAAAGTTGCGCCACTCGCAAGCAGGGAGCGGAGTTGTGCTCGCCCTGCTGATCGTCTTGGCGTGGTACGGTTGGAATGTCAACGGACGGCTCGCCTTGATCGGACTCGGCATCGTGGCTATGGGTATGGCAGCGATGGTGCTGCATGAGCCTGCATTGGGGACGGCTGTTGCGATTTTCGTAATCAGCTCGAATGTGACGGCTTTTCTACCGACCATAACCTCGCCATTCTTGGGACTCGCGGTCTTTTCCATACTGATTCGTAAGCTGATCGCCCGCAACCTCAATTTCCGAGTTACGCCGTTCTTCGTGTGTACGCTACTTTTCTTCACATGGGAGTGGATGTCCAAACTATGGGCGCCGACGGATAATCCGCTCACGCCTCTGCCACTAACCACTTTTGTGCGGGACTTGCTTATTATTGTTGCGGTCTCCTGGACAGTCGAAACACCGCGCCAATTGCGCCTGGTCATTATTGCGGGTGTACTCGGCGCTATTGTATCCGCATCCCTTACGATCCAGAGTTTCTACGCCTTTCTCGCGAGCAAGGAAGCTGCCGAATTAGCCAAACGCGCGAGCGAGATTCGCTTTGCAGGTACATTCGTGGATCCCAACATGGCTGCTCTCTCTGTCATTCCATTTGTTGGGCTCGGTATTGTACTTTTTCGGAGCCGAGGTCCATGGTTACTCCGTCTTCTTGGAGTTGTGGCGCTCGTGGTTCCCCTCGTTGCGGTCGCCTTGTCCCTTTCTCGCGGAGGTACAATAACGGCCCTCATTTTGTTATTGATGATGGTCTGGGCGGAGCGCCGCCGTTGGCTCCTGTTCAGCATGATTGGTGTCGTAATTGTTATTGTGCTTTCAGTCGTTCCCGTGGATGTCATCGGGCGAATCGCTACCATTGGCCAAGGTAGCCGCGATGCATCAATCGGTCAGCGCGCAGATATGTTTTGGGGAGGGTTGCAGATGGCGTGGGACCACTTCCCTCTCGGCGTCGGCCTCGGAAACTATGGTAATTTTGCGATGGATTACTGCCGCACAATGGACCATGGAAACGTCGCGCACGAAGCGTATATCGATACTATCGCTGAATCCGGCCCGGTCGGTCTCTTACTTCTTCTTGTGATGCTTGCATCGCTTATTCCTGAACTTCGAGTCAAAAAATGGCGCATTTCGCCCGACGACTTTGATACAAACATCGGTGTGGCGATGGCAGCCATTTTCGTGTACATAATCTTGGCGTTGGCTCACAATAGTTATCAGCACTATCCTCTCTATTTTGTGATAATGTCTGTCATGAGCATGAGGTCCACCATATTTTCTGATTCGCGCCTGCGGCACCTGAGTACGAGCACCTTGGATACTTTGCCCTCTTCTGATGAGGTGTAGCGACAAACCGTCTTTGACGTGTTAAGCTCATGAAGCACCTTCGGCTCGTGCGTCTATGGCTCTTCCTCACCGACTTCGCGCTCCTCGAAGCCGCCTTCTTCGGTGTCTACTGGTGGCGCTTCGAGTCGGGGATGTTCCGCAATCCGGTGTCTTTCAGCCCGGGAGAACTGCTCGCTCCCAGTCTGTTCGTTACCGCGTATTGGCTGCTGCTCTTTGCATGGTTCGGACTCTTCCGGTTCGATCCTCTGCAGTCGCGCCGGATCGCCGCGCTCGCGGCGTCTAAAGCCGCGGCTATCGGTGTGCTGGTTCTGTTCATTCTGACATTCCAGATCAGCGATCCGCTGCCCAGTACGAGATTGATCTTGGTCTCCTACGGCGTGGCCATCTTCATTATTGTCTCCGGAGATCGCCTTGCGCTGTTGACGATTTTGCGCGCATTCCGTATTCGCGGCATGGGAGCGTTTCGCACTCTGCTCGTGGGGGATGGAAACCGTGCTCGGCAGATCCTGCGGCATGTGGCCATGCATCCCGAATTGGGTTTTCGGGTCCAAGCGGTGATCGCCCGTCTGCCTGACCAAGCCGTCACAGACAGCGGCATTCCCTGGGTCGGCACGCTCTCCGGTTTTCGCAAGGTTCTGCGGTTCGGACACTATGATGCCGTGTTGCTCGCTCCCGATGAGCGCGATGAGTCCAGCCTGGGCCGTCTGCTGCGCATCCTGCGAGAGTTTCGCGTCCGCTGCCTGATCTTCGCCGACCAGTACAACCTTCTTGTCGGAGAGGTCAAGCCGACCCGGGTGTATGGTCACCCTCTGGTCGATGTCCGACCGGAACTCCTGAGTTCGGCCGAGCGCACTCTCAAGCGAATCACCGACGTGGCCTTCGCGCTGCTGTTGCTGATCGTGACGCTGCCCGTGTGGGTCATTCTGGCGATCGCCATTCCACTGGATTCCCGTGGCGCTATCTTCTACGCCCAAAAACGGGTGGGCCTGAACGGCCGGGCCTTTACTCTGTACAAGTTCCGTTCGATGGCCCATGATGCCGAATCGCGAACCGGCGCCGTGCTCGCCGCACCCGGCGATCCCCGCGTAACGCGTGTAGGACGGTTGATCCGCTCGACTCGCCTTGACGAATTGCCACAATTGATCAATGTGCTCTCCGGCGAAATGAGCCTTGTAGGGCCAAGGCCGGAACGGAAGGAGTTCGTCGAGCGTTTTGTAAAGGAGATTCCGCTCTATGAACGCCGGTTGAATGTGAAGCCGGGTCTGACAGGCTGGTCGCAGGTCCATCTGAAATACGACAGCCGCGCCGACCAGATTTCCACCAAACTGCAATACGATTTCTTCTATATCGAAAACATGTCCCTGCCGCTGGATGTCAAAATCCTCTTCATGACCCTGTTTGTCATGCTCCGCGGCGAGGGGACGTAACACGGTTTACACCATAAATTCCTATGCTTGACATCCGCTTGATCCGCGAAAACCCCGAGGAAGTTCGGACTCGCCTGGCGACCAAAGGCGAAAACACTGCCTTGGACGAACTTCTGGCCCTCGATGCCCGTCGTCGTGCCTTGATCGAAGAGACCGACGGTCTGAAGGCCCGGCGCAACGTGCTCAGCCGCGAAATCGCCGCCAAGTCCAAGGCAGGCGAGGATGCAGCCGCGTTGAAGGATGAAAGCCGCGAAGCGGGCAACCGCATCAGCACGGGCGATGACGCTCTGCGCGAGATTGAAGCCAGTCTGAAGGAAATTCTGCTTCGCCTGCCCAACCTGCCGCACTCCAGCGTGCCCGTGGGCGTTTCCGCTGCGGAAAACGTCGTCGTGCGCGAATGGGGCAAAGCGGCAACCTTCGACTTCACACCCAAAGATCATTTGGTGCTCGGCGAATCGCTGGGCATTCTCGATTTCCCACGCGGTACCAAAATCACGGGCTCCGGTTTTCCTGTTTATAAGGGTGCCGGCGCGATTCTCGAGCGTGCGCTCATCAACTTCATGCTCGACACCCACCGCGCGCGGGGAACCTACACGGAAATCTCCACGCCGTTCGTGGTGAACCGGGCGTCCTTGCTGGGCACCGGCCAATTGCCGAAGTTCGAAGAGGATCTCTATCACTGTGATGCCGATGACCTGTTCCTGATCCCCACCGCCGAAGTGCCGATCACCAACTACCATCGCGACGAACTGCTGCCCGAGGCCGACCTGCCGATTTGCTACTGCGGCTACTCACCATGCTTTCGCCGCGAAGCCGGTTCCTACGGAAAGGAAACGCGCGGATTCCTCCGCGTCCACCAGTTCGACAAGGTGGAAATGGTCAAGTTCGTCGTTCCCGAAACCTCCTATGAAGAGCTGGAAGCTCTGGTCAAGGACGCCTGTTCGATCCTCGAAGCTCTCGACATCCGCTACCGGGTGCTCGCGCTGTGCACAGGCGACCTGTCCTTCAGTGCCGCCAAGTGCTATGATCTTGAGGCTTGGGCCCCGGTCGAACAGCGCTGGCTGGAAGTGTCGTCCTGCTCCAATTTCGAAGATTTCCAGGCGCGCCGCGCCAACATTCGGTTCCGCCGCAAAGAGACCGGTAAACCCGAATTCCTGCACACCCTAAATGGCTCCGGTCTGGCCACGTCGCGCCTGCTCGCGGCCATGTATGAAACCTATCAGAATGATGACGGCACACTGACGGTTCCGCCGCCGCTCAAGAAATACACGGGATTCGGTTTGATTACTCCGGATGGAGTCAAGTAAGTTGGTGCGCGATCCGCAACGCGAACTGCTCTCGGCTTTGCTGCGTGCAGGACGCCTTCTTGATCAGGCCGGCTTCTGTCTGGCCACTGATGGGAATTTCTCCGCCCGTTTGGATTCGCAGACCATTCTGCTCACGCGCTCCGGCATTGAAAAGCGCGGACTGGACGAAACATCCTTTGTCCCCGTTCCCTTGTCCGATGCAAAACCCCCGCAGGGCTCCAGTGAGTGGCCGTTGCATCGCGCAATCTACCGTGCGCGTGCCGAAGTGATGTGCATTCTTCATGTGCATTCGCCTTTTCTGACCACGTACGCCGCTGCGCGCCGCGTGCCGCCGCCCATGCTCCTTGCCGAATCTCACATGGCCATCGGAGAAATGGCCGCTGTGCCCTTCTGCCCGCCGGGAACACCTGAAGTGGGGGAGAGTGCTCTGAAGGCCGGCCCTCAAGCCATGGTGTATCTGCTCGCCAATCATGGTGCGGTCGCCTTAGGTTCGTCCGTGGACGATGCTCTTCACCGTTTGGAGCGAGCGGAGTTTCTGGCGCGAGTGGCCTGGCAGTGTGAAGCTTTGGGTGGCGGACTTCCGCTTACGGCGCAGCAACTGTCGGAGGTGCCGCCGTGCTGATCCTTGCCGTGGAATCCAGTTGCGATGAGAATTCGGTTGCCGTCGTCCGTGATGGTCAACTGCTCTCTGTTTGCACACGCACGCAAACAGTCCATCAGCAATTCGGCGGCGTTGTCCCCGAATTGGCCGGACGCTCTCACCTCGAGCTGGTCGACCCGCTGACCACAGAAGCTCTCGCCGCGGCAAAAGTTTCTGCGCGGGAGCTTGACGTTGTCGCCGCGACCGTGGGACCCGGCCTCATCGGATCATTGCTTGTCGGCGCCAGCTACGCGCGAGGCCTTGCCCTGGCTTTGGGCAAGCCGTTTCGCGGCATGAACCATGTCGAGGCTCATCTCTGGTCGGGTGAGATCGATAGCCAGCCGATGCCGCTGCCGTTCCTTGTACTTCTGGTGAGCGGCGGTCATACGCTGCTTGTCCGCGTTGATGGACTGCGCCGGTACACCGTGCTCGGCTCCACCCTCGATGATGCCCTCGGCGAAGCCTATGACAAAGTTGGCAAACTGGTTGGGCTCAAGTTCCCTGCCGGTGCTGAAGTGGACCGTCTCGCCTCGCAGGGTAACCCTGCCACGTATCCCTTTACGCTTCCCCTGGCAGATGGCTCGCTCAATTTCAGTTTCTCCGGCCTGAAGACCGCGTTTCTCTACAAGCTGCGCACTATGTCACAGCATAGTGTGCCGGATCTTGCGCCTGACCTGCTGGCATCCTTTCAGGATGCCGCTCTGACCGCCGTGCTGCAAAAGATTCGCGCCGCAACCATTGCCGTCCACCCCAAAGCGCTGGTTGCTGCAGGCGGCGTCGCCGCTAATTCGGTGTTGCGCGCAAAGCTCGAACAACTCGCGCGAGACTTCGGAGTCGCATGCCGCGTTCCTGCCCTGCGCTATTGCGGCGACAACGCGGCCATGATCGCCTACCTTGCGTGGAAGCTGGAGAACGCCGGCCTTGGCGATGCGGATTACACGGTGCGGCCCCGCTGGGGACTCGAAACACTCACGGTGCAGGGTGCAGCCGCATGAACCAGGCGTCACTTCCCCTGCTTATCGCCAACATTCACCTCGGACTCTCCGCGAGCGCCTGGTGGTATATCCTGCTCGCGCTGCTTGCAGTCGGCGGATCCTTTCTCATTTATCGCTTCACGCTGCCTCCGGTCAGTCCCCTGCGCAAAGCCCTGCTCTGGGTACTCCGGTCGGCCGCACTCGTGTTGCTGCTTCTGCTGCTCTTCGAACCGGTTCTAAGTTATCTTCGCCATCAGGCCAAGCCCCCGGTGGTTGCATTGCTTGTGGACCGCTCGGCATCGATGAGTATCAGCGCGGGACAGGAAGACCGCGGCGAGACCCTGAAACGTCTGTTGGCTTCTCCCGCGCTGCGCGACCTTGCGCACAAGTCGCAACTGAAAGTCTTCGAATTTGCCGATACGACCACCGAAGTCCCGCTGGATTCGCTCCGTACCCTCACTCCTTCGGGTGTGGGCACGGATGTGGCCGGGAGTTGGGTGCAGGCGCAGAAGGCGCTGGCGGGCGAGAATCTGGCCGCCGGAGTCTTAATCAGCGATGGCGCCTACAATCTCGGGCAGAACCCCGCGCGTGTTGCCGGTGAATCCGCTATTCCCCTCTACACGATCGGCATTGGCGACACGTCATCCAGTACCGATGCCGCCGTTGCAGAAGTTGTCACCAATGATGTGACCTACGTCGGCAGCAAGGTCCCGGTTGATGTGCGCATCCGCGCTCATGGTCTGGACGGGCGGTCCTCCGTCGTGCATCTGCTCAGTGGGAAGGGGGGAGAGTTCGACCGCCAGCCGGTGCGCTTTGCCTCCGATGATGCCGAAGATCCTCTCACCCTGAATCTTGTTGCCCGCGAGCCGGGTGATCTTCGGATCACCGTCGCCCTCGATTCCGTTCCGGGTGAGCGCTCCATAACCAATAACCGGCGTTCCGTCGTTATCCGTGTGCTCGAGCGCAAATCCCGCGTCCTGCTCTTTGCCGGTGCGCCCAGCGCGGATCTTTCTATCTTGCGCCAAACCCTCGAAGCAGATACAACCCTCGAGGTTTCCGCACTGGTGGAAATCGGCGCAGGAAGGTTTCTACACGGCGCGGTCGAGCCTTCACAAGACGACATGTCGCGCGCCAGTCTGATTGTGCTCTGCGAGTTTCCTTCCCGGGGCACATCCGACGCCTTGCTGCAGAAAATCTCCCATGCGGTTCAGGACAAGCACGTTCCGCTTTTGTTGCTGGCCGGTCCGCATTTGTCGGCATCCCGCCTCGCGGCGTTGAATGATGTTGTGCCCATTCAGGCCAACAAACCGGCGTTAACGGAGGAACAGGTCACCCTGCGTCCCGCCGCCAGTCATCCGGCATTGGAAGGAAAGAATCCGCTGCCCGCGCAGTGGTCCGAATTGCCTCCGGTCCTCGGCGGCGCCGGCAACTTCAGCGTAGCGCCCTCGGCCCAGGTCGTCGCAAAGATTTCCCGCGAGAACCTCGGTATCAGTGAAGACGAACCCGGCATCGCCGTGTGGCAAACCGGATTTCGCCGTGGAGCCGCCTTTCTCTGCTGGGGCACATCGCGCTGGAAAATGCAGCTTGCCGGAACGCAAAATGCGTCCGCCTTCTATGACGAACTGGTGACTCGTGTGCGCGGCTGGCTGATTGCTCCCGCCGAAGAGCAGCGCGTCAAGATCCGCACCACCAAGAAAGTCTATTCCGGCGGCGAACCGGTGCGGTTTGTGGCTCAGGTCTACGGCGCGGATCTTGCCCCCCGTGATGATGCCAGCATCGCTCTGCGCGCCACCTCCGGTTCACGTACCGAAGTGGTGCCCATGCGCGGACTCGGCAATGGCCGCTATGAGGGCCAACTCACACCATGGATCGATGGCGACTACCGCTTCACCGGATCGGCGGTCGCCGGCAAGGATACTCTCGGATCGGACAACGGCCTGTTCGCGGTCGAAGCCTTCAACATTGAATTGATGGACCCGCGCGCCCGTTTCGATGTGCTGCAGCAGGTCGCGGCGGCCTCCAAGGCCGCCTTCGTCCCCGCGTCCCGGGCAGACTCTCTGCTGTCGCGGCTGCAGTTCGCGCCGCAAACCATCACGTCCCGCAAGGAGTGGTCGCTCTGGAGTCAGGGACCTGTCATCTGGATCATCATCGGACTTTTAGTGATAGAGTGGATTGTCCGCAAACGTAGCGGCATGTTATAGCCATCACAGGAACATGAAAGAACGACTCGAGAAACTTCGGGAGATGCGCGAACGCGCGCAGTTGGGCGGAGGAAAGCTTCGCATCGATGCTCAGCATGGTAAAGGGAAACTCACGGCAAGAGAGCGCTTGCAGCTTTTGCTCGATCCCGGTACGTTCTGCGAGTTGGATGCATTGGCCACAAGCCGCAGCAGCAACGGTGACCAGCCGATCCTTGGCGACGGCGTCATTACCGGGTATGGCCGCATTGATGGCCGCACCGTCTTCGTCTTTGCTCAGGACTTCACCACCTTCGGCGGTTCGCTGTCCGAAACTCACGGCGCGAAGATTTGCAAGGTGCTGGACATGGCCATGAAGAACGGCGCTCCGGTCATCGGCCTTAACGATTCCGGCGGTGCCCGTGTGCAGGAAGGCGTCGTGTCGCTCGGCGCGTATGCGGAGATTTTTCTGCGCAATACTCTGGCGTCCGGCGTGGTGCCGCAGATCAGCGCCATCATGGGTCCGTGCGCGGGCGGCGCAGTCTACAGTCCCAGCATTACCGATTTCATCCTCATGGTGGAACGCACCAGCTACATGTTCGTCACCGGACCCAAAGTGGTCAAAGCGGTGACCCATGAAGATGTGACCAGCGAGGAACTCGGCGGCGCGGACACCCATGCGGCCAAATCCGGCGTGGCGCACTTCGCCTGCCGCAATGAAGCCGAATGTCTGCTCACCATGCGCAAGCTGCTTTCCTACCTGCCGCAGAACAACATGGAAGATCCTCCGCGCGGCATTCCGCCCAAGGATCAACCGCTGCGCGACTACACGCTGGCCGACATCATCCCCGACAGCCCGAACAAGCCCTATGATGTCACCGAGATTGTCACTCGCATCGTCGACACCGACAGCTTCCTCGAAATCCACGCCGATTTCGCCCAGAATGTTATCGTCGGCTTCGCGCGCATCAACGGCTATTCGGTGGGTATCGTCGCCAATCAGCCTGCGGTGCTGGCCGGAGTGCTGGACATTAATTCTTCGCGCAAAGCGGGGCGCTTCGTCCGCTTCTGCGACGCCTTCAATATTCCTATTATCACGTTCGAGGATGTGCCGGGATTTTTGCCGGGCACCGATCAGGAATGGGATGCCATCATCACCAACGGCGCCAAGCTTCTCTATGCCTATTGCGAAGCCACCGTGCCCAAGATCTGCGTGATTCTGCGCAAGGCCTACGGCGGCGCGTACTGCGTGATGAGTCCCAAACACACGCGCGGCGATCTGAATTTCGCCTGGCCTTCCGCCGAAATCGCCGTCATGGGTGCGTCGGGCGCGGTCGAGATCATCTATGCCAAGGAAATCACCGGCGCCGGCGATCCCGATGCCGTCAAGGCGCAACTCGTGGCCGATTATACCGACCGCTTCGCCACGCCCTACGTCGCGGCATCCCGCGGCTATGTGGATGAAGTGATCGATCCCGCCGAAACCCGCGCGCGCCTGATCAGCGGCCTCGAATTGCTGCGCAACAAGGTGGATACCAATCCGCGCAAAAAACACGGTAACATTCCTCTGTAAATCGGTCCCTCAAGTTCGAGAGGCTTAAGGATGGCGCGTATTCTGGTGATTGATGACGATGAAGGCTATCGCTCGATTCTCCGCAGTTTCATTGAGGAGAAGGGCCACACCGTCATCGAGGCGGACGGAGCGGACGCCGGACTCAAGGTCTTTATGGAAGAAAAAGTCGATCTGGTGATCTCCGATCTGATGATGCCCGTCAAGTCGGGCATGGATCTGCTGCGTGAACTGCGCGGCATTCAGCCCAAGGTATTGTTCATCATGGTAACCGGCTATCCGGGGCTGGATACCGCCACGGCAGCCATCCGCGAAGGTGCCTTCGATTATCTGATTAAGCCCGTGGACATGCATCAGTTGACGGCCGTGATGCAGCGCGCGCTGTCAACCGTCGAGTTGCGCACCCATCTGTCCACCATGCGCGGTTTGAATGTCGCGTTGCTCATTTCCATTCCCTTCTGGATTCTGATCGGCGTTCTTGTGCGCGCGCTGATTCTTCGTTAACCGCCTTGCTCGTTCATTCAGCGATGAGGACTCTTCATGCTTCGCCAACATCATGTGCACCCTTGGAAGCTGCTCGCGGCGTGCTTGATCGTGCTGCCTGCCCTGAGTCTGTCCCTTCTCGAAACGGGTTGCAACAAAAAAGCAACCGGAAATGATGGCGGTCCCGAACCGGGCGCATGGCGTCTGGAATTGCGCGCATCGCCGGTTATGCATCGTGATGCCACCCAGCACCACGTCATCAACGATACGGTAGTAGTTCGTCTCTACAACAGCTCGGGTGCGATTGCCGGCGGCATCGTGATCAATTCGCAAGCGATCCAAAGCCCCAACACGGTGACCCGTACCGTTACGTCTCAATCCGACACCATTACCTATCCCTGGGGCTGCCTGCCCGCGTTAATTTACTGGGGCAGCGGAGACCCCGATCCCAACACTCCGGAAGTCATCCAGTCGCAGGCCGTCGTCGGCAACGACACCGTTGCCCGTGGTGAAGCCCGTTTCCTCGTCCATGATCCGATTCAGCTCGAGTTGACCGGCCCGGATACCATGCGGCGCGACGGAACAGGTCACGTGCCTCACACCCGGCTCACTGTGCGGCTGCGCAACGAAACCGGCGCTCTGCTTAATGATGTCCCGGTGTACTGCACGGCCCTCATCGGCGCCGGCATGGTCACACCGGTCGTCAATACCCGCGCCGACACCGTGCTTCGCCCGTGGGGATCCGATCCTGCCATCGAATATTCCGGCGCGGGAGACATCACGGAGCCGGACCGCTTGGAGACCATCTACGGCTATGCCATCGTGGACAATGACACGATTCGCGCCACGAAGAATTTTGCGGTCGTAAATTAGCATTTCATTCGATAGGAAATAGAAAAGGCGGACACGGCGTCCGCCTTTTTCAGTAGCATCTTGCAGCTCTCCGTCACACGGAGCCGAACACCCGGTCATAGATGGCTGCAAACTGATCTTTGCCGCAGGCCAGCATAAACAGATTCGGCCACAGCGCGCGCGCCTGCTCCAGCATCTGCTCGGCCAGCAAGCGAATCTCCCATTGCGCATGACTGTCCGCCCGGAGCCGCGCAAAATGATAGAACTCCCGTGCGTTCATGTGTATCATCACGCGCTTGCGATGAGCGTTGGTCAGGAAATACGGCGCCAGCAGCGGTGAACGCGCGGAGAGCTTTCGTGCGGCCTCCAACGCCGTCTCCACCGCTTCGCGAAACGGCGCTTCAAGCTGTGCATCCATCAGGCTCGGCGGTGTGATCACCCCGTCTTCCAGCCTGTACGGCTGTGTAAGCATCGTCATCATCCTGTGCCGCTTGAGTTGCGCGAAACAGGACGCGCTGATCTCCGCTTCAAATGTCATGCTCGCCAGTTCAAATTCGCGCAGCGCTCCGTCATGCGGTCCCATGCCACGGAACAGTGTCCGCCAAATATCGGGCGAAGGAGAGTCCGCTTTGCCGCAGGTAAACGCCAGCGCGCGCAGCACCACCGCTTCTCCATCCGGTGTGGATTGAACCAGTCGCACCGTCGGACTCGTGATCACCGCTGCGCCTGTCAAAGGCTGCGCCGCATCCCCTATGCTCGCGCACACCCCGCGCCGGTTCTCGCGCGGATAGCTGTCACGCACGACGTACTTTACCACCGATGGCGCAAGGTTCTTCAAGGACTCATACAGGCGCCTGCCCAGATCTCGCAATTCCTGCAAAGGATGGTCGGACAAATCCCGTACCACGTGCTCAATCATCCGCGCGTTCACGGTCATGCCCATCTGAGTACTGCACGCCAGTGGGAGGAGGTAACGGGCATCTTCTTTAGCCCGGTTCTCGGCTTCCTTGACCTCGTCCTTCATCGCCTCGTGGTCAAAGCCCTTAAGGTATCCCGCTGCCAGGATCTCGGAGAGGGTCTGGTACGATTGAAACAGCCGCGGAATCGTCTCGTGGAACAGCACCTCATCCGCAGTACCCTTAACCTCCGGCGCCACCACGTAGTCCGTCGTCAGCGTGATATACCTCTGCGACTTTTCCGTAAAGCTCAATAGCCTGTGCGATTGCAACTCCTCCGAGGCCAGCCTCGAAAGCCCCAGTACATCAAAATTGAAGCAGGCATGTTCCGCCACAGAGGCATGTCCGAGCCCGAAAATAATGTTTTCATTGGATTTTCTGGCCCGCGCCACCCCAAACCGCGCCGCTCGTCGCAGCTCCGTTACCTGCTTGGGATCTCTGCTGATCCGCGCATAGGCGGCAGAGAGCGTCTCCGGCGTGAAAGAGCCCGTGTCGAGGCGGGTGCGGACCGTCTCGGCCAGAGAGGTCACAAACTGCCTGCTGTCTGCCGCCTGATAGCCGCCCGCCTCAAGGTCGGACGCGCCCTGTTCAAGCCTGACCAGCAGATCCAGCACGTCCGACAGTAAATCGGCATCTAAGTTATACCCGGCAAGGCGGACAGACAATCCCATAGGACGGCAGGCTCCAACGTTTCATTTCAGAACTCTCTTTAGGCCGTCTCCGCCCGTCATGGCCTCCTCAAAGCGGGGAGGACACGAGTCTTGCGGCCTCAAACGTGGCACAATATAACGAATTATCTCTGTAAATCCATAGTTCTACAGGAGAAATTGGCGGCCAGCCTTTCACCGCAAAGGGGTTCTTGCGTTTTATGATTCAAGGCTTTATATTGTGGCATTAACGATTCTGAGACGAGAGGATTTACCACCGGCTGCGTCGCAGCTATGATGATTGGCCCCCCACGATCATCAAGCTCCGTTATGCTGGTGGTAGTTTTTGGACGGTAGTGTCCTGCCGGGGTGGTGGAACTGGTAGACGCAGTGGACTCAAAATCCACCGAAGTTTGACTTCATGCGGGTTCGAGTCCCGCCCTCGGCACCGACCACCAATAAACAGCCTCACCTTCCGGTGAGGCTGTTTGCATTCTTAGACTTCTCTTCGCCATCATTTCGGGGTTTTTGCCTTCCCCAAAATCAGCAGCAGAATCCACAGCAGCACGCCCATCCCCGCCAGCAGCAGCAGAAAAAAGAAGAACATCGGCTGCACCTGCGTGGAATAGGGGAGACGTTGCAGATGGAAATCCGGTCCGAAGGCCGTCTGCCGCACCAACTCGCGGCCAGCCGCCATTCCGAACAGCGTCCATCCCAACAAAGCCGTGCTCACCTTCTGCCAGAACTTCCGGTCCGGGAACACCGCCGCCACAATCAGCGATCCCAGCATCAGCAGACCCGTGGTGACTCCGGTAATCCAAATGGTCGCAGGAAAAGATCCGCTGAACAGCTTGTCCCACACCTCGATGGGCTGCCAGATCAAAAACCAGATGCCCACGCTGATCTGTACGCCCGTTGCTCCGGCGGCCAGAAAGATGCCCTGCTGCCGGAATGGCTTGTAGAGTTCTTCCGCCACCCCGCGCCGCTCGCGCCACCAGGAAATCCACACCATCCAGAATCCGGTCACCGCAAAGGCCCCGGTCAGAAAGTGCATGGCGCGCGGCGTAAAGGTCTTCGTGCGCAGGATGCCCTGCCAGTGCCCCAGCAACTCGTGCCAGTGGGCGCTGTCCGTTTCCAGATAATAGTTGGCAATCATGATCGCGGCAATGGTCCACACCAGTCCGGTGACAAGCACCGCCACGCCGCCCGCCGCAAGCTCCGGCCTGTTGAACTTGCGCAGGATGCGGTTCGCCGCGTACGCGGCATAGAAGCCGAGCAGCAGCAACAGGATCACCGCCAGCCACACCTTGCCGAGAATAATATTCGCCGTGAAGAATCGCTCCGCAAACAACACCTGTGTAAACAGCAGCGAAGCCACGCCGAAATTTATCGCAAAACTGAAATTCACCGGCAGCGCCGCAGCCAGCCAATCGGCGAACTGCTTGCCGTCCTGCTGACGCGTCCACAGATACCACACCATCAGCGGCGGCGCGGCAATCACGAAATTCATGAACACCACGTGCACCACGAACAGCAGGCCCAGCAGATGGTCAATCAAAAACGGCGGCCCGGGAATTAAGGGGTAGGAAGGACTCATTGCACACCCCCTTCCGGCAGAGCCTGCCACGAGGTATCTGCGGGCGCGCTGGTTTGCAGAGTGTCCGAAGACATGACTCCCTTCCGGGTAAGGGTCATCAGGTAATCCGCCAGCGCCTGCTTCTCCGCTTCGGTTCCGATAAACGGCGGCATGAAATTCCGGATTCGGTCAAGGTGATTCAGTGCTGACACAATCAGATTCCGGTTCCACTCCCGGATCAGTGGCACCATGCCGTTATAACCTTCTACTTCATGGCAGCGGATGCACTCTGCGCGGTACACGGCTTCGCCCACCGCCACACTGCCCTGATACTTCACTGTATCCGGAGTGAGCCAGGTGGATGACGCCAGCACCCCGTTCTCCTGAATAACGGGCACGTCCTTCAGCAGAATGCCGCTGGAATACATCACGTTCACCAGCACAAACGGCTTGCGGATCCCTTCGCGCACAAACTCCATCGAGCCCGTGGCAATCACGGCAATCGCCAGGAGCAGCAAGGCCGTCTCCACATTCATGTCCCGTGGCTTGCGCAGCATTCCAAAGAAGACATATAGGGCCACAAGGAAGGACGCGATCACTCCGAACAGGAAGATAAACGTCATCGCCACCGTGCCGCCCAACGCCAGTTCGCGCGCATTCTGCGGGACCACCGAAAAGTACCAATAAGCCAGCACCGGCATCAGCGCCAGTGGCAGCAAAAAGCGTGTTCCCCACGCGACAATCCCCGCCCGCTGATCGGCATTGTATTTCTTCCGCCGCGAAGAGGCCACAATCGCTGCAAAGATTCCAGCCAGTGCCAAGGATGACACGGTACGAATCAGCGTGGAGGGCAGGAAGGAGGGATTCAGCCATGCATCCCACACGTTACCGGTCTGCAGCCACTTGCCGGGAGTCAGCATAAATGCCAAAATCCCGTTGATCAGCACCAGTGACCCAAAGGCCGAAATCGCGTAGATCCACCCCACAAGGATATGTGCCCTCGCTGAAATCTTATCCCAGGTATAGTAATAGACATACCCTGCGACCAGTTCGAGAATAAAGAACACATATTCTGAGGCCCAGATCCACAAAAAGAGGCGGATCAGGAACGTTGTCGCCTCCGGCGCGACGATACTGATCGAAAACCAGATCCCCACACCCAAGACGGCTCCCGCCACAAACGATAAGTAAATGACAAAGATGGAGTTATCTTTGACAAACTGGAGCAGCGCCTGATCATTCTGCCGCCGGGCGCGGATTTCCGAGAAGACATTGAAAAAGCCCGCTCCGACTGCAAAGTGGGCAATAATAACATGAAAGATAGAAATCCCGGCGATCACTAAAGCCCCGCCGAGGAGAGGCATGTCCCACAAAGGGTAATGCATAAAGGCCTTTCGGTCAAGACAAAATCTACCTAATTTCGTTCATTTCCGTCACAAATTCAACTCTCCACCATTGAGAGCATGGATAGTGCCAGCCACTTGACTTTCCTAAGCCAATTTGGTAAACTCAAAGATTATGACTGACTACGCCTCCTCTGGAGTAAATCTCGATCGTGCCGCCGCCGCCAAAGCGCGTATCGCCGCCGCCGCCCGCACGACCTTTGGCCCCCAAGTGCTCACCGATGTCGGGCACTTTGGCGGCTTTTTCGCGCTGAACGATGGTGCCGCCGACAATGTACTCGTCGCCTCTGCCGACGGTGTGGGCACCAAGCTTCTGCTCGGTATCCGTCTGGGCAAAATCTCCGGCCTGGGCCGCGATCTGGTCCAGCACTGCATCAATGACATCCTCATGTGCGGTGCCCGGCCTCTCTTTTTCCTCGATTATATGGCCTTTGGCAAGCTCGACCCCGATGTGGCCGGGACCCTTGCCGAAAGCCTCTCCGCGGCCTGCCGTGAGCATGGCGTGGCCCTCATCGGTGGGGAAACCGCCGAAATGCCCGACCTCTATGAGCCCGGCCACTTTGACTTGGCCGGCACCATCATCGGCAGTGTCCGCCGCGACCGCATCTTCGACGGCTCCAAAGTTAAAGCAGGCGATATGCTCATCGGCCTCGCTTCCAACGGCTTGCATACCAACGGCTATTCCCTCGTCCGCAGCGTCTTTGCCAAGGAGATTGCCGACGGCAGCCTCGAGCGCGAACATCTGTCCGATGGAACCTCGCTGGCGGATGCTCTGATGAAAGCTCATCGCTGCTATCTGCCCAGCGTCGGTCCACTGCTCGATAATCCCGACGTCCACGCTCTTTCGCACATCACCGGCGGTGGCCTTGAAGAAAACACCCTCCGTGTGATCCCCAAAGGCCTGCATCTGGATGTGAGCTGGGCAAGTTGGAACCGTCCGGATATCTATCGCGTGATTCAAGAGCGCGGCAACGTGCCCGAAGAAGAAATGCGCCGTGTCTTCAATCTGGGCATCGGTGTGGTCATGGTCGTCGAAGCCTGTGCGGCTTACGAGCTGACCCAAACCATGAAGGCTAAGGGAGAACAGGCCGTCGTCATCGGCCGGGTTTCCGCGTGAGCATTGTCTTATCCCTTGTCATTGGCTACCTGATCGGCGGCATCCCCACCGGCATTCTCGTCTGCCGTCTTGTGAAGGGGATAGACCCGCGCGGCATAGGTAGCGGCAGTTCAGGCGCGACCAACGTCTCCCGCGTGGCCGGCAAGGGATGGGCCATCTTTGTATTGCTGATCGACATCGTGAAGGGTTTCGCGCCCGTCAAATTCCTCGCGCCGGTTTTCGCGTCTCCTGCGCCGGAAAGCGTGGTCGCCTGCAGCCTCGCCATGACGGTTGGCCTCGTCGCCGGACATATCTGGACACCCTACGCCAATTTTCGCGGCGGCAAAGGTGTGGCGACTACAACCGGTGCCATGCTGGCGTTGGACGCGTTCAGCGTGCTGATTGCCCTCGCCGTCTGGTTCGTGCTGTTCCTCGTATTCCGCTACGTATCCCTCGCGTCCATCATCGCGGCCATTGTCCTTCCCGTGACGATGTTTCTGCTGCATGATCAGCCCCTGCCTTATCAGGTAGCCGCTGCCGTGCTGGCGCTGCTGATTCTCTTTACCCATCGCGGCAACATTCGCCGCCTGCTTAAGGGAGAGGAGAAGCGTTTCCTGTGAACATCACCGTTCTCGGCGCAGGCAACTGGGGAACCACGATGGCCCTCGTGCTGCATCGCAAAGGCCATCAGATCACGCTCTGGGAGTTCGATCCGCAGCAGGCAGAACTCCTTGCGCGTACCCATCGCAATGACAAATTCCTGCCGGGCTTTTCTCTGCCGGAAGACATGCACGCCACCTCCGACGTGCAGGCGGCAATTCGCGACGCGCAGATGATTCTGCTCGCTGTTCCCGCGCAAACTTGCCGCGCCGTTCTGCATGGCGTCGGCAAACTGAACGGCGGCATTCCGCTCATCAGTCTTATGAAGGGCGTGGAGCGGGATACTCTGAACCGCATCTCCGAAATCTGCGCACAAGAGCTTGCAGGTTTCGATCCCGGTTGCTATGCCGTAATTTCCGGCCCGACCATTGCACCCGAAGTCGCTTCCGGCATGCCGACCTCCGCCGTCGTTGCCTCACTCACGCAACAAACCGCGCAACAGGTGCAGCATGAGTTTTCTACCCGCGAGTTGCGTCTCTACACATCCGATGATGTGGTCGGCGTCGAACTGGCAGGTGCGCTCAAGAACGTCATTGCTCTGGCGGCGGGAATCTGCGATGGCCTGGACCTGGGCTTTAATGCCAAAGGTACGTTGTTAACGCGCGGCCTTACCGAAATCACCCGCCTTGGCACCGCTATGGGCGGGAACCGCCACACCTTCGGCGGCCTTTCCGGCATGGGAGATCTCGTTACGACGTGCACCTCTCCCCAAAGCCGTAACCACACCGTCGGCGAGCGCATCGGAAAAGGCGAAACTCTCGATCACATTTTGAGTGACATGGTGATGGTCGCCGAGGGCGTCTGGACCGCCCGCGCCGCCAATGATCTGGCCCATCGCTATGGTGTGGAAATGCCCATCACCGCCGCCGTCTGTGACATCCTCGATCACGGAAAAGACCCGCGCTTAGCCGTCGGCGAACTCATGCAACGCAGCCTCAAAGCCGAAGACTGACGATTATGCATCACGGCACGAATCTGTCGTAGGGGCACGACATGTCGTGCCCGCCATTTTCTAATCAGAACGATACCGAAATCCGAAAGAATCTATTCCATGGATAGCGCTCCCCATATTTACATCGAAGACGCCGGCAAATACGACGGCCAGATTGTAACCATTAAGGGCTGGGTCTACAACAAACGATCTTCCGGCAAAATCTGGTTTGTCGTCGTCCGTGACGGCACCGGAATCATGCAGTGCGTGGCCTCCTTTGCGGATGTCGGCGAAGCCGCCTTCGAAACTCTTGGCAAGCTCACGCAGGAATCCTCGCTCATCGTCACCGGCAAGGTGCATGCCGACAAGCGCGCACCCGGCGGTTACGAGCTGCAGTTGACGTCTTTAGAACTGGTGGCGCTCGCCGATGAGTACCCAATTTCGCCCAAGGAGCACGGCACCGCGTTCCTCATGGATCATCGCCATCTCTGGATCCGCAGCCGCCGCCAGCATGCCATTCTGCGCATCCGGCACACGATTGTCAAAGCCATCCGTGATTTCTTCGATGAGCGCCAGTTCACCCTCTTCGATCCGCCCATCTTCACGCCGTCCGCTTGTGAGGGAACCTCGACGTTGTTCGAAACCGATTACTTCGGTGAGAAGGCCTATCTGACGCAATCCGGTCAGCTCTATGGTGAAGCGGGCGCAATGGCCTTCGGAAAAATCTACACCTTCGGCCCCACCTTCCGCGCCGAAAAATCCAAAACCCGCCGCCACCTCACCGAGTTCTGGATGATCGAACCCGAGGTCGCCTACCTCGATCTCAACGGTGACATGGACCTCGCCGAAGACCTGATCGTCTTCATCATGCAACGGGTGCTCGAGACGCGGCAGGAAGAGTTGAAGGCCATCGAGCGCGACGTGTCCTTCCTCGAACGCATTCAGAAACCCTTCCCGCGCATCACCTACACTGAGGCCGTGGAAATTCTGCGCACCAACAACATCGAGTTCAACTGGGGCGATGACATCGGCGGCGATGAAGAAACCATTGTCTCCAACCAGTTCGACCGCCCGGTCATGGTGCATCATTTCCCGTCGGCCATCAAGGCCTTCTACATGAAGCGCGATCCGCAGGATGACAAGCTCGCCCTCGGCTTCGATATGCTCGCCCCCGAAGGTCGCGGTGAAATCATCGGCGGCGCGCAGCGTGAAGATGATCTGAACAAACTGATCGAACGCATCCACGAAGAAAATCTGCCGGAAGAAGGCTACGACTGGTACCTGGATCTGCGCCGCTTCGGCAGCGTGCCCCACGCCGGTTTCGGCCTTGGTCTCGAACGCGTTGTCGGCTGGGTCTGCGGCCTGCCTCACGTCCGCGAAACAATTCCCTTCCCCCGCATGATGTCCCGCCTGAAACCATAAGAGGCGTTCGTGCAACAGCGTACCAAAACACTGATCCGTGTTCAAGCCATTGCCTCCGGTCTCGTGCAGGGAGTCAACTACCGCTGGTTTGTCGTCGAACATGCCAAAGAACTCGAACTGCATGGCTGGGTGCGCAACCTCGCCGATGGCTGCGTCGAAGCGGAAATCGAGGGCGCAAAAGAGGACGTCGAGAAACTCGTCGAAGCCATGAAGCAAGGCCCCGGCTCCGCTCATGTCACCGGAGTTGCCACCGTCGACTTGCCCTTTGAGAACTCGTACCACGATTTTCAGGTGCGCTACCGTTAATGTCTCAGGATCTTTGGATACAACGACTGGCCGACATCGTCGGTGAGAGCCATCTGCTCTTGCCATCAAGCGATGACTTCTCCAAATACGAGCAGGATGAAACCGAAGATCTGCGCTTTGCGCCGCAGGTCGTAGTGAAGCCATCGGATGCCCGCGAGATTCAGGAAATTGTCCGCCTGGCCGAAGTCGAGCGCATCCCCATCGTCCCCCGTGGTGGCGGCACAGGGCTTTCCGGCGGCGCATTGGCGACCCGCGGCGGCATCGTGCTCAGTCTCGAGCGCATAAACCGCATCCTCGAGATCGACGAGCGCAATTTCTTCGTCGTCGTGCAGCCCGGCGTCATTACCCAGCATCTGCAGGAAGCCGTCGAGGCTCGCGGTCTCTTTTATCCGCCTGATCCTGCCAGTCGCGGCTCCTGCACCATCGGCGGCAACATTGCCGAAAATGCCGGCGGCCCGCGTGCGCTGAAATACGGCGTCACCAAGGATTACGTCTACGGTCTGCAAGCCGTGCTCTCCGGCGGCGCTCTGGCCACCTTCGGCGGCAAGCGTCTCAAGGATGTGACCGGCTACAACATGGTGCAGCTCCTCGTCGGCAGTGAAGGCACTCTCGGCATTGTCACCGAGATCACTCTCAAGCTGCTCGCGCTCCCCAAATTTCGCCGCACACTGCTCGCTCCGTTTGATACCGTGGATGCCGCTGCTGCCGCTGTTCCCGCCATCATGGCGCGCGGCGTGGTGCCCTGCGCGCTCGAATTCATGGAGCAGGATTGCCTCAAGGCCATCGAAGAGCATCGCGGCACTCATGTGCGCTTTTCCGACAAAGCCGCCGTGTTGCTGATCGAAGTCGACGGCAATCAGGAGGCCGCGCTGGATGCCGATATGGAAATTATCGCCGAAGTGCTCGATGAGCAGGGTGCGGTGGATGTGTTCCTCGCCGAGACCGCCGCGCAGCAGACCGAAATCTGGGATCTTCGCCGCAGCGCCGGAGAATCGGTCAAGTCCATCTGTGCCTACAAAGAGGAGGACACGGTCGTTCCGCGCTCCAATCTGCCCGCGCTGGTCAAAGGCGTCCATGAGATCTGCAATCGCTGGGGCTTAAGGATGATCTGCTACGGCCATGCCGGAGACGGCAACCTGCACTGCAACATCCTCAAGGCCGATCTTTCCGATGACAAGTGGGAGAATGAACTCCCCGCCGCCATCGAGCAGGTCTTCCGCCTCACCGTGAGCCTCGGAGGCACCATTTCCGGCGAGCATGGTATCGGTCATGTTCAGCGGCGCTACGTCGCTCTGGCCCAGAGCCCCGCCGAATTGGAGGCTCAGAGACGGTTGAAGCAGGCCCTCGACCCTGTCGGCATCTTCAACCCCGGAAAAGCCCTTCCGGATTGACGTTGTGATGTGGGGCTTGATTTTAAGCTGGGAATGTTGTAATTTCAAAGCTTGCAACCTACGCCCCCGTAGCTCAGATGGATAGAGCGAGAGTTTCCTAAACTCTGCGTCGGAGGTTCGAGTCCTCTCGGGGGTACAGCCCGACGGAATAAGAACACCTGACCCGTCGGCGGAAGTAATGACAGCGCGGCCATTGGCCCCGATTGACCAAACGAGATAGCCTTGAGGAATGGAATGAGCAAAGTAACTTCTGCGAAAACAAAAGGTCGCCTGACCAAGAAGGAACTGAAGCAGGACAAGTTAGTCGAGTTTACGTACAAGGCAGAGGCGTTCTACGCCACCCACCAAAGGCTCGTCCTCGGTGTCGTCGGCGGAGTCGTCGTCGTCATTCTCGGCGTCATCCTGCTGCGCCATACCATCCAAAATGCTCGCCTCGAAGAGAGCTACGATCTGACCATCGCCAAGATGCAGTTCGGCTCGGGCAAGTACGAGGACGCCCGCACGGCCTTCCAGAAGGTCATCGGCGAAGGCGGTTCGGCTGCCGGCGAAGCCAAGTACTTCCTTGCCCGCATTGCCTTTGAAAAAGGTAACTTTACTCAGGCTGCTGATGAATTCAAAGGTTATTTGAAGGACTTCTCGGTAGATGACCAGATGGACTGCGCCGCCATGGCCGGTCTGGCGGCCACCTACGAAGCCCAGGGCAATGACTCCGAAGCTGCCAAAGTGTATGAAGAAACGGCAGAAAAATACTCCAAGAACGTTTACGCTTCTCAGGCACTCTATCAGGCTTCCCGCATTTATCTGAAATTGGGACAGAAAGATAAAGCAGTTCACGATCTTCAGCAGATCCGCGACAAATATGCTGAAGCATCGATCACTCCGCAGGCCAAACGCGACCTCGACAACCTCGAGTAACTGCTGCTTGTTTGCTTTTCGTCCATTTTTTCCGTATATTTAGGTGTTTTCAAAGAGTGGGCCACGCCCACTTTTTATTTACCCTATGTCGAAACTTTAGTTTACCCTTGCCGCATTCCTCTAACCGGCTCGAGTCCGAAATCCGTCAATTGTTCGAAGATGAGGGCATCATTCTCCTCGAGTTCAACACTTCAGGACATGCTGGCCGCCTCATGCTGCGTGCCGTCGCCGACCGCCGCAGCGGTGCCGTTTCCATTGACGATTGTGTCCGTCTCACCCGGGAAATTCAACATCTGATCACCGAAAAGCGTCTGCTGGCCGAAGAATACCGGCTGGAAGTCAGCTCGCCGGGCCTCGACTATCCCCTTCGTGAAGAATGGCAGTTTGTCAAGAACGTGGGACGATTGCTCAAAGTGCAGGTCCCGGGGGAGAAGGGACCCAAGGAAATTAGCGGCCGACTGATGTCCGCCAACCTCGACGGCATTGCCCTGACGGCTGAGAAGACGGAATGGAAGTTGAGTTATAGCGATGTGCTGTCGGCACATGTTCTCCCAGAGTTCAAACCACCACGTATGGAGTCGAAGTGATGAACGCTCCCATCGTTGAAGCGGTCAGCCAGATCCTCCGCGAAAAAAACATTGATAAAGACGTGTTTCAGGAGATCATCGAAGGCGTATTCCTTTCCATGATCAAGAAGAAATACGGCAGCGCCGATAATTTCAATGTGATTTTCAACCTGGAAAAGGGCGACATCGAAATCTTCTGCGAGAAGACCATCGTGGATGATGACGATCTCACCGATCCGGTCACGCAGATTCCCCTCTCCCGTGCCCTGACTCTGGATCCGGATCTGGATATTGACGATCAATACGCCGAACTGGTCCCGCTGAACGATTTTGGCCGCCGCCTTGTGACGTCCGCACGGCAGAATCTGACGCAGAAGATCAAAGAGATCGAGAAAGAGAATATCTATTCCGAATTCTCTGCCCGCGTCGGTGAAGTCGTCTCCGGTGAAATCCACCAGATCAACCGCCGCGAAATCCGTGTCAATCTCGACCGCCACGATGCTCTGCTGCCCAAAAATGAGCAGATCTACAACGAAAAATACGTACGCGGCAAAGGCATTCGCGCTATCATCAAGGAAGTCCGCCGCACCACCAAGGAGCCGGAGATTATTCTCTCCCGCGCCGATGGCATGTTCGTGCGCCGCCTGTTTGAACTTGAAGTGCCTGAAATCTTCGACAACATCATCGAAATCAAAGGCATCGTCCGCGAAGCCGGCGACCGCACCAAGATCGCCGTCATGAGCCACGATAAGCGCATTGACCCCGTCGGCGCCTGCGTGGGCATGAAGGGTGTGCGTATTCAGGCTGTGGTCCGGGAACTGAACAACGAGAAAATCGATATAGTACATTGGAGCCCCGATGCGGAGATCTTCATCAAGCGCGCAATGGCGCCGGTGACTCCGCTGCTGGTAATGGTCGATGAAGAGGCCCGCTCGGCCTCGGTGGTAGTGCCGGACGACCAGATTCAGTTCGCCATTGGCCGCCGCGGGCAGAATATCCGCCTCGCATCCCAGCTCACAGGCTACCAGATTGAGCCCATCAAGGAATCGGAATATCTTGCCCCCGAAGAACTCTCCGTCGCGGAAGTGGTTGAACTGTCCGATGACGTCAAAGAGAAGCTCAAGGGCGCAGGGTACGAGTCCGCCGAATCCGTCCTCGATGCCGGAGCCGAGAAGCTCCGCGAAATCGAAGGCATGGATGAGGAGATGGTGCGCCACACTCTGGAAGTATTGAGCACCTATTTTGAAGAAGCGAATGACAAGGATTCCGACCGCAGCGAGCACTCCGAGGCGGAGAACTTGCAGGAAGTTCATGCCGGTTCCGAGCACGAGCACGAACATGAGTCGGATGGCCGCCCGAATGCGGCGGAATCGGAAGGATAACGAGGCAATACTGCGTGACCGCTGAAAAGCAGAAGAAGGTTTATCAGGTCGCAAAAGAATTGAATGTTGCGACACCGGCCATCGTCGAGTTTCTCGAGGACCGGGGTTTTGACGTGCCCAAAAAGCACATGTCGGCCCTCACCGAAGAAATGTACGTGGAGGTGATCAAGAAGTTTGATCCCGCCCGGTGGCAGCGTCAACTCGAAGATGAAACCCGCGTCATAGACGATAACCGTCGTGCCGAGGCGGAACGCGCGCGGACCGAGCAATCACTCAAAATTCTCGATGATCTGGCGACACAGGCGACGGAAGCCGCCGAAACGCTCATCCGCCAGGTTCAGGAACAGAAGCAGGAGCGGGCGCGCAAGGCTCAGCAGCAGACCGAACAGCAGGATTCCGAGAAGATCGCCGAGGAGCGCCGAATCGCCGAAGACGCGGAACGCGCCCGTCAGGTCGCCGAGGAAAACGAGCGCCGTGAAGCCGAACGCCGCGAAGCGGAACGCATCGAAGCCGAGCGCCGGGAATCCGAACGCGCCGAAGCCGAACGTCTCGCTGCTCAAAAGCCCACCGAGGCTCAGGGTCGCCAGCCTGCCGCTCCCGCAGCAGAACAGCCGCCGCGCGCGCCCTATCAACCTTCCTCCCGTGATCAGGAGCCCAGAAGGCCCCGCACGCCGCAGGATGGGCGCGACAGCCGCCCGCAGGGACCGGGTGGAGATCGCCCGCGTTATCAGGGACCGCAAGGTCAGGGACAAGGCCGCCCCGGTGACGGTCGTCCGCAAGGACCGGGGGGAGATCGTCCACGTTATCAGGGACAAGGTCAGGGGCAAGGTCGCCCCGGTGAAGGCCGTCCGCAGGGTCCGGGTGGAGATCGCCCGCGTTATCAGGGGCCGCAAGGACAGGGACAAGGCCGTCCGGGTGAAGGCCGTCCGCAGGGTCAGGGCCGTCCCGGTGACGGTGGCAGACCGCAGGGTCCGCCGCGCACCGGTGAAGCCGGCAGACCGCAAGGTGGTCCGCCGCGTCCGGGTGCCCCCGAACGTCCGGGTGCTCCAAGGCCGCCGCTGAACAAGCCCAAGGAAGGACCGCCGCGCCGCCGTCCTACCAAAGAAGATATTGAGGCTCTGGAAAAGCAGAAGAAACTGCTGGCCGCCCAGAAGTCCGAAAAATACCGTAAAGTTACGGTTGAGGAACTCGACAGCCCGGCCCGCCGCAAGCAGCGTCGCAAGCGCGTGGACCAGAAGGAAGTGGCCGCTACAATTAAGCAGACTCTGGCTTCGATGGATGCGTCCAAGAAGCAGCGCCATCGCCGCCGCGAACGCGGTACGGAGGTCCTCGCGGAAGACGATAACAAGTTGCGCTTGACCGAATTCGTCACCACGTCGGAACTGGCCAATCTCATGGGGGTGGAATTCAGCGACGTCATCGCCAAGTTCCTCAGCATGGGCAAGCTCGTGTCCATCAATCAGCGTCTCGATAAGGACCTGATCGAGTTGATCGCCGACGAGTTCGGATTCGAAGTCGAATTCACCACGGGTAAGGAAGAAGAGGAGATTGAGGAAGAAGAAGCCGAAGCTCCGGAAGACCTCATCCCGCGTCCGCCCGTTGTGACCGTCATGGGCCACGTCGATCACGGCAAGACCACGCTCCTCGATTACCTGCGCAAGACGTCCGTCACCGCCGGCGAAAGCGGCGGCATTACGCAGCACATGGGCGCGTACGAACTCGTCTACCACGACCGCTCCATCACCTTCCTCGACACCCCCGGCCACGAAGCCTTTACCGCCATGCGTGCCCGCGGCGCGCAGATTACAGACATCGTGATTCTCGTGGTCGCCGCCGACGATCAGGTGCGTCCGCAGACGCTCGAAGCCATCAGCCACGCGCAGTCCGCCGGTGTGCCGATTGTCGTCGCCATTAACAAGGTCGACAAACCCAGCGCCGATCCAGAACGCGTCCGCCAGCAGCTCGCGGAGCACAATGTGCTCGTCGAGCAGTGGGGCGGCAAGGTGCAGAGTGCCGAGATCTCCGCCAAGTTCGGCCAGGGTCTCGACAACCTGCTCGATGAAGTGCTGCTCTGCGCCGATTTGCTCGAACTGAAATCCAATCCCAACCGCCATGCCCGCGCCACGGTGCTCGAGAATCGTCTCGACAAGGGCCGCGGTATTGTGGCTACCGTCATCGTTACGGCGGGAACGCTGCGTGTCGGTGACAACTTCGTCGCCGGACAGCAATACGGCAAGGTGCGTCTGCTGCTGAATGAGTGGGGCGAGAGCAGGGATAAGGCTTTCCCCGGTCATCCCATTCAGGTCATCGGTTTCTCCGGTGCGCCGCAGCCCGGTGATACCTTCGTCGTCTTCGAGAGTGAACGTGAAGTCAAGGAGATCGCCATGCGCCGGCAGATCCTGCAGCGCGAGCAGACCTTCCGCCAGATCCACATGCTCAGTCTCGATCAGATATCCCAGCGCATCAAGGAAGGCGGCGTCCGTGAGTTGTCCCTGATCATCAAGGGCGACGCCGACGGTTCCGTCGAAGCCATTTCCGATACTCTTCAGCGTTTGGGCACCAGTGAAGTCGCCGTGCGCATCGTGCACCGCGGCGTCGGCGCCATTTCCGAGAGTGACGTGCTGTTGGCCTCCGCCACCGGCTCGATCATCCTCGGTTTCCACGTGCATCCCAATATCAAGGCGCGTGAACTGGCGGGCCGCGAGCAGGTCGACATCCGCGTTTACCGCGTGATTTACGAAATGGAAGATGACATCCGCGCCGCGCTCGAGGGCATGTTGGCTCCCGATACGCGTGAGGACGTCGTCGGCCTCGTCGAGATCCGCGAGCTGTTCGTCATTCCCAAAATCGGCACCATCGCCGGCAGTTTCGTGGTCTCCGGAAAAATCCTTCGCAGCAGTCAGGTTCGCCTGCTGCGCGATGGACGCGAAATCTGGCGCGGCAAGCTCTCCTCGCTGCGCCGCTTCAAGGATGACGTGCGCGAAGTCAAGCAAGGTTTCGATTGCGGTATCGGCCTCGACGGCAATCCCGAAATCAAGCCCAACGATACGCTCGAAGTCTTTGAGGTCGTCGAAGTCAAGCGGAAGCTCGAACAGACGTCGGCATGAAGCACTGCCTCGGCCTGCTGACGGCCGAACTGCACTTTGAAACCAGCCACTCGTTGAAGGACCGCCGCAGCCTGATGACGTCCATTAAGGAACGCCTGCGCCACCGGTTCAATGTCTCCGTCGCCGAAGCGGACTTTGGCGACAAGTGGCAGCGCGGCGGACTGATCGTGTCCTGTGCCGGCTCCGCCGCGGCGCAAGTGGAAGAGTCGTTGCGCGCGGTTCTGTCCTTTGTCGAAAATGATCCGCGCCTGCTGGTCATTGATTCTCAAATCCGTTTCTACGAGTAAGCAAGCCGATGCGCAGACCCGATGCCCCCAATGGCAAAAAACGCCCGCTCCGGATCGCCGCCGAAATTCTGCGCGACTTGCCGGAGATTCTGCGCGCCCAAGTGGATCTGCCCGACGGCGTGATGGTCAGCATCACCGATGTCGAAGTGAACGACGACCTCACCACGGCGAAGATCTTCTTCAGCGTCTTCGGGGGCGACGAAACCCGCACCGGACCCTACGTCCAGAAGCTGCTCAACGCGCGCAAGGGTGCCGTGCGCCACGAAATCGCCCAGCGCCTCGTCATGCGCCAGCACCCCGAAGTGCGGTTCATCTATGATGAAACGCCCGCCCGCGCCGCGCACATCGAGGAACTGCTTAAGAAGGCTCGCGAAATCCAAAGTCCTGAAGACGGCGGAGAGAACGCGTGATCTTTGCTCCGGCGGACCTCGACGCGTTTAAGCAGGCGGTGCGCGGAGCCCGTGTGCTGATCTCCACGCATATTCATCCCGATCCCGATGCCATCGGTTCCGCCCTTGCCGTGCGTGAAATGCTGCTGCAACTCGGCGCGGACCCGCAGGTGCTCCTTGGCGATGACGTACCCGCGCGGCTCACGTTGCTCCCCGGCGCGGAGCACATCATTTCCTTTCCCAAAACAGCGGTCAGCGAGAGCTTTCACGTGGCCGTTGTGGTGGATGCCGGCGGTCTGTCCCGTATCGGAGATGTGCAGCATCTGATCGCCTCCGGCGCGCTGATCGTGAATATCGACCATCACTTTTCCAACGATGACTTCGGCGCCGTCAATTTCGTCAGTCAGCACTGCGCGGCTACAGCCGAGATGCTGTATGACCTGCTTCGCGCGCTGGACCTGGATCTGACGCAGAGCATCGCCAATAATCTGTTTGCCGGTCTGCTCACCGACACGGGCCGCTTCCGCTATTCCAACACCACGGCAAGCGTGTACCGTATGGCGGCGGACCTGACCGATGCCGGCGCGGAAATCTTCCGCATCACCGATGCCATGTATTACGACATCGCTCCTGCGGACGTGCGCTCCATGGGCGCGATCTACTCTACCCTCGAACTGTTCGCCGACGGCGCCATCAGCACGCTGTTTACGCGCCTCGAACATCTCGTGGAAGACCCCGATACGGTGGTGGACACCGCTCTTTCCATTCGCGGCGTAAAGGTTGCCGTCCTGATGAGTGAAACGTGGGAAGGCAAGATCCGCGTCTCGCTGCGCTCCAAAAGCCACGTCAATGTTGCCGTCATTGCCGAGAGTCTCGGCGGCGGCGGGCATGAAAAGGCGGCGGGCTTCCGGATGCGCGGCACCCTCGAATCGGTGCGCGAGCGCCTGATTCCCATTTTGCTGTCTGCGCTGGAAATGACTCCGGACACCGTGTCCATCGAACAGGTGTGAAAGCACCCGGCCTCATCCTGTCGGTGAACAAGCCGCTGGGATGGACGTCTTTCGACGTCGTCAACAAACTGCGCGGCGCGCTGCGCTACAAAAGTGTCGGACACGCGGGGACCCTCGATCCGGCTGCGGATGGTGTGCTGATTGTGCTCTGCGGCGAAGCCACGGCCCGCTCCGGCGAGTTTATGGATCTGCCCAAGCGGTACCGCGCTCGCATCCGTCTCGGCATCACGACTCCCAGCGACGATCTCGAAGGCGTGGATAGTCCCGCAGTGCCCCTTGATGACTGGAATGAAGCGCGCATTGCCGCCGCGCTCGCGGAGTTCGTCGGCAATATCGAGCAGGTTCCCCCCGCCGTTTCCGCGGTGAAAGTCGCCGGTCGCCGCAGTTATAAACTGGCGCGTGCCGGACAGGCGGTGGATCTGGCTCCCCGTCCGGTGCAGGTCTATGAAGCGCGCGTGCTCGGCGCCTGTAACCCCGACGTCGATGTGGTGATTTCCTGCTCTCGCGGGACATACATTCGTTCCATTGCGCGGGACCTTGGAGCCCGGCTTGAAGTGGGCGGCACGCTGGCAGGATTGACACGGTTGGCCATCGGTCCCTACCGGATCGAGCAGGCTCTCCCGCTGTCGGAGATTTTGAAACGTTCGTTTGAGTTCGCATCCGGATAAGAGATGGAAATATTTCGCGGTCCCTGGTCAAACTTTGTTGATGTTCGCGATTCGGCGGTGACGGTAGGCTTTTTCGACGGCGTGCATGTCGGGCACAGGGCGATTCTCGATGCGCTGATCACGGACGCCAAGGCCCAGAGTCTGCGGAGTGTCGTGCTCACGTTCGACACCCATCCTCGCCATGTGCTGCGCGAAACCAATGCGCCCATTGGCCTGCTGACGACTCCCGAAGAGAAGATCGCCCTGCTTTCCCGGACCGGCGTGGATCAGGCGTTGGTTGTCCATTTCGATCCCACCCTTGCGCAGATGAGCGCGGCGGATTTCGTGCAGATCGTCCTCAAGGGACGCATCGGCATGAAGAAAATCGTCATCGGCTACAATCACGGCTTCGGCAAGGGCCGCATGGGCGACCGCGAAACGCTCATCGCCATGTCCCGCCAGCTCGGGTTCTCGGTGGACGTTGTCAACCCCACTCGCGTCAATGACACCATCGTCTCGTCCACCTACCTTCGGGAATTGATCGCCGACGGCCAGGTGGCTGTGGCGGCGGAGGGGCTTGGCCGCTACTATTCCATCCGCGGCATGGTGATTCACGGCTACGGACGCGGCAAGCGACTCAACTGGCCCACCGCCAATCTCGGCCTCGTGTCTCCCGGAAAACTGAGCCCCCGCGACGGCATTTATGCCGGGCTGGCCCGCTTGCGCGACGAGACCTTCCCCGCCGCGATTTCCATCGGCTACAATCCGACCTTCACCGAAGGCAAGCATTCCCTCGAAGCTCACCTCATCGACTTCGACCGGAATATTTACGACGAAGAATTGGAACTGGAATTCGTGGAGCGCATCCGCAGCGAGAAAAAATTCTCCTCGGAGACGGAACTCTCGAAGCAGATCGCCGCGGACGTTCAAGCCTGCGCCGATCTCCTGACGTCGCGCGGACTCGTCCGCCGCGTCTCCTGAGATTTCCGCCGGTCAATTCGACAGAACAAATCACAACTACAAGCATACAACGTACAAGAGGAAACAATGTCCGTCACGGCCACCGAGCGCACGTCGGTTATCGAGAAGTTTGCGCAGCAGAAAGGTGACACGGGAAGCCCCGAGGTTCAGGTTGCCTTACTGACGCAGAGAATCAACGATCTGACTGAGCATCTCAAAGTCCACAAGAAGGACAAGCACTCCCGCCGAGGCTTGATGCTGATGGTGGGGCAGCGCAGACGCCTGCTCACTTACCTCACAAGAAAAGACATTACACGTTACAGAAAGCTCGTCGAGGCCCTCGAACTGCGCCGCTGACGAAAAAGAAGCAGAAGAAGAAGTGGAGAAGAAGAGAATGGTATTCAGAAAAAGCATGGAGCTGGGCGGCCTGACCCTGACACTGGAAACCGGTCGTGTGGCCAAACAGGCGGACGGCTCATGCTGGCTGACCTACGGCGACACAGTGGTGATGGCGACGGTGGTCGCGAACCTCGATGCGGAGACCGATGCGGATTTCTTGCCCTTAAGTGTGGACTATCGTGAGAAACTTTACGCTGTGGGCCGCATCCCGGGCGGGTTTTTCAAGCGCGAAGGACGGCCTTCCGAAAAGGAAATTCTCAGCGCCCGTTTGACGGATCGCCCTATCCGCCCCCTCTTTCCCGATGGCTTCCATCAGGAAATGCAGGTGATGATCAACGTGCTCTCCTCCGACGGCGAGCATGATCCCGATGTCCTCGGCACCCTTGCCACCTCCGCCGCCCTGAGCCTGTCCGAAGTGCCCTTCCTGGGCCCGGTCGGTTCCGTGCGCATGGGTCTCATCGGCGGCGAGTATGTCGTCAATCCCACGTACAAGCAGCTCGAAGAATCCGTGCTCGACCTCGTGGTGTCCGGCACCGAAGATTCGATTATCATGATCGAAGGCGAAGCCAAGGAAGTCTCCGAGGACGTGTTCCTCGAAGGCATCGCCCGCGCCCACGCTGAGATCAAGCGCCTTGTCGCCCTTCAAAAGGAACTCATGGCCGAAGCCGGCCAGCCGAAGCGCGAGTTTTCCGGCCCGGAACGCAATACGGATCTGGATGCCATCCTCGAACGCACGTTCGGCAAGCGCGTGACCGAGTCCTGCACGATCCTCGAGAAGAAGGAACGCCGCGACGCGTGGAAGGAAATCGAAATGGACGCCATTGAGGCGACCATCGAGAAGTTTCCCGACACCGAAAAATACGTCAAGCAGTGGGTGCATGACGCCACGCAGAAAGTCGTTCGCAAGAACACTGTGAAGGGCCGCCGCCTCGATGGCCGCAAGACCACCGAAATCCGTCCCATCACCGTGGAAGTCGACCTGCTTCCCCGCACGCACGGCAGCGCGCTCTTTACGCGCGGCCAGACCCAGGCTCTCGCCACCGTGACCCTCGGCGTCAAGTTCGACGAGCAGCGCGTGGACGGCCTCGACGGCGTCTACACCAAGCCGTATCTGCTGCACTATAATTTCCCGCCGTTTTCCGTCGGTGAAATTCGCAAGTTCCTCGGCCAGTCCCGCCGCGAAGTCGGCCACGGCAACCTTGCCTGGCGCGCGCTGCATTCGGTGCTGCCCTCCTGGGAAGATTTCCCTTATACGATCCGCGTGGTCTCCGAAGTTCTCGAGTCCAACGGGTCCTCGTCGATGGCCACGGTCTGCGGCGGCTGCGTCGCGCTCGAAGCCGCCGGCGTTCCCATCAAGAAGCCGGTCGCCGGTATCGCCATGGGCCTCATCAAGGAAGGATCTGATATCGCGATTCTCTCCGACATCCTCGGCGATGAAGATCACCTCGGCGACATGGACTTCAAAGTCACCGGTACGGCGGACGGAATTTCCGCCTGCCAGATGGATATCAAGATCAAGGGGATTTCTCTGGAACTGATGAAGACCGCCATTCAGCAGGCCCGCAACGGCATCCAGTTCATCCTCGGCAAGATGGCCGAAGCCATGCCCGAGCCGCGCAAAGAGATCTCCGAATACGCTCCGCGTATCGAGTTCATCAAGGTCGACCCGGACAAGATCGGTCTCATCATCGGCCCCGGCGGCAAGACGATTCGCGACATCATCGCCCGCTCGGAAGCGTCCATCGACATCGAAGACGACGGCACCATCTGTATTTCCTCTTCCAATTCCGCCAAGGTGCAGGCGGCCGTGGATATTATCCGCGGGATGGTCGAGATGCCCGAAGTGGGCAAGGTTTATCACGGCAAGGTCAAAAAGATTACCGACTTTGGCGCCTTTGTTGAGATTCTTCCCGGACGGGAAGGTCTGCTCCACATTAGCGAAATCGAACACCATCGCATTCGGAAGGTCAGCGACCACCTGAATGTCGGCGATGAAGTCGATGTGAAACTGGTGAATGTGGATCCTATGGGCAAGTTGGATCTTTCTCGCCGCGCCTTGCTGCCTGTTCCCGAAGGTATGGAGGAACAGCCGCCGCGAGGTCCGCGTCCGGAGCGTTCGTCGTCTTCCCATCACGGCAAGCGTGAAGAGGGCGGGGAGCACGGCGGCAGACGCCCGCATAAACCATCTAAGGTGGACGACTAAGGAATTGTGACGACCTCTCCATTCTATCAAAAAACGGTGTTGCCCAACGGGCTGCGCGTCGTGACGGAAAAGATCCCCGGCGTGCGGTCCGCCTCCCTGGGCATATGGGTCTCGGTTGGTTCTCGACATGAGACCCCGGCTGAGAACGGCATTTCTCACTTTATCGAACACATGGCGTTCAAAGGCACGGAAACCCGCAGTGCCCTGGACATTGCCCGCACGGTGGAGCAGGGGGGGGGCTATATCAATGCCTTCACCAGCAAGGAGCTGACCTGCTTCCATGTGCATGTGCTCGATGAGCGACTCCCGAGCGCGCTCGACATCCTGGCCGATATTCTGCGGGATTCCGTTTGTGATCCCGCCGAAATGGAAAAGGAAAAACAGGTGATCCTCGACGAAATCCGCGATCACGAGGATATGCCTGACGACGTGGCTCATGAGCGTTTCGTAAAGGCCCTTTTCAACCCGCACCCGCTTGCCCAGCCGATTCTCGGCCCGCCGGAGAACATTCGCGGTTTCTCCCGGGACGATGTGCTGAAATTTGTCAGTCAGCACTATCTGCCGGATAGAATGGTGGTCGCCGCCGCGGGGCACGTCAACCACGCGGCCATCGTGAAACGTGTGGCGCAGGCGCTCGATCTCAGCGGCAAGAGCAAAATCCGCCGCGATCCTGCCAGCACGAATCATCACAATCACATCGAGCGCATCAGCCGTCCGATTCAGCAGGCGCACATGGTCATCGGTACGTCCGGACTTCCGTACAACCATCCGGACCGCCTGACGCTCTCCATCATGAATACGATCCTCGGCGGCGGCATGTCCTCGCGTCTGTTTCAGAACATCCGCGAGAAGCATGGCATCGCCTACTCGATCTATTGTTTCACCGAAATGTTCGCCGACTCCGGTCTGTGGGGAGTTTATCTCGCCACAGATCCGGAGCGGGTGGAACGCGCGCGGGAAATGGTCATTGCCGAACTCAAGGATCTCGCCTCCAAGCCTCTCCCCAAAGAGGAAATCGACGGCGTGAAGACCGGACTTAAGGGCAACATCATGCTCGGGCTGGAAAGTGTGTCCAGTCGCATGATGCGTCTCGGGCGGATGGAAGTTTACCTCGGCCGCTATCAGACTCTGCAGGATGTGAGTCAGCAGATTGATGCCGTCACTCCCAAGCGCGTCTATGATCTGGTCAACCGTCTGATCGACGAGGACAATCTGATTACCACGATTGTCCAGCCCGAGCAGACGAAGAAGACGAAGAGCAAGGCCAAGGCAAAGCCAAAGGCGGCCGTTCTGCCGAAGGTCAAGGTCGCGGCGGTCAAGGTGGCCGCGCTCGCCGGTAAGAACGGCGACAGCAACGGCAAGAACGGGAAGAAGAAGTAGAGGATGAAGACGCCGCCGGTGACCGTGCAGATCCAGCGTTTGCCCCACGCCCCCGCCCAGTTGCCTTCCTACGCTACAGCAGGGGCTGCGGGAATGGATTTACGCCATGCCGGGGAAGAGACCACTCTCGAACCCGGCAGCCGCGTACTCCTGCCTACAGGCTTCTGTGTGGCCATTCCGGAAGGCTGTGAAGCCACGGTCCGGCTGCGGTCGGGTTTCGCTTTGCAGACCGGTCTCCTGATGCTGAACGCACCCGGCACGATTGACTCCGATTACCGCGGTGAAATCAAACTTCTGCTCATGAATCCCGGCAAGGATCCCGTCCGCATTCCCAAGGATGAACGCATTGCCCAGCTCGTGATTGCTCCCGTAATCCGCTGCGCATGGCAGGAAGTCGAGAGGCTTGCCGAAACGGATCGCAGCAGCGGAGGCTTTGGCAGCACCGGGAAATCATAAGATCACACTGTTGATCCTGTCTTTCCTCATCCCTCATCCTTCATCCTTCATCCTTTCTTCAGGCCGTCTTGCGCGTTTAGCGTATTTTCACTATATTTCTTGCAGGTCAGTTTGTTGTGGTGCCATCGAACGTGGATACGGATCGAAAGGGACCCGCGATCAGGAAACTTTACTATAGCATTGGTGAAGTCTCCGAGCTGACGGGTATTCCAGCACATGTTCTCCGCTACTGGGAGAGCGAGTTTCCGCAATTGCATCCGAAGAAAAGTCGGACTGGAAACCGCACCTACCAGGAAAAGGATCTCGAGGTAGTGCTCAAGATCAAGGCCCTGCTCTATGAGCAGCGGTTTACGATCGCGGGAGCCAAAACACAACTCGGCAGTTCTGCTCCACAGCAGAGCAATGGAAACGGAAACATCATCGAGGATGTCCGGCGCGAATTGCAGGAAATTCTCGATTTAATGGGTAATCACAAATAGTTCGGGGCGTGGCGCAGTCCGGTAGCGCACTTGACTGGGGGTCAAGGGGTCGCTGGTTCAAATCCAGTCGCCCCGACTATAGAAAACACGAGTTTAGGCTCGTGTTTTTGTTTTGCACTGAGGCGCGATTGAGGGGTGCGATGCATGGCGCTCTTCTTGCAGAGCAAAGGGTAGAGAAGTCACTTATCTCTCAACCAAACTGCAACCTTGTTTCCTCGGCGTGAAGCGGGCGTTGTCGGGCATATCTCCAACTGCTCAAGGGCTTGATGCATGTTCAGACGAATCCAGACAAAGATTGTTGTTCTGATCACCATAATTGCTTCGCTTTTCCTCCTCGCGCTCTTCATTGGCTGGTTCGCGCAGCATAGGCAGATGGCCTTGCTCCTGCAGGAACGCCAGCAGGAGAAGGGTGTGCTGTTGGACAAGGCTGTGGCGGTACTCAGTAAGAGTGTGGCCAGTCTTACCTATGACTACACCTGCTGGGACGAAATGTTGGAATTCATCCACTGTCCGGACTCGACATGGGCGGAGGAAAACCTGGTGACCGCCATGACGACGTTCTCCGTGAATGCGCTATGGCTTTACAACACCAATCTGGACATCGTCTATTCGGCGAGTGGCAAAGAGGATTCGGTCACGCTGGCGTTGCCTGTGCCGATAGAAGATCTGCAACGCATCCTCACAAAAGTCCCATTTTCCCATTTCTACGCGCGCACACCGGCGGGCCTTATGGAACTCTGCACGGCTCCCTGCCAACCTTCCGCCGACGTCACTCGCGTATCACCGGCCCAAGGGTATTTCATAGTGGGAAGGCTTTGGTCGCCGGAGTACGTCCGCGAAATCTCACTCCTGACATCAAGCCATATCAGCCTCACGTCACCCAAAGCGCCTGGCGCGGCACCCACGCTTGACAGGCGCAATTCCTACGGAGTGTTGAGCAGCAAGCCGCTTCTGTCCTTGAAGGGCGACACGGTCATGTGGGTGTCCGCTTATGCCGAATATCCGGCCATGCACGAGTCCCAGGCCATGGCATGGCAGATGTCCGCTGCGAGTTTGCTCTTTGCCCTTCTGATGACCGGATCGATCGCCTTCTTTCTCCTGCGATTCGTCAGCACTCCGCTGAACCAGATATCTGCAGCCCTGGAGTCGGCCAATCTCGATCACTTGCGGAAGCTTCGGGGAGATCGGACTGAGTTCGGCAGAATAAGTGCGCTGATCACCAGCTTCTTCGAACAGCGTGATTCATTGACTCTGGAGATGGCCCAGCGGCGGCAGGCCGATGAGAAAGCGGAAACATCGTTGTCTCTGTTGCAGGCGACGCTCGAGTCTACGACGGACGGGCTCCTCGTCGTAGACATGCAAGGAAGAATCCGCAGCTATAATCAGCGCTTCCTTGAACTATGGAGGATTCCACTGGGCATGGCAGAATGCGGCGAAGATGAGCGCCTGCTGAAATATGCCGTCGCTCAACTCAGGGATCCGGACGAATTCCGCAAACGCGTACAGGAACTGTATTCTCATCCGGAAGAAGAGAGCCTTGAGATCATCGAGTTTGAAGATGGCAGATATTATGAGCGGAATTCGAGGCCACAGGTCATGGGGGGCGTGGCTGTCGGGCGAGTCTGGAGCTTCCGCGATGTCACCGAACGGATGCGCGCCGAGATGACTCTGCGCGAGAGTGAGAGCCGCTTCCGCACGCTGGCCGACTCCGCGCCGGTTCTCGTGTGGATGGCAGGACTCAACCGGCATTATCACTACTTCAACCGAACATGGCTGGCATTTACCGGACGCACCTATCAGCAGGAGTATGGTCGCGGCTGGCTGGACGGAGTGCATCCGGATGATCGGCAGAAGTGTGAAAATGTCTATCAGGCGGCCTTCACGTCGCGGCGGCCATTCTCCACGGAATTCCGGCTTAAGCACAATGATGGAACGTATCACTGGGTGCTGGATATGGGAACGCCGCGATTTGCCGCTGGCGGAGAATTTACGGGATTCATCGGAAGCAGCACCGACGTGACCGATCAGATTCAGGCTCGCGATGGCAAACGGATTACATCGATGAACGGCCCGGAAATCCCGGTCGCCGCGCAAAAGTCCGCTGAGGATGCGTCTAAGAACATTGCGCGGCAACTCGATTAACGGAATTCTCGAACAGAAGAGTAAGCAGGGCGGACCCAACGGTTCGCCCCGCTTGCATTTGCGCCCATGAGAATACGATGGAATCAGGAAACTTTCCGCCTTTAGGGACGTGTTATGAGCATTGCAGGATAAACTTTTCCAAATGGACGGCATTTGTTCAACTAACGTAATAATGGAGTTAACATGGACGCAGTCATGAAGAGATTTGTTTTGGTGTTACTTATGACTTTGTTTGGTTCCACTCTGGCCGCTCACGCCACTATTTGGAACGTCGACGTGGCAGATTTCCAATTCACCCCGTCCTCCTTAACAATCCTCCAGGGCGACACCGTTCGCTGGACAAATTCTCTCGGCTTCCATAGTGTGACACCCGACTGCGACCCGGCGCTCTTTGGTACTCCGGCGCAGGCTTCACCGTGGCAGTACGTTTTCATCTTCAACCTTCCCATCGGCTCCTACGGGTACCATTGCGAAGTCCACCCGCACATGATGGGTACAATCACCGTGCAGGATCGCGGCACGTGGCATGTCACCGTCCAGAGCTTTTCGTTCACCCCCGCAAACTTAACCATCACCCGCGGCGATACGGTCATCTGGAGCGCCATCAACGGTTTCCACAATGTCCACCACAATGCGACGCCTTCTCTGTTCGGCACCGCCCCCGCCACCGCACCGTGGACCTATCAGTTTGTCTTCAGCAACGTGGGCGACAGCACGCTTCACTACATCTGTCAGGTTCACCCGACACTGATGCAGGGAGCGATTACCGTCTCCGAACCGCAGGCCCTGCCTGCCCCCGCCGCTTTAACAGCATACCCCTCGGACACAGCCCACATTCGCCTGACTTGGGGTAGCGTCTGCGGTGCCGGCAGTTATGCCGTCTTCAAGTCGCTGGACGCGTCTTCGCCGGTCTTTCCCGATTCCTTCGCCACCACGACCGACACCACCCTCATCGATTCCATTGGCTCACCCCGGGCCTTCTATCTGGTCAAAGCTCTCGGAGTCGCGCGTTAATCAGTTTCCGCTTGACTTTTTGCCAACTTATTCCTATACTGAGTTGCTCAAGGACGCGAGTCCCCCCGGCGCTTCTTAGCTTACTCAAGCTTGCAGGGTCATCTTGTTGAATTATAAGTTGTCGCGCGAAGAGATGGTGCTCACCCAGCTTGAGCGGCGGGGGATTACGGATAGCCGGGTTCTGGAAGCGATGCGCAAAGTCAAACGCCATCACTTTGTAGAAGCTGCCTTTCGTGACCGCGCGTATGACGATACCCCGCTGCCCCTTGAGGCGGGTCAGACCATCAGTCAGCCCTATGTCGTCGCCCGTATGACCAGTTTGCTGGATATTCGGCCCACCGACAAGGTGCTGGATATTGGTACAGGTTCCGGGTACCAGACGGCAATTCTCGCCGAATTGGCGCGCAAAGTCTATTCGATTGAGCGCCACATGCCTCTGGTGATGAAGGCGCGACGCAATCTTGAAGCCGAAGGATACGCCAACGTCATCCTCAAGCAGGGAGACGGCACCATCGGCTGGGCCGAATTCGCGCCCTTTGACAAAATTGTAATTTCTGCGGCGGCTCCCGTCTTTCCCAAGACGCTGTTCAACCAGCTTCGGGACGGCGGCTTAATGATCTTCCCTATGGGGGAGATGAAGACGCAGCAGTTGATGATCGTGGAGCGGCAGGGTGAAGATGCCCTGACCCGCGATGCCGGCCAGGTATCCTTCGTGCCACTCATTGGCCGTGAAGGCTGGGCCAACAATCTCTAAGGCTGTTTTTTCTACGGGGCGTAGCGCAGTCCGGTAGCGCACCTGGTTCGGGACCAGGGGGTCGCTGGTTCAAATCCAGTCGCCCCGACTAACGCAAAAATCTCGACCCTCGCTGAGTCTGTCAGCGGGGGTTTTGCGTCTCTACGGCTTTGGGTTCCATTCGGCTAAGTTGATCCCGTACCTTGACTTTGATCTAAATTTGTCTTATAGTAGCTATTTCCAACTCATTCATGGAAATTCATCATGCCGTTTCTGCTGGACCTTTTCCTGCATCTTGACCGTTATCTCGGGCAGATCATCTCCGAGTACGGCACGCTGACCTATCTGATTCTGTTTATCACGGTCTTCTGTGAGACCGGTCTGGTGGTGACGCCGTTTCTGCCCGGCGATTCCCTGCTGTTTGCCGCGGGGACCTTTGCCGCGCTGGGATCGCTCGATCTGAGCCTGCTGCTCGTTGTGCTTTACCTCGCGCCGATCCTCGGGGACTCCTGCAACTACTGGATTGGCCGCTATCTGGGGCCGAAGGTTTTTTCCAAGGAGGGGGTGCGGTTTCTGAATAAGCAGAATCTGGAGAAGACCCACGCCTTTTATGAGAAGCACGGCGGCAAAGCGGTGATCATCGCCCGCTTCATGCCCATCTTCCGCACCTTTGCCCCGTTTGTAGCGGGCATTGGCCGCATGAACTATCTGCGCTTCCTGACCTACAGTGTGGGCGGCACCCTGCTCTGGATTTCCTGCTTTGTCCTGGCCGGCTACTTCTTCGGCAACATCCCCTTTGTCAAGAAGAATTTCTCCGTCGCCATCATGGCGATCATCCTGATTTCCATGCTGCCCGCCGTGTTCGAGTACATCAAACACCGGAAAACAGCCAAGGCCGTGTAAGACTCTCGTCCTGCCGAGCCGGGTTGGGCCGAATCACGCGCTAACCATAACCACAATCACAACCCGGCCGAAACGCAAGAATGCCCTCATGAAGCTCTTCACCATCGGCTTCACCAAAAAGACCGCCGAAGAATTCTTCACCCTGCTGAAGAAATCCGGCGCTGTGCGCGTCGTCGATGTGCGGCTGAACAACGTCTCCCAACTGGCCGGCTTTTCCAAGAAGGATGACCTGCGCTATTTCCTGCGGGCCATTTGCAAGATGGATTACGTGCACATGCCGGAGTTGGCCCCGTCACATGAGATCCTCGACACCTACAAGAGCGGCAAAGGCAATTGGCAGCAATGGGAGAAGGACTTCTTAAGCCTGATGTCCAAACGCAAAGTCGAACAGTCCGTCTCCCGCGACGTGCTCAACAACGCCGTCCTCTTATGCAGCGAGGACACCCCCGATCACTGCCACCGGCGGCTTGTTGCCGAGTATCTATCAAAGAAGTGGGGCGGGGTAGAAATCATTCACTTAACGTAACGCCCAGAAGTAGCCTTCATCTCCAGCGCAAACCCAAACCCATTGTCATCCTGAAGCGCGCAGCGCTGAAGGATCTCAGCCCACCTGCCGGGCCCACGTGTCTTCCTTCTGCGCTCAAGGTATTTCGGGAGAAGTCATGCGTCATTACTACGTCTACATGACCGCCAGCCTCACCCGCGTGATCTACATCGGTGTGACCGGAAACCTTGATCGCCGCATCGTGCAGCACAAAGAGAAAGTACACGAGGGCTTCACCAGCCGCTACAACGTGAACCGCCTCGTCTATTGGGAATCCTTCACCGACATCCATCGCGCCATCGCCCGCGAGAAAGAACTGAAAGGTTGGCGACGGGAAAAGAAAGTCGCGCTAATCGAAGCCCGGAATCCTGCATGGAAAGACCTGAGCGCTCAGTGGTATGGGGAGTTCAAGAAACTTGAGGCAGAGACGACGGCGCTCGAGGAGAAAATGCGTGCTCGCGACTCCACGGAAAAACGTCCGGGCTGAGCACGTGGGCTGAGATCCTTCCGGAGTACCGTCAGGATGACAAATGTTAAATCCTGCCATAGAGCAAAATCTCGCTAAAGCAATTACTTCGATACCCAACACACACACTATCCATTGTCATCCTGAAGCGCGCAGCGCTGAAGGATCTCAGCCCACTTGCCAAGCCCACATCTGTGAATGCAGCCTGCACACTTTCGTATCATCGACAGCGCAACCCCAAACCCCCTTGTCATCCTGAAGCGCGCAGCGCTGAAGGATCTCAGCCCACCCGCCGGGCATGCATCCGCCATACACGAGCAGCACAAAACAACATCGACAGCGCAAGCCCAACCCCCCTTGTCATCCTGAAGCGCACAGCGCTGAAGGATCTCAGCCCACTTGCCGGGCTTACATCTTCTGACACTGACAGTGGGGAATTGTCTGCGCGTAGTGGCCAGGACAGAGTTGCAACTGGAGTGCATAACTTGAATAATGCAGATCAGAAAGACGAACGTCCTTCGTCCACCAAGGGTGAATCATCAAGCGGACGATATATCTTTTGGGCAATTATCGGAATAGTTGTGGCGGTCGTGATATGGTTATGGGAGCGCAGACACCGTAGAACCGAAGGCAAATATCCTGACGATTGGCATGCGAAACGACGCGTTGTTTGGAAACGTGATCACAAACGGTGCAGGGAGTGTGGGCGACCGTTGTCATTGATCGCCGCACACGTTCACCACATAGTGCCAATATCAAAAGGCGGTGGCCATGAGATCTCCAATTTGATGCTTCTGTGCCCGCCCTGCCATACTGAAATGCCAGGACACGGGCACATGAAAAGACGCTTTGGGCGGGGAAGACGAATTTAAGGAGAAAATCGTGAGCGATACAGTTTTCATTCTGGGTGCTGGTGCATCCAAGGATGCAGGCTGCCCACTGATGGGAGACTTTCTGGACACGGCAAGATATCTTCTCGCCGCTGGAAGAGTCGACGACGTGAGGGAACATTTCGAAAGAGTGTTCCGAGCGATCGGTAACCTTCAAGCCGTGCATTCAAAGTCAAAACTCGATCTTACCAACATTGAATCGGTGTTTGCTTGTTTCGAGATAGCTCGCACGATTGACAAGTTTCCGGGAATGCCGGCCGTTGATTTCGATGAGTTGATTCGCTCACTGAAAGTTCTCATTGCGCGCACGATAGAGAGCACTTTGACGTTTCACGTGTTGCATCAGAACGCGCGCATCCCGGGAAATTATGAGAAGCTTGCCAATCTCATAAGCAAACTGCGGAGCGATTCTATACCGCCCCATTCCGTTTCTATTATCACATTCAATTATGATTTGGCATGCGATTACGCACTGTTCGCCAAGAAGATTCCGTTCCGTTACGAGATCGGTGATGGGCCAGAAACAAACGACACGGAGCCTGTCAGCCTACTCAAATTGCACGGTTCATTGAATTGGACATGCGGTAAGACAGGAGTGCTCAGGGCATGTCGCCTATGGGACTGTTTTGCGCCATATCACACGTGGCATTTCGACTCGGATTATGTTGATGTCACTCAGCACTTGAAAATGGATCCATATTTCGACAGACTCTTTTCGGATGCCCCCGAACAGGGATTTGAGCCTGTTATTGTGCCGCCAACTTGGAACAAGGGCGAGTATCACAAGAGCGTTGCGTCTGTCTGGTCTGCGGCCGCGCGCGAATTGTCTGATGCAAGGAACATCATCGTGATTGGCTATTCGCTTCCACCATCAGACGTTTTCTTTCATCACCTCTACGCTCTTGGGACAGTCGGAGATCACCCTTTACAGCGATTTTGGGTTTTTGATACTGATTCGTCTGGTGAGATCGAAAGACGTTATCGTGATCTGTTAGGTCCAGGTGCCCTGAGCCCTGTCTTCGCGAATAACCTATGCGGATTCAAGGATGCGATCCCGCTACTCGAAAGTGCGCTACTGGATCACGTTTGAGACTATCGAACCGAAGCGAAGTCTTACTTCGACCGGAGTTGGCATACATGGGGGTACGCTGGCGTTGTTACCTTTCGGCCGGGTTGTGTTCGCAGTTCAGGCCAGTGCGCCATTCGGCTCAACCCGGCTCGGCAGGCCTAAAAGGGGAGGGGCGACGCAGTCAGCCCCTACCACCCTTGTGAACGGCTTGTGAAACGCCTTGCACCCTCGTTTCTGCACGGATTCAGGCCAGATAAGGCACCTTCAAGAAGCCAATTTCGCACTTTTCAGGCGGTTTTTGGGGCCAAATTGACCTGAAAAAGCCCCTTCACAAACTCGTTCACAAACTTTCGCGGCACCTGAGGCGGGGCCGCAACCATCGAAACAGCGCCTCGCGCACCTCCCAGAGCCTGACCTTTTGTTCAACTCCCGTGTTTTGACAGCCTTTTGGCTTGACTTCAGTCTATTCCCGTCCTATATTCCAATAGGAAATGTCAGTCGCCTATCTACTGTTTTTGCAGTATATGCGTCGAAAATCTGTGCCTAATTCCATTGCTGATAAGGAATAAGGCAGTTCGTTTGGTAAAAAATATTTTTCTCCATGATCACCGACACCCCAATACCCGATAAGCATTACCCGTTCGCACAGGTGGAAGCCAAATGGCAGAAGCGGTGGGAAGAGCGGGGGACATACAAGTTTCACTGGGACTCGAAGAAGCCCAAGTTTTATGTGCTGACCATGTTCAGTTACCCCAGCGGGGACAAGCTGCATATGGGGCACTGGTACTGCTATGCACCGACGGACAGCTTTGCGCGCTTCAAACGCATGCAGGGCTATGAAGTGTTCGAACCGATGGGGTTCGACGCCTTCGGTCTGCCGGCGGAAAATTACGCGATCAAGACGGGGATCCACCCGGAAATCTCCACGCGGCGGAACATCGAGTTCATGCGCGAACAGCTTAAGCGCATCGGCGCGATGTACGACTGGGATTACGAGGTCGACACGTCCTCGCCCGAATACTACAAGTGGACGCAGTGGTGGTTCCTGCTGATGTACAAGCGCGGTCTGGCCTATCAGAAGAACGCGCTTGTCAACTGGTGCCCAAGCTGCCAGACCGTGCTCGCGAACGAACAGGTGCTGTCCGATAATACCTGTGAACGCTGCGGCTCGATTGTGGTCCGCAAGAACCTCAAACAGTGGTTCTTTGCCATCACCAAGTACAATCAGCGGCTGCTGGACGGTCTCGATACCATCGACTGGCCGGATAAGACCAAGGCCATGCAACGGTATTGGATTGGGAAGAGCGAGGGGACCGAAATCGAATTTCGGCTTGCAACCGCCCTCACCCCATCCCGGCCTTCCCCGCAAGCGGGGAAGGAGCATGGAGACGTGATCCGCGTGTTCACGACGCGGGCGGATACGCTGTTTGGGGTGACATGGGTGGTGATTGCGCCGGAGCATCCGCTGGCGGCGGTCATTGCTTCGGACGAGCGGAAGGGGATTGTGGCGGACTATATTCAGAACGCACTGTCGATCTCGGATGTGGACCGGGCTATGGCGGATCGGCCCAAGACAGGGGTGTTTACGGGCGCGTATTGCATCCATCCTCTCACGAGCGAAAAGCTGCCGGTGTGGATCGCGGACTATGTGATCGGCTCCTACGGCACGGGCGCGGTGATGGCTGTTCCGGCCCACGATGAACGGGATTACCAGTTTGCCAAGGAACACGGACTGCCGATAAAGGAAGTCATCAAACCCGCCGATGGCTCGGAAAGCACACTTGAGACTCAAGCGTACACTGAGTATGGCATCATGGCAAACTCGGTCGGATTTGACGGCCTGACCTCGAAAGAGGGGATCCATGCGGTAGGGGAGAGGCTCGAGCAACTCGGACAGGGGAAGGCAACCATTACCTGGCACTTGCGGGACTGGACGATTTCCCGGCAGAGGTTCTGGGGTGCGCCGATTCCGATTCTCTATTGCGAGAAGTGCGGGATTGTCCCCGTGCCAGAGAGTGATCTGCCGGTGCGGCTGCCGGAAGGTGTGACAGAGTATAAGCCGCAGGGGAAGTCACCACTTGAGACGGTGGACGAATTCGTGAATACCAAGTGTCCCAACTGCGGCGGTCCGGCCAAACGGGATACCGATACCATGGACACCTTCGTGGATTCCTCATGGTATTATATGAGATACCCCGACGCACGGCTACATACGGCGGCTTTCGACACAAACCACCTGAACAAGATGCTGCCGGTGGATCAGTATGTCGGCGGGCCGGAGCATGCGATGGGACATTTGATCTACTCGCGGTTCTTTGGCAAGGTGGCGCATGATGCCGGCTATCTGAATTATGAAGAACCCTTTAAGCGGCTCGTCCATCAGGGGATTATCCTGAACAAGGGCGAGCGGATGTCCAAGTCCAAGGGCAATGTGGTCGCGCCGGAGCCTGTGCTGAACAAATATGGCAGCGATGTGCTGCGCTGCTTCCTGATGTTCTCGGGTGACTATACTCAGGGTGGCGACTGGAGCGAAGCGGGAATTACCGGAATTGAGCGGTTTGTGGGCCGGGTTTACCGGCTGGCTCAAGCCATCCAAAGTGGCACGCCAGCGGCAGATAGCGCCGTTCCGGTCGAGTTGGATCGCAAGCTGCACCAGACCATTAAGGCCGTCTCCACGGACCTGCAGGACTTCCACTTCAATACCTGCCTGGCCCGGCTGATGGAATTGACAAACGCCATCTACTCCTGGGTCGGCCCGGAACTGAAGGATGTCAGGAAAAGTCCGGCATCCTTATCTATGCTGGAGATGCTGGCCAAATTGTTGGCCCCGCTGGCGCCGCATTTGGCCGAGGAAGTCTGGGAGATCGCCGGCCACGAGCAGACCATCTTCGACGAGCAGTGGCCGGAGTTCGATGCGGACAAGGCCAAGGAAGAGAATGTGACGATTGCGGTGCAGGTGAATGGCAAGCTGCGCGACACCGTGACGGTGGCGATCAATGCACCACAGGATGTCCTAACCGAGGCGGCGATGGCGCTGGAGAAGGTCCGGCCGCACTTCGAAGGGAAGCAGATTGTGAAGACGATTGTGGTGCCCAACAAGATTGTCAATATCGTTGTCAAATGAGATACGGGCCGAATGGCCCGCTATGGCAATACCAGAAAGAAGCCGGGCCGCAGGGTTCGGCTTTCTTCTTGGCCTGCCAAATAACACATAAGATATATTATGTTGAGTAGATATAGGAATTGAAGCCTTTTTGACGGCCCAAGCGGCCTGCTTCTGGAATGGCGGCAACGGGGTCCACCCCGCTCCGGATCAGACGGGATCGGTGAAGGTTTCGGTGGGCTCTTGGGTGCCGAGTTCACCCGGGCGGTTTCTGCCCTTCCACATGCGGACGGCCAGATAGACAATGGGGAGAATTCCACCCACAATGAACAGGGCATCCCCCGGCAGCCGAAGCCATTCGATAACTTTGACGAGCGGGCTGTTGAAGAACTCGGGTTGGCGGGCATGCCAGTAACTTTGATCGAGGGCCGTCTTGATCTGCAGCAGCCCGATGGGAAACAGGTTTACGAAGAGCATCCAGGCGAGTCCGAGGTTCAGGCTCCAAAAAGACCATCGCATGGCGAGTTCGCTGCCGCGATCTCGAGGAATAAAGTAGCGCGCAACGAACATGAAGAAGCCGAGCGCCAGCATTCCATAGACTCCCATCATGGCGCCATGGCCGTGGTTGGCGGTCCATTGCGTGCCGATCTCATAGTAGCTGACGATGGGAAGATTAATCAGGAATCCAAAGACGCCGGCACCGAGGAAGTTCCAGAATCCGACGGCGATCAGAAACATCACGGCCCACTTGTGGGGAAAATCTGCGCTTGCGGTACGGAGCATGGATGGCTGGTGTGGCGGAGCCCCGAGCTGCATGAAGCGCCAGGCCTCATAGGTCAGAAGAAGCAACGGAATGACTTCCATTGCGGAAAAGAAGGCACCCAGCGCCATGTGGATTGCAGGCGCACCGCTGAAGTACAGATGGTGCATGGTGCCGATTACCCCTCCAACGGAGTACAGAACAATGTCCAGATAGATGATCGTGGTGGCCATCCGGACGCGGACGACGCCGAGCAGGACGAAAATGTAGGCCACCGTAATGGTTGAGAAGAGTTCGAGGAAGTCTTCAACCCAAAGGTGAACGACCCAAAAGCGCCAGAAATCCATTTGGGCAAAATTGACATCTTTGCCGAAAACCATCCCTGCGGCGTAGAAGAGCGGAATCGAAATGGCGCTGTAGAGATACAGCCAGGGCATGTTGCCGCGATGCTCTCCTGAGAGCCGGCGGCGAAGGCCACGTATGAGAATAACAAGCCAGAGGATCATACCCACGGTCAAGAGGATTTGCCATAGCCGCCCCAAGTCCAAGTACTCCCAGCCTTGAGATCCGATCCAGAACCAAGGGCCCGCCGAGGTGATGACATTGTGCAGGCTGGCGGCTTCTCCGGCCAGACTGCCGACAACCACCAGAACCAGAGCCGCAAACAGCAGCAGAGCAAGTTTGTCCTGGCCTTTGGGTTCATGGCGGGCGATCATCGGTGTCAGGAAGATGCCGATGGCGAGAAAACTGGCCGCGACAAAGAACAGGGCGAGCTGCAAGTGCCACATGCGCGAAAGGTTGTAAGGAAGCCAGTCGGCGATGGGAAAGCCGTAGAAGCCTTTCATTTCTACATGATAATGGGCATTGACGCCGCCCAGCAGGCCTTGAAGGAGAAACAGCCCCGCGATCACGAGAAAATACCAAGGCACTGCGCGCTGGGACGGTGTCAGACGGAGCTGCTCCGGCGGCCGGAAGAGACGTGGTTCGGTGTCCCCCTCATCATGCCAGCCAAGCTGTTCATAGCGGCCAAAGGCGAAGAACACGGCTCCGGTTCCGCCAAGGAGGGCCACCAGACTAAGCACACTCCAGAGCAGAGCCGAACTGGTGGGACGATTTCCGGCGAGGGGCTCGGGGGGCCAATTGTTGGTGTAGGAGTAGGACTCCCCCGGCCGGGCTGTGGCGCCCGCCCACGCGGACCAGAAGAAGAAAGACGCGAGGCGTTTGACGTCCGCGCTATCCGAGATGGAAGGGCGCTGTAACTCGTTGCTGCTTCTCCCCTGCCGAAACCAGTCGGTATAGTAGGCGACCAGATTCCGGTACGCATCCGCCTGGGCGGGAGTTAGCGTTAACGTCTGGCTGACCGAATTGTAGGCGTTTTCTTTCCAGTCGTGTTCGACCCGATCCCGGGCCTCGGCATCGGAATGGCCTTGCGCCCGATAGAAGGCGAGCATGCTGACGGAACCGCGATGCAGCGCTTCGGCGGTGAAATCCGGCCCGAGATAGGCACCGTGCCCGAAGATGGTGCCGAACTGCATCAGGCCATATTTCTGGAAAAGGTGTTGCCCACCGACGATTTCATCTCCGCTGAAGAGCACATCTCCCTTATCGGTGCGAACTTCACGAGGGACTGGCGGCGAGCCGGTTGCGATGCGGGCGGCGAGGTATCCAAGAACGGCAAAACCAAACACGAACGTGATCACCGCGGCCTTGAGCCAGCGGGGCGAAACCACCATTCGATTGTTCTTGTCCATAGTTGCCTCTATGACGCGAGCAAATATGTGGAGGATTTCCGGTTGCTCCGGACTCCAACGCGACTGCCGCCTCGGCCCCGTCGCGTAGCCGGATCATGTGACTATGAATATTTTGGATCAGGAAAGGGCAGCGAGCATGTTGCAGCAAGTGGATAGTTAGATAGCGTCTCGATATGGTGCGGCGCAAATACGCAGAATGATGTTATCCTATTAACGTTTTGTTGCGCTCAAAAGAGCCCGCAAAATTCACTTTCTTGAAATTCTAAACATTGTCAGGGCAAAAAGAAAACCCGAACCAAGGGTCCGGGTTGCATATTCTGGATGGCCACCGTTTTCAGCGCGATAGTTCGACAGGCTGTAGGTGCGCTTCAAGCCGGTAGGCTTTGCCGGGGGCCAAGGTCAGCGTCTGGACATAGGGCAGATAGCCGCGATGGGCAATGCGAATTTCGACGGGGCCGGCGGGCAGCACTGCCATCCGGCAAGCGTTGGCGCGCTGCTTCTCCGTGGAAGCCCCGGTGAGGTCGATGCGGTCACAGCGGGCGAAAGTGACAGAACCTGCCGTAATCTGCGGCGCAGGAGCATTCACCCACACGACGAGCCGTGCCATGTTAGAGGTCGATCCTGTGGGATTGTAAGCAGACAGGTCTCCCTCCGGAAACAGGATTGCCGTGGAGGCCGGATGCAGGTTGCCACCGGCTGTAAGGATGGGGACGAGTTGCTCGGCAATACGAGCCGCTGCTGTGGGGAGATCCTCCCACAAATTCACGGTGGCGGAAACGGCGTAACCGGGGGGAATGTCCGTCGAGGCAGCGAGGCCAATGCGAGCGTCCACGCGGATCTGATGGGCGAACTCCCCGTAACTCCCGATGATAGCGTAATCCGCTCCCAAAGCACTCGAAGTGCGGGAGGCTAAGACCGGGTCGTTCCAAGTGGCCGGGGTTACCTTGTGAACCTTAATGTAATCTGATAGGTCGGATGGTGCAACAACCCTGATGGCAGGATATTTGGATAGGTCAGCCGTGATCATCTCCTGCAAGGCCTTGCGGTAATCGAGGATAGACTGCTTGCCATCAAACGTGTACAGCGAATCCATAATGGGATCGAATGGGAAAATGAGTACGCGCGGCTGCGCGAGAGCTGCGACGGTCAAGCAAAATAGGGCAAGGCCCGCGAATAGTGTTTTCATGGATGACTCCTGTTCACGATGCTTATACGCTCCAACGCAAATTGAGGATCAGTGCTATCTTTAGTGTCCTCTTCCCTGCTCCGGCAATCTGCGGGAGGTAGATACCGGTTCGCTCGATGCATCACGCGGGATGCTGGTCCGGCCAGTCTTCAGGAACGAGTGCCGGAGGATTCGTCCAAGGTCGTTCCACCAATGCATTTTGAAACCACTCGTCACGAAGATTCGCATGCTCGGTGACGATCAACTGGAAGCCGGGTACATCCTGCTGGGTAAACTTCAGCAACAGTGCGAAAAGGCGGCGCACCGCATTCAGGTCGGCGTCAGATTCTTCAGTCTTCTGCACCGAGCCGTCGGCGTCTCTGTATGCCTCGGATGGAAAGTAGACTTGGGTCGGTTGATCGATCATCAGGAAGCGCGGGATCGGGCAGTTGTTCTCTGCCGCGAATCGGTGTAGCGCGAGCAGTGCCGACAGATGGTAGGCCAGGTGATTCGCGGCACCCCCGGTCCGGGCCAGCGGTACCGGATGATCGGGCAAATCGAAGATGATCGTCAATTGTTGTAGATTGAGCCGCACAGGGTAAGGGGCGAATTCGGCCTGGAACATCTGAATGTATCGTGACACTTGGGCGGAGATGTTATTGAGGAGCGACGTCAGGCGTTCGTTGCTGTCGTCAACGCCTATTTGTTCCGCAAGCTGCTCAACCTTTATGCCGAGGCGACGATTCTCAGCCGCCAACCTTGCAAGATCTTCGTTCGGGAGGAGCGTTTCCAGAAACAAGCTGATGCGACCTACGACGCGGGCAGCAGCGTTGTTGCGGTTGCCCAGTTCTGCGATGACTTCATTGGCTGAGATTGCCGCAGATAGCTCTGCTTCCTTCTGCTTGATGTTGCTCGCGATCTCGTCCTTTTTGCCGGCCAAATCGATCAGGTAGGCGTCGAGCTTGGGACGTTGGCCTGCAGCGATGCGCAATTCACTGTCGAGCGATTCCAGTTCGTTGAGCAGCATGGCGGCGACGGGAGAATCCAGCGCCAAGTTCCGCTCGCTAAACGGCCATTGCCACTGGCCAGTATCCGGGTTCTTCGGCAGCGCCTTGATCGAGGCCAGCCGGTCCACCTGTTCGACGGCTTCGCTTTCGTAACCGCCGGCCCGCTTGGCGAACAAATTCGCAGCGTCGATCCTATCTTGGGCGTCGCGACGATTTTGACGCAACTGGCCCAGTTCTTCCTCCAAGCGCGAAATTCGGCTGCCATCGTCGTCCGGCACGGTTTCGGGCATCCACGACAATGCCGATCTCAACGCACGGATGATCCCGTCGGCATTGGGACTCTCGTCGGTGGAGCCGACGACGCCGACCGTCTTGGCTTCCGAGTAGAGACTAACGGCCTTCTCGTGCGACGTGTCAACGGCGCTACGCGCCTGCTCAAGCTTCTTAGCGTTGAGCTTTAGATCCTTCTGCGCCTTACGCAACCTGGATTCTAATTCGTAGCGGTCGTGCGAGGAGACTCCAAGCAGGATGGGTAGCGTGTCGCGGATCGCCTGCGGCTGAAATGGCTCGTTCTGGCGGTAGAAAAGTTGATACTTGCTGGTAAGCAGCCCCTGTTTCTGGAAAAGATAGTAGTACGTGTGTTTGACGTTCGCATCGAAGCTAACACGGCTGTGTTCGAGCGCGACATCTGTGCGGTTCTCGGGGATGCCCAGTAAGCGCGACAGCAGTTCAACGATGCTCTCGTCGTCAGTGTTGACCGCCAAGTCTTTGAACTCGGGTGCCTGCAAGTCGGCACCCCTTCGCAGCATCACCGTGCTGCAACTGGCGCCACCGCCGGGCGGAGTCGGCTTGGCGACAAGCACACGTTCATTCTGGAACTGATAGATCACAGCAAACCAAGCCACCTTGTCACGAATGATGCCTTCAGGGACGTTGAACGAGGATTGTCCCATGCAGTATTCGATGATCTCAGAAAGCGCGGACTTGCCGGTGGAAGAGCGGCCGGTTATGATATTGAGCCCTTCCACATTGAACCGAAGGTCGCGCTGCTGGCCGTCGTGGCTATAGATGTGGATTGATTTAATCTTCATGGACGGATCCCAAAAGTCGTGTAAACGGTCACCCGGTCAGCGATGCGTGCGAATTCCTTGCCCACGATGCGAGCAACCTTCTGGCAGGCGATGGTCTCGTCGGTTCCGGCGACGGTCGTGAGCACCTTTTTGGGCACGGTCTGGAAACGACCGTCGTCCGTTACCGCGATGCAGCCTCTTTCCATCAGCAGACCGAACCCCTCAAAGGTGTAGGGCAGCATCTGTGTGACTCGATCGGCAAGTCCCACCATGACCTGCTGGTTCTTCTCTACAGTCTTGAGCAGATAGCTGAGCGGGCTGTCGGCGATCACATCACGCGTATCCTTATGCAGGCACAGTGGCAATACCAGCAATGACAGCGAGAAGGGCATGCCGCGGGCGTCTCTTTCCTCGAAGCCATGCAGTGCGCGGAACAGGATCAGGCCGCAGAATGCGGGATTGAACAGATTCCGAATCTCGAAGGGACGCTGATCCCACCGCTTCATGATGACACCTCCAGCACTGCACCGAGGCGGACGAGGAATCTGGGATGCCAGTAGATCTTGGGTACAGGCGTCACATCGGCCAAGATGTGGAAGCTTCCGCGAAGGACATAGGGCTCCGTCACGAGTGCACGAATGCGCAGGGATTCGATCTTCTCAGTCTCGAATTCCGCCCAGCGGTATAGAGCTGCGCCGGCTGCGCGAAGGGCTTCCTCCGCGCTGTCGACATTCAGCGTCTCGAAGACGACATCCTTGTAGCGGCTCCATTCATCGGTAATGCGATCTTCGTAATCCTCTACCTCTCCCGACACCAGCAGGTTCTCCCGCGCCCAAGTTGATCGTTGCTGGAACGCCCTGTAATAGTCCAAGATTGCATTCCTAATCCGGTTGGATGAGATGCCGATCTCGCGCAGTTGGACCACGAACCGGCGCTCATCGGCATCGGTGTCGATCATATCGACAGGCACTTTTCCGCGGTAGTCGATCGGCAGGTTGTCCGCCCTATATTCCTCGGCGAACTTGGAGAGCCTATCCGAGACTTCGCGGCCAAAGATTCCTTCCGTGCTGGCTCCCTCCAATTGGTTGATCACGGCGTCAGTCCACCAACCCTCCAGCTTTTCGAAGACGAACTCGCGGTGCTCACGTCGGATGCTTTTCATGTGCGTGTCCCTGATTATCGCCGGGATGTCTCCGATGCGTGGGCTGCTGTCAAGGATCAGGATGCGTTCGAGGAAATCCCGTTTCTCGGGTTCGCTCAATTCGTTGAAACTTGCGGCTATCGGCTTGATGAGTTTCGATTTTGACTTAGCGAGTGCTGCCTCGACCAACTCGGGGAGAGTGGAAGCGTCGGGCTGATTGTGCAGAAGGCGGGCGAGGAATGAGTCGGCCGATACCGTGGCGGTGGTGAACAGGAAGAATCTTAGGTTCGATGCGGCGCGACCATCTCTTTTGTACCGCTCCAACCAGATGTTGACGGACTTCCAAAAGTCGGGCGACAAGTCGGTCAGCCTGTCGCCACCTGCTTTGTGTTTGAGCGAGGCCAGCGACTTGCCGGCACTGCTGTCCACGAAATCAAGGTCGTCGTCCTTTTCGAAGAAGACGGCGGTGTCCTCGGGCAATTTCAGCAAATGGAGCAGGGCGAGACGCCCTTGGTAGGCGTACCCGAGACCTTGTTCGCTTGCTGAGTACTTGTCGGTGGTTGAGGCTGTCATCGGTCTAAACGGCATGTTATAGATAGCAATGATTCCATCGTGTTAAGATAGCATATCTTGAGGTAAAATGAAAGATGGAAGATCTGAATCGCGTTATTTTGTAATTTTTGGGCATTTGGGCAAATCCGAATCTCACAATTTCACGCCTCGTGCAAGGAAATTGATTGACTTGACCGTGACTCGTCACAGGACGCCCATTGTCTTCAGGCTGCGTGTCACAACTTTAGAGCCAAGAACCGTCCACATCGGCGGGATCAACTTGAGTGCCTCTGATCCATCCTTCAAGGGTATGAGCCTTGCCCCTACATGCAAGAAGGACCTGACAACGTCAAGTCCTTCTTCTTTTAAGTGCTTAAGAAGCGAAATATGGCGGGAACGTCTGGGAATCGAACCCAGCCATCCGCCGCGAGGCGGACGCAAACGGTTTTGAAGACCGCGAGGGCCACCAGTGCCCCATCCGTCCCCATACTCCTCTTCCCTGCTCGCGCGGGGATGGGGGTATGAAAGAAAACAACTTTCAGGCACGGCATGTCCGGCGAAGCCGAGATCTCGCTTCGCGGACCGTGCCCCTACGACCGATCCTTTCCGTCAAACATCTGTACCAGTGCCGCCGGGGCACCGTCGAAGCTGCCGTTGCTCATGAAGAGGATCACGGTGGGCGTGCCGTTCAGCAATGAGAAAATATACGAAGGAATATCCGAATTTGCCATCTGGGCCGAGGGGATACCGCGAGCGGTGAGATCACGGCGGACGGCGGCCAGATCGAGGCGCTGGTCGACAGGAATCCGCTCGATGCGGTGAATGGTGCCGAAGATCGCGTGATCGGCAGCGGCAAAGGCGGCGGGGATTTCGGCTTGGAAGATGTTCCGAACCATGGTGTTGGAACGCGGCTCAAAGACGGCAATCAGGCGATGGCCGGGGTGCTTCTCCCGGACAGCCTGAATCGAGGCAGCGATGGCTGTTGGATGGTGCGCAAAATCATCATAAATGGTCAGGTCGGCACGCTCGAAAAGCTTTTCGAAGCGGCGGCGAATTCCCCGGAAAGTCCCGAGGGCTGCTTCAATGTCCGGGAGACTGGGGTGAAGATTGCTCGCGGCGGCCAAGGACATGAGAGCATTCAGACGGTTGTGGCGGCCGGGAAGGTCGAAGGAGCAGGAACGAACCTCTCCCGAGGGCGTCGCATAGTGCAGGCCCGCGGCGTTTTCGAGGAGCCTCCACCCTGCTCCCTCGCCGACACCCACAGATACCGTTTCGCACGGAGCCTTGGCGACCAGTTCGCGTGTGGTCTCACAGTCATGATGGTAGATGAGGCGACCAGTGCGCGGCAGGAGATTGATGAGACGCCGGAAAGAAAGCAGCATCTCTTCCTGCGAGGCGAAGATATCCGCATGATCAAATTCCACCGTTCCTAAAAGCAAGGTGCGGGGGAAATAGTGGAGGAACTTGGAGCGCTTGTCGAAGAACGCGCTGTCATATTCATCGCCCTCCAGCACGAAGGGAGCGTTCTTTTTTCCGAGAGCCGCGCCGAGGGGGAAATTCAAGGGCAGGGCACCGATCAGAAAGCCGGGATCCACACCTACAGCATGCAGCACGTGCGACAGGCAGGCGGTGGTAGTGCTCTTGCCGTGGGTTCCGGCGACAACCACGGAATGGCGTCCGGCCAGCACAAAGCGGTTCAGAAAATCCGGAAAGGAATAGAGCAGCGCTCCGGCATCGAGCGCGGCTTCCACTTCAGCATGGCCGCGCGACTGGGCATTGCCGATGATGACCGGAGAGCCATCAAGGGGGATGTTGTCCGCACTGTAAGGCGTGCGCGGCGTGATGCCGGCGTTGCGCAGCACCGTGGCGGCGGGTTCGTAGATACTGCCATCGGACCCCGAAACTTCGAAGCCCGCCTGCTTGAGAAGCACGGCAACATTGGCCATGCCGATGCCGCCGATTCCCGACAAAAAGACCTTATTCATTCGCCCCTTGGCTACGCATGTTGGTAAGATAGGTGTCCGCCGCTTTGATGTAATCCTGTACCTGCGGGTAATCGCTTCCCAATTTACGGCAGATGTCGAGAGTTTTGCTCACGCGCGCAGTGTCGCCGATGCGCATGGAATAGTCGCCCTGATAGGAAGCGGACGCCGCGACGAGGTGCAGCAAATAGGCTACGCGTGTGTCACTGCGGTCGGGATTGCCGGCGATAATGTTATCGGCGTTGATCACCGGTTCAAGCAGCGGGACGTTGGTGATCCGCATGAAGTATCCGCCGGGAATCATCTTCAGTTTCTCGGCGACGCCGCCGTGGCCTGTCTGGTAGGTATCGAGAACGTAGACCGGGCGGTGATCGGTCTGCTTGCCGATGATGGCGTTGATCATGCCGACGTAGGCCGATTCGATCCGGGGGCCGTTGAAGGGCTTGCCGCTCTCGAAGGGCGCGACCTCGCGGCAGAACGCGTCGATCTCCCTTTGCACTCCTTCAAAGACATCGGGATGGGCGCGCTGTTCCTGACGGATGTACCACGGCCTCTGGAGCAGATTCAGATCGAGCATCACGACATCGGAGCGCCGGTGCTCGACATTATGCAGGTATATGTAGGGGCTTTGGATGTCCCAATTGCCCTGAAACACGAGCGCGTTGGGGGCGAGGGTGGCAAGGACTTCGGTGGCCAAGGTGACCGCGAAGCGATTGGAACTCTGAATGCCACTGTTGCCGGACGCGGCCAGACTGATAAGTGGGACAGACGCGGCGAGGGTGCCCGCTATCGCGATACGAGTGCGCGGACTCTCGAAGGCGCTCTTCAGCGCGTTTACGACGTCCACAAAGCCGGAAACGGCGATGATGAAAAGCGGCGCGTAGAAGGCAAGGAAATAGGTGGAGATGTCGGGGATGTCATAGTTGACATTGTACAGATTTCCCAGCAGCCATACACCGAACACCGAAAGCAGCCACCAGCGCTTCCGCAGCAGAATCATGACCAGGCCGATGAGCGCCAGCAAGGCGATTCCCCAGCCGATGTCACCGGGAACGGCGGCGAGGTAGCCGAAGAATTTGTGAAAGAAGACGGACCAATCTCCCTTGAACATCCAGACGCGGTATTGCCAGCCGGTCAGGTGTCGAACAAGACCCGGGATCGTGTGCGGCGCACTCCAGTCAAGGATCGGACCGCGGGCGCTGCGGATGGGCAGATAGAGATTAATGGACGTGCCGAGAAGGTAGTGCGCGGCGCACATGATCGCGGCACGGACGCGTTTGGCCGAAGCGAGGACGTAACGCAGCACCACAAAGGCGACCAGCGGAACGAACCAGAGAATGGTGAGATGGTTGCCGAAGCCAAGGCCCCAGAGGTAGCATATCAGAAGCGGCACGTGGAGCGCGCGGCGATCATCGGAGATCAGACTCACATAGGACAGATAGAGCAGCAACGCGCCGAGCAGCCACGTCAGAGGATAGACTTCGGCAAAGTCCACGGAGGTCCAGACGGTGGGAGACAGGGCAACTCCGAGCGTCAACAGTATGGCGAAGACGTGACGGAGCGTGTCTTTCAGACCGTCAACAGATTGCAGAAGGCGCGCACACAGTAATGATAGCACGCCGACGCCCAGCGCCGCCATCAGGACCGAAAAGACTACCATGCCGCGGGCGGGAGAGAACAGCCCCAACATCAACCATACGTGGCCGAGGAGGGTGTACAACGGATAGCCCGTGGGATGAGCGATGCTCAGGGTGTAGGCGGCCGTGGTGAGTTCTCCCGCATCCACCAGACCGATGGTGGGCGCGGTCGTGGAGAAGTACACCGCGAAGGAGATCAGAAATGTCGAAAGAAAGGTGAAGACGTCAGTTCGAGACATAGGCACCGCCATTCCACCTTTCGAAGGCCATTGACATGGATGAGCAGATCATCTCCTCCGGCGACCTGGCGTACCAACCGCGCGGCCATGCCCGCAAGAAGGCAGGATCCGCGAAGTCAGAGTTCAACAAGAAGACAGGTTTGCGCGAGGCCGGATCCCGCTGCACGCGGCCGGCGGCTTGAATGACGCGGGAGGCCGCTTCGGCGCGGCGCTCCGCGATGTCTACATCGACGTCATCATTCCAGCCATCGGAACCGCCACGCCGGGTCGCGGAGCGGAGCAGATCATATTCATCCGGCGCGCGGAAGGCCGGGGATAAGATGGCTGCGCTTGAGAAAAGCTCTGCCGGGGGATTGACGGCTTCGGAGAGGCTGCCACCCATTGCAATGAACAGGAAATCCGGGCGTGCCGCTGCGGCGGTGCTCCAATCGTCATGCAGATCCTCATCGAGCATGACAGTGAAGCCACGCACGCGCAGTCCCATCGAGAGCAGCTCATTGGATGCGCGGTTCTGCCCGAAGACGACGATGGTGGGCAACAAATGTTCGCGGAGTTGGCGAAGCATCTCGATGGTCGATTGGTGATCCGTCGATGTCAGCGGATATTTGAAGATCAGTTCCGGGATAATGAAAACCGGTGGCGTGGACTGCTGCTCTACCTCAATGGCACGAAAGGACTGCGCAGGCGGAAAGAGCGCGGCTCGCGAAGCGGAGTCAGCGGGCAGAGAACCACTGAGAGCGATAATGGACTGGTGCTCGCTGAGGGCTGCATCCACGGCTGTGCTTGCGTGATTGAGGGTACCGATCAGCGCGGAATCGGGTGAGCGGCGGTACCAGGCCAGACGGTAATCCTCGCCAAACGTCATCCGGAAGCGCGCGGCGCGGCGAATGGCGCGAACCGCGGGAAGATGGCTGGAGACACGGGTCAACTGCTCACGCAGGGCGATGAGGGACTCAGCGACCGCTGCATCCGTGTCCTCATTAGACTGGCGCTGGGATAACACGTCGCGCACGAGACGGCGGGCGGGCAGTGGAAGCGCCTCGAGAAGCGAATAGAGTTCATCGCGGCGAATGCGGACTTCGCTGTTCTCGTAGACGCGGCGCGCGATATTTTGCGCCTCATCCAGCACAAGGACAGACTCGCGGGCAAACAGCGGCGACGGATTGAGCAGATAGTTGATATCGGCGATTATCACATCCGCCATGCGTTCGAGCGCGGTGGACAATTCGAACAGGCACAGGGAGTGCTCGCGCGCGTATGCGGCAAGATCGTCGAAGGTCCAGGACGAACGCTCATGGAATTCGGGAAGCGGATCCACAAAAAGGGCGGCGCGTGTTTCCATGCGGCGGGGACAGGATGTTCCGGGAAGAGCACAATCGCACAGGCGCTCGCGGGTGGTTTTCCAAAGTACGCGCAGGGGAACACCGGCAGCGCGGTAGCGGTCGAGTTCGGCGAGGACTTCATCGCGCCCGCGTGCCTTGGTGGTGATCCAGTAGAGGCGGCGCTTGCGCGCAAAGGATTCGCGCAGAGCGTGGCGCAGGGCGACGCGCGTCTTTCCAGTGCCGGGCGGCATCGAGAGCAGTACTCTGTCCTCTGTGCTTTCTTCGGCGATTCGCTGCGAAGCTGCGCATTGCTCGGGCCGGTCGGTGAGCTGGTCTACAGCAAGGAAGGAGTCAAGCGCCTGCCGAGCGGCTTCGACATTTGCGCGCCACGGACGGGATGCGGCTAAGACAACTTTCAGGCGGTCCTGAAGAAGGCCGGCGGAACTGCGGATCTCCACAGATTCGAGAGCCTGGCGCTGGGTCTCACTGATGAGACAGAGCACGGCCTCACTCACCTCTCCCTTACCCCACGGCTTCTCGATGCAGGCGCGGGCGAGATCGGCATAAAGCTGAAGCTGCCAGCGCGCATTTTGCAGAAGCGGACTATCTACCCAGCGGCGCGGATCACCGGGAACGGACTTGATTTCGTAGAGGATGATGCCCTTGGGCGTACGCCGCCAGCCGTCGAGGCGGCCCTTGATCACTACATCCTGTCCGCCGGACTGGACAGTTGCGGACAGCGTGATCTCCGGATGGAACGTCTTGTACTTCCGGCGAAGCTGGGCCTCTGCGACATGGTGCAAACGCAACTCACGCTCGGCGGGCCGCTCGAAGAGATCGGGATGCGGCACAAGATCGCGAATAGCGAAGGAGAGCGGCTCGGACATGCTGCGCTTGTCGACCGTACTAAGCGGACAGCATGATCGCGGCATCGGCGGCATTGCGCATCAGCATGGCGATAGTCATCGGCCCCACGCCGCCGGGAACGGGCGTGATCATCGAGGCGATTTCGGAAACGCTCTCGAATTGCACGTCGCCGCGCAGCTTCTCATTTTCGTTGCGAGCCGGATGGGTGCCGACGTCAATCACCACCGCACCGGGTTTCACCATGTCTGCAGAGACGAATTCGCGCTGGCCGATGGCCACAACCAGAATGTCGGCGCGGCGGCAGATTTCCGGCAGGTTCTTGCTGCGAGAATGGCAGACGGTAACGGTGGCGTCGCCATAGCGGCCCTTGGAAGAAAGCAGGATGGAGATGGGCCGACCGACCAGATTGGAGCGGCCGAGGACAACCACTTCGCGTCCGGTGATCTGAACATTCGAGCGAACCAGCAACTGACAGATGCCGTAGGGTGTGCAGGGGATGAAGCGCGGCTCGCCCGCACTTAACAATCCGGCATTGACCGGATGCAGGCCGTCGACATCCTTGCGAGGATCGAGGCGGTTAAGCACGGTCTGCGCGTTGATGTGTGACGGCAGGGGAAGCTGCACGAGGATGCCGTGCACGGCGGGATCGTTATTGAGACGGTCAATCACGGCGAGAAGTCCGGCTTCGGAAATAGAAGCCGGAAGTTCCTCATGAATGGAATTCATGCCGAGCTTGATGCAGGTCTTGGCTTTCATGCCGACATAGAGTTTAGACGCAGGATTATCGCCGACGAGCACGACGGCGAGGCCGGCGGTGACGCCTTTCTCCGCCTTGAGCTTTTCGACATCACGCTGAACTTCGGACTGGATTTCTTTGGAGATAACGCGTCCATCAATCAGAATTGCCACGCTACATATTCCTTTCGTGCGATTTCAAGTAGTCCATATAGCCGCACACATATTGGCGAAAATGGAGATAGTCGAGAAGTGATCTTGGCAGTCGGCGCCGGCGCAAACGATTGGCGAGCCATCGCACCGTGACGTAAGGTACAGGCGTCAACAAGAGACGCATGCCCCAGCGACTCCCGACGGAACTTTGCGGGCCGTTTGGCGCAGGCAACACCCGGTGGAGATTCAGCTCGGTGAAAAGCTGCGGATGGCGGGCGAGCAGAATGGGAATCCCACCGCGGCCATAAACACGCATGTTGCGGAGCAGGTCATTCAGCGGGCGCAGGTGATGGTGAATCGCGAGCGCACGCGGTTCGCCGTAAATCGGAACGCCGCTCATTTCGAGGCGTACACCGAGGTCGAGGTCCTCCCCGCCCCACGCGGTGAAGGTCTCATCGAAGAGTCCGACCTCGATGAGGAGGTCGCGCGGCACAGAACAGTTGCGGGTAAGGAAATAGCGTCCGGGCAGACGAGCGTCCAGCGGGAGCTTCTTCGCACCGCTGCCGTTCAGATAGCTATTCAGCGCGCGGAAATCGGGATGCTCCACAAAATCCGACTTGCCGACAATCACACAGCGTTCGCGCCTGTGGCGCGCGGCGTGGATCGAAAGAAAATCGGGCTGAATGGTGTGATCGCCGTCGATCATGACGATGATACGGCCACCTGCGGCGCGGATTCCGGAATTGCGTGAGGCCGAGCGGCCGAGGTTCGTCTCGCCGAAGACAGGTTTCATTCGCGCATCGCCAACGGATTTCAGCCATTCCCGCGAACCGTCGGTTGAGCCGTCATCGACAACGATGATTTCATAACGCGCGGGATCATAATCCTGTTCCAGAAGCTGGCCGACCAGGCGCTGGAGGAAATCCTTCTGGTTGAAGGAAATGACGACGACGCTGAGGGTCAGCTCCGGTTCAGCCATCCGGCGGCCTCATAGTAGCGGTAAAGCTGATCACCGACGGAACGGACATCATGCATGCGCTGCACCCACTCGCGACCAGCGACGGCAAGCGCACGGCACTTGTCTTCGTGCGTGATCAGATCTTCGAGTGCGTCGCGGACGGTATCGGTGCCGGCGTGAACAAACGGATGCTCACCGAGATGCGCGGCCATCTTAGCGGGAATGTTAGTTATGACGGGCATACCCATGGAGAAGGCCTCGACGGAACTCATGCCATAGCCCCAACCGCCGGCATTGGTAAGCTGATCGACGAAGATGTCGCACTCCTGCTTGCGACGCAGCGCCTCGGCATGCGGCAGACCGCGAAGCAGGACCAGTTCCACAGGATACTTCTTCGACAATTCCTCCATTGCCCGCTCGACAAACTCGGTGCCCTTGTACGGATTGCGTGTGGCGTGGCAGACGCGGACAGGCGAGTGAAAATGATAGTCGCGGCGCGGATAGCGGTCTGTCTCGAACGGCAAGTAGAGATACTGCAGACGGGGATCGAGTTCGAGCAGATCCCATTCCGGAGTCAGGCGCAATTCGGCGAGCGTATCCACAGCGGGAACGATGCCGCGGTTGCGCAGATCGGAACCGTGATAGTAGCAGACGATGTGTTTGCCGCGCGACCGCATGCTTGAAGCGAAGCGGGCATCACGCGTAAAGTCCAAACCGCCATCGAGATGAACAATGTCGAATCGGTCAAGCCCATGTGCCTGAATCGCCGCTTCCATTTTGGGCCAGAGAAGACGATCACGCCACGCAAACAGTGCGCGCTCCGGCGGGCTAGGTGTCCAGTATGGGCAGGTGGCCGACGGTGAGGCGCTGTGGGCAGGACCGCGCAATAGGCGGGCAGCCTTGCGAGCGAGAAGCACCCAGGACTTGTCGGGCATCAGAGGCAAATCGAGGCAAATGTCATCCGGAAAATCCCAGCGGCTGTGCCAGAAGGTGACAAAGCGGCACTCATCGCCGCGCCACCGGTGTTCCGCCTGAAAGAGAGACAGGGTGCCTGAGACATGCTCAGCGGAAATGTAGAGGATCTTCATCCTGCCGGCAACAGTTTCCGTAGGTGAAAGCGCTCGCGCTCATCAAGGAAGCCAAGCACGTAGAGAATCACCGGGAAGAAAAGCAGAATCAGCGCGCGCTGCCAGGGCGCGTTCATTCCCGTAAAGAGCCCGGCGGCGAGAACGACCGTACAGGCGACGCCAAGTTTGGCGATGCGCGCCCATTCATAGGGGACCGGATAGGCTTTGCGAACCACGAGCCAGAGCATCACGGCTTCGAGGAAGAAGGCGGCCAGCGTGATCCACGCGGCAGCCATCATGCCGTACGGCGGGACGAGCAGAATGCAGAAGACTATAGTGAAAAGCGCGGCGACGCCGGTGACGGCGGGGAGCTTGGCTGTCAGCTTTTTGAGATAGATGCCGACCATCAGATTGGCGTACACGCCATCGAAGACATGCGCGAGCAGAATGATGGGAAAGACCGAGAGCCCCGCCCAGAATTGCGGCGCGATGATGTAACCGACACCGGGCCATTTCGTTTTGATGACGGCGTCGACAAAGAAGGTCATCACAAGGAAAAGCGACGTGGTCACCAGCAGATAGTAGGTCAGGACGCGAGCGAAGAGGCGAGGTGCGTCGGGGCGATCCGAATGAGAAAGGAAGAACGGCTGCCAGGCAAAGCGGAAGGCTCCGGTGACGACGGCCATGAACATGCCGAGTTTATAGCCCGCGCTGTAGAGTCCCGCTTCGGCAAGACCGCGGTAGAGTTCAATCACTTTTCTGTCGGCCAGCTCGATCACCATCACGAACAGATAGGTGGGCACGTTAGGAATGCCGAAGCGAACCATTTCCTTGACCAGCTCGCGGTCCACCTTGATGGTGATGTTGCGGAGCATGGAGGGCAGAAGAACGACGAGCGTGAGGGCACTGGCGATGAGATTAGCCCAGAGAATGCCGGCAATGGAGAGGTCCAGATGGCCGACAAACCAGATATTGAGACTGACGTTTACGCAAACATTGAAGATCTTCACCGCTGTAAAGCGCTTCGGACGGTGGCTTCCGCGCAAAAAGAGGAACGGGTAGGTGGACAGGGTATCAAAGAACAGAATGCCCGCACACAGGCGAACGAATCCGGGAACCAGCTCCGCATTCGCCGGTGAGTGCACGATCAGAGCGCCCAGCGGGCGGGCGGCGAGAAAAATCAGCAACGAAAGCACTGCGGTGCTGATGAAGGACGTGAGGAGCGTCGTACCGCTGACGATGCGCCGTTTCTCGGGCTCTTTGGCGAGCGTGAAGTAGCGCAAGTAGGCAATATCCAGACCGTACCAGAAGAAGGTCTGCACGAGCGCGGTGAACAGAAAGTAGAGCGTCATCTCGCCGTATTCGGCGGGAGACAGATGGAAGCTGTAATATGGCAGGAGCAGGAACGTGAGGAGCCGGGATGCGATATGCCCGACGCCATAGATTGCGGAATCCCGGGTAAGACTTTTCAGTTGAGCGAGCAATCAGGCACCTGCAGACGGAAGAATAAACAAGGAATAGGGTAAGAGCAGCACGGCGAGCAGCACCCACTGATCGGAGGTTGCGCGCGGACGGCCAAGAAGTAGAATGTGCAGCGCAGGCCACGCCGTGAAGAGATAGCGGCCTTCGGCCTGATCGTAGCGGGTATTCAGCCAAAGGAATGAACCGACGGCGATAACGAGCACCGCGAACAGCACGGGCTGCGAAACCAGCGTTCGCCATCCTTCACGATAGATAAGCGCGTGGATGGCGAAGATGCAGAACGGGAGCATAAACAGCAGCCCAAGCAAGCCGTGCCAGAATTCGCTCCACGGAAAGATGAAGGAACGGGCCGCATAGATGGCGGTCGACAGATTGGGCATACGCCACGACGGATCGCCGAAGCCGGCGTTCAGCGGCAGCAGAGAGCCGAAGCTGTAGAAATTGCGCAGCCACAGCGGAAATACGCAGACGAGAATGATGCAGTATAAGCCTGCCAAAGAAACGGTGAGACGCGGTTTCCAGTGATGTGCGAGGGCAAGCACCGGAAGCGGCAGCAGCAGCACCGCTGTCAGTTTGGTATAGATGGCGAGGCACGACAGGGCGGCGAAAGTCATCCAATGGGCAAGCCGGAAGCCGTCCTGCCACATACGGATGGTGATGAGAATCATGCCGCCGGCGAAGAGCCAGAAGAGCGGCTCATTCCCCAGCAGGGAGGTGTACCGCACAAAGACGCCGCTCAGTGCGACGAAGATGAGCGCGGCACCGGTAAAGCGATTGTCGAGCGATGCAGCGCGGCTGATAAGCACGGCAATCCACAACAGGCCGAGGAAAAGGAAAATGCCAAGGAAGCGGCCAACGAGAACGAGGTCTTCAAGCCGCGTGATAGAGAAGGCTTTGCCGAGACCGGCGACGAGCATGTAATAGAGCGGTGGCTGGTAGTTTTCGAACCGGCCGCGCTCGAGGGCGCCTGTGCCTTGGATGGATTCGACTTGCGGCGGCAATGATCCGCTTTGCAGAACGTGCAGCGCATAGTTGGCGTGCGCGAGTTCGTCATTGTATGCGGACAGCACTCCGGGGAGTGCCGCGCCGCTGACCGGCGTCAGCAGGGCAAGAACAATCCGCAACGTCAGACCGCAGAGGATGGCGATGAGAACGGGGGCGGTCCAGAGGGGAAGACGGTCATTCACGTCAGGCAAAGCTGCGGCCCCGGATGCGAACGTTGCCTTCGCGCTGAGTGATCCCTTTGTTGTCGAGATACTCGAGGAAGGGCACCACGTATTTGCGCGACGAGGTGAGCAGGCGCGAGGCTTCGGCGACCGTCAGTTCGGGAGATGACTGCAAGGCGGCGCGAACAATTTCTACGGCGTTGTCGAAGGACTGCGTTTCAAAGAACAGATCGAGACCGAGACGGCGGCAATGACCGAGGCGCTCGAGCAGGACCAGACTCTTCTCGACTTCGGGGCGGGTGCGACGCAACGTCTCGGCGATGACGGTGGACGACGGCGGAGCAAAGGCGGCTTTGCGCAGTTCGGATAACACCAGACTGTTGAGTTCCTGCTGAGCAGGAGTAAGCAGAATGCGGCGTTCGGGTTCACGCAGGAGCGGACCTTCCTGCACGACGCTTCCTTCGGCGATCATGGATTGCATGACATGATCAAGAATAGTGTCGGGCAGATCACCCAGATTGCCGCTCTTGACTTCGGCGCGGGAAAAGCCGCGACTCTCGGGCGATTTGCGGTGCAGGGCTGAAAGGCGCGCCTGAACTTCAGACTGCAATTCCTTCACGCGGCTGTCGAGAATCAGAAACTCGCCGATCTGAATCGCTTTGGCGTTGGGAATTTTTGCGCAGAGCCGGAGCACATCGGCGGCTGTTGTGCCGAAGGAGGCCGCCAGAGCCGACACAGGGATGCCTGCTCGCGCTCGATAGCGCAGGAAGGCGAACAGAGCATCATGAACGGACGGCGTGTTGAGGGCGCGGGCAAAGGCGATTTCATCGGCAAGATCGCGGGCACGGAGCCGGGCAGCGGCAGGTTCGAGCACGCGTCCGCCGCCAAGAGTCTCCAGCGGCGAATAGCGGCGCAGAACGAAATGGTCTCCCCACACGGCGACGGTCTCTTCCTCGAGCAACAGATTGGCGTACAGCAGCGCGGGATCCGGGCGCTCAAGAATTTGCACGCGGCCAATGACCTCCTGAGTGCCGACGAGAAAACGCACACGCTGCCGGTCTTTAAGGGGCTCGACGCTGGCGATGAGTTCAATGGCGACTTTGACGCGCGGCGATGACAGCAGAGCGCCGGGAATCGTGAGGGTGCGGCCACGCTCGAGGGAGTCGGTATCGCCCATGAGATTGAGCGCGGCGCGCTGGCCGGCATGAAGCTGCTCGGCCTCGGCGCCCTGAGTTTCGAGGCGCTTGACTCTCACATCAAACCCGCCGGGCAGAACTGCGAGGCGGGTGTCTTTTTGAATGGAGCCGGACAGAATGGTTCCGGTAACGACGGAACCGCGGCCCTTGATCACGAAAATGCGATCGATGGGAAGGCGGAACACGCCATGCGCCGAACGGGCAGGCAGCGCGACGAGCATCTGCGTCAGCCGCTCGCGCAAGTCGTCGATTCCGCGACCGGAGAGGGAATCGACCCGGAAGATGGGGCTGCTCTCGAGGAAGGTCGCTTGTACGGCGGTGCGCACCTGATCTTCGACGAGGTCGAGCCATTCGGCTTCCACGGCATCGCACTTGGTGAGGACAATGGCGCCGCGCTGCACACCAAGCAACCGCAGGATCTGCAGATGCTCCGTAGTCTGCGGCATGACGCCGTCATCGGCGGCGATAACGAGAAGCGCGAAATCGATGGTCGCGGCGCCGGCCACCATGTTACGGATGAGCTTCTCGTGGCCGGGAACGTCGATGATCGCGGCGACATCGCCGAAGAAGGCATAGCCGAGATCAATGGTGATCCCGCGTTTTTTTTCTTCGGGAAGGCGGTCGGGATCGGTGCCCGTCAGTGCGCGAACCAGCGTGGATTTTCCGTGGTCGATATGCCCGGCTGTACCAACAATGACTCGCGCCATGGGTCCTACTTAAAAATGCTTTGCATGTCGAACAGATGGTACTCGGCAAGGCAATACTTGCAGCCGTTGTACTGCGGGCGATGATTGGTGTCAATCATGCGCTTGACCTGTTCGAGCGTATGAATCTTGCGCTTCTTGTCTTCGGGAATGCTTTTCACCTGGCATTCGTACTTGACGAAGGACATATCGTGGATAATGTGGTGTTCTTCATCAACAAGGAACATGGCTCACCTCGTGCGAAACGGTTGTCTATCTCGGGTGGTTATCCGCGGCGGGTTGGAGAAGCCGCTCAATTTCATCAGGGTTCAATTCGCGCCATTGGCCGGGCCGGAGCGATCCAAGGGAGAGTCCGCCGATCTGTACGCGTTCGAGGCTGAAGACACGCAGACCCAGCGCGGCAATCATGCGGCGGACCTGCCGCTTGCGCCCCTCACCGAGGGTAATCTGAAGACAGCGACGGCCCAATTGCAAGGCATCGATGGCATAGGCCATACCGTCTTCGAGCATCACGCCTTCTTTCAGAAGGCGAACGGACTCGGGCGGCACGGTTGCGGTGGTTTCAACCACATACGTCTTATGCGCGCCGTAGCGGGGATGCGTAAGGCGCAGAGCCAGATCGCCGTCGTCGGTCATGAGGAGGAGACCGGAGCTGTCACGGTCGAGCCGTCCAACGGGAAAGTAGCGGCGGTCGGAAGGAACGAGGTCGAGGACGATCTCCCCCTCTTCCCTGCTCTTGCGGCTTGTGGACAGGTAGCCCACAGGTTTGTTCAACATCAGAACCTTCGGCGCAAGATGATTCGGAAGCGTCCGGCCATCGAAGAGGATGGTATCGGCATCCGGGTCCGCCTTCGCACCGAGTTCCGTAACCTTAACGCCGTTGACCGATACACGGCCTTTCAGGATCAACGTCTCAGCTTCACGGCGAGACGCAATGCCACGGGACGCGAGAATCTTCTGCAGGCGCTCCATCATACCGTGATGACCGGCTCAGGTGACGGAGAGAACATTCATCTTCTTGGAATTCTGCTGCCACTGCTCAATGGGCACGATGGGCTTATCACGCAGCCGCAACTTGCGTTTGCTGAAGAAGGTCTCGACGCGGAACGTAATCTCTATGACCTCATTGTCCGTGAGATTCAAAAAGGTATCGGTGCTCAGATCACCGTACTGAATGCGAATGAGACGCTTGCCGGAAAGCAGGTGGCCGAGAAGTGTGGCATCGAAACGCTGCTTGGGTCCATCGAGGATCAGTTCATTGTCCACATAAATGCGAAGCTGTTTGCCATCGAACTTCTCCAGATCTTCCGAAGGCAGCACCGCAATAAAAGCGTTGCCGGTGAGGCGCTCGTAGACTCCGGAGGCTTCGGCGTGCGGCTGCTCGGCGGTGAGACTGACGGTGACCGGCGCGGGAGTTTTGAATCCGGGTACTTCGGCGAATTCAATACGGTGCTGGCCGAAGCCGGGATTCAACGACGCCTTGCCGACACCACCCGGCTTGCCGTCCACGGTAAAGCCGGCAGCAAGGGGACCGGTGGAAATCGTCAGGGCAGGTTGAGGCAGCGTGGGATCCGGGGACAGTTCAAAAGCGGCAAGTTCACGCTGAAAATCCGTGGTCAGAGTAACGCTGATACTCTCGGGTCGCGCGACAAAGCCGTCCTGTTTGACACGGAACGAATAGACGCCGCGATCCAAACCACGGAACGTGTAAGGCGTCACGTGGGAGGAAGGCTGGCCGTTGACGAGAATCTGCGCGCCATCCGGATTGGACGAAACAGTAATTTGAGTGCTGGAAAGCGGCGCGGCGGGGAGATCCGAAGAGCTTGAGGTCAGCGGAGCAACTCCCGAACTCTCGGTGCGGAATGCGGCCGGATTCGGATCCGTACGATCATCGGGCTCCGAGTTGTGCTGCGTAACATCCAACACCCGGCGCTGGTGGTAGGAACCGGGAGACACGGAGCGGAACGGCACGCCGGTGCTGAAAATATCCTGACGAACAGGCCGCAGCGGAGCGACACTGTCCTGCGTGACGGCTTCCTGCGCAGGTTTGAGAGTGAACCTGACGCGGCTGGTCTCGTGGCGACTGACGTCGACCACGGCAAACTCAGGCTCGGAGACATAGCTGTCCTTGCGGACGGTAATGATCTGCTTACCGGCGGGGACTTCAATCGTTGTATCGCTGACGGTGCCTGTGAGAATTCCACCGACGAGAATCTCCGCGCCGGGAATGGACGTGCTGACACGCACCATCCCCTTCCCCACACCATAAAAATTGAGGAACCAATAGGCGGCAGCGGCAATGACGAGCAGAGGCAGGACGATACGCGCCAGGCCGAGGAGCAGAGTGACGGCGGATGCCGGGCCGCGGTGACTCGATCTCATACTGCGTCTATGTCGGCTCACGATCATCCATTCCCCGTGTTTGGTTCAGTATACTTCTTCAGCAGCGGCGTTATGAGGTCGATCGGAACCGGGAAGATCGTGGTGGAGTTGTTCTCCGACGCCACTTCTACGAGGGTCTGAAGGAAGCGCAACTGCAGCGCGGACGGGTGCTTTTCGATCACAGCGGCTGCCGCCGTCAACTGATCTGCGGCCTGACGTTCGCCTTCGGCGGCGATGATCTTGGCACGGCGTTCACGTTCCGCTTCAGCCTGACGAGCCATTGCACGCTTCATCTCCTGCGGAAGATCCACATGCTTGATTTCAACCAGTGACACCTTGACACCCCAAGGCTCGGTCTGCTGGTCAATGATCGTCTGAAGTTGATCGTTGATCTTATCGCGCTTGGCGAGAAGTTCATCCAACTCAACCTGGCCGAGCACGCTGCGGAGGGTGGTTTGCGAGAGCTGGCTGGTGGCAAAGAGGAAGTTTTCGACTTCGATAATGGCACGCTGGGGGTCGATAACGCGGAAGTAGACGACGGCATTCACCTGCATGGAGACGTTGTCATGGGTGATGATGTCCTGTGTGGGAACATCGAACACGACGGTACGCAGGCTTACCTTGACCATGCGGTCGACGATGGGGATCAGCAGAATGAGGCCGGGGCCCTTCACGCCAACGCTGCGGCCGAGGCGGAAGATCACACCCCGTTCATATTCGTTCAGAATACGGATGGCCGAAGCAAGAATGAAGATAGCGAAGACGAGAATAAACGCGTACAACGGTAAAAACATGATCGTTTCCCTCTCTGCGTTAATGGGCGTGATCGGGCCGGATCACTGAACCGGTTCGACCTTCAGAGTCATTCCGCTGACAGCCGTGACGCGCACATGTGCTCCGGCCTGCAGGTCGGAGTTGCTTTCGGCGTCCCACCACTCTCCGTGCACCTGAACCTTGCCGCGAGGAGTCAGAGCCACCGTAACGGTGCCCACCTCGCCAATCATTCCTTCTTTTCCGGTCTTCACGCGGCTCTTCTGCGCCTTCAGGCCCATGCCCACAACGAAAATGAAGAAGGCGGCAGTGATGAGCGACGCCGGAATAATCAAGCCGATATCCACACGAATTCCTGTCCGGGCTGGGTCGAACAACATGAGCGAACCCAGAATCAGGGAGACCACTCCTCCGACGCTGAGCAGGCCGTGACTGACAATCTTGATTTCGAGCAGGAAGAGCAGCACACCCAGGAAGATGAGCAAGAGTCCCGCCCAGTTCACCGGCAGAAGTTGCAGGCTATAGAACGCGATAATCAAGGATAGCGCTCCCACCACGCCGGGGAGAATGGCCCCGGGATTATACAACTCGAAGAACAGGCCGTAGATTCCCAGCAAGAGGAAAATGTAGACGATGTTCGGTTCGGAGAGCAGCGCGAGGATTTTCAAGCGCATGGTCAGCGGCGCTTCACGGACTTGCGCGCCTGCGGTGTGAAGCGTGACCGCGCCCGACTCGAGTTCCACGGTGCGTCCGTCCAACCGAAGCAGAAGGCTGTCGCGCGTGGTGACGAAATCGATCATGCCGAGTGCGAGAGCTTCCGAATCGGTAACGGAGACGCTCTGGCGCACAGCCTTCTCGGCCCATTCGGCATTGCGATGGCGCTGTGAGGCCAGCGAACGGGCGAACGCCGCGGCGTCGTTGACCACTTTTTCGGTCATGGTGCTGGACGTATCCGAACCGCCCATGCCGCCGATGCCGACGGGATGCGCCGCGCCGATGTTGGTGCCGGGAGCCATAGCCGCGATGTTTGCCGCAAGGGTAACGAAGACGCCGGCGGAACCCGCGCGGGCTCCGGGAGGCGCAACGAAGACGACGATGGGCACCTTGGACGCGAGCATATCCTTGGCAATCAGGCGAGTCGTGGAGAGCAGACCGCCGGGAGTATCCAACTGAATGATCAGCGCCTGTGCGTGATCCTTCTCCGCATCAGCGATGCCTTGATGGATCATTTGATAGGACACGGGACCGATGGCGCCGTCAATGGTTACCCAGTCCACCTGCGTTGCAACGGCAGCGCCGGCGGAGAGCAGCAACAGGAAAAAGCACGTCCGCAATGTGTTGAACATCTCTTACCTTCCGCGCAAAGCTTCGGTAATCATTGTCACAAGCATGGCCTCATCGGACGGGGAGATGGTGCGCATATTCAGCCAGAGGAGGTCCTGACGAACGGTGGCCACTACAGGCACGGATGCGAGGCGCAACATCTTTGCCCAGGCGGCGGCGGTCATCCCTTCGGGCAGCATGGCAATACCGACACTGGGCAACGAGACGGCGGGCAGGGTGCCCGAACCGGCTTCGGAGGCGGTGTCGCGAACTTCGAGCACTTTCCAGGCGGCGAGCGATTGAAGCTGAGGGAGCACGTGTTGTGCACGCTCGCGCAGTTGTTCGGGGGTCGCCGAGAGCATCGCCCAGAAGGGAATGCGGGACGGCACCGTCGCGCGGTTCAGATAGGCGCGCAAGGTAGAGTTCAGCGCGGACAGCGTCATCTTTTCGGCGCGCACGACTCGGGCAAGGGGGCTCTTCTTGACGCGGCGCACGAGGTCGCGCTTACCCAGAATAATACCGGACTGCGGACCGCCGAGAGCTTTGTCGCCGGAGACCAACGCGAGGTCCGATCCCGCTTTGAGACTCGCCGCGACATTGGGCTCGGGTGGAAGTCCCATGGAGGTCCAATCCCAAAGAAGGCCGTTACCGATGTCATCGACGACGGGAACGCCCTGCTCTTTGCCGAGGGCGCAGAGATCCTCGATGGCCACGGATTCGGTGAAGCCCATGATGCGGTAGTTGCTGGGATGCGCGCTGAGGAGGAGCGCGGTCCTGGCTGTGATGGCATCGCGGTAATCTTCCACACGGGTGCGATTGGTGGCACCGACTTCGACAAGACGCACACCGGAGCGCACCATGATGTCGGGCAGGCGAAAGCTGCCGCCGATTTCAATGAGCTGACCGCGGGAGACGATGACCTCGCGGTGATAGCCAAGAGCATTCAGGACAAGATACAGCGCAGCCGCATTGTTGTTGACCACCAGCGCGGCTTCGGCGCCCGTGATCGTGCAAAGCAATTCTTCGACATGCTCCTGACGGTCACCGCGTTCACCCGAGGGGAGATCGAACTCCAGATCACAGTACCCAGCGGATTTCCGTACCGCGTCGATGGCCCACTCGCCCATGGGAGCGCGGCCAAGGCCGGTGTGAAGAATGACTCCGGTGGCGTTGATGACGCGGCGCGGAGACGGCTGCTCCAGTTCGCGCACTTTGGCAAGCACGGAGCTTGCGAGGGAGTCCGGTGTTGGCGCGGGGCCACTTCCGGTGATGCGGCGACGGGCCTCACTGAGCACGCCGCGCACGACACCGGTCAGCAAAACGGGTGACACGGTGTCGGCAAGACCGCTCAGCGCAGGGTGTGCGAGCAGGGTATCGACGCCGGGCAATTGCCGCCTGGGGTCATCCGTTTGCGCCACGTTTAGAGTGTGGTCTCGAGAGTAAGCCGGAAGCCTTTGAAGGCCTGGACCTGACGGCAGACGCCGTTGGAACAGCGCAGGCCGCCGCGATCACGACCGTAGAAGAAACTCATGCGGTTCTTGCCGCCGCTGAGCACAAAGGCGGCTTCGACGGAAGGCCAGTTGCTGCCTTCGCGCTTCTTGAGTTCCTTGTCGTTGCTGAACTGGTCTTCTACCGTGAGCGATATACCTTTGCCGTTATTCCAGGAAACGGAAAATAACTGGTCGGTGTTCTTGGTGCCGGTGTGAACCTGATCGTTGATCAGCAGGGTCTGGCTTTCGAACTCAAGCTGCTGCGTGGTCTTGAACGGCGTGGTGTAGGTGAGCCATACCCACTGGCGTTTTTCCCACACGGTAGACGCTTCTTCATTGGCACCGAGTTCCGCGGTTACCTTGCGGTTGCCGGGGAGATCCTGATCTACGTTGGCGAAGGCTTCCCAATAGGGAGCGTCGACCTGATGCAGCGTCGGCAGGGGAATGCCCTTCTGATCTGCCGCATGGCGGCTGGCGAGATTGTAATGCAGCGTGGCGTAGGTGCCTTCGACGATGTTGCCGGAGAGTTCCGTCTGGAAACCGACTTCATTGGGAATGTTCAGCACGTGCGGATCACGCGCTTGCAGCAAACGAGGGCCAAGATCGCGGTAGACTACGGCGGGATTCTGGAAGGGAGTCACCGCTTTGTAGTCGTAATCTTTGTACTCCAGCAACCAGGAGTAACCCCACTTGCTGAGAATACCGCCTGCGTACGTGGCATGGCCGCTGTTGCGCGAGCTGACTGTCGGCAGAGTGCGATTCCAGGCGCGTTCACCATAGAGGGTGACCGGGCCGCCGGTGAGACGCCAGTCCACGGAGGCGACGTGGGTCTCGGGATAGGCGCCGCTGTCGACGCGCACGTAATTGAAGGCGACGCTCTCGCCGCCGAAACGGGGATTGAAACGGGCGGCGGTGACGTCGGCCTGCTGCACGAGACGGCCCGGCTGGGTCGTACCACGCAACACGGTGACGAAGAAAGGCTCGGCGTCAAGTTCGACGCGGGCGCCGTCGAGTTCGGAATCGAAATAGATGTCACGGTTCTCGAAAGAACTGAAGGCAAGACCGCTGCCCCAGACATCGCTGAAGTTACCGGCGCGAATCTTGAACGGCGCGAGGGTGGCTTCGAGGTAGCGCTTGTCGATGCGGCTCTCGGCGAGCAGACCGTCTTTCAGAGCGTCTTCCGTGGAAGGACGGAAATAGAGAAAGCGAGCGCCGACGCGGAGATTACCGCGATAGACATCGAGACGCATGCGATCTTCAAAGAAATGGCGAGCGACGGTGTTGTTTGGATAGTCGGCTTCCTGCAGGCGGATGTCCACCTCAGGACCTTCGTCGTAACGCAGCACATTGGAACCTTCCACGGTGACACCGGGGATGGGCTCTTCCGCATACACACCAACCGCAACCAGCAGCAACCCGAAGACCAAAGCCGTAAGGAGTTTACTCACCCTTTCCTCCGAGCAGCGTATCCAGTTGCCGGGTCAATTCGGCGGTGTTGCGCACTTCGCCGCGATATTTTTGAACGGCTTTGCCGTCCTTATCGAGCAGCACGGTGTAGGGAATCGAGGTTCCTCCGTAGCGCTTGAGCACTTCGCCGTCCGGATCCATCAGCACGCGGAACTTGTAGCCCTTGGATTCGACGTAGGGCTTCACTTTGGCCTGAGTCTTCTGATTGTCTTCCGCGATGAGCAGGACGCGAACGCCCTTATCGGCGAAGGACTGGAACAGATCCTTGTTTTCGCCGAGTTCCTTCTTGCATGGAGCGCACCACGTGGCCCAGAAGATGAGCATAGTGGGGGCGGTATTCGCGTCGGCGATTTTAAAGGATTCACCCTTGGTATCGATGAGAGACCAATCCTGGCTGCCGGCAAAAGCGGAAGCCGCAAACGAGAGCAGCAGAATCGCCGCTGACAAACTGAGGGAGTGTGCGAGTTTCAATTCGAGTTCCTTTCCAAAATTCAGCGGCTAACAGGATGATCGAAGGGCGCGGGTGTATGGCCCGGCCGGGGTTCAGCAACCAATAACGGACTACCGGCTGCATCATGCAGGCGCAGACGGTAAGTTGTCACTTCGCGCGGGTTGTCAGAAGGATGCACTGACAAATCGAATGTATAATCGCCATGGAAGCCGATTATCGAATCCACAGGGGTTCCGTCCACCCACGTTTTTACCCAACGGCTGACAGTGACGGCGACGGCGGTGTCCACCTGGAGCGGCGAGTAACTTTCGGGTTGTAAATACACTCCAGTTCGGGTCTGATAACAGGTGTGCCATGTGCACAGACTGATGTATCGTCCAGTGTCAGCATCTACAAACGACAGCGGGGTAATCGTGTACAAGAATGTGCGCGACGCAGCGAGCAGATTGGTCATGGTTGCGCCGCCGAAGCGGAAGTCTACAGTGTCCACGGCATAGGACTGGAGCGTGTCCCGAATGCCGAAAGAATAGGTTGGCGCATCGGCAAGGCGCAGCAGTTCATCCACAGATTGGTGAAGCACCGGTTCTGGAATGCTTCCTTGGATAAGATGGATGCGCCCCGTGGGATCGACGATATAGTTGGCCGGGCAATTGAAGACGTTGTATGCATTCTTCACCGTCATTCGGGGATCATGCACCAGGGGAAAGGTAATTCCAAAAGCATCGTGATCATCGCGGTACTGGACGAACCTGCTGTACGGGTCGGTGAAGTCAATGCCGAAGAACTGCAGTTTGCCGGCATAGCGCACATCGCGATACATGGACGCGATGTAGGGAAATTCCTCTGCGCACGCCGAACATTCATAGAAGAAGAACGACACGAGACAAACCTGTCCGCGAAAATCCTGCAAGCCGTATTGGGTGGTACCCCAGTCGCTGCGCAGTTTGAAGGATGGCGCAAGATCGCCGACATTGGGGCCTTCGGCCACGGCCGTAAACACCGGGGAAAGAGTTACGGTGCTGCCGGAAGCGAGCTGCACGGTCCACCGTGACGGAAGTTCGGTTGCATAACCGGGTTTGTAGGCGGAGACCTCAAACGTGCCGATGCCGATATTCGGGAAGAGAGTTGGGTCTTCGAGCGAAACCGGGATGGTGTCCACAGGAATGTTGTTTACCAGCAGCACGGTTCCCGCAAGGAAGGCGGCATCGCCATCGAGGCGGATCGAGCCATCGGATGCGGGAACGGTTTGCAAGGCAAGGGTGTCGGTGGCGTTGAAGACCACATCCACGGAGAAGGTGGAATCCACATAGCCGGGGCGGAAGGCCGCGATATGATGCGTGCCTACCGAAAGTCCGGTGATCAGGGCGGGAGTCAGGCGTGTGGTCTGATTGCCATCCACGCGGATGCGCGCGCCGGTGAGCAGAGTGTCGCCGGAGTTCAGAGTCACATAGAGGGAGCCAGTGCGTTGCGGCTCGGTTTTCTGAATACTGCAGCCGGCGAGAACCAGTGTCAAGGCAGCAAGGAGAACCATCGTGACGCGCAACGCCAACAAACCGATTGAGCTTCTAATCATGTGATGCCGGGAGTTTGTGACCCAAAGCCAATTCCAGAAACCGCCGATGAACGCCGAAAGCAAGCACCGGGGTTTGCGTGATGTCAAAATACTGAGCGTCCGCCGCGTCTTCTCCCGCGCACAGCTCGCCTTCGAGAATTTCCGCCCTGTAACAGAGCACGATAATGTTGCCGTAGTATCCGGCGGTGATGGACCGCGCGGCGACCAGATCAAGGGTCTTGCAGAGCAGTCCGGTCTCTTCCTGAACTTCGCGGACGACGGCCTGCTCGGTGGTTTCTCCGGTTTCGATGAATCCGCCGGGGAGACACCAGAGGCCGATGCCGGGCTCGATATTACGTTTTACGAGCAGAACGCGGCCTTCCCGAAACAGAATGGCCGCGACAGAGGGAACAGGATTCAGATAGACAACATGGCCGCAGTCCGGGCAAACGGGCCGCGAGCGTCCGTCACGTTGCTGCTGAACCAACGATCCACCGCAGCGGGAACAGAATCTGGGCTGCCAATCCATGCGTACAAAACACGTCCTTTTCGACAGAAGAGGCGGGTGAGCTATTCCGGCACAGGTTGATCGCTGGACTCCGTGCGAGCCACCAGCCCCAGTTGCATGGCCGTACTGTAAGCGGCCTGTTGTTCGGCGGCTTTTTTGGAGCGGCCCTCTCCCCTGCCGTGAACCACGCCATTGATCAGGACTTCCACGACGAACCGCTTCAGATGATCGGGCCCGGATTCCTCCCGAAGGGCATACACCGGGGCCGACCACTGGCGCGATTGAACGTGTTCCAGAATCAGGCTCTTGTAGTTGACGAACTCTTTCTGGTGGACAACTTCCTTCCAGTTGCCGAGGAGATGAGTCTCGACGAAGTCCACCGCCGCTCCGTGTCCGCCGTCCAGATAGATGGCACCGATGATGGCTTCGAACGCATCTTCGAGGATCGAAGCGCGGTCGCGGCCTCCGGTGCGTTCTTCATTCGGGCTGAGCAGGATGAATTGCCCGAGGTCGATTTTCTGAGCGGCGCGGACAAGGACCGAGCCGCTGGCGATCACCGAGCGCAGTTTGGTCAATTCTCCTTCGGCCAGAGACGGAAAGAGAGTGTAGAAATACTCGGCAATGATGAAGTCGAGGACGGCATCGCCGAGGAATTCGAGCCGCTCATTGGACTTGGAACGCTCCTCGCCCAAGATCGGCAACACAGAGCGGTGTTTGAGAGCGCCGACGAGCAGCGTCTTATCCTTAAAGCGATACCCGATGTTGGCCTGCAGACCGGAGACCCGCTGGAGAACTTCCGCTGGAACGCGGGGCTCAGCGCGGCGAAAGAATCTGCTGATCCAAGACATGGGGTTTTAAGGATTAGGAGTTGCGGTAATCGGGCTTTGCAAAGACCAGAGTGGAATTGTGACCGCCGAAGCCGAACGAGTTGGAGACGGCGACATTGACTTGCCGTTTTTCCGACTTGTTGGGCACGTAGTAGAGGTCACAGGCCGGATCCTGATTCTCGAGATTGATCGTCGGGGGGACGATATTATCCCGGGTGGCGAGGATGCAGGCAATGGCCTCTATCGCACCGGCCGCTCCGAGGCAGTGGCCGGTCATGGATTTGGTCGACGACACGGCGAGCTTGTCGGCATGGGCTCCGAAGACCTCGCGAATCGCTTTGGTTTCGGTGGGATCGCCGACATCGGTGGACGTGCCGTGGGCATTGACGTAATTGACGTCATCGGGCCGGATGCCGCTGTCCTTAAGCGCGGCCTGCATCGAACGCGTAGCGCCCGCGCCTTCCGGATGGGGAGCCGTGATGTGGTAGGCATCGCCGCCGGCGCCGGTACCGAGAAGTTCGGCATAAATGTGAGCGCCGCGAGCGAGGGCATGCTCCCGTTCTTCAAGGATCAGAATGCCCGCGCCTTCACCGATGACGAAACCATCGCGGTCGCGGTCGAAAGGACGGCTGGCGCGCTGGGGTTCATCATTGCGAGTGGAGAGGGCTTTCAGTGCATTGAAGCCGGCAACGCCCATGTGATTGATCGGGGCTTCCGTGCCACCGGTAACCATGACATCCGCCTCGCCCGCCTGAATCAGGCGCATCGCGATGTGGATGGAATGACCGGCGGTGGCGCAAGCCGACACCACAGCGAAATTGGGACCTTGCAGTCCCCACTGGATGGAGATTTGTCCCGAGGTAATGTCGGGAATCATCATCGGCACAAAGAACGGGCTGACCCGCTTTGGACCTTTTTCCAGATAGATCTTGCACTGTTCTTCGAAGACCTGCATGCCACCAATACCGCTGCCGACGATGACCCCGGTGCCCTTCAGCTCTTCGCTGGGGGTACCGTTCATCAGGCCGGAATCGTGCAGGGCCTGATGGGCCGCCACCAACCCGAATTGGGTAAAGCGCTCCATGCGGCGCGCTTCTTTGGGATCGAGCACGGCGCTGGAGTTGAAGTCTTTGACTTCGCAGGCGAAGGTAGTTGCGAAACCCTCGGGGTTGAACTGCGTGATGGGACCGGCACCGCTCTGGCCCGCGCAGAGGGCAGCCCAGAACGCGTCAATACCGGTACCTACGGGGGATACGACACCCATACCGGTGATAACCACCCGTCGTTTCATCTCGAAGTGCCTCAAGTTATTACTTGCCGTCCATCTTAAGTTTCAAATAGTCCATCGAGGCTCCCACGGTCTTCATGGTCTCCGCGTCCTGATCGGGGATCTCCAGCTTGAATTCCTCTTCAAACGCCATCACGAGTTCGACCAGATCGAGGGAATCCGCGCCGAGATCTTCCACATAGCTCGCGGTGGGGGTCACGCTGGCCTCATCAACCTGGAGGCGGTCGGCGATGATCTTGCGAACTTTGGATTCGAGTTCAGTGTTGTCCATGAGAATGCAGTCTCCGATTTTGGTTTCGTGGATAAGGGAAAAACAGACGAGAGCGGATCAGGTGTGCATACCACCGTCAACCACCAGAACCTGGCCCGTGATGTAGTCCGAGTCCGGGGAAATGAGAAACGCGCAGACACGCGCCACATCGTCGGGGTTTCCCAGATAGTTCAATGGGATGGACTTCAGATAGGCCGCCTGGGTTTCCGGTGAAAGCTGATGAGTCATCTCGGTGGCGATGAAACCGGGGGCCACCGCATTGGCGCGGATACCGCGCGCGCCAAATTCCTTAGCTACCGACTTGGTCAAGGCGATTACTCCGGCCTTGGAGGCGGAATAGTTGGCCTGTCCGGCATTCCCACTGACGCCGACGACCGAAGCGATATTGACAACCTTGCCGTAGCGGGCCTTCATCATCAGTTTGACGGCCGCCTTGGTGCAGACAAACGTACCTTTGAGATTCACGCTGATGACGCGATCCCAGTCGTCCTCACTCATGCGGATCATCAGTCCGTCACGGGTAATACCCGCATTGTTTACGATGGCGGTCAGCGCGCCGAGTTCAGCGACGCAGCGCTGTGCAAACTGTTCCGCGCCGGCAAAGTCGGTGACATCCAGTTTCGCGTGAATGACGCGAGCGCCGGTTGCTGTACGAATTTCTTCGGCGGTGGCCACCAGTTCGGGTTCAAGAATATCGGTCAAACCAAGACTGGCGCCGCGATTGGCGAGTTCCACAGCGATGGACTTGCCGATACCGCGGGATGCACCCGTAATCCAAACCACCTTGCCCTGCAACTCCTGAGTCATTGAACGCTCGCGGTTTGATCCAGTTTGGACAAATCTCCGGCGGTGCCGATGCCGGTAGCTGCCGCGCCCTTGACGATGCGCTTCAGCAATCCCGAAAGCACACTGCCGCTGCCGACTTCGAACCAGCGCACCTCGCCGAGGGTTGCCAGTTCATTCATACTCTCCGTCCAGCGGACGGGAGACAGCAACTGCTGGGCGAGCGACCGGCGCAGCGATTCGACATCTGTGTGCGGTTTGGCGGTCACATTCGACACCACGATGGCGGCAGGCTGCGAGAGCGGCGCGGCGGCAAGCGCCTGCGCGAGGGCTTCGGCAGCGGGCCGCATCAGCGGAGAATGGAACGCGCCGGAGACGGGCAATTCCTTCGCCAGCTTTGCACCTTGAGACTTGGCCATGTCGACGGCTTTGCGCACGGCGTTGACTTCACCGGAGATGACCAGTTGACCGGGCGAATTGTAGTTCGCGGGGACGACGACGCCTTCCGATTCGAGTTCATAGCAGATGTCGCGCACGGCATCTTCATCGAGTCCGACCACGGCGGCCATGGTGCCGGGATTGGTGGTTCCGGCCTTCTGCATGGCTTCGGCGCGGGCTTTCACAAGACGCAGACCGTCGGCAAAGCTGAACGCGCCGGCGGCGTAGAGAGCCGAATATTCGCCGAGGCTATGCCCGGCGGCGGCATCCGGCTTCACACCACGCTGAGCGAGGAGTTCAGTAAGGATGCAGGAATGGACGTAAAGCGCGGGCTGAGTGATGCGGGTTTGTTTGAGGGCATCTTCGGGGCCTTCAAAGCAGGTCGCGGCCAGATCGAACCCGAGGATGTCGGCGGCTTCTGCGAAACGCGCACGCGCGGAATCGAACTGCGCGGCGAGGTCTTTGCCCATGCCGACGATTTGCGAACCCTGTCCGGGGAAGAGGAAAACGGTTTTCAAAGGTATGTCAGGTGTCGGTAAATTTGATTTGGATCGAGATTGTCTTGCTTAGAGCGGCTGTGCTTACTCTTTACGATCGTGCCGGCAGACCCCCATCCCCCGGCCCTTTCCCCATGAAATGGAGAAAGGGGAGAAAGAAGAGAAGTCGAACCTTAGAAGCGGATGACGGAACCGCCCCAGGTGAAGCCGCCACCGAAGGCGACGCAGAGGGCGGTGTGGCCGTCTTTGATCAGACCTTCCCGGCGGCCATCGTCGAGGGCAAACGGAATGGACGCGGAGGAATTGTTGCCGTATTTCTGAATGGTGACGATGACGCGTTCCATAGGCAGACCGACGCGCTCAGCGGTGGCCTTGATGATGCGCGCATTGGCCTGATGGGGAACCAGCCAGTCGATTTCGCCTTTGTGTACACCGGCGCGCTCGAGAGCGGTCACGGCGCACTTTTCCATAATGCGAACGGCATGGCGGAAAACTTCGTTGCCATTCATGTAGAGCAGTTGCTGGCCGGGGACTTCCTTGCAGGAACTGTTGGAGCCCGCGCTGCCGTGGCCGATGCAGTAAAGCAGATTCGATGCATCACCGCCCGACCCGATGTAGGTGGACAGAATCCCGCGCTCATCGGTGGCTTCAGTCAGCACGACGGCACCGGCACCATCACCGAAGAGCACGCACGTGCCGCGGTCGGTCCAGTCGGTAATCAGGCTGAGCAATTCCGCGCCGATCACGAGACCTTTCTTGGCGCGCCCGAGAGCGATTAAGGCTTCGGCCTGATACAGGCAATAGAGAAAGCCCGAGCAGGTGGCGCTGATATCCCAGCACGTCGCGTTTTTGGCGTGCAGCGCTTCCTGGACAAAGATCGCGGTTGCCGGAAAGCGCATATCCGGGGAGATCGTTCCGATAATGATAAAGTCCAGCTCTTCGGCGGTCACGCCGGCATCATCGAGGGCGATCCGGGCAGCCTTGATACAATATTCAGAGGTACGTTCGCCGCGTTTGGCAATGTGGCGTTCCTTGATACCGCTGCGGGTGGTAATCCACTCGTCGGTCGTATCCACGATCTGTTCGAGGTCCGCATTGGTGATCACGGTTTCCGGAACCGCTTTGCCGGTGCCGGCGATCCGCGCAAACGGCTTGCCTCGCTTATTCCAATCAGTCATCGTCACCTTTATTCATTTCCAACTCATCGCGCCGGTCATGGAAGCTTTTGAGCCGGGCCATGCCTCGGGTAAAGACGCCCACGTCGTATTTGGCGACGCCGCGATTGAGGGCCCCGGGAAGGTCGGCTTTGCGGAGCGTGACAGCTTCCCGGATAGCATTCTTGATGGCTTTGGCAGAGGAGCGGCCATGGCAGATCACGGAGATCCCGTTGATTCCGAGCAACGGCACGCCGCCGATCTCGGCATAGTCGAAGTCCTTCTGCATTTGTTTCAGATTGTCGGCAATCTGTGAGCTGGACGTCGCTTTGGCGCCGAGGCGATTCAGGACCATGCTGCCCACGGATTCGGCGAACTTGAGAATGATATTGCCGACGAAGCCGTCACAGACGAGCACGTCGGCCTTGCCGTTCATCACGTCGCCGCCTTCGACATTGCCGATGAAATTCAGGCCGCTCTGCTCGAGCAGATAATGCGAGGCCATCACGAGTTCATTGCCCTTGGTCTTCTCTTCTCCAATAGAGAGCAGTCCGACCCTGGGGCTGGCGTTCCCGGTGAGAATCTCCACGAAGACCGAACCCATGATGGCGAACTGGAGAAGATTGGCCGGTTTGCAGTCCGTGTTGGCGCCGACATCGACGAGCACCGTGAACCGTCCGCCGCCGATGGGAAACAGGCTGCCGATGGTAGGCCGACGGACACCTTCAATGAGCCCCAGCATCATGTAGCTGGCGGCCATCTGGGCTCCGGTGTGACCGGCGGACACAATGGCATCGGCGTCGCCCGATTGGTGCAGGGCGACGGCACGCATCAGCGAGCTATTGCGTTTTTCGCGCACAGCACGGCTGGCCTTATCGGACATAGAGATAACTTCGGGCGCATCCGCGATATGGATGCGCGACTCCGTATCCCGTCCGCGCTGTGCGAGTTCCTGGCGGAGAAGCTGCTCGGGACCGACAAGGATGACTTCAAGGTCAGCATCCAATTCTTCGAGCGCGAGCAATGCGCCGTCCACAGGACTGCCGGGGGCGTGATCGCCACCCATAGCATCCAACGCAATTTTCATCAACGAGTGCGATTCAGCAGAGGGAAAGGGAAGTTATGAAGCCTTAACAGGTGTGACAAAACGGCCACCGTAATAGCCGCAACTGGAGCACATGTGGTGCGGGGCGACGACCGCGCCGCAATTGGAACAGGTGCTCACCGTGGGCTTGGCCAGTTTGAAGTTGGCCCGTCTGCGATCGCGACGGGATTTGCCGGTTCGTCGTTTAGGTACAGGCATGTCCGAGGGGGGTTAGGTGATATATGGAACGAATGAAATGACGTTAACAGTGCGGGCAGGTCTCGACGTTGAGATCGGCGCCGCATTGGGGGCAGAGACCTTTACAATCTTCCCGGCACAGATGCTTATCGGGCATGGCCAGGATGATGATGTCCCGCAGGTCGCCGGTGATGTCGAGATCCACGATGTTGTTCGGGATGTAGGAGATATCCGAATCATCGGGTTCATCGGCCGCGGCGACCCTTCCCATGACATAGAGCATGGGAGAATGTACGGACAAGGGATGAGCAAACGTAGTCAGGCAGCGGTCGCATTCCAACTGAACCTCGGTATCCACGCCAAAGTCAAACTGCAGATACGGATCGTGCCGATCCAGCATGAGCAGCGTATGAATTGGGGCTGTGAAGACCTCGGGATCGAGGTTCAAGTCCTGCGCCGTTACCGTCTCGGCGATCTTGTGAACGCCTTGCGGATATGTGGAGAGATGTATTTTCACGTTACTAAGCTCAAACAACAAATATAACAAGACCTTGCCAAAAGATCAAGTCTCTTTTTTCATTCACTGGGACAATCACTTTTCACTGAGATTCCTTCTCACCCCATTACAGTATGTTAATTAATAGCTAAGCAGATCTATGACACGACGGGTCCGGAATAGCCCAAACAGCCCGCGAGGCTTTTTGAGGGTCAGCCAACGCTTGGGGCGAAGGTGGCAGAAAATGAAGGCGGACTCCCGAGTTGAGAGTCCGCAGAATTTATCCCAAGCATTTCGATCTTGTGAGCCGCGAGTTCAATCGCCTTTTTCGCTTTTTTCCCCGGGGTTACGTGGTTCGCCGAGTTTTGATTCAAGGGACCGTATGTGGTCGCGAATTTTTGCCGCTTCTTCATACGCTTCCGTTTCGACGCACTCTTTGAGCTTCTGGTGCAGGTAGGCGATTTGCTCCACAGCCGACCGGTTGACCGGCTCATTGGAGACAGCGGCGCCTTCCATGACTTTTTCGGCGACCTGAATGGGGGCCTTCATCTTGAGAGCGAGGGCAATGGCATCCGAGGGACGAGCATCAATCTGCTTGAGTTCCCCTTTGGCGGTACGAAGTTCGACGACCGCGTAAAATGTGTTATCCTTAAGGTCATTGACCGTCGAGGAGACGATGGTCACGCTGCCGGATTCGAGAATACTGGCGAAAAGGTCATACGTCATTGGCCGGGCATATTCCAGCCCTTGCAGCAAGAACGAAATGCTCTGGGCTTCGGCGGCACCGATGAAGATCGGCAACCACCGTTCCCCGTCCTTTTCTTTGAGGATAACCACGTAGCCCTGATAGGGCGGGCATACGGAGATCCCGATAACATCAACAGGTATCACCTTATTCCTCCCAAGACAATGAAGCAGTCTGGATGCATGTCCCGCTGTTGGCCGCTTGCACGCAAGCCCTCAGCCAAGTGAGCACGGGCAAGATTCAAGCCAGAAGCCGCCTCTTTCAAATGTGTAACGCAGAAGCACGGCAAAAAGTTGTCCAAGTGGCCCTTTGAAGCACTGTAAGCCCACAATAGCTAAGGTTTTTCGTCCTTCAATTGGCTTCTGATGATCTTACCTCCCGGAGTGCGTGGAAGTTCCTTGTAGAGTTTCACGACTTTGGGGCATTTATACACGGCAGCGCGCTCTTTGACATACTCAATGACTTCGCTGGGTCCGATGCTGGCACCCTCTTTGAGCACGACGCAGGCTTTGATCTCTTCACCATAGACCGGATCGGGGATACCGACTACGGCAACTTCCTGCACATGTGGCAATCCTTCGACAATCTCCTCGACTTCACGGCAGCAGATCGTGAACCCGCCTTTAACGATGAGTTCGCTGGAATGACCGCATACAAAGAGATTGGACTGGTAATCGAGGCTGCCACGGTCGCCGGTGTAAAACCAACCATCGCGCAGCGCCTGCCTCGTGCGGTCAGGACGATTGCGGTAGCCCCGCATCACAGCGGGACCGCGAACACTGATCTGGCCGATAGACTCCGCCGGAGCAGGCTCGCCGGATTCGTCGGTGATTTGAATTTCATGATCGCCGATGGGCTGACCGACGGAACCGCGCGGCAAAAGAGATGGGAAAAGATTAAGCGCAATCACACCGCACGTCTCGGTGCTCCCATAAGCCTCCATGACGCGCAGTTTGAGCTTCTCCTCCACATCCCGCGCGACGCTGTCGGTCAGTTTGGCATCGCAGCAGATGGCGTAACGCACCTGGCTCAAATCATATTTTTCCGGCGACGGGAAACCTGCCATAAACGCGTAGCCGGACGGGCTGGCGACAAGAACCGTGATCTGTTTCTCGTGCAGCGACTTCAACGCGTCCCCGGGATGGAAACGAGACTGAATGTCGAGCAGCCCACCGTTGGAAAGCGGCAGATGAACAGCCATACACAGACCGGCAGCAGACGTAAACGGCAGCAGCCCGAGAAAGCGGTCGGTTTCATGGATCCGGAGCATGGAGGTCAGTTCCGACGCATGAGACGTCAGATTGCCGTGCGTCAATTCAACGCCACGCGCATGGCCGCTGATTCCGGACGTGTACAATATGACGGCGAGATCGTCGCCGGTGAGAGACGAATCCGACGGCAGCGGCGAGCCCTGAGCAATCATGTCCACCAGGCTGTCCGCACCGGCAGGAATGTCTTCCCCGACGTAAGCGCGAAAGCGCAAAGACTCGCTTTGCTGAACTGCTTTTTCGGCATCGAAAGCGAGGTGGCTCCAGGCGATAATCGCGGAGGCTTCGGAGTCTTCGAGTTGCCACGTGATTTCGCGCGCCTTGCTTTGGGCGTGAATGGGCACGGAGACGGCACCCAATCCCAGCACCGCCAGATGGGCAATCACGAAATGCGGACAGTTGGGCAGGAGCAGCGCGACACGGTCGCCTTTGGAAATGCCGCGAGCCGCAAGCGCCCCACGCAGACGCTCTACCGCGGCACCGAGTGCGGCGAAGCTGTGAGTCTGGCCATTAAAGATAACAGCAGTGCGATCGGCGCAGCGGGTAACAGAATGGTCGAACGCGGTAATGAGCATGTGTGATAATAAGGGTGACTACGGATGAGAAGGGAAAATGCTCACGCCGACAGTTCTTTGATGCGGTCCAGGGAGCGATATTGCACCGCTTCGATCACATGGGGAAGACGAATGTCGTCTGTTCCTTCGAGATCGGCGATGGTGCGGGCGATTTTACGAATACGGTGATAGGCGCGGGCTGAGAGACCCATGCGCTCGATAGCCTGATGCAGGACGTCCATCGACGGCGCGTCGAGGGGAGCGAAACGTTCCACCTCGCGGTTGCTCATCTGCGAATTGCTGTAGAGATCGGAGCGGGTGGACAGAAAACGGCCACGCTGGCGTTTGCGGCATTCACTCACCCGTTCTCGGATGCACTGTGAGCTTTCCGCGAGTTGATTGGAGGAGAGTTCCTTCCACTTGACGCGAGGAACTTCCACATGCAAATCAATACGGTCGAGCAGAGGGCCGGAGACTTTCGAGACATAACGGCGGACCTGCTCGGGGGTGCATTTGCATTCCTTGTCCGGATCGGTGAGGTAACCGCAGGGACAGGGATTCATGGCGGCGACCAGCATGAAGTTGGCCGGATAGCTGAGGCTGATGGCCGCGCGGGAAATGGTGACTACACCGTCCTCGAGGGGCTGGCGCAATACCTCGAGCACATTTTTGTGGAACTCGGGCAGCTCATCGAGAAAGAGCACACCGTTGTGCGCGAGGGAGACTTCGCCGGGCCGGGGAATCATGCCGCCGCCGATGAGACCCGCATCGGAAACCGTATGGTGCGGCGAGCGGAACGGACGATTGGCAACAATAGCTTGCCCCGCCTTGAGCATTCCGGCGACGGAATGAACGCGGGTGGTTTCCAGAGCCTCATCGAGCGTGAAGTCGGGAAGGATTGACCGCAACCGGCGGGCGAGCATGGTTTTGCCCGAACCGGGAGGGCCGATCATCAGGATGTTGTGACCGCCAGCCGCCGCGATTTCCACCGCGCGTTTGACAGACGCCTGACCGCGGACTTCGCTGAAATCACCGACGAATTCCCGAGCCTCTTCGAAGAGTGCCGCGCGATCTACGGTGAAAGGCGCCGGAGTGAGTGCGCCGTTCAGGAACTCGACGACGTCGTGCAGCGACTCCATGGGATAGACTTCGATGTCCGGCACCATCGCCGCTTCGCGCGCGTTTTCCATGGGGACAACGATGCGGCGAATGCCGGCCTTTTGCAACGAGCTGCAAATGGGGAGCGCGCCACGGATGAGGCGCACTTTGCCATCGAGGGCAAGCTCGCCGAGCACCGCCGTGGAATCGAGACCGTTGGGAAGAATCTGGCCCGATGCCGTAAGAATGCCGATGGCCATAGGCAGGTCAAAGGCGCTGCCTTCCTTGCGGATGTCGGCGGGAGCAAGATTGACGGTGATCCTCCGCAGGGGAAAGATCATGCCGGAATTCTTGATAGCCGCTGAGACGCGGGCGCGGGATTCCTTGACGGCATTATCCGGCAAACCGACCACGGTGAAGAACGGCTCACCGGAGCCGGGATTTTCGAGATGGCTCTCGACTTTCACCTGATAGGCATCGACGCCGATCAGGGCCGCGGAAAGTACTTCGGCGAACATGTGCGTACCAAATTGGATTGAGTAACAAGCCAGACGTGGTAGCGGAACAGAAGCTAAAAGTTAAAAGAACCCCCATCCTAACCTTCCCCCACTAAAGTGGAGGAAGGAACCCGAAAAGAACCCCTTCAAATTCCCCCTTTTGCAAAGGGGGAAAGTGCCGAGGAAAGCGGTTCCGGTGCTACAGGGGGCGCTCCCAGATGCGCCATTTTTTGTAGGGGGTGGAGCCCATTGACAAGGCGGCGGCGTTCATGGGCTCATTGTCTTCGAGGACCCAGGAAAACTCGGCCCAGTTGTAACCGGCTTCCGTTCCCGCTTTGTAGGTGCGGTAATAGAAGACGGTGTCGATGCCGCGGAAGCGGTAGTCGGGATGCACGCCCATGAGCAGGACGCGGGCGCGGTGAATTTTCTTGAGACCGAAGAGCAGTTTGAAGATGCCCGTGGGAAACAGGCGGCCATTCTTGATCTGCTTGAAGAGCACGTGAACATCGGGCAGGGCGAGACTGAAGCCGACGGGCTTGCCTTCCGCCGTTTCGGCGAAGTAGACGAGATTGGGATCGTAGACCAGTTTCAGAGTCTGAGCCATGAGTTTCAGCTCTTTGTCGGTCATCGGCACGAAGCCCCAGTTCTTCTCCCACGCGGCATTGTAGATGGAGAGAATGCGGTCGACCTCGCCCCAGAAATCGTGTTTGTTGAAAGGCCGGATATGCAAGGGCAGGCGTTTTTCGAGCGCCTCGGCGACGCGAATGACGCGCTCGGAAAGCTGCCCCTGAAACATCTGGTAGGCGACGACATCCTTGGCCTTAACCATCCCGCACTGTTCCATGAGCGTGTTGTAATACGGCGGGTTGTGCGTCATCATAATGACGGGCGGCGTGTCGAAGCCTTCGATGAGCATTCCGATCTCGTCGTTGACGGAAAAGTTCATCGGGCCGCGAATGGTATCGAGGCCGCGGGACTTGAGAAAAGCGCCCGCGTGGTCAAGGAGCGCGCGGGCAACATCGGGATCATTAACGCAATCGAAGAAACCGAAGAACCCGACCTTGTCCTCGTGGAACTTGTTGTGCAAGCCGTTGACGACTGCACAGACACGGCCCAGGATCTCGCCGGTTTGCGGATCGCGAGCTATGTAAGATTCCACCTCGCCGTGTTCATAAAACGGATACTTGGGGTTGAAACGCGATTTCAGATCTATGAGAAGAGGGGGAACCCACGCGGGGTCAGTGGCCTGCACCTTCCACTGGAAGCGCAGAAACGCCTTCAGATCCGTTGAGTTCGTTACCGGAGAGATTTTCGGTTCGATGAGAGGCTCCCGAGTCCAGTTGAAAATAGCGGGCAAGTTTGGCCATCTTGTCCAGAGCGAAGTCCAACTGCTCGAGCGTGTGCGTAGACATCACGGAGAAGCGGATCAGGCTCCCACCCGGCTGTACCGCGGGCGGCACCACCGGGTTGATAAACACTCCTTCTTCCTGCATGGCGGCGGTAAGCTGGAAGGCGACGTTCTGATCGCCGACGAGTACCGGCATGATGGGGGTATCGCTGGTGCCGGTGTCGAGTCCGATCGTCTGCAAGCCCTTGCGCAGATAGTTGGCATTGCGCCAGAGCAGTTCACGGCGTTCGGGCTCGGCGATAATAATCTTGAGCGCGGCGATAACCGCGGCGACGGATGCCGGCGGCGGGCTGGCGGAGAAGATCAGCGCGCGGCTGTGGTGTTTCAGATAGTGAATCACCTTCTCTGACGACGCGATGAAGCCACCGATGGAGGCCAGCGATTTGGAAAACGTGCCCATGACCAGGTCGACTTCATCATTGAGGCCGAAGTGCAGCGCGGTGCCGCGCCCTTCGGGACCCAGCACACCGAGACTGTGGGCATCGTCGAGCATCAGATCGGCGCCATACTTCTGACAGACGGCGACCACTTCCGGCAGTTTGACAGTGTCGCCTTCCATGGAGAAGACGCCTTCGGTGATCACGAGTTTGGATTTGGTGTGATCGAGGCTCTGCAAGACGCGCTCGAGATCGGCGGCGTCATTGTGGCGGAACTTCATCATCTTGCCAAAGGAAAGGCGAGCGCCATCAATAATGGACGCGTGGTCGAGGGCATCCGTGACGACAAAGCCGTTGCGGCCAACCAGAGCGGAAATGGCGCCGAGATTGGCCTGCATTCCCGTGGAGAACAGCAGGGCGGCTTCCTTTTGCATGTACTCGGCGAGACGCTCTTCGAGTTCGATATGAATCCGCAGCGTCCCATTCAGAAAACGCGAACCGGCGCAACCCGAGCCGTACTGCTTCAACGCGTCGATGGCGGCTTCTTTGACTTTCGGATGGTTGGTCAGCCCGAGATAGTTATTCGAGCCGAGCATGAGCACATCCTTGCCGTTCATCCGCACCATAGTGTCCTGGTCGGACTCGATGGCGCGGAAGTACGGGTAAATTCCTGCCGCGATCACTTTGCGAGCGTCTTCAAACCGGGCTACTTTTTCCGCAATGCGCACTCAGAAGTCCTTTCGAAATTATGCAATCAACACCGGAAAGGGTTTCGATCAGGCGATGGACGTCATGTAAGCAGAAAGACGCGGAGCAACCGCGCTTCAGTACTTCTTCGAAAACAGATCGGACAGGTAGGGCAAGGAGAACAGACGGCCTCGTACGCCATTGGCGATGCCCACCAGCGCCGCGATGACGCAGAGCAGGATAATGACATCCCACACCACACGCAGATACCGCAGGATCAGAGCAAAGATTTCGATGACAAACAACGTCATGCCGAGCCGCACGTGGGCCGACACAAAGGCGCTGCGATCTGTGCGCAGATAGGGGATCAGGCAGAGGATGGGGACATACGACAGCACGGCCAACAGCTTGTCGTCTTCGGAGACGTTAGCGGAAGGCTGTTCTGGCGGCGGGAAAGTCGGTTCTGGCATATCTTCGATTCTTCGGTTTAGTACCCCCGACGGGACTCGAACCCATGCTCCCAGCTCCGGAGGCTGGTGCTCTATCCATCTGAGCTACGGGGGCAAAATGTATTATCTTGATTTACCGCGAGATAGCATGAAAAGTTGCTACACCAGTGCTTACTGGATCAACCCCCTGCTACCGCTGCTCGTCTTATGGGCGGATACCCACTCCGAGATGCAGGAAGAACAGCTTGTGTACAAACCTGCTCTGTCTTTGGATACGCTAATATAGAACAGGACTTACAAGACTGCTCTGGAGGAAGGAGGTCTGGAAATTGTAACAGTCAGCTAATCTACGAATCTATGAGGACTTCCGCAAGAACAAATCGAGAGCTATACGGGCTTGGAGCATTGCCCTTTCCGGATGTTCAAACTTATTGATCACATAGATTTAGAAAGATTAAGCTGCATAATAACCGCCACATCATGCCGGGCGGCGCAACAAAGCTTGACATTGTTGAGGAGAAAATTGTAACTTACCCATATCCCAAATTTGTCCTTGGAGGCTTTCTGCGTCGTATCATTCTCATCGTGGATCTTGCGCTCAGAGCGGAGTAATCCTTGAGGGATCGCCATCCGGAAACGGATGACGGATCACCTCGGCCTACTCAGATTCTGTAAAGGTCGAACGATCCCACATGTGCGCGATCGTAGGGACTGACGCCGTGGCGCCAGTTGCCCCTGCGGTTGCGTGCCTAAATGAGAACCCTACCATGCATGAATTGTCTGCCTTGGGCTTCACCCCCTTCTTTGAAGCCCAGCTGAAGGATTGGTCTGAAGACCCATTACACCCGGCGCGCGTGGCTTCGGAGCACCGCGGAAGCTACGAGGTGTGGTCGCATAGCGGGACCGGTATTGCGCATCTGGCCGGCCGCCTGCACAAAGAACTGACGGAAGATGCCTTGCCGCACGCGGGCGATTGGGTGGCGCTGAAGTCGGCGCCGGAGCAGGATCGCATCGCGATCATCGAACACGTATTCAGCCGGCGGACCGCGTTAGTGCGCGGGGCCGCCGGACAGGATGCGCGAGGACAGGTGATTGCGGCAAACGTGGACCTGGTATTTGTGGTATGCGGGCTGGACGCTGACTACAACGCACGCCGCATTGAGCGGTACCTGAGTCTGATCTGGGCCAGCGGAGCACAGCCGGTGGTTGCGCTGAACAAGACCGATGTGTGTGACGTCATCGAGGCGCGCATCGCCGAAATTGAAGCGCGAAGCCCGGGTGTTCCGGTCTTCGCCACGAGTGCGGTTCAGTCCGGCGGCATTGACGAAATCCGGTCGCGGATTCTGCCGGGAATGACCGCGGCGTTTGTCGGATCATCGGGTGCCGGAAAATCGACGCTGATCAACGCGCTGGTTGGCGAGGAGCGGATGGCTACCCGCGCGGTGCGCGCCGATGACAGCCGCGGACGTCACACGACGACGCGGCGGCAACTGGTGGTGCTGCCCGGAGGCGGCTTGCTGCTGGATACTCCCGGGATGCGGGAACTACAGCTTATGGATGACGAAGGCATCGGCGCTGTCTTTTTCGATATCGAAAAGATTGCACGGGATTGCCGGTACCGGGACTGCCAGCACGACAACGAGCCGGGGTGCGCGGTGCGAACGGCGATAGCCGACGGCAGGATCTCCGCTGAGCGGTTTGAGCACTTCGGCAAATTGAAGCGCGAGGCTCATGCCTATGCGGTTCGGCACGATGTGCATCTCCGGCAAAAGGCGGAGCGCGAGTGGAGAATTCTGACTAACGAGGGCAAAGCGAACCGGCGAAGGAAAGAAGGCCGGTAGGTCGCGCAAGCAAAAGCATCTGAAAAGAGCGTCGTGTGACGCTCTTTTCTCATTCTGTGACCAGTCCCGAAGGCAGCCGGGATCAGCTCATGACAACCGGGACAGCAGCGGATCGGTTGGCGCGGCATCCGGAGCCACGGCCTCACCCATCAAAACGGGGATGGCGCTCTCGTAAATAGCTTCGATTCGCGCGACCGGAATGGAAATCCAGTCGTTAATGACGAGGCGATCCCCGCCCACTCTGCCGAGCATTTGGACGGGAACGCCGTGCTGATCTGCGGCATGGCGGAAGGCCGCCCAATTGGCATGTTCGACCGTTACGACGGCACAACCGGCGCTTTCGGCAAAGAGAGACTCGACCGCGCGGCCCTTCCAGGGGAAGGTGAGCACGCAGCCGATGCCGCCGGCCAAGCACTTTTCAGCCATGGTGACCGCGAGGCCGCCTTCGGCGATGTCATGCGCGGAACGGATGAGGCCAAGGTCCGCCAGATCGGCGAGCAGATCAATCAGCGCCTTTTCGGTTTCGAAATCGAGATGGGGTGGATTGCCAGCGACAATGCCGTGCTCGAGATACAGATATTCACTGGCGCCAAGATCCGGTTGAAGATGGCCGAGCAGCGCGATGAAATCCCCTTCGGCTTTCAGACCAACGGTGACCGCGCTTGCGACATCCTCCAGCAGACCGACCATGCCGATGACAGGCGTGGGCAGAACGGGCTTGCCACGGGTTTCATTATAGAAAGAGACGTTGCCGCCGGTGACCGGGATGTCGAGAGCTTTGCAGGCATCGGCGATTCCGGTGACGGCTTCGTGGAAGAAGTAAAATGTCTCCGGGTTCATCGGGTTGCCGAAATTGAGGCAATTGGTGATGCCGATGGGGCGCGCGCCGGAGCAGGCGACATTGCGAGCCCCTTCCATGACGGCCAGGGCGGCGCCCTGACGGGGCTCCATGGCAACGTAGCGGCTGTTGCAATCCACGGTCATAGCCAGCGCACGGCGGGTGCCGGGAACGCGAACGACCGCGGCATCGGAGCGGCCACCGCCGACATGCGTATTGGCGCCGATGGTGTGATCGTACTGCTCATAGACCCAGCGTTTGCTGGCAATATTGGGAGAACCGAGCAGGCGTTCGAGCACGCCATCATAGTCCGACGGTTCGGCGAACTTGGACATGTCGAACTGGCTCAACTGATCGAGATACTCGGGGCGGGTAAAGGGCCGGCGGTATTGCGGCGCGCCGCCGCCAAGCACGAGGTGGGCGGCAGGGACATCGGCGACGATTTCGCCGTTCTCATAAACCACATAGCGGCCCGTATCGGTGACGACGCCGGTCTGGTCCGCATGCAGATCCCACTTGTCGAAGATGCGGCGGGCAACGTCTTCCCCGCCCTTCTTGATGATGGCGAGCATACGCTCCTGCGACTCGGAGAGACAAACCTCGTAGGCGGTCATGTCGGCTTCACGACGGGAGACTTTATTGACATCAAACTCGATGCCGGAGTTGCCACGGGCGGCGGTTTCGGTGCAGGAACAGGCGATACCCGCCGCCCCCATATCCTGAATACCGACCAGCACGCCGGACTCCACCAGTTCAAGCGTGGCTTCGAGCAGCAACTTTTCTTTAAAGGGATCGCCGATCTGCACGGAGGGACGCTTGGAAGCGGACTCTTCGGACAGGTCTTCGGAGGCGAAGGTTGCGCCGTGAATGCCGTCGCGACCGGTAGCCGCGCCGACGACGAAGACGGGATTGCCAGTGCCTTCCGCCGCGCCGCGCGCCATTTTCTTACGATCCAGCACGCCGACGGCCATAGCATTAATCAACGGGTTCTCATCGTAGGACGGATCGAAGTACACCTCGCCCGCAACGGTGGGAACGCCGAAGCAGTTGCCGTAGTCGCCGATGCCGCGCACCACGCCGCGCATGAGTTCGCGGTTACGGGGGGTGGTTAACGGCCCAAAGCGGAGGGAATTCAGCGCGGCGATGGGCCGGGCACCCATGGTGAAGATGTCGCGCAGAATGCCGCCGACGCCCGTGGCCGCGCCCTGGTAGGGCTCGATGGCGGACGGGTGATTGTGGCTCTCGATTTTGAAGCAGACGGCCAGGCCGTCTCCGATATCGAGTACGCCGGCGTTCTCTTCGCCCGCTTCGACGACGACGCGACGGCTTTTGCGCGGCAGGCGTTTGATTTCGAGAATGGAGTTCTTGTAGGAGCAGTGCTCGGACCACATCACCGAATACAGGCCGAGTTCGACGTAGGTGGGCATGCGGCCCAGCGTCTTCTGTATCTGGCTGAACTCTTCTTCGGTAAGCCCATGCTTGAGTACAAGCTCAAGCGTGACGGGCGGATATTTATTCGGTGTCTGGCTGGACATGATCCAATTGCTGCTGTTTATCGTGAAAGAAGGCAAAGATTTGCGCGGCGACCGCCTTGGGAATTCCATCCACACTCTCGATTTGTTCGAGGGTGGCTTCCTGCAGGTTGCGCACCGTGCCGAAATGCGAAAAAATAATCTGGCGGCGTGCGGGGCCGACGCCGTCGATCTCATCTAACAGGGATTGAAGAGATCGTTTGCGCCGCAGTTTGCGATGATAGGTGATGGCGAAGCGGTGGGCTTCATCGCGGATCTGCTGCAGAAGTTTCAGCGCGGAAGAGGTTTTGGGAATATTCTGCGGCTCGGAATCGCCGGGAAGATAGACCTCTTCGAGACGCTTGGCCAGACCGATAATGGGCTGATCCACGATGCCGAGTTCCGCCAGGGCTTCTCCCGCCGCGGCGAGCTGGCCTTTGCCACCGTCAATCAGCACCAGATCGGGAAACGGTTTGTTCTCGCGCTGGAGGCGGGCGAAGCGGCGGCCAACGACCTCGTGCATCGACGCAAAATCGTCCATGCCTTCGACGGTGCGAATTTTGAACACACGGTACTGGGAGCGCGCGGGTTTGCCTTCACGGAACATCACCATGGATGCCACTTTGTCCGTGCCCATCAGAGTCGAAATGTCGAAAGCGATAATTTCGTCGGGCAGTTTGCTGAGGGAAAGCTGTTTCTGCAGTTCGCGCAGGGACTGCGGCACGCGGTCTTTGACGTCACGGCTCAGCCGGTAGCCCTGAAGGCAAAGTTCGGCGTTGCGCTCGGCCAGTTCCACCAGATGAGCCTTGTCGCCGCGTTCAGGGATGCGGATGTCTACCTTGCCGCCGGCGCGTTCCCGCAGCCATTGGGCAAGGAGATCCTGATCGGGAACGGCGAAGGGCAGAAAGATCTCATCGGGCATGGAAACAGGATCGCTGTAGTAATGCTCGATGGCGGACTCGAGAATTTCGCCCGGTTCCTGCTCTTTGAGGTGGTTCAGGCGGTAATCGAGACGGCCCAGCATGCGGCCATTGCGGATCTGCAGCACGACGGCGCTGCCCAGATCGTCTTCGATTTTGAGCCCAAAGACGTCGCGATTCACGGGCTCGGGGGAGATCACCTTTTGCCGCTCGGTGAGCATCTCGAGGGCGGAGAGCCAATCGCGAAGCTGCGCCGCCTGTTCGAACTTCAGGTCGTCGGAAAGCCGCTGCATTTCCTGATTCAGACGCCGCACGACATCGTTGCCCTTGCCGCTGACGACATCGACAAAATCGCGCACGCGGCGGGCATACTCGGCCATCGTTTCATTACCGATGCAGGGAGCATTGCAGCGGCCAATGTGAAACTCGAGACAGGCCTTGAACCGGCCCTGCGCCACTGCGTCTTCGGTGAGGGGCAGATTGCAGGTGCGGATCTTGAGCATGCTGCGCAGCACGCGAATCAGGCCCTTCAGATGGTACAGATCGCTGTAGGGTCCGAAGTACCTCGAGCCATCAAGGACGGGGTGACGGGTGAGAAAGACGCGGGGGAAAGGCTCGTTGGAAACTCGCAGGAACGGAAACGATTTATCGTCGCGCAGATCGATATTGTATCGCGGCTTGCGGTCGCGGACGAGATTATTTTCGAGGATCAGCGCTTCGAGTTCGGTGTCCGTCGCAATGACTTCGACGTCGGCGATGCGCTTGACGAGATGATCGAATTGGTAGCGGCCATCATGCCCCGACTGAAAATACTGGCGCACGCGGTTGCGCAGTACAAGGGCCTTGCCGATGTAAATTACTTTTCCCTGATCGTCCTTGAAAAGATAGACTCCGGGCGAATCGGGAAGTGCGCGGAGTTTATCTTCCAAACTTGCCATGTCTTTGTACAGTATCACTTCAACTTGCGTTCCACCACTTCGGTGAGCACGCCGTGTAAGGCGCGGGGGTGAACAAACCCGATGGAGGTGTTTTCAGCTCCTGCGCGCGGCTTTTCGTCTATGAGGCGCACGCCGGAAGCTTTCATTCGCGTGAGTTCCTCCTCGACGGAGGTACTCTCTAACGCAAGGTGATGGATACCGGTTCCGTTTGCGGAGATGAAGCGGGCGATGGGCGAATCTTCGCGCGTAGCCTTCAACAATTCGACACGCAGCGAGCCGATCTCGATGACGGCCACTTCCACTCCCTGGCTTTCCACAAACTCGCGGTGAACCACTTGGCCGCCGCTCATCGTTTCCCACGAGCGAACGGCGTCCTCCAGATCCATAACCGCGATGCCGATATGATGCAGGCCGGTCAACATATGGTATTACGCACCGAAAAAGCGTTCGGTTTCCTGAAAAAGTTCGGACTCACTGGCAACGGCGATGGCCGCAGAAGGCAGACTCTCACGAATGACGCGGCCATAGCGGGACTTGAACAGGCGCGGATCGGTGATGATGGCGATACCGCGGTCCTGCGGATGACGAATCAGTCTGCCGACTCCCTGCTTAAGGCGCAGCGCCGATACGGGAAGGCTGTACTCGGAGAAGGCGTCGCGCCCGGCATCAGTGAGAGCTTCACTGCGGGCGGCGACCCACGGGTCGGTGGGCACATCGAAAGGAATGCGGGTAACGATGAGAATCTGCAGCGCGTCGCCGACCACATCAATCCCTTCCCAGAAGCTGGCGGCGCCGACCAAGATAGCATTTCCCTGCTTGCGAAACTCGGCCACCATTTCCGCCAGAGAGCCGCTGGCGCCCTGGCTGAGCAGGCGGCGATTGGCCTTGCGAGCGACGGGGTTCAGCGCAGTGGTCAATTTGTCAACCAGCACATTGGAGGTGCTGAGAATGAGCGTGCCACGCGGGAAGCGCTCCACAAGCTTGGCGATCAGGTCAACCGTCGCATCGGAATGTCCACCATCGCCGGCGCGCGGCGCGGGCAGATAGGTGGGGACAAAGGTGCGCATCTGCTCGGACAGGCGGAAGGGGCTGCTCAGAATGGACTCGGACAGACGCTCGGGGGGCAGCGATTCCAAGCCGAGGGACGATTTGAGCACATCGAATTTTCCGCCAACGGTGAGCGTGGCCGACGTGAGCACGACACTTTCGACGGACGGCCAGAAAACCTTAGCCATGATCTTGCCGACGGACACCGGAGCGGCATAGAGCGCGCACCAGTTGTGCTGCGGGCTGCGGCCAAACTCGGCCCACGTAACGGCGTTGGGATCATCTTCGCGAAGCATGTGGGCGAGTTGCTCGCGAATCTGCTCCACCCCATCGCAGGCGCTGCGCAGTTCGACCAGAGTTTCCGGGGCAAGCTTATCGTCGCCGCGCAGATCGGAAAGCTCGAGGGTGAACTTCTTCAGCGCGGAGGAAAACTCACTCCAATCGGTAAGGAACGGACCAAGGGCGCGGCAGATCTCGTCGTGAATTCGCTGGCCGACGTGGAAGCGCTGTTTGGAGGCGCGGTCATTCTCGGAGAGCATGCGCACGAGTTGGTCGGCAAGATAGCCGAAGGCCTGACGCGACGTGGCGTAGAGGCCGCGCACCTGTGAAAGCAGCGGGGTTGCGCCTTCGACCTTGGACGATTTCTCGCTCTTCTTCAGTTTGGCGGACACTGCGCCGAGCAGGCCGCGCGACGTGCGCTCATCCACGAGCCGGGAGAGCATGTTACGGAAGAGAGCGGGAGAAATTTCGAGCGTCATGGCGCCGACCATAGCGCGTTCGATCTGATGCGCTTCATCCAACACGAGCTTTTTGAAGCCGCCGGTAAAGCGCGGAAGATCGGAGACGAGCAGCGCGTGGTTGACAAAGAGCACATGGGCTTTGGCGGCGCGCTCCTGAGCGACGCGATAGAAATCGCCTTTGGCCGCGCCGCAGGCGGAGCCTGCACATGCCAGAGAATCGGAAGCTACTTGCGTCCAAAGAAACGGCAACGTGCGGATGTTAAAACCGCTGATCTCGCTGATGTCGCCGGTGGCCGTGAGTTCGGACCAGCGCAGAAGCGGCATAAGATTCATGCGGTCGACATCGGTCAGGCGTTCGCGGGACTCACGTACCAGAGACCGCAGGCGGCGTTTGCAGAGATAGTTGGCGCGGCCTTTGAGCACCGCGGCGCGGAATCCACGGCCAAGCGCGGTGTGGATCTCGCGCATGTCTTTGCGAAAGAGCTGCTCCTGCAGCACCTTGGTGTGCGAGGAGACGATAACCTGACGGCTCGCTTCGGGGTCCGCCATCACCCAGCGCAACGCGGGCGCAAGGTAAGCGAGAGACTTGCCGACGCCGGTAGGGGCCTCGGCAAGCAAAATCTTGTTGTGGTCGAAGGATGCTTCCGCCGCCTTGGCAAGTTCAAGCTGCATGGGGCGAAAACGGAAGAACGGCAGCTTCTTTTCGAAGACGCCGTCCTTGCCGAAAAGCTGATCCAGATCGGGTGTCGCGGCAGGTTCTTCATCCTCTTCCCCATCGGAGATCTGAGGAAATTCTGGTCTGCCGAGTCCGGTGGTTACCTCTTCGAGAGCGGAAAAGAAGAAGCGACTGCGATGCGTGGTTCCGGAGACGAGCCAATTCAACTCGCGGGCCAACTCTTCCCAGACGCGGGAAGGAAGCGACTGCATCATGCGCGCGAGGACTTCGCCCGTGGCGCGGGCATCGTCGAGGGCGCGATGTGCCTGCACAAGTTGTACGCCGAAGGCGCGGCAGAGGGATGCCAGCGAAAAGCTGGGGAACTCCGCCCAAAAGGTGCGGGATAGCAGCGCCGTGTCGAGGACTCGCGCCTGAAAGAACGCCAAGCGGTCACCCTGCGTGCGGGGGAGCAGATTCTCTCCCGCCGCACGCAGGAAGCCCAAGTCGAATTCGACATTTTGACCGACCAGCGGATCCGTGCCGATGAAATCGAGAAGGTCATTCGCGATATCGGCGAACGCGGGGGCGCCGGTCAGGTCTTTGTCGGTGATGCCGGTCAGTTCGATAATGAACTGATCGAGCGGGCGATCCGCCCGAACAAATGAGCGGAACTCCGAATCGGGAACGCCATTTCTGAACCGAACCGCACCGACCTCGATAATCTGATTGACCGAGGAATCGAGTCCTGTGGTCTCGAGGTCGATGGCAACGTAGCTGGAAAGCCCGAGTTTGTCGAGCCATCCTGCCGCGCCGCTTTCGGCTGTACCGGGTTCAAAAGCTGGCGCCGTCATCGGTGTCGACTACCCGCGCTTGTAGAAGGAGATATTGAGGGCACGCGCCGCGGTGGCCTCATCGAGACGGCGCACGGGCGTGGTATACGGAGCATTGCGAACGAGGTCGGGATTCTCCGTGATCTCCGCGTCGATTTGCAGCATGCCGTCGATGAAGTCGTCGAGCGTTTCCTTGGTCTCGGATTCGGTCGGCTCAATCATCAGGGCTTCGTGGACAATCAGCGGGAAGTAGACTGTCGGCGGATGGAAGCCGTAGTCGAGCAGGCGCTTGGCGATGTCCGCCGTGCGCGCGCCCCTGGATTTTTGACGGTCGCCGGAGAAGACGACTTCGTGCATCGAATAGGCCTTGTACGGCAGTTCGTAGGCATCGCACAGCTTGGCGCGCACGTAGTTGGCATTGATGATAGCCGCTTCGCTGACAAGATGCAGGCCGTCGCCGCCCATGGAGAGAATGTAGGTCAGGGCGCGGACATGAACACCGAAGTTGCCGAAGAAGGTGTGCAGATGGCCGATGGAATTGGGGCGTTCCCAATCCCATTCGAAACCGTTGTCGACCTTTACCACAACGGGAGAAGGCAGGAACGGCTCGAGCTTCGCCTTCACGGCCACGGGACCGCTGCCCGGACCGCCACCGCCGTGAGGCGTGGAGAAGGTCTTGTGCAGGTTAATGTGGCAGGCGTCGAAGCCCATGTCGCCGGGACGAGCAATGCCGAGCAGAGCGTTGAGATTGGCGCCATCCATATAAACGAGGCCGCCCACGTCGTGCACAAGCTTCGTGATTTCGGCAATGCGAGATTCGAACAGGCCGACTGTGTTGGGATTGGTGATCATCAAGGCGGCGACGTCGGCATCGAGCACCTTCTTCAGACCTTCGACGTCGACGAGACCATCGGGGCCGCTGGGAAGTTCGATCACCTCATACCCCGCCATAACGATGGACGCGGGATTGGTGCCGTGGGCGCTGTCAGGAATAATCACCTTCTTGCGCGGCGTGCCGCCGGTCTTGACGTGATATTCGCGGAACATGAGCAGCGCGGTGAGTTCACCCTGCGCGCCGGCGGACGGCTGGAGCGTCACCGCATCCATCCCGCTGATTTCGGCGAGCGCGCGAGCGAGTTGGTACTCGACTTCGAGCGCACCCTGACAGGTGATGGCGGGTTGCAGCGGGTGAATGGCGGAGAAGCCGGGCATAGCGGCCACTTCTTCATTAACGCGGGGGTTGTACTTCATGGTACAGGAACCCAGCGGGTAGAAGTCACGGTCGATGTGGTGATTGCGCACGGAGAGATTGGTGTAGTGGCGCATCACGGTATTTTCGGAGACCTCGGGCAGGCGCGGCAAGGTCTTGCGTTGCAGATCGGCGGGAAGCGCGGCTGCTTTGGCGACGCCGGGCACGGCGGGCACATCGTAGCCGACGCGGCCGGGGTGGCTGAGTTCGAAGATCAGCGGAGTTTCCGATTGCAGACTGCGGACATTTCTCTTCTTCGGCATTAGCGTTGCCCTCCCATGAAGTCGCGGACACTCGCCACATACTGGTCCAGCTCTTCTTTCGTACGGCTTTCGGTGACCGCCACGAGCAGGGCGTCGTCCATTTTGACGCGGAAACGCTTGAGCGGAATGCCAGCGAGAATCCGGCGCTTGGCCATGAACTCGAGGAACGCGGCGATATCCTGGCCTTCGAGCTTGATGACGAATTCTTTGAAGTGCGGGCCGCTGAAGGGGAACTGCACACCCTTAATCGTCTGGAGTTGCTGGCGCAGATAGGCGCAAAGATTCATGCAGGCTTCGCCCACACCGCGCAGGCCCTGCGGGCCGAGCATCGCCATGTAGAACGTGGCGCGCGCGGCAATGAGGCCTTCATTGGTACAGATGTTGGAGGTGGCTTTGTCGCGGCGGATGTGCTGCTCGCGCGTCTGCAGAGTGAGCACATACCCACGGCGGCCATCGACGTCCTTGGTGACGCCGACGATCCGGCCCGGCATGCGGCGCATGAGTTTCTCGCGAGCGGCAAAGAGCCCGACATAGGGGCCGCCGTAAGACTGGTAGTTGCCCAGGCACTGGCCTTCGCCGACGACGATATCAGCGCCCCAGTTGCCCGGAGCTTCCAGAACGCCCATAGCGATGGGATCGGCGACAACAATCGCGAGTGCGCCGGCGTCCTGCACGGCCTTGATGTGCGGCTGAAGGTTCTCCACCACGCCGAAGAAGTTCGGATACTGGAAGACCACGGCAGCAACATCAGAATTCAGCGTGGACGACAGGGCGTCCGGAGCAAGTTTGCCATCCTGCATGGGAAGCAGATCGAAGCGCAGTCCGGACGGATGTCCGAGGGTCTGCGTGACCTTGCGATAGTGGGGATGAACGCTGGACGGCCAGAGCACGCGATTGCGGCGGGTGTGGCCGGCGGCAAGCATGACGGCTTCGCCAAGGGCGGTGCCGCCGTCGTACATGCTGGCGTTGGCGGCATCCATGCCGAACAGCTCGCAGATCATGGACTGGAATTCATAGATAGTTTGCAGCGTACCCTGCGACACTTCCGGTTGATAGGGAGTGTACGCGGTGAGGAATTCGCTGCGGCCCGCGAGGGCATTGACGGCCGCCGGCACGACGTGGTCGTAGCTGCCCGCACCGAGGAAACTGGTGAGGTCGGCGGAATGGAGGTTCTTCCGAGCCAGAGCGGTCATCGCGCGGGTCACTTCCCATTCGGACTTGCCGGGGGGAAGATCCAGCGGCCGCTTGAGCCGGAGGGCATCCGGCACATTGGTCAGAAGTTCATCCAATGATGAAACCCCGATCTCGCGGAGCATCTGCTCGCGATCTTCGGGGGTAAGAGGAATATATCTCATTAGTCAGTAGCCGTTAGCAAAAGTTGGGGAACGTAACGAGGAATGTCAGACCAGAGCGGAATACGCCGCGGCATTGAGCAGGTTGGCGCGCTCGGCGGAGAAATTGGACAGCTTGAATTTGGCTACCCAACCCTTGCCGTATGGATCCTGATTCATGGTCTCGGGATTGTCATTCAGCACGTTGTTGATTTCGATCACATCGCCGGAAACGGGCGAGTAGATGTCGGCTACGGCCTTGACGGCCTCAATCGAACCGATGGACTGGCCTTGCGAGGCCTTGGTGCCGACGGACGGCAACTGGACAAAGACGACGTCGCCGAGTTCGCCCTGGGCATAATCCGTGATACCGACCACAGCGGTGTCGCCTTCAACGCGAACCCATTCGTGATCCTTAGTGTAGAGCAAATCCTGTGGAATGTTCATAGCTTCCTCAAAAGTTTATGGCGAACAGGCAATGCGCCCGCCGCCGCGTTGCAGTAGGAGTCCTATCAGGTTGCCCAAGAGCCGAACAGGCCCCGGGCGTGAATTAGTTGGGGGAAAGTCTGTAAACGGTCTGGGAGAAGCCGCTGTACGACACGGAGTAGACGATGACACTGTCGGCCATGACGAGTCGGACACTGGTGCCGGTACCCGCACCGTCGACGCTGAAGGCGCTGATCCAATGACCGTCCGGGTTGAAGACATGAACCGACCATGTGCTGTCGTTGACCGCGGCGCCGGGGAAACCGAGCCCCGCACCACCTGCAAACTGCTCCGTAAGTTCGGTGGGGTAGGCCTGGGTGGAAACCGCGCTGCCGCCGGTGAAGGGGTAACGGGCGATTTCCCGGCGAAGAGGATCCTGAGCCGAGGATTGGTCCACAACCCAGTATTGTTGAAAAAGCCTTCCGATGGGGAAGGAATCGGCGATCACGGTGGAGTCGAGAACACCTTCGATGGAATAGCCCCACGCGGTGTCGGGGCCGGTCGAATGCTCTATGACCCAAACGAGGTGCGCGACGCGGTCGTACTCGACACTGATCTGATCGTTGCAGTTATAAACCGGATGACTTACGATGGGGTGACCGGTTGTCGAATCCCTAACCACGCGAACGATGCCGCAGGGAGACGAGTCCGGCGCAGCATACACCCCGTAGAGAAATACATCGCGGCCATCGGAGATAATATTCCCGGCGGGAAAGACGCCAAGGTTATCCCGGCGGTAAGACTGCATCGGGGGAATGGCCCAGAAAGAGAGCGTATCGCGGCACCCGCCCGAGGCGGCGGCAAGGTACGTCACGCCATATTTGTCGCCGAGTTGAATACGGCTGTCGGTGAGCATGTGCGCGCCGTGGGTGAAGTCGAGGAAAATCGAGTCGCTGACCGCGCCGGCAGTGCTATGAAAGGAGAGATCGAACGCATGCAGCGTATCGAAGGCGATGCCGTGTTGCGAATCGAGATAGACCCGGAACTGGCAGAGCGTCGAAGGATCGGCTCCGATCTTTACGAAAGATCCTTCCACTCCCCGGTTGAGATTTGCCGTAAACCGTCCGCTGAGGGCCGTGACGGTGAAGGTCACCGTGCGAGCGGAATCCAACATGCCAACGGTTCCGGTCTGCGCCGCTTCAATGACCTTATTCAGTGCTTCGCCGCTGTTGCCGACAGGCATGGTGTCCACCCGTGTGAACTGGGTGGCGAGGCCCCGAAACGATGTCTGGATGACTGCCGGAATTTCGGCGCCATTGATCGTGCGGTTGAGCGCGAGATGGAATCCTTCGCGGTAGGTCCCTGCCGGGATCTGAAATCCGGCGCTGGTCCACGAGGCGGTCTCCCCCGCGACAAACTCGACACTGCCGTCACAAGCAAGAGTCGGATCGGACACCAGTGTGACCGATTCCTGCAAACCGACCTGATGACGGAAACTGAAGGGATCGCAATTGGCGAACATCAGCTGCGTACCATCCGGAAGCACAGGCTCCGGGCCGACGGCCTTGTCATCCTGTTTGCAACTTGTGGCAAGCAGGATCGCGCACAAAACGAAACACAATCCGAGGAACGTGTAGCCCTTCATACTTGGTCAAGAAGCTGTTTTAGCAGCCTCCCGCTCCATGAATTCTTCAACCCACTTGGTGTGTACGTCACTGGCGATAAACTGTTCGAGCAGCAGAACCTTCTGATGGAACGGAATCGTCGTTTTGATGCCTTCAACGACGAATTCATCGAGGGCGCGGCGCATGCGGGCGATGGCTTCGGAGCGGTCGCGGCCCCAGGCGATGAGTTTAGCAATCAGACTGTCATAATACGGGGGAATCGTATAGCCCTGATAGATGTGGGTGTCCACACGGATTCCGGGGCCGCCGGGTATATTCAGCGCCGTAATTTTGCCCGGGCAAGGCATGAAACTGCGGCTGGGATCTTCGGCGTTGATACGGCACTCGATGGCGTGGCCTCTGAACTGAATCGAACTCTGCTTCAGGAGCGGCTCGCCGAGGGCGACGCGCAATTGTTCCTTGGCGAGATCGACACCGGTCACCATTTCGGTAACGGGATGCTCCACCTGAATACGCGTGTTCATTTCCATGAAGTAGAAATTGAGGTCGCGGTCCACCAGGAACTCCATCGTGCCGCAGGACGCGTAGCCAATGGCCGCAGCGGCTTCCGAGGCGACCTTGCCCATGCGCTGCCGCAGGTCGGGAGTCACCACGGGGGACGGAGATTCCTCGATCAACTTCTGATGGCGGCGCTGCGTGGAGCAGTCCCGCTCGCCGAGGTGAATGCAGCCGCCCTTGCCGTCGCCGAGAATTTGAATCTCCACATGACGGGGTTCGAGAATCGCCTTCTCCACATAGAGGTCGCCGTTATTGAACGACGCTTCGGCTTCGGCGTGTGCCATTTCGAAGGACGATTCGAGATTCTCCATGCGGGTCACCAGCCGCATACCGCGTCCGCCGCCACCGGCGACGGCCTTGATCATGATGGGCAGGCCCATCTCTTCGGCAAGTCGGCGTGCCTCGGCGACACCGCTGACGGGACCATCGCTGCCGGGAATCACCGGACACCCGACGGCCTGCATGGTGCGTTTGGCTTCGGACTTGTGGCCCATCTTGTTGATGACCGAGGGATCGGGGCCGATCCAGACAAGACCGTGATCGATACAAATCTGCGCGAAGTCGGCATTCTCCGCCAGAAATCCATAGCCGGGATGGAGGGCGTCGGCATTGGTGATCTCCGCCGCGGCAATGAGAGCCTTGGGTTGGAGATAACTCTCGGAAGACGGCGGCGGTCCGATGCACACGGACTCATCCGCGAACTTCACGTGCAACGCGTCACGGTCAGCCGTGGAATGCACGGCGACGGACTTGATTCCCATCTCGCGGCAGGCGCGGATAATCCGCAGGGCGATTTCGCCTCGGTTGGCAATAAGTACTTTTTCGAACATCAGGCCACGCTGGTGTCTACACGGAAGAGAATCTGGCCGAATTCGACGGGCTGCGCATTCTCGACCACGATTTCGACGATGCGGCCACGGACTTCGGATTCCAGCTCATTCATGAGCTTCATCGCCTCGACAATGCAAATCACCTTACCGGGTTCGACGGTGTCCCCCATGCGCACGTACGGCTCCGCATCGGGAGACGGTGCGCGGTAGAAGGTTCCGACCATCGGCGACTTGATCTCATGAAGCTGGCGTTTGCTGTCGGCAGGCGGCGCCGCGACCGGGGCGGCAGGCGCAGCAGCCACGGGAGCGGCAGGCGCGGCGACGGTCATTGCCGGAGCGGGCATCATGTGAACAGCAGAGTTCGCGACGCCGTTCTTCGAGATCCGGATCTTCAGCTCTTTGTCCACGAGTTCGAACTCGGTGATCGGACTTTTCTCAATCATTTCAATGAGCTTCTTGATATCTTGAAGCTCGATGCGGCTTTTTTCGATCTTCGGTCGCGTAGCGGCCATAAACGTCCTCCTAATCTGCGGCCCAGGGAGCAAAATGTGCGTTGCCTGCTGGATCCGTTCCTGTTCGCTCACGTCCGGGCCACATGCATCGTGGCGCGGATGTCGCTGCTCAGTAACTGTCAAACGGGAGTCCGGCGCTTGCGCGGCGGAGAGTCCCCTGTGGGGTGCGGCGTGCTTCCCGCGCTATGCGGTTCGGGCACCGCACCGGAGTCCGGTCTGATTTCCGGCGTGTTTTGTCGTGGGATGACGACTTCAAGCGAATCGAAGGCCCGGGACAGAGCCCGGTAGAGCCGCCATTCCGGCAGCATGGAGTCGGGCTCCTGCGGGCCGGCTGGCTTGGCTTTCTTCCTTACGAACGGGACAGATGGCATTGGTTGTACCCGTACGGGAACCACAGGTTCCGGCATGGTCAGAAAGGCCGGAGCCTCGGCAACCGGTGCGGGCAGGCTATGCGGCGCTCTGCCTTTCCAGAGGAGAAGCGCTACTCCGAAGAACAGCACCCCATACACTCCGAACACTGCAACCGGCTTGCGACGCCGCCATGCCTTGACGGCGGCGACCGTCCCCAAAACAATGCCTGCCGCGACGGAAACCGTCGCAAGCAGAGCCCGGTAATCCATAATCAGTTCACCGGACGGTCGTTAGCGCTTCACGCGGTCCAAATACTCCGAGGTGCGCGTGTCAACGCGAATCACGTCGCCCTGATCCACGAAGAACGGGACTTGCACGACCGCGCCGGTCTCGAGAGTGGCGGGTTTGCCGGAGCCGGACACGGTATCCCCTTTGACGCCGGGCGCGGTCTCGGTGATTTGCAGTTCAAGGAAGTTGGGGACTTCCATGCTGAGGGGAACGTCCTGGAGGAAGCTGACGCGGCAGACGACCCCGTCCTTCATCCACTTGCCGTTGTCGCCGACCAGTTCCGGGCCGAGTACGATCTGTTCGAAGGACTCCTGGTCCATGAAGTTGTAGCCGTCGCCGTCGTGGTAAAGGAACTGCATATCGCGCGTTTCGACGCGCACGATATCGAGGGACGCGCCGGAATTGAGCGTGCGCTCGATGACGCGGCCTGTTTTGATGTTACGCAGTGTAATCCGCACAAAGGCACCGCCTTTGCCCGGCTTCACATGCTGGAAGTCAGCGATCAGGAAAATTTGGCCTTCCATCTGAACAGTCAGGCCTTTGCGGATGTCAGCAGTCGTCGCCATGTTTAAAGGGTTCCGTAATCTCGATGTTGAACAGGGAAAAGAGCGGAGCGCAACCGCGAGGTCACTTTCCGATCAGCTTAAGAAAATCGTTTTCAGTCAGGAGAGGGATCTGCAAGGTCAAAGCCTTGTCGTATTTGGATCCTGGGTTCTCCCCTACCACCACGTAGTTGGTATTTTTGGATACCGAACCGGTCGGTCGTCCGCCCAGCGCGACGATGGCCGCTTCGGCCTGATCGCGGGACATGGATACCAGAGAACCCGTGATGACAAAGGTCTGTCCGGCGAGTTTGTCCCCGTGCTTGACGGGTGTCTCAGGTTCGAACCTGACGCCTGCTTTTTTGAGCTTGCGCAGCGTTTTTTCGACCTTGGGCTCGCGGAAGTACTCGAAAATGGCAAGGGCAACCCGCGGGCCGACCTCAGGAATTGCCTGAAGCTCCTCTTCGCCGGCTTGAGCAAGACCGTCGAGGCTTCCCAGGCGGACGGCCAACGTGCGGGCGGTGCCTTCTCCAACAAAACGGATACCCAAGCCAAAAATGAGGCGGTCGAGGGGTTTGGTCTTGGCCTGTTCAATACCTTGAAGCAGGTTGCGCGCGGATTTGTCGGCGAAGCGCGCAAGGTTCAAGAGTTGCTCGAGGGTCAGCTCAAACAGATCAGCAAAGTCCTTTACCAAGCCCTCATTGACCAACAGATTCACGGTCTCAGAGCCAAGGCCTTCGATGTCCAAGGCATCGCGTGAGGCAAAGTGCTCGATCTGGCGCTTGATGACTTCCGGATCATCCGGATTGGGGCAGCGCAGCGCGACTTCACCTTCCACCTTCTCCAGCTTAGCCCCGCAGAAGGGGCATTTCTTCGGCGGGTGATAGGACTTTGAGTCGGCGACGCGTTCGGAAAGGTCCACCTCGACGACTTTGGGGATGACATCCCCGCCGCGCTCGAGCACTACAGTATCGCCTTCGCGCACACCGAGGCGTTCGATCTCTTCGAAATTGTGCAGCGTCGCGCGGCGGATAGTGACGCCGCCGAGTGGAACGGGCTCCAGATCAGCCACCGGGGTGATGGTTCCGGTGCGGCCAATCTGCAGAAGAATCTGATTCAGGCGAGTCCGGGCCTGACGGGCGGAAAACTTGAAGGCCATGGCCCAGCGTGGGGAACGCGCTGTAAGTCCGAGTCGCCGCTGGTCGGCGAAGGAATTGACCTTGAGCACTACCCCGTCGATTTCGAAGGGCAGTTTATCCCGTTCATCCTGCCATTTGCGCCAGAAATCTATGGCGGTATCGATGGAATGCGCGAGAGCCCAGTGGGGGCTGGCGGGGAAGCCCAAATCCGCCAACTTTACCAGGGCTTCAGCTTGCGAAGCGACTCCATCGGCGCGCAGCGTGTCGTAGCCGTAACAGACAATGGACAGGCGGCGGCGAGCCACGGTGGCGGGGTCAAGCGTCTTCAGGGTGCCCGCCGTGAAGTTGCGGGGATTGGCGAAAGCCTTGCCGCCTTCGGCCACACGCTCTTCATTCAGGTTGACGAAGTCTGCCTTGTTCATGTAGACTTCGCCGCGAATATAGACCAAAGGATCCGGGGCTTGGTGATCCTTGGGATAGATCTTTAGCGGCAGGCGGCGAATGGTGCGGATATTGACCGTAATGTCATCTCCGAAGAGACCATCGCCACGGGTTTCGGCCTGCAAAATCGTTCCGTTTTCGTACGTCAGCAGGACGGCGACGCCGTCAAATTTCAATTCGCAGACATACTCCGGTTGCTTCCCTTCCAGCCCGGATACTACACGTTCGTGGAACTCCCGGATATCCGCTTCGTCATAGGAATTGTCGAGCGAGATCAGCGGAAAAGGATGCTTGACGACCTTGAAGCCAGCGTGCGGGGCTTCACCCACCCGCTGGGTAGGGCTATCGGGCGTAATGTACTCGGGATGGCGGCTTTCGAGGTCCCTCAGCCGTTTGAACAGACGGTCGTATTCCTCGTCGGAGATTTCCGGCTCGGCCTTGCCGTAGTACAAATGATCGTGGTGGGCGATCTCGGCGCGCAGCCGTTCGATCTCTTTTTGGGGATCCACCATGAAGACCTGAGGTTAACATCACTATAGCAGGGTGCGAATCCTCCTCGCACTCCCAGCTTACCAAGGTACGTTATAGCGTCGCAATTTACTAAAACATACACAAAATAGCAACCCCGGATGTTTAGGCGGTGCCTCTTTGACATGGGGAGTCCCGATGCAGGAAAGTAGGCCTGAACTGTTCACAGGATTATGATATTCCTTGAAATCCGCTTGCAATTAAGTGACGCTTTGGGTATATTGAACCGATCCATGAGCCCCAATTTTTTGGTAAATTCTGATATAGCCCCGGCTATGTGGTTTGGAAGTATCATCCTTCTAACTCTGGCTGTGGCTGTCTCGCTCTTTTGGGCGCTTGGCGTGCTTCGCTGGCTTGTCCAAAGTGTCAAAGCCGGTGCGAAAATGCCGCCTATATCCATCATTGTGGCTGGACGCAATGAGGAGCGATATGTGGGAGGCTGCCTCAGGTCCCTGCTACAGTTAGACTATGATCCGCAGCTCACGGAACTGATTTTCGTGGATGACCATTCCACCGATGGGACACGAGCACTTGCGGAAGGTCTGGCGGTAGAAAGCGGTGGCCGTTTGCGGGTACTAAGTGCTCCCCCCTGCCCTGCCGGTATGGGTCCTAAGAAGAACGCCATTGCCTTTGGGGTTGCCCAGGCGAAGGGAGAGTTGCTGCTCTTTACCGATGCAGACTGTCTGGTCAAACCGGGCTGGGCAACGTGTGCTGTAAGCAGTTACAGGCAGAAGACGGGTGCGGCCACGGGGCCGGTGCTTCCCCCCGTGGAGGCAGGGTTTGTGAATCGGCTTTTGCGGCTCGAACGCATTTTGATCAGTTACACATCGGCCTCGGCTATTGGCTGGGGCTCTCCGGCCTCCGCCTCGGGAGGCAATTTCTCCTATCGCCGCGCCGCATTCGATTCGGTGGGCGGGATTGCCCATGCGCAGGTGGCTTCGGGGGATGACGATTTGATGGCTCAGGCCATTGCGCGACATGGCTGGCAGGTCGGGTATGCGCGGGGTGCAGAGTCGGTGGTGGAACATCTGCGGCGGCCCACGATGGGCCAGCAGGTGAACGCGACGATCCGCCATCAGAGCACAACGCGCTATTATCCGCTTCACTGGCGGCTGATTTACATTTTATCGATTTTGAGCACTCTGGGACTGCTCGCCGTATTGGCGGCAACCGTATTCGTGCCCGAACTGCTGGGATTTCTGCTGGCGGCAATGACGGGGCGCTTGCTGATTGAAGGCATTGCGGTTCGCGCCTTCTGCCGCTGTTATGAGATCCGGCTTTCTACATTGGAGTTTTTGACGGCTGAGATTTGCCTGCCCGTCTATCTTTTGATACGGGCGGTGCTGTCTTTGTTTCCATCTTTTTCATGGCAAGCCCGCACCCATCGCACCACGACGGCACCGACGACCGGCGCGGTATGACCACCGAAATTTCGCACGGCGAAACTTCGGCCCGCACCTCCGAGGATCTCGGGGATCTTGCGCAAACGCCGACCTCCGGCCCGACGAATCCGTGGAAGATCGTGCTGCGGATCGGGCTGACCGCGGGGTTGTTCGTGCTTCTGTTCTGGCAGGTAAGTTGGCATCAGGTGTGGGATGCCGTTCAGACACTTGATCTGCATCTTCTGTTCTGGGTGTGCCTGCTGTGGATTCCGACGCAGTATTTGCAGTACATCCGCTGGGCGATTCTTGCACGGGAAGCCGGCAAAGGGGTCAGCCGCGCGGATATTCACAAATCGTACTGGGTGGGATTCACGCTGGGGTTGGTCACTCCCGGACGCGTAGGGCAATTCGGGCGCGCGCTGGCGCTGCATAATTGTTCGCTTTCGCGGGCCATTGGAGTATCGGCGATTGAGCGGGGCTACAGCGCGATCACGATTAACGGATTCGGATTGCTGGCGATTGTAATGCTGCCGTGGCTGGGCTGGGCGCCGCCGTATGTGATGCCGAATGCCTGGATGCGCGCCATCGTGGTTGTAGCGGGGCTGCTGCTGCTGGTGCTGGGAGTGTTTCCGCGGAGCATGTTCCGGCCATTGAACTGGCTGGCGTCCAAGCTGCCGTTCCGGGAGAAGATGGAACGAGCGATTGACGTTCTGAAGCCCGCGGGACCGGCGCGCGGAATTCTCTATTTGGCCTTGGCGGCGGCAGCGCTGGCCTCCGCCCTGCTGCAGTTCGTGCTGCTGTTGCGCGCGATGGGAGCGCCTGTGCCGGTGTTTGCCGGAATGCTGGCGGCGCTGTTGACATTTTTCCTGAAAGGCGCGCTGCCGATTTCAGTGGGGAGCCTCGGCGTCGGCGAGTGGGTTGCCGTGTATTGTTTTCGCGGATTGGGTGTGGAGCCTTCGGTGTCCGTGGCCGCTTCGCTGGTGCTGTTTACGATCAATGTGTTCGTGCCGAGTCTGATCGGTCTGCCGTTTATCAATACGCTCCGAGGATTGCCGCTGTCCAAGCCAAAGGTTGATGCCGCATGAGCCTGTCGGTACTTTTTGTTTCCGTGCTTGCGCTGCTCAGTCTGATCTACGGATTGGTGCTGTCCGGTTTTTTGCGGGGTCTGGTGAAACTGCGCCGAATCGCGTCGCAGACTACCGGGTATCTGCCTTCAGTCAGCATTATCATTCCGGCGCGAAATGAAGCGCGAGTGCTGGAGCGCACGCTGAAGTCGCTGCTCCATCAGAACTATAAGGGCTGGTGGGAAGTGGTTGTGGTGGACGACCGCAGCACGGACGGAACGGCGGCGATTCTACAGGACTTTGTGCAGTCATCCGACCGCGTGCGCGTGTTGACGGTAACGGTACCGTATCCGGTTTCGCCGAAGAAGAACGCGCTGGCGCTGGGAATTCGCGAATCGCGCGGGGAGATTATCGTGACCACCGATGCCGATTGTACCTATGATCGCTCGTGGCTGAGCACGATGGTCTCGCATATGACGGAAGATACCGGCGTGGTGGCGGGGCTCACGGTGTTCGATCTTCCGGAAGCGGCGGTTCCGGCCTGGCAGAAGATTCAATGGCTGGACTTCTTCGCACAGCAGCTTCTGGCGGCAGGCGCCGCAGGCGCGGGTGTGCCGTCGAGCTGCAACGGGTCCAATCTTGCGTACCGGCGAAGCGTCTATGAACAGATTGCCGGATTCGGAAGCATTGCGACGCTGGTATCGGGTGACGACGTGCTGTTTGCGCAGCGGGTTTCCAAGTTAACGTCGTGGAAAGTGGTGTTTGCCACGGAACCGGAGAGCATTGTGCGGTCGCTGCCGGTGCGAACGGTTCGCGACGTGTTTTCGCAGCGCATCCGCTGGGCCTCCAAAGGGTTGGCGTACCGCAAAAGCATGTCAGTCTTTCTCTTCGGCATGTATGCTTATTACCTGCTTTGGGTCGCCGCGCCATTGATAATGCTTGCCGCGCCATGGTGCGCGCTGCCCATCTTGGGGATTGCGGCATGGAAAGCAGCATGGGACTATTTTACGATTCGTGCGGGCTGCCGGATCTTTGGCGAGCGGGAGTTGCTACGCTATTTTCTGCCGTTTGTCGCCTTGCACACGGTATTGACTCCGGTGTTCGGCGTCGGAGGTTTGCTGGTGCCTTACCGCTGGAAAGGCAATTCCTATCATACGACGACGCTGCCGTTCGGGGTCAAGCGCGGGATTGTCCGCATGCGCCGAATGGTTCGTTCGCGCAACGAGGCCGAAACGGTCAGTTGACATACTTTCATGGCTGTCAGATTACGTGAGAAGATCTTCCGCCGCTGGCTGTGGCGACTGCCGCCACACAGCGGCGCTGTCGCTCTGACCTTTGACGATGGGCCGGATGCGCAGACCACTCCGTCTCTCCTTGCCGAGCTGGCGCGACTCGGCATTGTCAGCACGCATTTTCTGGTGGGAGAACGCGCCGCCGCCGCGCCATCACTGGTGGAGGAAACCCGCGCGGCGGGGCATGCGGTGGCGAATCACTCCTTCCAGCACAAGAGTTTTCTCTGGCGGCCGGGGACCTATCAGGAAGAGAGTCTGAGGGCCGCCGACGCGATCCTGACCGCCGGCACCGGCGAGCGGTGTTCCTTTTTCCGGCCCTGTTTCGGGCAATACAATAACTGGACGCAAGGTGTCCTTGAACGCCTCGGCTATGCCGGCGTGCTGTGGTCCGTCATTGCTTCGGATTGGACGGAGCAGACGGACGAGCAACTCTGGCAGCGGTTACAACCGCAGTTGCACGAGGGCGCGATCATCGTGCTGCATGACGGGCATCCGACGACCGCGCGCGTCGTGCGCCTCCTTCCCCGCCTCGCCGATGAAGTGGGAAAACGTGGCTGGACTTTCGTTCCGTTATTACCATCTACTTTCATCTCTGGTAACAACACGTGACGCTACTGCTCATTCTTCTTGGCACCTGCTTCGTATATCTTCTGATCGCCGCCTATCTGTCGCGCGGAATACATGGTCACTATCAGACCCGGAATGATTTCCCGATGGTCAGTGTTGTGGTGCCGGTGCGCAACGAAGAAGCACAACTGCATTGCCTGCTGGATTCGCTGCTGACCGCCGACTACCCCGCGGAGAAGATGGAAGTGATCGTGGTCAACGATGACTCCGAGGACCGGACGCGGGAGATCGCGCTGTCCTATAAGAATCGTTTTGCCTGCCGCTATGAAGTTATCGACGTAGTGACGGTGCCCGGCGACAAACTGATTCTGAAGACCCGGCCACTGGCGCAAGGGCTTGACCGTGCCACGGGCGAGATCGTGCTGATGACGGACGCAGATTGCATCGTGCCTTCAGGTTGGGTGAAGGCGATGGTGTCTTTCTTTGCGCCGAATGTCGGTATGGTGTGCGGAACAACGCTGCCGCACCCGGAGATGCAGGCCAAGTATCCCCTCACGTGGTTTGAGACGCTGGATTGGATGTTCCTGCTGGGTGCGAGCGCGGGTCTGTCGGGAAAGGGCCATCCGCAGGCGCTGATCGGCAACAACTATACGGTGCGGCGCGAAGCGTATCACGGCATCGGGACTTTTCGCGGTCTGGAATACACGGACATCGACGACATTGCGCTGCTGATGGCCATTAAGCAGTCCGGCAAGTGGCAGGTGGTTTTTCCGGCGAATCCTGAGGTCAGGATTTTCACGCGTCCTTTGCAGTCCATTGCCGAACTGGCACGGCAGCGCCGGCGCTGGATGAAGGGGTTCCGCTATACGAACTGGCAGGGGAAAGCGGTGATTATCTTCGGAACCATTACGCATGTCACGATGCCGCTGTGGCCGTTCTATCTGGGATGGGAATTCCTGCTGCCATTCACCTTTCTCATGCTGGGAGACGGCATGGTGCTTGGCAAAATGCTGCGGCAGTATCGTCTGAAGCGGCTGATGATTCTGGTACCGATGTATCCGATCTTCGCCTGCATGTACGGCCTGGGAATTATGTACTTTCTGGCGGCATCGCGCCGGGTGCCATGGAAGGGCCGGACATTCTAATTTGATGATACGGGCGGATCTAAGATCCGCCCCTCCTCGATCATGTTGGACAATAAGAAAGCGGCGAACCGTGAGGCTCGCCGCTTTTGCATTCTTTAGGATCGGGTTCGGGTCACTTGAGCATGTAGGTCAATGCCAAGCCATATTCGTGGCGAGTGAAGTCCTTGACCAAAGGCACCCGGGGATCGGGCGAATCCACACGGCGCTGTTCATAGGTGAAATAGACGGCGGCGTCGAGGGACCGGATGATGTTCACGTTGAGCGTCGGGCTGATTTCCCAGCGCTTGTCGAGGCGGCCACGGTGGATGGGGTCGAGCAGCAACGGCCGGCTGCTAATGTAGGCGCGGCGGCGGAACTTGTAGCTCAGCCCGGCTTCCACCCGGCGCAGCTTAATCCACGGCACGACGCTGGAGACGGACGCGTTAACCTCGTTCTCGCGAAAATCGGCATCGCCGTATTCGGAATCACCGATCAGGCTGGGATCTTCCGGCGCGTTGTACACGGGGCCGGCCTGGTCCTTGCCGACGTTGGTGGACAGGCGGCGCGTGAAGCCGGCATTGAGCGTTACGAACCACGGAGATTCGTAGGCGGCACCGAGGGAGAATTCGCGGTAGTCGCTATCGTACTCCGTGAACTTGCGGCCATAATAATAGGTGCCGTATGCCGCTTTGGCTTCGAGCCACAGCGGCTGATAGAAGCGGTACCTGAAGGCACCCTCATAATCCCAATTGCGGAAGCGCGCGGGCTCCCATGTGCCCCAATCGCGGTCTTTGTAGACACGGAGATAGTAGGACGGAATCACGAAGGTGCGGAAGGACGCCGACCACTTGTAGGCCGCAACGCGCGGGCGCACGGACAGACCGAGCCAGTGGGTCTGATAATCGGAGAAGGAGTTCTCAGCGCGATTGACCGTTTTGAAGCGGTACTCGCCGGAGACCATGAGTTTCAGAGGCGCGCGCCAGCGAATGCCGGGCCGGATCTGGAACTCGTTCTGCATATCGTCCACCGAATTGAGCGGCGTGGGAAACGTGGAGGGGCTCAGAGAGTAGGCATCACGGTCGCGTCCGGAGAATCCGAGCACGTTGTCGTTATAGACCGCCCCTTCGGAGAGGCTGAGGCTCCAGTCCCATGTGGGAAGCGATACGTGCTTCTTTTTGCGCGCATGCGCCGGGGCCGCGAGCAGCACCAGACCAAGAGCGAGCGTCAACCACCGGAGAGATGAACCGCGCACGTTACTCCCTTACGAGCTGATTCTTGGGAAGCAGAAAGCGAAGCAGAGCGGTGCGATGATTGTCGGGCAGCGTGAACTCATAGCGATGTTCGCCCTGCGGGACTTCGATAAAGAACGTTTCCGCCCAACTGGCCACCAGCGAGGACGTTTCGTGGTAGGCAATGGTGTCGCTGCGTCCGGCACTGAGCGGATAGACTGCTTTTACCTTGCCGTCCTCGGCGACCTGGACTTTCCACTTCTGCTTGCCGTTCATGCTCTGATCGAATTCGATGCGGGAGAGCACTTTGATGGTCGCGGGGCCGATAATCTTGAGTGCGACATTGAATCCCGTGCCGACCCGGTAGTAGGGCACCGTCTTCTCGCCGGACGTGAGGTCCACTTCCTTGGTGAAATCGGCAGGCGTCATGGCCACCACGGGCGCGCCCGCGGTAAACTCGTTGGTCTCGACGGCAAAGCGGAAGATTACCGACCGCTTCGTATTCTTGGGAAGAGTGAAGACAAAGGTCTGGTCGCCTTGCGGGACATCCATAACTTTCGAGCGGCTTTCGCCGACGACTTTCGCGCCTTCACCGGCCATGAGCGCCTTATCGGACAAGCCGGCGGTGTGAACGATCGTAAACGTTTTGCCGTTCTTTCTCTGGATGACGTAGCCGTAGTCGGCCGTGTCTTTCGGAGAATCGAGCAGGACGCGGGAGACGATGCGCAAACGCGAAGGACCCTGGACCGTAATCTGAAGCTGCTTGCCCTGCTCCAGCGCGTAATATTCGCGTCGTTTGCCGGAAATCAGCAGTTCCACTTTGCGGTCAAACGTGGTTGGGGCAACAAAGCGATACCCGGCGGAGACCCCCTGGGCCATGGCCGGGGATGCCGCTGTAATCAGCAGTGCGAACAGCACAAAGAAAATTCGCTTGACCATTTTCGTACCTAACAACCCCTAGTGATGAATGACTTCTGTACTCAGCGTGTCAGGATCCACACCATTGTCCGCGAGTTTGAACAATCGTGAGTCGAGCTTAACCAGCACAACGATTACGAGGATCGCAAGAAAGGCGGAAATGCCCGCCACCCGCAGGTCATAGCGATCATCCATGAACACCAGGCCGTTGCCGATCGCAGGCAGCGGCACATGAGCCCCGCCGAGACCGTAATCGCGGCTGAGAGCGAGAATGTCGGCAATGTTGATGACCGGCACGCCATCAGCATTGAAGAGATGCACGACGCCGCGAGCGGGGTAGTTTTGAAGCGGCAGGCGGTGATTGAAGCCGTTACGAATCAGCTTGGCGTTTTCGTCGTGGCCGAGGCTGGCGATGCCGCTGCCCACGTCCACGTACGCTTTGAACTTGCGGCCCTTGGCAGCATCCGTATAACGCTGATAGCGCTTCTGTACGGAAGCAGACACGGACTCTTCGTGAATCAGGGCGAGGTTATTCCGTTGAATGGCTTCCTTCATGAGTTCCTGCCCCACTTGCGAGAGGCCGACGCCGATGTCATTGATGCCACCGAACGATCCCGCAATCGGCAGGGAATGCACGATGCCTTCCCGGTTCAGCAGGGTCTCCATGTCGACCCACGTAAAGTCGGGATCGTTGGCACCCCACCAGGAGGAGCCTACGGCGGAAATGGTGACGGGCGTCGCACCGAGAGCCTCGCAGGCGCACAACACGGCGGTGTTGACGCCGGGATGGGATCCGGTAAAGCCGACGGCCACATAGTCCCCGCGTTCCACACCGGCCTTGCCCAGAAGATCTACGACTACTGCCGCAAAATTGGGATTGGCGCCGACGACTTCGGTCTCAAACGCACCAATATCGGTGGTGATCAGCGAGAACTGCTGGCCGATGACCGCATCGAGGCGCGGATCTTTGTAGTTCTCACCGAACACGCCCTTCTCGGAGGTGGCGCCTTGATAAGCACGCAGAGCGCGATCCATCAGATTGGCAGCGGCGATCTTCTCTTCGTAGAAAGGGGTCTTGCGCTTGACGTGGCTGTTCTCGCACCAGAGATAGAGGCCGTAGCAGACGACGGCGAGGGTGACGAGGGTCCAGACGGAGCGGAGAGAAGGCCTAAATTGCATGGAAGATCTCCCCGCCGGTGAACAAGATCACAAGAATGCGCACGAGAGAGGCGGCGATCATCATGGTGGCAATCGTTTTGATTACACCCTGACGCTCGAACCAGTTGGCAATAAGCCCGGGAATAATGAAACCGACCGCCTGAAGACGGATGTCCGCGGAGAGGATCTCGTACGAGATCATCTGCCGGCTGAGGTAGCCGAAGATGAAGCCGAACAGAATCGCCATCACGAGGCGGCGGCGTCCGTAGACAAACACGAACCGGGAAATGATGCGGATCGCCAGATAGGCGATGAAGGCAACGAGAATCGTGCCGACCAGTCTCAGCGGTTGGTCCAGGTGCATGGCAATATAGCCGGGCACGACGATACCGCCCGCCGCGGCGCCAAACACCTCATGGAACACGAGACTGATCAGAACACCCAGACCGACGGTCAGCTCGATCATACGGCGCTGCTCCCGCCGGCACACGAATTACGGTCAACGTGCATGGACTTCGATTATCTCCTGATTCAACCCTGCTGTTCCGCCGAAGTCATTCGACGCATCTTTTTCTTGGAAGCAAAATACTGGGCGATTTCCAGCCCACCCTGGCCGACATTCCCGATGGCAAACACCGTTCCGATGGAGTCTACGCGTTTAAAGACCTCGGCGTAGGTATGCTCCGGAGAAACAATCCCCAGTTTCAGAGCTTTGCTCTGCGCGATACCGTAGCGGGGCAGGCTGCCGTAAACACGTTCGATACTCTCGCCGGTGAGGAACAGGTAATGGAAATCGTTCGGCATCCCCTGTTGAAGCATCTCGAGAAGCTGCTGTGTGCGATCGTAACGGTCGGCGCGGGTATTGAGAATGACGAAGACCGTACCCAGATCGGCGGTCAGTGACTTCATCTTCTGCCAGATGGCCAGCGTGGAATCGGGATCGTTCGCCGCGAGCGCATGCACGAACTGGACGGTCTTGGCGCCCTCGCTGCATTCATAGATCCGGAGCGCGCCGACATCAGGGTGCGTGCTCACCATCCCCCGAAGCGCGACATCCCGCGGAACGCCGTAATGCCCGCACACGGCGAGCGCAAGAGCCACGTTGTCGGCATGCTCAATGTGGTCGAAGCGGCTCAGGTCCGCGTAGGAGACGCTGTTTCCGTCGGCGAGAAACAGCTTGCAGTTCGCTTTGCGGGCCTGCTGTTTCATCAGCCAGAACATCTTGTCCTCGCTGGTGAACGCGATGCCGTTTTCGGGCAGAGTATTGCACAGCGAACGAGTGATATTCTCGATCGTGGGGCCCATTTCGAGAATGTGGTCCATGCGGCAGTTGGTAATGACACCTACCGTCGCATGTACGAACTTATTCTCGCAGAGCCACTGGTACTCCGGATTGACCGCCATGCACTCGATAACGATTGCCTTGGGGCGGCGTTCAAAGAAGTACCGGAACACCTTGACCTGTTCGATAACATTGGAAGCGCCTGGCCGGTTGATAGCAATCTCCAACCCCTGCATATCAATAATGCGGGGCAGAGTGCCTGTCGTTTTGGCCATAGTGGGAATTCCGCCGGCGCGAAGTCCGGCGGCAATCAGGCGGGTAACGGAAGACTTGCCACGAGTGCCATTCACATGGATGCGAATGGGGATGGAAAGGGCACGCCGCTGGTGGGCGTAGAACTCGACGACCGCGAGCGCGGTGAGGGCGAGAGCAAACAAAATCAAAAAAATCATGGGGAAGCAAATCTTAGCTCGAAACGGCAGTGTCCCGCGCTACGCTTGGGAGAAAGCGATTCAATATACTGACAAATTAGCTTACAATCAACCTTTCACAAGGCTATCCGCAAGATTCTTCGTGGAATCGGGACGGTTAGGCGCTCCGGGCTTGATGATATAAACCGCGGTGTCGCCGGGGGTCACCCTGCTAACCGGAACCTTAATTGTATCGCGAAAGGCGAAAGCGCTTGCGGCAGGATAGATAATTGCGGACAAAGTATTAACGTATTGTATTTTTATAGTATCATACGCGTCAAAATGCCAGTGGTGCGGCATGTCTTTGTCCCGATCAACGACGAGCCAGCCTCTGGAATTTCCGACCCATTGAATCCAGTTATCTGCAGTTTTTGCACCCGGCGGCACGTCATCAAGGGGGAGTATTGTGAAAGGGCTCGTGACGCGCGTCCGGCTCTCAGCCATTGCCTCGCCAAAGGGCAGCATCGGCACGGCGCGGCGGTCTTCGATTCGGCGGGTCAGGTAGAGTAATCCGAGCAGTCCGGCAACAGCAAAGAAACTCATGAGATAGAGCATTTTGCGGTTGCGGCTGAGGACAGCGAACCACGTGGTGCGGATCTTGGCGCGGGTGATGTCCACGGCCTGCGGCTGGCGGAGCAGTGGCGGGGCTTCGTCGAGAATGGCCGCATCCGATTCGGTCTCCGGCATCATCAAGCGGTCAAAGCTCTTCAGCACCTTGTCGGTGTTCATGCCGACGGCCTGGGCATAAAGGTTTAAGTAGCCACGAATGTAGGCGCGGGGAATGTCGTTCCAGCGGCCTTCTTCAATGGCCTCAAGGAAGTCAAGTCCGAGGCGCGTCACCGCAGCTACCTCGCGAAGGGTGATCCGCTGGTATTCCCGGGCTTGCCGCAGCTCCTTACAGAAAACGGCAATGGCTGTAATGCGTGCTGAGGAGGTCATGAATCAAGGATGTCGGAAGGCCGACGACGTTATCGAAATCGCCTTCGAGACGGGAGACAAGGGATTGTCCTTCCCCCTGAATGGCGTAGGCACCCGCCTTCCCTTCCCATTCGCCGCCATCCAAATAAGCCTGGATGTCGACAAAGCTGAGAGCGCGGAAGGTTACATGGGAGACGGCAGCGGATGAAACGAAAATGAAGGGTGAATCAGAAGAGACCGCAGGGCCGGAAAGACATACGCCGGTGATGACATCATGAGTCCTGCCCGCTAACACGGCAAGCATGCCGCGGGCGGACTCCAGGCCATCGGGCTTGCCGAGGAACCGGCCATCCAACTCGATGAGAGTATCGGCCCCGAGCAAAACGCGCGCGGGGTCGTTCACGAGCGGTGATTGCCGGACTTTCAGCTCGGCATTGAGCACAGCCAGCGTCCGGCCATCGTCGGCGGTATCGAGTTCCGGCGCATCCGAAGGGCAAACGTCGAACGGCAGGCCCAGCCGGGCAAGCAGTTCACGGCGGCGGGGTGATGCCGAGACTAAGGTCAGGCGGGCCGGAATCACTTTAGCCAATCAGGATGGCAATCAGCAGGATGATTCCAAGGTAGGGCAGCGTACGGTTGAAGCGAATCAGCGCTTCGAGGGAATTCTGCCCGCGCGGCTGCCGAAGTCGTCCCCACAGATAGAGGACGGGCATCAGCACGCCAAGCACCAGAATCCAGAAGTATCCGCCGTCGTAAATCTGTCCCAGCCACGGCCAGAGAGTCGTTACGCCGAAGAAGAAGAAGACCGTGGATACCCAGGCGAGTGTGCGGTGATAAACGGTGTGGACCGGAAAGTCTTCGCGGCCGCCGCTTTCGGCCATAGCGCGGTGCTCGATGTCACGGGTGGTCAGAACCACAAGCCCCAGCAGCACGGCGAGCACGGCCGGATAACCGCCCGCGCCGGGCCGTCCCATAAGGATGGCGGCCACCAGCGGCGGCAACCCCAGAAGCAAAGGGGCAACGCAGAGACGGACAAAGCGGCTCGCGGCGAGCGAATGCAACGCGGGACCGGCGAACTTTTGCCCGCCGATGACCGTAGCCGCACTAAGGACGAGGACGACCACACCGGCGACGGTGCTGTCCGCGGCGGCGCGTACGCAGGCGGCAATGACTGCGAGCACGGACACCGCGACAGCAATCGCGAGAAAGCGCCAATTCCACGGATTGGGAATGGAATCCAGAATGCTATAAAGAGTCATGGTTGAGCGGCATTTCCAGTTGCAATTTGACTCGCAATAATTCAAGACATTGTTTCAGCACCTGCCCGGCGTCGAGTTCCTGCGAGTGCCCCGTATCGAGAACGGCCATGCGGAACTCCTGCGAGCCGCGCTGCGCCCATTCATCATAGGCATTATTCAACTCGACCAAATAGTCGCGGCTGATAGACTTCTCCGACGGACGGCCACGGTTATTGATACGGCGAATGAGCGTGTCTACGTCGCAGCGCAAATAGATGATGAGATCGGGCGCGCGAAGATAGTTGGCCATGTTGTAGAACAGGTCGCGGTAATTGTCCCAGTCACGTCCCACCAGATGGCCGCGGTTGTGCAAGGTGCGGGCGAAGATCTCGACGTCTTCATAAATGGTGCGGTCCTGCACGCAGGAGACCTGCGCCGTCTCGATTTCCCGCTGGCTGACAAAGCGTTTGCTCAGGAAATAGACCTGAAGATGAAACGCCCAGCGCGACATGTCGGCGTAGAAGTCATCGAGATACGGATTGTCGATGACCGGCTCGAGATAGCAACTCCAGCCCAGTTGCGAAGCGAGCGCATGCGTCAGCGTGGTTTTGCCCACACCGATATTGCCGGCAATAGCGACGAAATACTTGCGCTGGGAGAACTCGGACATGGCTTTCCCGGACCGGTTTACAGATCGAGTAGATTCAGATTGGAAAACTCATCGAGGCGGCGGTTGATCTGCTGGTCGCTTCCGCGGATCCAACATTCGACCGTCACGGCGACTTCAAGGCTGACGAGATGGCCGCCTTTGACCTGGGCATGCTCATCGGCCACGGTGCAGTGAATATGCCACACGGGCGCGCCGTTAAAGTGCGCGAGATTGCCCACAAGGCTCACCAGTTCGACGATACCGTCGATCGGGTGATTGATGTACGTGTGATGGGGCAGATCATAGTAGGCAAGAGTCACATCCTTCACGGCGCCAAGACCCATGATTACGGCGGAACCCCACTTGCGCTGCCGCGCCAGCTCGATCAAGGCACCGGGGAGCTTCTCCCCCACTTCAAAGCGAACCAGCACCCGATCTTTGTCATCAGCAATTTTCATTCTGTCACCTGTTAGGCTGGGTGGCATCTTCGGCAAGTTCTTCATCCAGCGACCGGATATCGAGAAACGGCATCCACTGTTTCAGACGCGAGATGTCATAGCTGTTGTCGGCAGTCATAATTTCCGCATGCGGGTGCGACGCGAAAGGAGCCGCTTCGATGGGATCGGGCGACAGGCCGTAGGCGCGCGCCACGGCGTATCCGGTGTCGAGACGGTTGATGCGCTGCGGCCCGCCCGCATGGAGCAGGCCGGAGAATTCCAGCACACACGCCGCTTCGAGCAGTCGCACCATCATGCGAATGTGGATGGGGGAGCGGTACTGGTCGGCAAACAGCGTGACAGCGTCGCCCGCGCGCAGTTTGCGGAGTATCATGTCGGTGAAGCTCTCGCCCCAGCCCAGTGACGGTCCTACAACCGAATTGCTGCGGACCACAAGATTGGGCACTGTGGAGGTGAGTACCAGGCGCTCCGCTTCAAGCTTGGTGCGGCCATAGATGTTGACCGGATCGGGATCATGACTCTCGCGGTATCCGCCGCGATTGCCCGAAAAGACCTGATCGCTGGAGAGGAAGATAAACTTGGAATGCAGACGTTCGGCCCAGTGCAGCAGTGTGGCGGTGGCCGTGACATTGACGTTCTGCGCTTCCGCCGGATTTTGCTCGCACTCCAGCACACGGGACATGGCCGCCGCGTGAATAATCACCTGCGGTTTGAACGTTTGCAGGAGCGCCGCGACCGCCTTGGGGGCGGTCAGGTCAGCGCTGTCATAGCGGAAGGGCAACCGGCGTTGTGTACGGAAAACGACCCCAAGCACGTCATGCTCTGCGGACAGGTGCTTTCCAAGGTGCGAGCCGACGAAGCCCGACGCTCCAGTAATCAGAATGCGCACGGCAGATCAGAAATCGTGTGTAAACCGGACCGCGAGTCCCTTCGATGGAGCCACGGTTTGAACGTCCACGTTCCAACTGGTTGTCTTCGGCGTCGCGGACTGCTCCCGGTCGAGGGCGGCCATGCGCCCGGCATGAATGGCGGACGCGATGTGATTGAGCACGAGACCACCCACCAGGTAGAGCACACTGTTGAACGCACGGTCCGAGCGGATGCGATTCGTCTCCATAAGCGAGCGATGCGCATCGGAGTCCCACGCCCATTGGTCCGCCGGATCGGTGTAAAGGGCATCGAACTGCCGCTGCTGCAGGCGGCGCTGGTTGAACTGATCGGTATTGGTCCAGTTGCCCACATCCACGTAGAAATCGTGACTGTGGCTGCCCTTCACGCCGGCGTAAGCCGCCGCCAGCGCCTGATAGTCGGCGCGGGTGGAACGGCCATAGGCATTGAGGGTGAACATTCCGCCGACGAGCATCAGCTCGGCGCCGAAGAAGGTAAGCGCGGCATTCTTCCGCCCAAGACTGTACTGCCCCCATCCCGGAATCACAAAGGATTTGAGGAAGGCTGCCTTGTTGGAACTCTGCGGCTTCTCTGCGGCGAAGGCCGAAAGCGAAAGCGAGAGCACCAGCGAAACGGCGATCAGGCGGGAAGATGCTGAGGATAAACGCATGGCGGCCTGTTTAGTTCAGAGGTACGGTAACCGTGACATAACGTGCGAGGCTGCCATTGACCTGCTTGGCATCGTAGTGGAAGTGAAGCTGCCCCATGTTCGACGTTCCCGAATTCTTCTCGAGGCGCTTGTTGGCCGAACGCACGGCGAAGGCGGCATCGAGCGCGGAGAGAATATGGTTGGCCAGCACGATTTCCATCGCCGTATTGCCCTTGTTGTAATACGAGTTCGCCAGACCGCGCATATCGCGATAATGGAAGAACATCGCCGATCCGCCGTCAAAGGCGATGGTAGCGGTGTTATCCGGCGTCTGCCCAGCCGCCGGGTCCGCCCAGTTGGCGCGTCCGGCATCGGTCCAGCCGATGCCACTGTTGTACGTGTCTTTCCAACCCCAGCCGAACTGGAGAAAATACTTGCCGATCATTTCGTAGAACTGCTGCTGATCCGTCGTGTTCACATCATGGGTGAACGGGGCCGGCAGAGACTGGTAACGCTCATCCCACGGCAGGCTGCCGTAATCCTCGAAATTGCCGTGATAGGTCGGACGGCCACCGTTCTTGATGGAGTCGGATGCGATCAGGTATTCGGCATACAGATACGCACGGGTGTCGAAATTGTTCGGGGTATCGCGCCAGCCGGCATAGGCCTGGAACTCATCCGTCTTCTTGTTGCCTTTGCCGTGGTACGTGGCGAACACCGCCCAACTTCCCACTTCCAGCGCGAAGAACGGAATGGCACGCCACCACTGCCCGCTGTACAACTCACCGCTACCGGGGATGATCAGCGAGAACAGAGCGGCCTTGCCGATGTTTTTCTTGAGAGGATTGGACATCACGGAGGTGCTGCTGTCCGTAACCGCCTGAGCTTCAGTTTGGCCGGCAGGATCGGCGCTTGCCAGTTGTGCGCGGAAAGGTGACACGTTCCACTCGGCGCACGAGGCCACGCGTGGGAACAATGCGACACACAGTGCGAGCACGATCAGCCAGCCGAACGCGTATTTGCTCGACATGGGAGTTTCTCCGAATTTATGATCACTCTTGTTTGTAAGCAGATGAGCCAAGGTCCGTCCCGTGCCCGGCGAAGGGGCTGTAGAAATCGAACAGCACGGTCAGATAATACCGCATTTCTTTTCCGTATTCGGTGGGGGTGCGCCCCGTTTCCGTCACGGAGAACTTGTCAAATCCGTAGGCGGCATCAAAGGCGATGGCCGTCGGATATGAATAGAACGAATGAAGCTGAACGCGCAGGCCGGCGCCGATGTCTTTTTTGATACCACCGGGATGCACGTCGCCCTTCCAGGCGCTGCCAACGTCAGCGAAGAGGCTGCCGTAAATGCGATTGACCGAAAGCGGCCAGAGATTCCAGTCGGCACGACGAACAATCGGAAAACGGTACGTCGCCGTACCCACGCCGATGCGCTCCCCACCCAGACTGTAGAAGGAATAGCCGCGCATGCCCGGCAGACCGCCGGCATAGAGGAAGAAGAACGGGTCCACGTGGCGATCCACCGCGCCGCCTCGGGCGCGCAGTTCGAGGGTATGGTCCCAGCCGGGCAATTGGAAGTACTTTTCCGCGCCACCTTCGATCATATCGTAGTTGTAAGGCGCATAAGCTTCCTTGAGACCGATGGTGCTGCCCGCGATGTCAAAACCCGTAAAGAAGAGCTGATTAGCGCGGGTGAGTTCGAGGTAGCCTTTGAAGCCACCGCTTGGATTGATCTCCGACGCGACGCCGGGGCGGCGTTGATCGGTGTAGAATCCCAACTTGCCTGCCCAACCCTTGAAATAGGTCAGGCCAACAGTAGAACCATCGTCGAAGCGGTTGTGAGCGGTATAGCGGTCATACACGCCCGAAAGCTTGCCGTAGGTCCCCTTCCCCGCCGCCAGTTTCACACCCGCTTCGATCTCATTTAGATTGTAGCGGTACTTGATGCCGTAGGTGTCGTAGATCGGCTGGAAATTGGGATCTTCCCCGGTGATGCGCGTGGAGTCGGAAAATCGCTGGCTCAGATTGCGCTGAACATTATAGTACTCGGCAAAGATCGTGGGATAAAGCGCGCGATACTCGACCGAGCCGAACAGATCGTAATCCTTCTTCTCGTTGATGGCAAAGCCGCCGAGGAAATTCAGCTTTTCCAGAACATCATTCAGCAGAACATACACGCCCGGCTTGAAGGTGCCGTAATCGAAGGCGATGCGGGGGAACCAGTAGAGATTTTCGAAGGCAGGCTTATAGAGCTTGCCGACGTGGCGCTCGGCCGTGACCGTAAAGTCCGGCTTGGGAACACGCAAGGCGTAATTGCCGCCGGGCGGTGGCGGGTCCGCGATGGACAGCGCCGAGGGATTGCCAAGGCTGCAGATGCGATAGCCCTGCCCGCAGAAGTCCGAATAGACGAGGCGGTCGCCCTGCATATCCGGATAGTAGGCGCCACCCAGCACACTGGTAAGCTGCTGGCGCGAACTGTCGGCCAGATTCAGCCTGTAGATATTGGCAATACCGGAAACGTCCCACGACACGAGCAGGCTCTTGCTGTCGGCAGTCCATGCCGCGTCGCGCAGTTCAAGGTTTTCGCCGCTGAATTCCTGTTTCAGAACCATTCCCCGACCGCCGTCCTGCACTTCGAAAATACGGAGGCCTCGGCCATCATAGAGATTCTGCGCAACGGCGATGAACTTACCGTCCCTGCTCCAGCGGGGAAGATAGTACTGTTCGTGGGGCAAAGACGGATGACGGTAGAGCAGGGTCTCGGGAGTGATGGGCTTCGGCTTCTTCGATACGTCCGGCATCGAGGCGAACGCGATCTCCCTCCTGCCCTGCTCATTTACCGTAAACACCAGCGTCTTGCCGTCGGGGCTGATGTCTACCGACTCGGCGCGAACGCCGTTGGACAGGCGAAGAGTTTTCTTGCTCTTGACCTGATACAAATAGATGTCATGCTGCAGCGATCCGGTGCCGACCCGAACCTGCTGCCGCGTGAAAAGCACGCCGCTGCCGTCGGGAAGCCAGCACAGGCCACTGTGCGCCGCCGGGGCAACCAGTTCGGCCTTGGCCGTTTCGAAATTGTAGATGTAAAGGCTGGTCTGGCCGAAGTAGTCACGCTTCTGATTGGAGATGAACGCGACCTGCTTGCCGTCGGGAGACAGTCGCGGATAGAGATTCACGTAGCCCTTCACGGGCACGGTATCGGCACGGGTCAAGGTCGGAGAAAGCTCATCGCGAGTAGCGCCGTACTCCCGCTCCAGCGAGGCGCGCCATTCCCTGTACCAATCATTGCCGCTCTTGCCGGTGGCCCGCTTCATGGCGGCATCCATGGTTAACGGCAGGAGGCTGGAGAGAGCCTGACTGATACGCTCCAGAGATTTCGTATCGCCCGTCTGTTTTGCAACATAACGTACGAAAGAGAAGCCCTGATTGTAAACGCCTTCGCTCTCGAGGCTGGTCTTGCCGAAATAGGCCATGTCCTCAAAGGACAGCAGGCGGTGAGAAAGCGTAGACTGGCGCAGGAGCATGTCGCGGTGGCTATCCCAGTAATCGTAGCCGTTGCCGGTGAACTGGAACTGTGCCACGCCTTCGGCAAACCAGGCAGGGACCGTCACCGAAGGCAGCGGCCAACTGACGAGGCGATTGGGATAGCCGTAGAGCACATCGGGGCGGCGTTCGGGCTCATAGCCAAGGAACTGCGCATACAACGCCGGTACACGCCGCGCCCACTTGCGCGCCGCGCCAAGCTGAATCATATGCGTGTATTCGTGGGTGACCACGTTCCGCAGCCAGTTATGGGTGCCGCGGAAATCCCACGCCATGGAGGTCGCATAGAAATGGATCTTGTTCGACTGGAAGTACGTCGCCGCGTTGGCGATGTCGTCGGCATCGGAGAAGATCAGGGAGACCTTGGTATCCGGGACGTAATCGTAGAGCTTGCAGAGCGGACCGTGCACGTCTTCCGCCACCTTGGCCGCCATGGAGGCGACGTCTTCAAGGCCTTCGGTGTAATAGACCACGAAATGATCGGTCTCGAAGCTCAGCCATTTGAGTTCGGGATGGTTGTAATCATCGAAGAGCGCGAACGCCGGAAGATGGCCGAGCGCCAGGATCAGGAACAACGCCGCGAGCACGTATCTTGGGGTTCGCACTACTTTACCACCGCGATTTTGATTTGGGATTCCTGACTGCCACCGTTACCGTGCACGATTACGCGGCCAATGTAGACGCCGCTTTCCACGCCGGAAACATTCCACGGGACTTCAAAGGCCAAGGGACCGGGCGCGGAGGATCCGCCATGCAGCTCCGCCACCTTGCGTCCGGCAAGATCGAAGATGCGGACGTCCGCGTCGGCGGCATAGGGCAACGTAATACGGATGCGGCTGACGTCCGACGTAGGATTCGGCCAGCAATAGACCCATTCGGCGCGGCTGTTCACCTGCGGCCGAAGCTGGCCCACATTGATGATGGACACATCGTCCGTGTAGTTGAAGCGGGTCCGGCGTCCGGCTTCCGCCAGGCGCACCACCGAGTAATAGTACTTTCCATTCGCATGGGTAGTGGACACCAGATGCAGCGCCTGATCACGCGTCCACGTAAAGGGCCGTCTCGAATCCGCTACAGGAAGAGCATATGGAAATCCGGGGAAGGCGCTGCCATTATGGGATACTGCCGCAACCCTGGTGTGCACGATGCTCGTTGCCGGAAGCGTGGAATCCGCCACCTGACGATCAGCCAGCCCGATCAGATCCGGATCGCCGCTGCAATCCACATCCATAACCCACGAGGTGTCTGCCGCTATGTGCGGAGCGTCCTCGCGCTCGAGTTCATGCCGTCCGAAGCGTCCACCGCCATCGGGGATGCCATCGCCGTTCCAGTCCACCTGAGGAGCCACACATTGCGGCTCTTCACAGAGCGTGGCGCCGGATGCCGCGCTGACATAGCCGAAGCCCTTCAAGTAAACATAAGACGAATCGCCGTGCACATTCACAACAATCGCCTGCGGCTGAATCCGCTGGTCGCCTTTGGTCCACGGCCAGGCAAACGACGAATCGCGCACGCTCAGGCACACGGCGGAGTCGTTGGCCATGAGGACAAAGCCGGGCGACGGAAACGGTTTCAGATTGAAGGGAACGGTGGACAGGCCCGTGCCATGAACGGCACTCTGCCAGGAGACAAGGCGGTTCAGATCGCCATCGTAAAGCGCGGTATAGAGGGTGCCGATCATCTGGTTGGTGTCTGCCGCGACCGCGAGAACTCGGGGAACGTAGGCCTCGGAACCGTCGACCATCGCAGGATAAAGATGCACGTCGTTGTATTCCAGCGGCGGCAGCAAGAGCAGCGTATCGACACCGTTCACATTGCGCACGAGACCGACGCGGCGGCCTTCGAACAGCAATTGATCGCGGAACCCGTCGCCGACAGAGGCAGGGAGCGAGTACCTGCTTAAGTGCATACCCGTGAGAAGATGAGCAACGAAGGAAAGATGCCCGACGGAATCGGCCTTGATCAGCGAATCGTTCGACGCAAAATAGATTTCCGGGCGGCCGTCGCCGTTCAGATCAGCCGTGACCCAGTCTGCGGGCGCGGTTAAGGCGACGGGAAATCCCGGTACAACCTTAGTCGACCGCACGACAAAACTCATCACGGGAGCGACGTCGGTAAAGTGTGACACATCCAGGTGCGGCAGGGAGCCGTCATAAAGGCGGTCGGAGGGGAATGTTCCGTCCGCAAAGCGCACGGTGAGCGAGTTGCCGTTGGCATCGCGGTGAAAATTGTTGCTGCTGTACCATGCGTCTTCGGGAACACCCAGTTCGGTCCCCGATCCTGCCGAGGCAAAGCCATATTCCTGCCCGATGTCCTGCGCACCGTCGGCTTCCACAAGATCAACACCGCGATGGTCGCGATTCGTGTTGACGGAGTTGGTCGAGAGCCCCTGCGCAATGACGTCTTCATCCACATGCCAGATCAGAACCCCGTTGCCGGGGATGCCGAAATCATAGCGATTGTCACGCACCCGCACCGCAACGCGAAATCCGGGTTCGATAGCCATGCGGCCATCGCGATACACCTGCAGGCGGCGATTGCCGCGATCAAGCAATTCGACATACGCGCCGGTATCGGGAATCGCCGTAAAGGGAGAGTCCAGGTCGGCAGCACGGTTCTCGATCAGATAGTATTCGCGCGGAGTGACCGGGAGCTTCACCACCTGAAGCGTATCGGAACTGCCGAAACGGGCCACGTGGAGGGTGTCGCCGGATCCGGACGGCACAACTTCGAGCGGATGTTCCCAACCCATATAGACACGCGACCAGGCATCCGGCAGGGCAGGAACAAGGGCATTCACGTTGCCCGATCCCTGATCCATCATGCCCCAGCGGCCAATGCCGCTGGTCCCGGTTTGGGTGTTAAACAGATCGGGAAGGCCCAGCCAGTTGCCGAAGAGCTTGACCATAATGCCGTTCATGGACAGTTCGATGCCAAGGTCGAGGGCTTCCTGCTGGTTCTCACCTTCGGGAAGAATCAGACCACGGACCACACCGCTGGGAACGGTCTGCCCGGCCAAGTCCGTCTCGTTGATGTACGCGGACGGAATATCAAACGGAGTGTTGTCGAAGCCGAGATTAAAATCTTTGCCGGTGCCCGCATGAAAGACAATGACGGCATCGTAGAGATTGAAATTCAGCGAGGGGTCCTGCTGGGCGGCTTTCCGCACGGCGTCCACAAACAGCGACACGAGACCGCGATTCAGATCCTGTTCGCTGGTGTTGTGGTTATAGTGCCACATCGGGTAATCGAGCCGGTAGGCCGCATGGGAGCTATCGCCGGCAGGGAAAACGGGGATCGTGTCAGCAAATACGATGTGGCCCTTGGAGACGGTCTCGTAATATGTGCGGAGAAACTTCAGGTGGTCGGCGAAATACAGGCTGTCGTGCGGGAGGGGATCGAGCACGAGAGACGTATCGAAGGCCGACTCCATGAGGCCGTTGCCCGTTGTGCCGGTCACGCTGTCTTCCCGGAATTCAACACGCAGCGCGAGCACGCGCAGAGGCCGCCCTCCGATCCAGCGATCATCGAGCGTCCGCGCGGTGGAAGGCACGGCGAGCGGCCGTGCCGCTTTGACGGCAGCGGGGGCTTCATGAGACAGAAGCCCCAACAGCGCCAGTGAAAGTACGAGGTGTCTTGCTGACACGAGCTTGGATTTATAAATCAACGGAGAGTGAGTACCGCATGGTATCTGTGAGCGGGTGATTGGCGCCCGCGGTCAGATAGCTGAAATCGAACCGGTAGCTACTGTACTTGAGAGAAATACCGAACGTATACGGGAAGACCTTCCCAAGGTGATCATTCCAGTAACCGGCGCGAAGGCCGACCAGCGTGGAATACCAGTATTCCGCGCCGATGTTCCAGATCATGGTCTTGAGCAGGGCGTTGTCGTTCCACGCGCTGAAGAGCGCCTCGTAGAATTCGTCCGACTTGCCGGAAGGATAACGCTTGACCAGCTCCTTGTTGAGGTCGGAGGCGACGGTCAGCTTGTTGTATTCCTGATCGATGATCTTGTACGCAAGACCGGCCTTGAGGGTGGTGGGAAGCGGATCCGCCTGGGCACGGTCAATGTAAGAGACCTTGGGACCCATGTTGGAGAGGTTCGCACCGAACGACAGTCCGCGCATAAAGGGAGTCTTATAGAGCAGGCCGACGTCCGCGGCCACGGCGGTGGCGGTTCCGGTGCCGGCTTCAGCGCCCGCGCCGCTCGGCGACAGGTTACTGTAGGCCAGTTTGAGGGCGACGCCCATCGCCAGATGGCGGTTGATCTGCGCGCCGTAGGTGCCGGTGACGGCCATTTCGTAGGACGAGAAGGTTCCGAGCGAGTGGGCCTGTTCGTCCGTACGCTGGGTCTCTCCGAGATTGAGGAAGATAATGTTACCGCCGAAGGTTCCCCATTCCGGGACCTCGTACGTTCCGGCCATGTACGCGTAGTAGAGGTCGGACAGATTGAACTGCGGCAGCCAGCGCACGTACATCATGGTGAACTCACGGCCGTGCTGGAAGCCCAGCCCGGCGGGATTCCACCACGTCGCCGTGGCGTCATCGGCCAGTCCGACGAAAGCTTCGCCCATGCCCGCGGGCCGCGCACCGGGCGCGATCTTCAGGAACAGAAGCGTAGCCTGACTGACGCTGGCAGCTTGCGCCGTGGCTGCGAAAGTCACAAGCCCGGCGACCAGCAGGAACAACCCCATTCGCTTCATCATGCCTCCATTAACTATATAGACTTCGTTTGCTCGCGTACGTTCAGCGCAGAATCACCAGTTTACCGGTGGCTTCCGCGCTGTGACCGTTGGTGTGTTCGGCCTTGATGCGATAGAAATAGACGCCGTTTCCCAGCGGATGGCCTTCCCGGTCGCGGCCATCCCACGGGCGATCCGCATTGCTGTTGAATGCCGGGCCGCGCGTGCCAAGACCATTCATCTCATAGACCAGTTTGCCGGAGAGCGTGAAGAGCTTCAGACTCACCCGGCTGGTGCCGTCCTCTGTCAGGAAATAGGTGAAGTGCGTGACGTCCTTCATGGGATTCGGCCAGTTGTAGACGTCGCGGATGGCATAGCCTGCCTCGCCGCCCTGCCCTACCATAAAGGTAAGCGTCGTTTGATTCAGATTATTGAAGGAGTCCCAGGCTTCGATGATCAGGCGATGCTCGCCGACGGTCAGCGGTCCGAGGACTTTCTCTAAGCTGCCTGTGGTATAGCGGTCCAGATCATAATTGAAGAAGGACGTCAGATCTTCGGTCTGCGCGTCATCAATCCGGCCCGTGATCTTGTGGCCAACTTCGCCGGACAAGTTCAAGCCGGAGTTGTCCGACAGATTGACATGCAACTTCGGCGTGCTGCTGACCAGATCGCCGGGCTTGAACGACGGTACCTCCAGCCATGCGCTGATCGCCGGCGGAATGGTGTCCTGCTCGGCAGAAGGCTGGCTGGCAATCGGAATATGCTCCTGAATACCGATGCCGTCCGCCGAATCCGCGCCGGCGCTGTTATCTGCCCCATAGAAATAGAGGCTGATCTTGGCATTGTTGCCACCGAAGCGCACATCGCGCGGAACACGGAACGTCACATGAAACCGTCCGCTGTCCACCGTAGCCGTGCCGCGGAAGATTGCGTTGCCGGGCAAGCCGTAATAGAACGGGGTATCCGTAGTATTTCCGCACCAGTAATAGGCAGCGGAATCCTGCGTATCAAACACACGGGCATCCACCACACCGCGGAAGTTCGACCAGACCGGGCCGCCATTTGTCTGCGAGACTTCGCCATCGAGATGAAAGAGCGACAGTGCCTGCAAGGTATCGTCGCTGGTGGGAGTCACCTTGGCGAAGAACTCCGGCGTAGCCAGACGCAATGCCGGATCACCGATGCAATGATAGTATTCGGTTCCGAGAGAGTGCGCAGCTTTGGCGGTGAGCATAGCCTCGCCGAAGCTCGTACGCTGAGCCAATCCGGGACGGAACAGGCTGTCATAAAAGGCCACCATAAAGGCCTGGTTCGAGTAGGGATATGTGAACCGGGTGGCGGCCAGACTCATTACCGAACCATCCGTGGGATCGGTAAGCAAGATCTCAGGGAAACAGCGGCCCACGGGGCGGTCATACTGGCCCCAAGAACAGGTGGCCGCCAGATAGAACGGCCATTTACGACCGTTGCGGAGCAGATTCTTATCGCGATCCATGACCAGCAACTGCTCGTCGGTCCATACCGTGGGGTTGCCGTGTCCGGTAAAATTGACTACCAGAGTGCCACGATTAATGGCCTCAATAAGATCCCGGGTTGCATCGGGCTTGATGGAGCCTAAAGGACTGGATCGGAACGGATAGAGGATCTCGTAAATCTTCTTGAAGGTGAAATACTGAGGAAGCACCGTAGACATCAGGGCTTCAGCCTGCTGAGTATGGGTGGTCTCCCCGCCGCCGCATCCTCCCTTCCATTCGTCATCCGCCGCAAAGGTTGCGGTGTTCTTCCAGGGACCGTAGAGTGGATGGACGGCATAGGCGATGGTTTTGGCCATCGCGTTCTCCAGTTCTGAATTGCCCTGAACGGGCCAGCGGCCAATCCGCAGCGACGGAATGGTGGAGCCCGCGGAGAACATCACGTAACTGTCATCGCGGCAGTCCTCCCCCAGTTCGAAGGGCGGCATCCAGTTGGCATCGGCGGCCGATTCAAGGTTGCGGTAATCATAATCACCGTCGCCGACGAACAGGACGTATTTGAGCGTTTGGCCACTCCACATGACAGAGGCATATTTCAGGAAATTGCGGATTGCGACGGCGTCGTGCGGTCCCCAACTGAACTCGTCATACACATCGGTCAGCCGTACGCGCATCGTGCGCAGGGGCTCTTCGCGATAGGTCTCGTGGAACCGTTTCAGTGAATCCAGCAGCGTGTATCCATCGTCGTAAGTGAGGATGATCATATCCGCCACATTCGACGTGTCGCGCAGGCTGGTGTAATCCAAACCGTTAGGATTGCCCGGCTTGACACCGCGGGACTGCGGCGTCCGAATGCCGGCAGACTGAACGGCGAAGTACCGGTGCTGGGCCGACACAAAGGAGGAATCTACGATGGTATTGCCGACAGCGATGCGCGGAACAAGCGGATTGGTGACGTCGAGAACATAGCCGCTGGGATCGAATTCGGTTACCGAGTAACGGAAGAGTCCGGTCTGGCTGGGCGGGGCATAGAATTCGGCAGAGCCACTGGCCGCCGTCAAAGTCCGCTCGTAGCGCACTTCAAGGAAGTTCACATAGATCGTGGCACTGGACGTATTCTCGAGCCGGATGACCACGTTGTTGCCGCTCCCTGTGCGGTTCAGCACGCCGCGCGGAATGGGCAGCATCATGCGGTCATTGTAATAGTTGGTAGAGATGGTTGTGTCACCGACCCAGACGGTCAGACGGGCGGGATAGGCGCTGACCTTATCCAGGGCCAGCATCAAGGTGTCAATCGTTGCACCGGTCGCACCCTCGAGGGTCATCGTAAAACTGCGCGTTTCCGAAGGGCCGATGGTGGTCATGAACCAGACGAGGCCGGATTGAGGCTCATTGCCACCGGCGAAGATAAACACGTCTTGATCAATATAGGCGCGGGCGCGACTGGCAAGGACGTTGGTGGCTCCGCTTCCGGTTGTAGGAAGGGCAGCCATGCGCAGGCCATCCGTCGCGGCGGGGTCCGCTCCAAGGAAGTAAATGTTCTCCGTGGTGTACGGACTCTGGTGAGCTTTCCCGCCCAAATCGGCATTACCGTCACAGTAGTCCGCACCTTTGACGCCGCGGCCATAGAAGAGGATGCGGTCCTCCGCCTCAAAGACGCCGTTGCCATTGCGATCATCCACAAAGATGGCGTCTTCTTTTAATGAGGAATCCACTTGGGTGTCGGGATTAACCGGCAGCAGCCGACCGCCATTGCCGAAAAGCTTGATGCTCCCGACCTGCCGGCCAACCAGACTGGACCCGATGACGGAATTTCCTCTCACCTCATACAGTCCCGCCTCCGTAACGGCAAGCCGCTGGAGGTCAAATTGAGGCCAAGCTGATTGGACAGACTGGATCGTGGGGGTGGTCTTGAGGGCGCGGCGCTGATCCTGCCACCACGTGGCGGCGATGTTGCCGTTCATTGCTATGCGGCGCAGCGATGCGGCTTCACGTGGCTGGGATGCAAACGAAGCAGGAGAACCCGTGAAAGCGAGGGAAAGGGAAATGTCGTCGAGAGTGGCACTGCGGCTGGCATCTCCGACTTGGAGATACACCGTAACCTGCGCCAGGCGGAAGCCGCGCCAGTCTTCAAGATTGGTAAGCCGAGCCCATGCGGTGCTGGGAGTTTCCGCGCGGACGGCAGCGACCGGAGGCCTGCCCGGCAGACCGCGCAATTGTCCCGTCGTGCGGACGGATTGTATGGTGAGCTGCGGGGTTGTGCCCGGCGGAACTGCGATATAGAAGATGCGAACCGGCTGGACCAGATTCCGGCAGGTCAAATAGTCGGCATCCGCCCACTGCAGATTCACACCCTGAGTGTTGATGGAGTCCTGCTGCTCGAGGGTTGGCTTTCCGGGCGAATAGGTCCAGACAAACTCCTGAGCCGACGAGCGCACGGCACTGGTCCCGGCAAGGGCCAATGAGGCGCAAAGGGCGAGGGCTGCCACGGCGTAAGCAACTATTTTCATAGGTATTTAGGCTCAGAAGAGTGGGTTAGAAGAAACAAAAAACGACCGAACGCGCCTTCGGGGCACGCCCGGTCGCATGTATCCACGTCAAAAAAACTCATCATGCCCATTGCGGAAAGAGGTGTCAGCGGAATTATCCTTGGAAATAGCGACAGAACAATAAATCCTCTACCGAACGGGCATGTCTCTCCTGACCTTGGAACTCGCGAACAAATACTTAACGACTTAGAATAAAGATTTTTACGACGAATGTCAAGGTTAGTCGGCAGAGTGAATTTCCTGACGGGACTACTCCACAAATGACCTAATCTATTGTTTCTTAATTCAATACGGAATCCACGCGCACCGAACTCGAGGCAGGTCGAAGCCGGAGGAAGTCCTCCTCCCACTGTTCATCCTGATAATTTGCGTCCGTGTCTCCGGCAAATTCTCCTCGGCTGTTGAGTGCAAAGAGTAATGCACCCACACACAGCGGGCAGAATTGTGAACCGGTGCCGGATTGCAGTTCAAGCATCGCCTGCTCTTTGGTCAGCGCGCGGCGGTAGGCGCGATCTGAGCGCATGGCATCGTAGGAATCGGCAGTAGCCAGAATGCGGCCTTCAAGGCTGATCTGTTCGCTCTTCAGACCCAAGGGGTATCCTGAGCCGTCACAGCGTTCATGGTGTTCACTGATGATCTTGCGCACCTCTCCCAGAAACGGCAGTGGATGCAGGATCTCTTCAGTGAACGTGGTGTGTGACGCCATGGTGCGCTTTTCGTCAGCGGACAGGAATCCGGTCTTCTGCAGAATGGAATCCGGAATGCCGATCTTTCCCAGATCGTGCAGCACGCTGGCGATTTTCAGATCCTGGCGGCTGGAGTCAGGCAAAGACAGCACGTCCGCCATGATCGAGCAGTAGTAGTAGACACGCTCGCTGTGGCCGCGCGTGTACGGGTCCTTGGCTTCAATCGCCGCGGTGAGCGAGGTAACCGTGTGAAGGTAGGCGCTCTGGATTTCGTTGTACAGCGATTCGATGTGCGCCTTCTGGCGTTCCACCGTCTCTTCTTCCACGCGGATCTTGTCCGCGGCCTGAAGCAAGCTGCGTTCCCGGACCTCAGCCTCGCGGCGCAGGCGGTCATTGTGTTCGATGATCTCCCGCGTCAGACGCTCCTGTTCGCGCAGCGCCGCGTAGTGCTGCAGCGCGCGATGGATGGTCTGCGTGAGGGCCAAGACGTCCAGCGGCTTGGCCACAAACTGATAAACCTTCCCCCGGTTGATGGCTTCGACGGCGACGTTGACGTCCATGAGCCCCGTCATTAAGATCGGCACGGACTTCACCCCCAGTGCCCGCATTTCCGTCAGAAAGTCCACTCCATAGCCATCGGAGAGATTGTGATCCGAGAGCACAACCTTGAAGGCATAGTAGCTCAGACAGACCCGGGCTTCCTCGATTCCGGTCGCGGTCTGCACCGTCAAGGCGGAATCGGCGAGAGTCTCAGTCAGGAGGTGGAGAATCTCGGGGTCATCATCAACAATCAGGAGGTCAAGTTCTTGCTGGCTCATGGTCCCTGCAGGGTGACTTTCGGTTCAGACGGATCACGGAATTCCGCGATGCTGTACCGGAAATCGGCAAAAGCAAGGCCAGTTGAGGTCGGGAGTTTACAACCGCGTTTCGCCAATCGCTTCGAGGAATACCTCTTCGAGGTCCTCTTTTCCCACCAGGTCTCGGACCTCCGCGAGCGTGCCCGCAATACACACCTGTCCCTGGTGGAGAATAACGAGCCGGTCGCAGAGCTTTTCCGCCTCGCGCATCACATGCGTCGAAAAAATCACACACCGGCCGCGTTCGCGGGATTCGCGAATGAAGCGCACAATCTGCGCAGAGGCAAGAATGTCCAGTCCGGACGTAGGCTCATCGAAGATCAGAACCGGCGGGTCATGCATGATGGTGCGGGCGATGTTTACCCGCTGCTTTTGCCCGCTGGAAAGCTTATCACATCGCCGCGTCAGGAAACTCTCCATATCGAGTGCCGCAGCAATGTCCTTCACCTGTTGGGCGATTCGGGCTTCGGAAAGACCGTTCAGCCGTCCGAAATACTCCATCATCTCCCGCGCGGTGAGACGGCCATAAACCCCGGTATCCGCCGAAAGAAAGCCGATAGACTTGCGCACCGCATCCGGCTCCCCAAGAACGCTGTGTCCGGCAATATGGGCGTCGCCCGCCGTGGGTTTGAGCACCGTGGACAGCATGCGCAAGGCCGTGGTCTTCCCTGCCCCGTTGGTTCCGAGCAGGCCGAATACTTCGCCCGCATGCGCCTCGAAAGTCAGGTCACGGCATGCCGTGACCACGCGTCCAAGGGAATCGTAATAGTCCTTGCGGAGGTGTTGAACGGAGACAAGAGTATCGCTTATCATCAGCGGGGATTCTGGCCGGCGCGGGGAATCATGGAATTGGTAATCGTATTCCAGTTGGGATTGTAGGTTTCGCCGGGCATGGTACTATGCACCATATCCAGGTCGCCATAGCCGCGCGTGTCGGCGAACACAAAGATGACGCCGCCCCTCAGTTTGTCGTATTCCCACGTCTCATTGTCATACGTGGAGGAGTTGACATCGCCGCGCACCACGCGGTCCGGCTCGCCATAGAGCACAAAGATCCGGCCGCGATCTGTCTTCCAGCCCGCCTTCTTCAGGAAGGTGTAGCGGCGGTTGGCTTCAACGATCCGCGCAAAATACTGGTTAGCCGCATCCGGCTTCTCCAGTTCTTTTTCCTTCCAGTATTTCACCAGAAATGCGCGCTTGCCATCGGGCGTCAGCCGCTTGGCCTGTCTGGCTTCGTCGCGGGAGAGCACGTACTTCATCCATTGAATAGCGCTGTCCGCGTCAACCACTTCCAGGAAATTGGGCGCCGCCGACGCGACGCGCTGGTCATAGCTAGGTTGATGCTTGAAGGTGCTGCCTGCCGCCAGGTCTTCCTTACGGTACGTCCAGAATTTCTTTCGGGCCACCGCCGATCGTCCGGACCGGAGGCTCTTCACTTCCACATCGAGGTAATAGATCCCCGTGCGAAGGGTCGTGACGGGAAATCCATCGGCGATGACACCGGTATGTCCGGCGGCACGATGCATCTTGCTGGTCTCGGGCCGGACCAGTTTGCCTGACTCCGCATCCACCACCCGCTGGAAGACCGCATAGGAGTCGACTGCCGCCGAATCGAAGTCTAAACCGTACGTTTCGAGATAGTAATAGAACACCGGAAGCTTCGTTCCGTAGAACCGGGCAGGATTGGGAATCAGCAGCACGCCGTTCTTGACGAAAGGCGAGTTTTCCTTGACGAATTCCAACTTGCTGCCGAGTTCGATATCGGATACCCGCAGGGAATCTATGGTCAGTGCAGACACGCGCAAGGTGTCCTGGATAATATCGCGGGCATCAGGCGCGGCCTGATAGAGAGACGCCCGGATTCCATAGATCCCGGGCACCATGAAGAAACGAAAGGCATGGGCAAAATACTGACCGGAGATGTTCTTGCGCGCTTCGGTGGTGTCTACCACGTCCCGCGCCACAAAGGTGTCGGTCATCGAGACTTCGTTATCCTTGAGGATCTCCAGCAGCACGCGAAAATCTGCGATCAGGGAATCTCCCGTGCGCCGATATTCGAGACCGGCCCGCTGGACTGAGGTGTACACCTCCACGTATCCGAGCGAGTCTGACGCACGGAAGGCGGCCGCATCCATATCCAGAGTGGAGCCGGCATGGCAGCGATGAGCCGCGACGAGCGTCAGCAGCGCCGCGAAGAGTAAGGCAGTGAATCGTTTCATGATGTTCGCCAACCTTTCATCAAGTGATAGATGAAAGCAACCGGACGGAAACAAGCTTGGAAATGCCTTCTTCTTCCATGGTCACACCGTACAGATTGTCGGCGATCTCCATGGTCCGGCGATTATGAGTAATCAAAATGAACTGCGTATTTTCCGCATGCATACGGATGACGCGATTGAAGCGGTCAATGTTGGCGTCGTCGAGCGGAGCATCCACTTCGTCGAAAACGCAAAACGGTGACGGCTTAACGTGGTACAGCGCGAAAAGCAGGGCAATCGCCGTCATCGTCTTTTCACCGCCGGACATCAGGGACAGGGATTTCAGGCGTTTGCCGGACGGATTGGCCCAGAGGGTAATGTCGGCTTCGAGCAGATCGTTGCCGCTGAGAATCAAGTCGGCCTCGCCCGCGGCGAAGAACTCCTGAAACAGCCGCTGGAAGTGAGAACGCACGGCCTCAAAGGTGTGCAGGAAGCGCGCCTGCGCAGTTTCGTTGATGCGGGCAATGGTCTCTTCAAGCGTCTTCTTAGCCTTGAGCAGATCGTCGCGCTGCTGGAGCATGGTTTCGAGCCGCTGATTCTCGCGGGCGTGCTCCTCGATGGCGAGGGAGTTTACGGGACCGAGGCGCTCGATCTTGTGCTTGCATTCCTGCAGCAATTCCGGCGAGGTCTCGGTTTGCAGAATATTAGGATTCTGCTCCACGAAATCCTCGGCGGTCAAATCGAAATTGAACTGGGCCTGGGCGCTGTGGATGACCGCATCCAATTCGCCCCGCAGGCGGGCAATTTCGAGTTCGATCCGGCGTTCTCCCTCGAGTTCACCGGAGTGGCTGTCGCGCAGATTGCGCAAACGGTTCTCCTGTTCGGCGATGCGGTTGCGGATCTCATCCAATTGCTGCGACGCCTTATCCACGGTTTGCGCGGCCTGATCACGCTCGCGATACTTTTCGATGGACAGCGCGTCCAATTCCTTCAGCCGCTTCTCCAGTTCGACCAGATCATTGGCGGCCTGCTCAGCATTCTGCTCGGTGGTCTTCAGGTCCTCGGCGAGTTCAGTCAGCGTCTGGTTAATGCGCTGCTCATCGACATTCAGCATTTCGAGACGGTGACGGGCGGCGTCGTGTTCGCGGTCGGTGGTGTGCTTGCGGTCCCGCTCGGTCGCCACAATGCGCTGGGATTCGGACAAATCGCGGGCAATGTCGCCGCCGGATGCTTCCGCAGCCTTGACCTCCGCGTCGGCAGTTTGCGTGGCTTCCTGGGCCGCCGTAAGACGCACATCACAATCGGCAGTCTTCTGGTCCAGATCGGCAATTTGAGTGCGGGCGCCTTGCGTACGCTCATCAAGGGCAGTGATCCGGGTTTCGAATTTGACCTGCTGCTCACGGATGCCTGTGCGCCGGGCACTGAGACCATCGATGCGCTTCTGCACACTGCCCAATTCCTGTTCAACCTGCGCAAGTCCGCTGCGCTGCGCGCGGATCTCTACCAGTGTCGCTTCACGGGTGCGGGTGGATTCGTCGAGACGCTGACGGCCCTCGGTCATCTGGCGGCGTAAGCCGAGATCCACGGGGACTCCAGCGTCGTTGGACCCGCCGAACAGCAGGCCGCCACGCCCGATCCACTGACCATCCAACGTAACGAGCGTGCAACCGTTATCGCGCGCCCACGCGAAATTCGCCACCGCCGAAGACCAATCTTTGACAATGACAACGCGTCCAAGGAAATGCTCGAGCACCGGATTTTGCGCCTGGCCATTCAAAATTCCCAGCGCGGTGCCGACCGTGCCTTCCGGGGGTTGAACCGGCGGCGGAGCATCCGAACGGAATTCGGATACGGGAAGAAACGTTGTCTGTCCGGCGTTTTCGCGGCGCAACAGGTCCATGGCGTCCAAGGCGGACTCGACCGATTCCGTCAGATAGTAGTAGGCGGCGGGACCCAATGCGGTCTGCAAAGCGCGGCGGTACTCTTCGGCAACGTCAATGGTATCGCCCAGCAACTCGATCAGTCCGCTCACAGGTTTGGACTTCAACGTGCGCAACGCGCTGTGGGAGCGTGGCCCCTTTTCTTCGAGAGTGGCCAGCAGCTCGAGCTTGGAGCGAGTGGCGTCAATCAAGGAAGCGAGGGCGCGCACATTCTCTTCGAGCCGGGAGAGTTCGGCGCTGCGGGTTTGCGATTCTGAAATCAGCCGCGCTTCCTCCGCGCGGGCGGCAGCCTCCTCGGCGTCCGACGTCCCCATTTGTGCCTTGAGTTCCTGCAACCGTCCCGCTGCAGATTGACGCTCCGCATCCACCGATTTCAGGTCGTTCTGCAGCATCTCTTTGCGGCTGACGAACCCGGCACGGGCCATGGCGATCTGCGTCATTTCGTTCTGGCATTTCGACGCGTGGGAACGCAGCCCAGCCAGTAATTCCGCATGGGCACGGGAACGGGACTGCACTTCCTGCAAGCCAGCCTCGGCGGCAGCCAAACCTTCAGCGGCCTTGCGCATACGCTCTTCAGCCTGCGTCAGTTCTTCGCGGCAAACCGTCTGTGCTTCCTGAATACCGGAACGGCGGGTTTCGAGCAGGCCGCGCTTGTCCATGTGCATCTGACGCTCGCGGCGCGCACGCTCAATGGTCTGCCGCGCAGATTGGTCACGGGCGCGCAGTCCGGCTTCTTCCGCTTCCATCGCGGAAATTTCCGATACCACCGCTGCCAGTTTCTGGCGGAGCGCGCTCGCATCCTTGTTGACATCGATTTCGGTGGTACGAATGGCCACAAGATTCGCTTCCTCGAGACGGATCGCGGTCTTGACGGCTTCGGACGATGCCGAAGTTTCCTGCATCGCCTGCTCGAGAGGCAAGAGTTCGTTGCGGAGCCGGACATATGACGTGTAGGCCAGCGCAGCCTCTAAGGCATGCATCTGCGCGGTCAGATCGTCATAGCGCTTGGCCCGCATGGCCTGACGCTTTAGAGAAGACACCTGGCGCTCGACTTCACTCACGATGTCCGCGAGACGAACCAGATCTTCTTCCGTTTGACGAAGCTTCTGCAGCGCCTGTCGGCGGCGAATCTTGTAATGGGCCACGCCGGCGGCCTCTTCAAACAATGTGCGCCGTCCTTCGCCATCTTCCCGCAAGATGTCCTCGACCATCTTGAGTTCAAGAATGGTGTAAAGGTTCGGGCCCATGCCGCTGTCATGCAGCAGATCGGTGATGTCCTTCAGGCGGCGTTCGCTGCCATTCAGCAGGTACTCACTCGTTCCATCGCGGTACAAGCGGCGGGCGATTTCCACTTCGGCGTAGGGTACATTCAACCGACCCGACTTGTTGTCGAGCGTAATCTTGACCTCGGCAAGACCCGCGCCGTTGCGCGAAGCAGTGCCGTTGAAGATCACATTCTCCATGCGATCGCTGCGCAGCACATGCGAGCGCTGTTCACCGAGCACCCAGCGCAGCGAATCCACAACATTGGACTTGCCGCAACCGTTCGGGCCGACCACGCAGGTAATGCCGGGAGCGAATTCCAGCCGGGTAGGTTTGGCGAAAGACTTGAATCCGTTGATGGAAAGAGAGAGAAGCTGCATTACAAATTCTGGCGTTTAGAGGGTGAGCGATTACGCGTTTAACAAATCCTGCAGGAGAGTATTCAGCACCTTGGGATTGGCCTTGCCGCCGGTGAGCTTCATCGCTTCTCCCATGAAGAAGCCGAACAGGTTCTTCTTGCCCGAACGGTAGCGGCTGAGTTCATCGGGGAACCGGTTCACTAAGTCGGTGAGCAGCGGTTTCAATTGATCCGAATCGCCGGTTTGCGACAGGCCTTCATCCTCGATGATTTTGGACGCGCTGCGGCCATCGGTAATCATCTTGCGGAAGACATCCTTCGCCTTGGTCAGCGAGACCGTCTCCTGCTCGACGGCACGGATAAGTTCTGCCAATCCTTCGGGAGCAAGCGGGAAGTCCGCGATGGACCAGCCGCGTTCGAGAAGCGCGCGGCGAATTTCGCCCTGCATCCAGTTGGCGGCGGCGCGGGGGTCGATCCCGGTGCGCATCAGGGACTCGAAATAGTCGCCCATGTCGCGTTCCGAGGCGAGCAGGGAAACGGCTTCCTCGTGCAGTTTCAATTCTTCGCGATAACGGCGGCGGCGCTCCCACGGCATTTCGGGAAGGCTCGAACGGATGCCAGCCACGTAGGCGGGAGCGACGTTGAGCACCACAAGATCCGGCTCGGGGAAGTATCGGTAGTCATCGGAGCCTTCCTTGCGGCGCATGGCACGGAGTTCCTCAGTGGACTCGTCCCACAGCAGGGTCTCGCGCCGGATCGTACCGCCGGATTCATAGACACCGATCTGGCGCTTGCGTTCCCATTCGATGGCCCGTTCCACCGCGCGAATGGAATTCAGATTTTTGATTTCCGACCGCTCGTTCAGCGTGTCCTGGCCGACAGGCCGAACCGAAATATTGACATCGCAGCGCAGGGAGCCCTCTTCCATGTTGCCGTCGCAGACTTCGACATAGCGGAGCAGTTCCCGTACGGCGGTGACGAAGGCTCCGGCTTCCTGCGGAGTTCGAAAGTCCGGCTCGGTGACGATCTCGACGAGCGGCACGCCGCAGCGGTTCATGTCGACAACCGTGGAGCCGTCATTCTGGTGCATGGATTTGCCGGCGTCTTCTTCGATGTGAGCGCGCGTGATGTTGATGCGCTTGATGCCGGCGTCCGTCTGAATATCGAGGAATCCGCCCGTACTGAAGGGCTCGTCATACTGCGAAATCTGGTAGCCCTTGGGCAGATCCGGATAGAAATAGTTCTTGCGGTCGAACTTGCAATGCGGATGAATCGTCGCCTGCAACGCCAGAGCAAGCTTCGCCGCCTGCCGCACGACATCCTGATTCAACACGGGCAGCGCACCGGGCATGCCAAGGCATGTCGGACAGGTGAGGGTATTGGGCGGTTCGCCGTACCTGTTCGGGCAGCGGCAGAAGGCCTTCGTCGCCGTCATAAGCTGCGCGTGAATTTCCAGACCAATGATCAGTTCATACGTCATCGCGCGCCTCCGCTCTGAAGGTGCTCGACGTCTTCGCCAAGCTGAAGGATCAGTTCCTCGGAAAAATGCGGGCCGCAAATCTGCATGCCGATGGGCAGTCCGTCGCGATCTTTTCCAACGGGAACGGATACGGTGGGAATGCCCGCAAGATTGGCAGGGACCGTGTAGATGTCCGACAGATACATGGCAAGGGGATCATCGATCTTTTCGCCGAGACGAAACGCGGTGGTGGGGGTGGTCGGCGTAATCATCACATCGACGTCGCGGAAGGCCTGCTGGATCTCGTCAAGCAGAATCCGGCGCACCTGCTGCGCTTTGCGGTAATAGGCGTCGTAGTATCCGGCGGAGAGTACAAAGGTGCCCATCATGATGCGGCGACGGACTTCAGGGCCGAAGCCTTCGCCGCGCGTCATGGCATACACATCGGCCACGCTTTTCGCGTCAGGATCACGCCAACCGTAGCGCGCGCCGTCGAAGCGAGCCAGATTGGAACTGGCTTCCGCCGTGGCAAGAATGTAATACACCGGAATCGCATATTTTGAATGCGGGATGGAAAGCTCCACGACGTCATGACCCGCGCCGCGAAGTTTGTCCACCATCGCCATGACCGATTGCTCGACATCGGGAGCCAGACCGTGTTCAAAACAGTCCAACGGCAAACCGATGCGCAGCTTGCGATTGAGTGGACGGAGGCCGCCGTTATGCTGCGGAGGCGGAACATGCGCGCTGCTCGAATCCATGCTGTCCACGCCCGACATGACGCACATCAAGTCGAAGATGTGGCGGCAGGAATGCGCGAACGGCGAAATCTGATCGAGGGACGATCCGAAGGCGACCAGTCCATAGCGGGAAATGCGGCCATAGGTCGGCTTAAGGCCCACGATGCCGCAAAAGGCAGCGGGCTGACGGACGCTGCCGCCGGTCTCGCTGCCGAGTCCACCGTGCACCCATCCGGCGGCGACGGCCACGGCACTGCCGCCGGAAGACCCTCCGGCAACGCGGGTTGGGTCGATCGGATTGTGCGCCGGTCCGAAGATGGTGTTCTCCGTGGAGGAGCCCATAGCGAATTCATCGAGATTGGTTTTGCCAAGCACGATGGCCCCGGCACGTTCGAGACGTTCCACAGCGGTGGCGGTGAAGCCACTGTGAAAATCATCCAGAATGCGCGAGGCGCAGGTCAGGCGCTCGCCCTTGATGGCGATGTTATCCTTGATCGCAAGCAACCAGCCGCCGAGAGGAAGATCCTCCCCACCCTTCAGCGCATCGCGTACGCGCACAGCTTCTCGCCGCGCACGGTCGTCAAAAAGAGTGACAAAGGCCCGCAGATCTTTTCCGTCTCGGGCCAGTGCAAGGGACTGTTCAACTGCGTCCGGAATCCGGTCCGGGTGGAGTTTCAGATGTTCGGGGCTGGGCAGCAGGATTGGCATGGACTTCGGTTTTAGGTGGCTCGCTGTCGGAAGTCGCGGTGGACGGCGGGGTAGGCTTTACAGGTGGTGGCGGTTCGTTCAGTGGGGCGTTAAGTTCCCGTTGAACGTCCTGCGTGGCGCGGCGGAATTCCGCCAGCCCCTTGCCAAGGGATCGGGCCAGTTCGGGCAGCCGCTTGCCGCCGAACAGAAGAAGAACCACGACGAGGATAAGGAAGATCTCGGAACCGCCGAGATTCATGGACTCCGCTCCTTAATGCCGCTTCAGGATGCGAGTTCGGGCAGCGGCTTCTTCTGAGCCGCGCGCGAAAAGGCATCCGCCATGGAAAGGAAAATCCCCGCGCCGTCCGTGCCGTTGATCAGCGGATCGCAGGCGCGTTCGGGGTGAGGCATCAGACCCAAGATATTTCCCGTGGAGTTCGTAATGCCGGCGATGGCATTGATGCTCCCGTTCGGGTTTCCGGCATCCAACCGGGTTTCATCGTCCGTGGATGCGTAACGGAAAAGGACGCGGCCTTCCGCTTCCAGTTCGCGGATGGTGTTCGCATCGGCCACATAGCAGCCTTCGCCGTGAGCGATCGGCATCGAAATGAGCTGGCCTGCCTGATAGGCAGAGGTGAATTGTGTGCGCGAGTTCTCGACGCGCATGGTGACCATGCGGGACGCGAACTTCAGCGAACGGTTGCGGATTAACGCTCCGGGCAGCAGTTCCGCTTCGCAGAGAATCTGGAAACCGTTGCAGATGCCGATGACCGGACCGCCACGTTTGGCAAAGGCCCGCACGTCGTTCATGATCGGCGAAAGCTTGGCCAGCGCCCCGCAGCGCAGATAATCGCCATAGGAGAACCCGCCGGGGATCACCACGGCGTCGCACGCGCCCAGAACGTTCTCCTTGTGGAAGACATCCCGCACTTCATAGCCCAGAACGCGGCCCAGCGAATCCACACAGTCCCGGTCACAATTGGAGCCGGGAAAGGTGATGACAGCGAAAATCACGGAACCTCCACCCGGTAGGTCTCGATCACAGGATTCGCCAGCACGGTGCGTCCGATCTCATCAAGCAGTTGGCGCGCTTCGGCATCCGGCATATCGTCCAGTTCGAATTCGATCAATTTACCGATGTGGACATCCCGCACCTTGGACTGTCCCTGATGCTGCAAGTATTGGCAGACGGTCTGGCCCTGCGGATCCAGCACCCCCGGCTTATAGGTCACGTAGACTTTGGCTTTCAACGTTGTCCCCGATGATAAACGGTAACAGGTTCGGTGTTCTCTTCATCCAGTTCCTCGTCCTCTTCATCTTCCTTGACTTCGCGCACGAACAGCGCACGCAGCGCGCCGGTAATGAGCGCAACCGAGACCACGGCGGCCAGGGACGGGAAGGTGTAACGCGGCGGATTGATCACGATGAACGCCACGGCGATCATCAGGAAGAGCATCTTCACAAGATTATAGCCCGGCTCGCGCAGCGTGAAGCGCGGCAATCCGGGGAGCGGCAAACGACTGACCATGAGCAGACTGGTGAGAATCACCAGACCGGCCAGAATGTTGGTGTCGAGGATCTGTCCCCACGTCGAGTAACTCATGACCACGAAGGACGCGATCAGGCAGGCGTGGAGCGGGGAACTCAAGCCGATGAAGTCGTGCGCTTTGCCGTCGGCGGTCACGTTGAAGCGCGCCAGACGGATGGCGGCGGCCAGAACCGGGATAAAGGTCACAATCAGTCCGGGCATACTCAAATTGGAGAATGCAACCGTGTAGATCAGGCATGCAGGCGCGAAGCCGAAGGACATCATGTCGGCCAGCGAGTCGAATTGCAGGCCGAACTCGGAACCGCCACCGAAGAAGCGGGCGGCTTTGCCGTCAAATGCATCCAGCACGGCGGCAAAGACAATCAACCACGCCGCCAGTTGCGGATGGTTCTCCATTGCCAGCAGAACGGACAAGAAGCCGCAAAACAAGTTGCCCGACGTCAGGATGTTAGCAGGCCATCGTCTCATCATTTATCCTCTGTTGGAAATTTCGCGATCACAGATTCTCCCGCATGCACCACTTGTCCGGGCTGGGCTAACAGCTCAGCGGATGCGGGCAGATACACATCCATTCGCGAACCGAAATAGATCAAACCGAAGCGGTCGCCCGTTTTGACACGGTCGCCGCTCTTCAGACCGCAGGCGATTTTGCGCGCAATTGCGCCGGATACCTGCCGCCAGCCCACGGGTCCGTAGACGGACTCCGCCTGGACCTCCACGCGGGCATTTCCCGAAGCGCGTTCCGAACCTGCGTGGAAGTACGAACCCGGAATATTGTTGACCACCTGCACCTGACTCGAAAACGGCACACGGTTTACGTGCACGTTGAAGACGGACAGGAAGATCGCCACGTGCTTGCGACCATCGGGCAGCGACTCCACGGCAAGCACTTTGCCATCGGCGGGGGACACGACAATGCCCTGCCCCTGCGGAGTGTGACGCACCGGATCGCGGAAGAACGCCAAAAGCACCAGGCCGAGAAACGCGAAGACGGCGGCCAGGGTGATGGCCAGAGTGCTGCGGGAGACTCCCACCCAAATCAGTGCGGCAACCGCAAGACCAAAGAACGGCGCGACAATAGGAAAAGCTTCAGGCGCAAATCGCATCAGTAGCCTCCTGCGCGCACGACGGAAAACTCATATGGCATGAATGAGACGTTCAAACAACTCCCGGTATGCTTTCTCGACGCCGCCAAGATCCTGCAGGAACCGGTCCTTGTCGAGCTTCCGGTTTTTCTTCTTATCCCAGATCCGGCATGTATCCGGAGTGATTTCATCTCCAATGCAGAGATGGTCTCCCGAAACGCCGAATTCAAGAGAGAATTCCACCAGCAGCAGCCCGCGGCGGTCGAACAGTGATTTCAGAATCGCGTTGGCCTTGGAGGCCATGCGTGCCATGGTGCGGATGTCATCCGTTTTGGCGTAGCCGAAGGCCTGGGCGTGGGTGTCGTTAATTTGCGGATTTCCCAGCCGCGGAGCCTTGAGAAAGAACTCCGTTACCGGCGAATCCAGTTGCTGCCCTTCGTCCAGTTGAAAACGTTGAGCCAGTTTTGCCGAAGCGACGTTATGCACCACGACCTCAATCGGGATCATCCGGAGCTTGCGCACCAGAAAATCGGCCCCCACGTTGGGCTCAACAAAATGGGTGGGCACATGCGAATTCTCGAGATACTGAAAAAGGAAACTCGAGATACCCGCGTTGATTTCGCCTTTGCCCGGAATGCGGCTCTTTTTGCTTCCGTTCTGGTCGAGGAAATCATCTTTGAACTCCATGACCAGCAGATTCTCGCGGTCTGTCGTGTAGAACCGCTTGGAGCTACCTTCGAAAAGCAATTCCCGTTTGTCCAAGGTCGTCCCTTATCTTTTGAGCCGGTTATTCGGCTTCAAGAATGCCAAGCCGGCGCAGGATTCGATCCGACATGTCGTAGCGCGGTTCCACACGCAGAAGGTCAGCAAGCTGCTCCCTGCTCAAAACCGCCGTCACTTCTTCGTCCTTCGCAAGTTCATCAAGGAAGGAACTGTCTCTCTCCAAAACAGCCTTCGCTGCCTGCTGCACATGAGCGTAGGCCGTCTCCCGCGTCCACCCTGCCTTGGTCAAGGCAAGCAGCACGCGTTCGGAAGCCAGCAGGCCGTGAGTCATATCCAGATTGCGGGCAATGCGCCGCGGATTTACATCCAAACCGTCCAGCACCCGGATCAGCACATGCAGCATGTAATCCAACGCGATGCAGGCATCCGGGAAGATCACGCGCTCTGCGGACGAATGGGAAATATCGCGCTCGTGCCACAGGGCAACATTCTCGAGACCTGTCAACGCATAGCCGCGGAGCAGCCGCGCCATGCCGCAAAGCCGCTCGCAGAGAATCGGGTTGCGCTTATGGGGCATTGCCGACGAGCCCTTCTGCTTCTTGCCGAACGGCTCGAAGGCTTCGGCCACTTCGGTGCGCTGCAGATGGCGGATTTCGGTGGCAATGCGCTCCACGGTGGTGCCGACCAGCGCCAGCAGCGACAGGAATTCAGCGTGCCGCTCGCGCGACACGACCTGCGTGGATATCGGCGCGACGCCGATGCCCAGCCGCTGCATCACATTCTCTTCCAATTCCGGGTCGGTGTGGCCATAGTTTCCTACCGCACCCGACAGCTTACCGACCAGCACGCGCTGCAAGGCCTGAATCATGCGCTCGTTGTGGCGGGCGAATTCATCTTCCCACAGGGCGAACTTCAATCCGAAAACCGTCGGTTCCGCGTGAATGCCGTGGGTGCGACCGACGGTCGCCGTACGGCGGAATTCCAATGCCCGGCGGGACAGGATCACGCGCAACGCCGCCATGTCTTCAAGCAGCAGTTGCGACGCGTCCTTGATCTGCAACGCGAAGGCGGTGTCGACCACGTCCGAAGACGTGAGACCGACATGCACGAACCGGGAATCGGGTCCGACATAGCGGGCGATCACTGTCAAGAAAGCGATGACGTCGTGTTGGACTTCCGCTTCGACTTCCTGAATTTCCGCCGGCGTAAATTTGGCCGCCTGCAGGATCTGCCGGGCCGCGTCAGCGGGAATCTCGCCGCGTTCCACCCGGGCTTCCACCACGGCGGCTTCTACCTTCCACCAATTTTCATAGCGCGCCTGCTCGGTCCAAATCCGCGCCATGGGCTCGCGTGAATAGCGTTCGATCATCCGGCTCCCTGGCCTTCCTGTGGAAGGGCGACAAGCGTTAATGTAATGTCCATTGCCCGGCCTTTGCGGAAGATCTTCAGCGGCAGCTTATCCCCTACGCGCAAGTCGGCGCTCTTCAAAATTTCCTGCGCCCCCATCGCGGTCTCGATGGCCTTGCCGTTGATCTCCAGCAGAATATCCTCCACGTGAATACCCGCCTTGGCGGCTGGGCTGCCGGGATCCACACTGGTTACGACGGCGCCGTGGTTGTTGGCTAATCCTTGCAGGCGGGCGTACGTCGGTGACAGATCCAGTGCGCGAATTCCGACCCAGAACTTGCGGTTGACTCCGCCCTTCAGAAGATCATCGATCGTGGCCGTGATGCGATTGGACGGGATCGCAAAGCCGATGCCGACCGAACCGCCTGACTGTGAAAAGATCATCGTGTTCATACCGACAGCGACTCCATCGGCATTGAGCAACGGTCCGCCCGAATTGCCGGGGTTGATGGCAGCGTCGGTTTGGATCATATCGGTGTAAACGCGTCCGTCGATCGCGCTCTGAAAATCGCGGTGCACGGCGGAAATGACACCGACCGAAACGGACGGTTGATCATTGATATCAAACAGACCGTACGGGTTTCCCAGTGCAATCGCCCATTCACCGACCAGCACATCCTGGCTGTCGCCCAGCGGAATGCACGGCAGATTCTTGGCGTCGATTTTCAACAGGGCCATATCCAGCAGCGGATCGGTGCCCACCACTTTGGCCGGATATTTGTTGCGCGTGGTGGTCGTAACAAACACCTGCGCGGCGTCGCGCACAACGTGTTCGTTGGTGACGATGTAGCCATCCGGGCTGATAATAAACCCCGAGCCGAGGTTCTGCACCTTCTGTTTGATGGTCGGCGGCCACAGGCGCTCATCGAACATCATCCAGCCGAGGGGATCCACCGGCCTGTAGGGATTGCGCACTTCGCGAAGTTGTACAACGTTGATGCCGACCACTGCGCCCGAGGTATTGGCTACCGCGCGGGTAATCGCATTGGAGCGGCTGCCGGACAGTTCGGCGGTCACATCGTGCGCCTTGGGATCATCGGTCGAAAACGTTTTGGGCGCGTCTGTCCCCGCGCCGGACGCGAGATGGGCACGTGCCACTTGAGAACCCGTAGCGAACCCCCGCAGCACGTCAATCTCCTGCTCAAGCTGCTGATTGCGGTGGAACTGGTAAAAGAACAGTCCTCCGAAAATCAGGCCGATTGCAAAGAAATTAAGTACTTTCATCACCACGTGTCAGAATCCTCATTCCTTGGCTGGCTATGTTCCCGCCAGGGTTCGTAACCTACTTTGATCAGTGTCAGGCCTGCCGCTGGCGCTTTCGGTCCGGCTTGCCGGACATCTTCCGCCGCCATAATTTGCTTCAGTCGTTCGATTTCAGTCTTTCCACGGCCTATGTTGACAAAGGTTCCAACAAGCAGCCTGACCATGCCGTGCAAAAACCGGTTCGCCTCAACGCGGAATTCAAGGAAGGGATCAGCGGCGATCCATTCCGCGCGGTAGACGGTGGAGAGGTAGTGAACCTCTTTGGGATTGAAATGGGCAAAGGCCCGGAATCGGTGACTGCCCAGAATGAGTTGCGCGGCTTCATGCATTGGACGGTGGTCCAGGGTATTGGGACACGTCCAGCAGTAAGAACGGCCAATGGCAATCGGTCTGCGAGCAATGCGGTAGCGATATCCGCGCCACTGTGCGCTAAAGCGCGCATGAAAGTCGGATTCTGCCAGTTGAACATTCCGCACGCGAACATCCGGGGGAAGCAGGGCGTTCATGGCCCGGAAGACGACTGGCGGCTCACGGTAGCTGTCCACCCGAAAATGAGCGACTTGCCCAGTGGCATGAACTCCAGCGTCCGTTCGCCCGGCCCCGATGACAGGAACCTCTTCGCCGAATAGCTCTATTACAGCCTTCTGAAGGCAATCCTGAACGGTTCTCTCGCGCGGCTGGAACTGCCATCCGGCGAAGTCCGTGCCGTCATATTCCACATCGAAGCGATATGTATATTGTCGATGCAGATCGGAATCGATGGGAGCGCTCAGGTTCAGGTCCATAAGGTCAGAACACACCCTATAGCGAACAGAAAGGTGGCAACCCCTTCATACGGCGACACTTCGGAAGCATTCATGGAGGTGCGTTTCGCCGCCGGATCAAAACCTCGGGCTTCCAGGGCCAGGGACACCTGATCCGCGCGCCGGAAGGCATTGAGCATCAGCGGGAAAAGCAGCTTTCGATTTCGCGTCAACTTGTCCCAAATTGTCTTGTCTGCTGGTTCTCCGCGTGCTGCTAAGGCAAGGTTCAGCCGTTGATATTCCTGTTCGAGGAACGGCACAAACTGCAGGGCCAAGCTTATGGTCAATTCGAGATGCGCCGCCTTTGCCCGCCAGAATGGCAGTTTAGCAGCCAATCGCGCCAACTCCCGGCTATACTGTTGGGGGGTGTACGCATTTAGCAGCGCAATTCCCAGCGCGAGGATCACCACAAGGCGAGTCGTGAAGAATCCGGCAGTGGCAAGCCCCGACGCATTAAGATCAATTCTTGGCCAGAAGCTGAAAGCTGCGGATGGATGGCTGCTTAGCGCTGCGTGCAGCAGGAAGGTCAGCAGCAGGAACGGCCACAGCTTTAGCGTCTTCCGTCCGACCACAGTTAGCGGGACGCGCCCCGCCAGCATCATACACAAACACAATACTATCAGTAAGATAAATGGAAGTAAGCGATTGACAAAGATCAACGTTCCCATCAGGACCAGCGAAGCAAAAAGCAGGCTAACGGGATGGGGACGGAAAGGCGCGCCCGACTCCAAAAGTACCTCTTTATCTGCGTGAAACTATCAAACATACAAAGAATTGCAGCCAAAATCAAGCGGCTCTTTCTGCCCATCTCCGAAGCGAAATCGCCCCGGGAAGAGCTTCCCGGGGCGATCCCAAAAATCAACGGAAAAAATCGCTTATGCGAAGAAGAAATTGGTCTCGATTTCACCGTTCTCCGGAGAGTCCGAACCGTGCACCGCATTGCTTTCGATGTTCGTGCCGTACAGCTTGCGGATCGTCCCGGGATCAGCCTTCTCAGGATTGGTTGCACCAATCACCTTACGCCAGTGATCCACGGCGCCTTCACGCTCAAGACGGCCAACCACAACGGGACCACTGGTCATGTAGGCCACTAAGCCGGAGAAGAACGGACGCTCTTTGTGGACGGCATAGAAGGCTTCCGCCTGCTCCTTTGTCAGGTGCAGATAGCGAAGACCGGTCACGTTGAAGCCTTCCTTCTCCACACGGGCGACGATGTCCCCGATGTGTTTCGCCCGCACAGCGTCGGGCTTAATGATCATCAGCGTTTTTTCCATTAACGTCCCATTGCCTTTACCATCTGCGCACCGATGTCGCCGGGCGAATCCGCCACGAAAATGCCGGCTTCACGCAGTGCTTTCACCTTCTCCGAAGCCGTGCCTTTGCCACCGGCGATAATGGCACCGGCGTGGCCCATGCGACGTCCCGGAGGAGCCGTCATGCCCGCGATGAACGCGGCGACGGGCTTCTTGAATTCTTTCTGAATGTACTCGGCCGCTTCTTCTTCCGCGCTGCCGCCGATCTCGCCGATCATGACCACCGAATCGGTGTCCGGATCGTCTTTGAAGAGCTTCAGTGCGTCGAGGAAGCTGGTACCGTTGACCGGATCACCGCCGATGCCGACGCAAGTGGACTGGCCGATGCCGCGATCCGAAAGCTGCTTCATAGCTTCATAGGTGAGCGTGCCGGAGCGGCTGATAACACCGCACTTGCCGGTCTTGGCGATCATGGTGGGCATGATACCCATTTTGCCAATGCCGGGAGACAGCACGCCGGGGCAGTTCGGGCCGACCATGCGGGAATTGGAATTGCGCAAGAAATGCTTGACGCGCACCATGTCCTTCACCGGAATGCCTTCGGTGATGGTGACGATAAAGCCGATGCCGGCGTCGATCGATTCGAGGATGGCGTCGGCGCAATATGCCGGGGGAACGAAGATCACCGAAGCATTGGCGCCGGTCTCTTTGACTGCCTGCGCTACGGTGTTGAATACGGGAAGTTTGCCTTCCCACGTCTGCCCGCCCTTGCCGGGCGTGACACCACCGACAACCTTGGTGTTGTAGTCCAACATCTGGGTTGTGTGGAAGGTGCCTTCCGTGCCCGTGATGCCGACCACGAGGACGCGGGTTTTGTCTGTCAAAAGTATGGCCATTTACGGCTCCAATCCGAAAGGATGAATTTACAGTTGTATGTTGTGACTCAAGCCCGCGATGCTTACGCCTGCGCGGCCTTCACCGCCTTCTGAGCGGCATCTGTCAAGTCTTTCGCCACGATAAACGCGACGCCGGATTCGGCCAGCATCTTGGCGGCGATGTCGGCGTTGGTGCCTTCGAGACGGACGACGACGGGCACCTTCACCTTCGTCTTCTTCACGGCTTCAATCACGCCGCCCGCGACGCGGTCGCAACGGACGATACCGCCGAAGATGTTGATGAGAATCGCCTTGACGTTCTTGTCCGAGAGAATAATTTCAAAGCCCTTGGACACGGTCTCCGTGTTGGCGGTGCCGCCAACATCGAGGAAGTTAGCCGGCGTGCCGCCGAAGAGCTTGATGATGTCCATCGTGCCCATCGCCAAACCGGCGCCGTTGACCATGCAGCCGACCTGGCCGTCGAGCTTGATGTAGTTCAGATTGAACTTGGAGGCTTCGACTTCCGCCGGATCTTCTTCGGACAGATCGCGCATCGCGAGGATATCGGGATGACGGTCGAGGGCGTTGTCATCGAGATTAACCTTGGCATCGAGGGCGATCACCTTGCCGTCACCGGTAACGACGAGCGGATTGATCTCGAGCAGGCTGGCATCTACGGCTTCATACGCCTTGTAAAGCGTGGTGAAGGTCTTGACACCGTTCTTGAATGCATCGCCGGTCAGACCCAGAGCGAACGCCAGACGGCGCGCGTGATAGGGCTGAAAACCGGTAGCGGGATGAATGTAAACCTTGACGATCTTTTCGGGAGTCTCGGCGGCGACCTTCTCGATCTCCATGCCACCTTCGGTCGAGACCATGAACACATTCTGCGACACGGCACGGTCGAGCAGAATGCCCGCGTACAGTTCGCGCTTGATGTCCATGCCTTCTTCAATCAGCAGACGCTGAACCTTCTTCCCTTCCGGGCCGGTCTGATGCGTGATGAGTTGCATGCCAAGAATCTGGCCGGCGTACATGCGGACTTCTTCCTCACTCTTCGCGAGTTTGACGCCGCCGCCCTTGCCACGGCCGCCGGCGTGAATCTGCGCCTTGACTACGACCGGATATTTGCCCAGACCCTTTGCGATCTCCACCGCTTCGTCCACCGAGAATGCCACGCGGCCGCGCGGCACGGGAACGTCATAGCGGGCAAGAATCTCTTTACCTTGATGTTCGTGAATTTTCATTTTGGCTCCACGCCTTTAGCAGGGAAATGCACGCACGCGCCCGGTTTCATAGAATCAGTCCGGTACGATCGTGGTGCCACTGTTGCCGTCCAGACTCTCCAGAAATCTGGAGAGTGCACAAATAATCACTCGCTGTCCGCCCGCGCGCAGGAACTTGATTGCCGCTTCGATCTTCGGCCCCATGCTGCCGGCGGGAAAATGTCCTTCCTTGTAGTAGCCTTCCAATTCGGAGACCGTCACCCGTTCGAGATTCTTCTGATCGGGGGTTCCGAAATGCAGAGCTACGTAATCCGCGTCGGTGAGGATAAACAATTCCTGCGCGCCAATGTCGCGACCCAGAATTGCGGCGGCACGGTCTTTGTCAATCACTGCATCCACACCTTCCAGCCAGCCGTCCGGCTCGCGATAGACAGGGATTCCGCCGCCACCTGCCGCGATGACGATCTTGCCGGACTCGATGATCTGTTTGATGGTCGGACCGTTCACGATCTCGAGGGGTTGCGGGCTTCCCACCACACGGCGCCAGCCACGATCCCCGTACGGTTTCACCGTCCAGCCGTGCGTTTCCGCCAGTTCGGTCGCCTGACGCTCCGAGTAAAACTGTCCGACAAACTTGGTAGGATTGAGCAGCGCCGGATCGTTGGGATCGACCAGCACCTGCGAAACAACGGTCACGACTTCCGGATGCAAGCCGCGGCGCAGCAGCACGTTTTGAAAGCACTGCTCGATCATATACCCCATGCCGCCTTCGGTATCCGCCACAATAACGCCAAGGGGCAGCAACGGCGCACGATCCTTGGCGCATTCCACCCGCAAAAGCGCATTACCGACCTGCGGACCGTTGCCATGCGTGATGGCCAGCCGATAGCCGCGCTCCACCAATCCGGCAACGCCGGTCAGCGCCTCGCGCGTGTGGCGGAACTGGTTGGCAATGGTGTCGGTTTCGCGGGGATTGGAAATGGCGTTGCCGCCTAAGGCAACAACAGCAACCGGCGATGAAGATTCCGGGGATTTGGGCACAGGAGTAGTTGATTCACAAGAAGATAGTTTGCAATAACTATCACAACGCAGAGTGAACAATATACAAGAACTTGCTCAGAATGTCAAGCCGGATTTGCGCCGGGTTGGGACTTCAATTCGTCCAATTTCTGACGTTCCAGCTCTTCAAGACGGACTGCCGCCTCTTCCCATTGTGTCAGCAGTGCCGGTAGTTCTTTGCGAATCTGTTCATATTCCGACATCAGAGTGCGGCATTTGTCCGGATCCCGATAGAGTTCTTCATCGGCGAGGAGTTTTTCGATTTGAAGTTTGCGCGCTTCGTGCTTGTCGATGCGGGTCTGGAGACCATTCACGTCGTCCCGCACAGCACGGAATGCGCTGGACAAACGGTTGCGGATTTCCGCTTCGGCGCGTTTCTGCTCTTTACTCTTGAACTTGGCGTCGGTGCCGGTCGCAAAGGGGATGCGCTCGGACTTATTGTCTTTTTGCGCACTTGAAGCATCGGTCAGGCCCTTGCGGGACAGGTATTCGGAGAGGTTGCCCGGCCAGTCGCGCAGCGTTCCGCCTTCGATTTCCAGCACTCGATTAACGAGCCGGTCGAGGAAGTAGCGATCATGGCTAACCACGAGCAGTGTTCCTTCATAGGCATTCAGAGCATCGAGCAGCACGTTCTGAGAGGCCATGTCGAGATGGTTGGTGGGCTCGTCGAGAATAATGAAATTGGACGGATGCAGCAGCATCTTGGCCAATGCGAGGCGTGATTTCTCTCCGCCGCTGAGCACGGACACGCGTTTGTAGACATCGTCGCCGGAAAACAGAAACGCACCGAGCAGACTGCGCAACCCGCTCTGCGGCGCCGAGCCGGATTCGGCCTCGAGCTGCTCGAGTACAGTCAGGCTGGAATCGAGGTGGAAATCGGCTTCCTGCGCGAAGTAATCGACCGTCACGTTATGGCCGAGTTTGATTTCGCCCGTGGTCGGCTGATCCACACCGACAATCAGGCGGCAGAGCGTTGACTTTCCCGCACCGTTCACGCCCACCAGTGCCACCTTTTCGCCACGGGACAACACCACGCCGGCATCATGGAAGACGTTGCGGTTGCCGTAGTTCTTGGTAACGGCTTTGATATCGAGTACCACGCGACCGCTGGACGGGGCCGCAGGAAAACGGAAATGCACCCGCTTCGTGTTTGCCGGAGTGACTTCGACGTCTTCCAGTTTTTCGAGCATCTTGACGCGGCTTTGAACTTGCCGGGCCTTGCTGGCTTTGTAGCGGAAACGGTCGATGAACGCTTCCAGTTTCTCGCGCTCGCCTTCCACCTTCTCCGCACGCGCTTCAAGCTGTTCCTGCCGTTCGGCGCGCGCCTTCTCGAAGGTCGAGTAGTCGCCGAGATAGACAATCAGTTCGCTGCGCTCCAGAGACGCGATACGGCCTACAACACGGTCCAGGAAGCTGCGGTCATGGCTGACAATGATCAACGAGCCGGAGAATCGGCGCAGGTAATCTTCGAGCCAGACCAGCGCCGGCAAATCCAGATGGTTGGTAGGCTCGTCGAGCAGCAGCAGATCGGGATCGAAGAGCAGGAGTTTGGCCAGTGCAATACGCATCTGCCAGCCGCCGGAAAACTCTTCGATCTGGCGTGTGAAGTCCTCTTCTCTGAAGCCCAGACCGCCCAGCACACGCGCGACCTTAGCTTCGGCGTGATAGCCTTCGAGATCTTCCCAGCGATGTTCGAGCACGCCCAGTTCTTCGATCAGCTCGAGGTTGTCCGGTGATGCGGCTATCTCCTCGCGCAGTGCCGTGATTTCGACCTGGAGATGCGGCAGGTCAGGAAGACCGCTCCAGGCTTCTTCAAACAGACTGCGGCCCTTGTGAGCGACGCCATCCTGCGGCAGATACCCGACCGTCAGATCGCGGCTGCGTTGAATTGTGCCGGATGAGGGTTCATTCTGCCCGGCAATCAGCCGAAGAATCGTAGTCTTGCCCGCGCCATTGGGGCCGACAAGACCATATCGCTCGCCGCGAAAGATAGACCAGTTGACATGGTCAAGCAGCGTGCGGCCCGGCAATTCTACGGTCAGTTCGGAAAGGTGCAGGAGTCTCATGACCGTCTCGCCAATGCAACCGGACGGCGCGCCGTTTGAATGCGCGTGCCGCCTTTACCCAAAGCTTCAAGATAAATAATATAGAGTCCAGTAGGCATCATGCGCCCGTGATCATCCTTTCCATCCCACAGTTTCTCGCCCGAGTAACCCGCCGCTTCGTTGTTGGCGAGACGGCGAATCAGGCGTCCTCGCACATCGTAAATCTTCAGATCCAATCGTGAATCCGGCTGCTCGAGGCGGTACTGAATACTGAGCACTTCGTTCCGGCCGTCGCCATCCGGCGAAAACGGATTCGGCTGCACGCGCAGCACTTCCACTCCACCACCCGCGAAAGGCATGGCGCGGGAGTTCGGCCGTCCCGGCGTGGATCCGGTGCTGTCCAGACACGAGGCCCAATTCAACAGGTCGTTCGACGCAGCCTGCGACGCGACGCGCTCAATGCTTATCCCTGCGACGCCGCTACTCCATGAGGGACGGTAATCCACACGATCTATCATCTGGCCATCGGCACTGTAGAGAACCAGGGAATCTCCGCTGTTGTTCAGCGTGACGTGTGTGGTGTTCCATATGACAGTCGGCACATTCGCCGGAACATTTTCGAAGAGCATGGTGGAATCGGAGGCGAGCAGCGCGAAACTCTGCGGCGCAATGGTCACATCCGGCAGGTTCACACGCCGGGACGTGTCGCCGATGCCGGTGCCGTCGCTGAACCGCCAGCCTGCCAGATTCCACGGGACCGCGCTGGGGTTAAACAGTTCCACCCATTCGCTGCGTTGCGGCTCCGGGCTGAACATAATCTCGTTGATGACAATGGCAAGAGGGGCACCCGCAGCTCCCACAAGCAGCATCCGGCGGTCATTGGTCTCGATCTCATCAGCACCGCTCAGATCAGCCACCAGAGACAGCGGAGCATTGGACTCCATGCGCAGGCGGTGCGAGAACCGGGCAGAGTCGCCCACGCTCAGCGTTCCGGTTGGCCACGCGGCGAGCAGCGTCAGCACATTTCCCGATTCCGACCGGTACAACGACAAGGAATCGCCAAACACGGATCTGCCGACGTTGGTGACTTGTATTGTCACACTGAAACTGTCGCCCGATTGAGGTGATGAGGGTTCAGCAAAGAAGGCCGTGACGGCCAGATCCCTGTCTGGAGGTGTTACGCTGTTGCGCGCACCGGGCGTGCCGTACAACACAGCGGAGTCTCTCCAGTTCGAGAGGCTGTCACCATCTTGCGGCAGGATCTTCTCATCGGAGAATCCTTCCGTGTTGCCGATATGATAGGCGTAGCGGGAGCGGATGTGGCCTTGAGCATCGATGAGCGTGAGTGTATCGGAACGGTCGTTCACTAATCCGCGGCTGCCGAAGGCGGTATTGTCGATCGTCACGACCAGCGCGGACGATGGAATGCGCCCGTCGTAGGTAGTGCTGCCTTGAGCAAAGTAGTCCGGGTCCATAATGAGCACATACTGGTGTGGAGCGGCAATCAGCCCCTGCTCCATCGCCACGACCGCGTCCGTATCGGCACCGATCACAAGCCGCCAGCCGCTCACTGAGGCGGCGAATTGGCTCTCGTTGTAGAGTTCGACGAACTCGTCGGTGTTATCGGCACCGGCGGGATTGTACATGATTTCGTTCAGCGTCAGCGCAAAACCATGCTTTGCCATCATGAGCCCGCAGAGCAAAAGCAAAGCCGGGGCGGCGCTAAAACGCATTTTCAATATGACGGATCTTGACATCGTCATGCTCCCACCATACGGAAATTACGTCGAAACGGTACGGCACTACGCCGTACTTGTGTCCGAGATAGAATCGCGCCAGCGTGTGCAGCCGGCGGCGTTTGTCCTGATTGACGCGAGTTTCCGGCGGAAACTCGGTGAGCCTGCGGCTGGCCTTCACCTCGACAAACACCCACGCGTTCTGGTGACGGCAGATGATGTCCATCTCCCCCGCCTTGCACGACCAGTTGCGCTCCACGACTTGGAAGCCGAGGCGCGACAGATGCTTCACCGCAGCATCTTCGCCGTCCCTGCCGATCTGAGCAGTGGTGCGCGAGGCCAGCGGCTTATTTCGTCTCCAGATTTTCTTGAAAAAACTCGCGAACACCTTGAAATGTCCTGCGGTGTATGGGGCACGGCCCCAGTTGCTTGAGAAGGCGGCGATGTTCCTCTGTCGGATATCCGAAATGGCGAGCAAACCCGTATTCCGGATGCACTGCATCGTAATCGCGCATCAGACGGTCGCGAGTAACCTTGGCGATAATCGAAGCTGCGCTGATGACCGCCACACACGCATCGCCGTGCACAATCGCGCGCGAAGGCAAGCTTGGATTGAGGCGGCGGTTGCCGTCGACCAGAATCATCTGCGGTGGGCACGGCAGCAACGCAACCGCCCGTTCCATCGCCCGCAGAGACGCCTGAAGGATATTGATCTCGTCGATTTCCTCCGGTGTACACGCGCCGACCCCGAATTCCAGCTCGTGCGGCACCCGGGCAAAGAACTCTTCCCGGGCGGAGACAGTCATCTTCTTGGAGTCCTGCGCCGACCAGAGCAGTTCGCAATCGCGGAACAGCACAGCCGCTGCCACGACGGGTCCGGCGAGCGGCCCGCGCCCGGCTTCGTCCACACCGCAGATGAGCGACATTCCAGAGGCAAGCAGTTCCCGCTCGATGGGCAGACGCGCACCAAACAGTTCGTCTCTTTGTCCACGGGAAGGCTTACCCATGCGGCAGTCTCCACAAACGTGTCAGCCGCGCGGCGCGGGATTCCTCCCGCGTCCACTTGTGCCCATCCGACGCGTACGTCACAGTTCCTTCGCGAGATGTCATATGGATGGGAATTTTCAGTGACTCCAGCCGCGAAATTACAGACAGATGCGGGTGGCCATACAGATTGTGCCGTCCCACCGAAATGATTCCTTCTGTGGGTGTGGTCTGTTTGAGGAACGCTAACGTGGTAGATGCTTTGCTTCCATGATGAGCGATTTTCAGCAAATCTACATCCAATTCCGCTCCCCAAGCCTGCAAAGCACACTCCATGGCGCTGTCCACATCGGCGGGAAGCAGGGCCGTGCTGTGGCTGCACTTCAGACGCAGCACAAGGGAACGCTGATTCTCCGTTGCCATCATCGGCCTCACAGCGCTGTCCGGTGAGAGCACCATTACAGAAACCTGATCGGACAACCGCACCATATTACCGGCAGTCAAACGTTGTTCGTGGATTCCTTTGGCACTCTCGGCCACATCCAGCCGCACCCGCGTCTGCGACGGCGAAACGTCCCCGTTGATATAGACGTGATTTACGGGCATGCTCTCGATGATCTTTGCCGCGCCGCCGATGTGGTCGTTATCCGGATGAGTCAGGATCAACGCGTCGAGGTGCCGAATACCCTGCTCGGCGAGGAAAGGCAGAATTCTATCGGCGGCGCTCCAGTCCCCAAACGCAGGGCCGGCATCTACCAGTATCTGTCCACCCGACGGCGTAGAGATCACCGTTGCATCTCCATTGCCGACGGAGAGAAATGATAGACGGCACAGCGGATCGGGTTTGGCAAATACCGCAGCCCATACAATGACATTGCCCGCAAGCAACAGCGATGCACCGATCCAGACCCGATGGGATATGGCAAATCCGAGCAGTAATCCTGCCGTTGCCGCATATAGCAAGACGGCAATCCAAGGCGAAAACAACGGCACCGAAAGGCTGGCCAGCGGGAGCGACGCTGTGAAGCTCACAAGACTCCCCATGAGGTAGGCTGCGCCATTCAGTGAGCCCGCAAACCATGGCGACAGTGCGGGAACAACGGCCTCTATTATCAGCAGGGCTACGGCCAAGAGCAGCATCGCGCCAAAGGCAGGCACCGCGGCAATGTTGCCCAGGACGCCCAGTACGGGAATCCGTCCGAAGAGAAATCCGGTCATGGGCAGAGTGCCAATTTGCGCGCCTGCCGAGGCAGATAATAATTCTATGAGCGCCCGGAGAGTGCTCTTCCTTCGCGTAAGGCGCGCAGCGGCGGCCAGTTTCTCATGAATGTACTCATAGCCGCCAATCAGTCCAAGCACCGCCAGATAGGACAGGGCGAATCCCGCGTCGACAATGTCCAGCGGCCGCCATAGGGTTTCGACAAACGCCGCACAGGCCACCGAATTCACGGGGCTGGGTCTGCGATGCAGAACCGCACCCGTTATGTAGATTGCCGCCATGAGCGTGGCGCGCACCAGCGACGGCGCTTCTCTGCCGAGCTCCATGTACAGCAGGACAATGCCGAACAGCACGCCTAACCGAACGCCGCGAGGCACGAACAGTACGCTAAGCAGCACCCACACCGTCGCCATCAGAAAGCCGACATTCATGCCACTGAGAGCAAAAACGTGGCTGAGACCCGTCAGCCGCAGACGGTCCGAGAACGCCGCGCTGAAATCGGATCGGTTTCCCAGCACAAGCGCCTTGCAGAGCGCTGCGCCATCGGGACTCAGACGCCGGTCGTACGTGCCGGTAATGAAACCTCGCAGGCGGTCCACCATCCGGCGCAGCGAAAATCCGGAAACATGCTGCACCACATACGACGCGGTGTCCGCGTAAAGCGAAGCAACATCGCGCTGCGACACGAGGGTAATCATGCTGCCAACGCCGGTTTGGCGCTCCGCCGCCGCCACAAGCCGGCCTCGAGCATACAGCAGGTCGCCATACTGCAGATCCGCAAGCTCTGTCGAACTCCCGAATATTCGCGCGCGCATCGACCCGCAGGCTACCGTTTGAGAGTCCGCCACAAGGCTCACGGATTGCACAATCACTGCGCTGTTGCCCTCAGATACGTCGGGGCTGACGGCGACGGCTCCGATGATGGCAACGACCGAATCCTGTTCCGCCAGCGTGGCCACGCGCGAGCGGATCTCCCGTCCAAGGTTGTCCGTTGCGCGATAGGCGCCCAGAGCTGCAAAGAACAATAACAAAGGCAGAAGCGCCACGAGCCGCGTGCCGAAAGCCCAGAGCGCGGCGCCACTGAGCAAAAACAGTCCGGCACAAGCAACGAGCAGCGTACCGGACCGGAAATCGGAGTAAAGTGCGGTGACAACTCCGACAATCACCGCCAGCGCAAAGGGCAGAACAGGCACCTTGCGCGGGTCAAGGGCGGCCGCTTTCATAGCGACGGTTGTGCTTTATGAGAGAGTCAAGTCTTCTCAAGAATGAACAGTCTGGCAATTCCCAGACTTAGCCGCTTGTTCTCCGTGCAGGTGAATCCCACTTCGGAGAACAAAGCCATCAACTCTGCGGACGTGGAAAATCGCTCCACCGTTCGAGAGAGATAGGTGTACGCCTCGCGGTCATGCGAGATCAGCGCACCCAGCGGCTCCATCACATGCTTCATATACCATTGGAACATGCGATTAATGAGACGTGCGCGATCCGGAGTAAACTCCAGCACGGCGCCCTTTCCGCCCCTTTTCAGCGTACGATGCAGCTCGCGCATGCCCTTTTCGAGATCCACGAAGTTGCGCACGCCGAAGGCCACCATGAAGCGGTCAAAGGACTCTGAAGGAAAGGGCAGATTTTCGGCCACTCCGCGCACCAGCCGGTAATCCTGCGGACGGATGCTGCCGGACTTGCTGTCCGCTATATTGAGCATGGCCTGAGCCGGATCCAGCAGCACGGCACTGATGCCTTCCACGCGCTCCAGCGCCGTGAGGGACATGTCGCCCGTGCCCGCGCCGCAGTCCAAAATGCGGCACCCGGACGAAAGGTCGAGCCGGCGGATCGCGATTCTGCGCCACCGGCGGTCCGTCCCAAAGGAGAAGAAGTGGTTCAGAAAATCGTAGGATCGCGAGATGCGGTCAAACATCCCGGCGATCTCTCGGGAAGCCACACGGCTCAAAGTTCCGGAGTCCTATGTGTTGCGCGGCAAACCGTCGCCGAAACGTGCGCCGGATCAGTTAGCCGTCAGGAGCAAATATGCAAAGAAGAATGGCGTTGAGAGTAGCAGGGAATCGAAGCGGTCAAGGAATCCGCCATGCCCGGGAAAGAAGGCCGACGTGTCTTTCACGTTTACCTCGCGTTTCATAAGGGACTCGAGCAGGTCGCCGCATTGGCCAATGATGGACACAATGAAGGGAAGCGCAAGGTAGTCCCACAGCCTGGGCTCAGCCCAGCCGAAGACGGACAACACGGGCAAGACTACCGCAGCGAACAGAATACCGCCAAAGAACCCTTCCACGGTCTTGTTCGGACTGGCGGCCACGTACAGCTTGTGTTTGCCGAAGGCCCGTCCCATGAAATACGCCCCGGTGTCACACATCCACGTGGCAAGAAGCATGGCGGTCAGTGCGCCTGCCGGGCGGTAAAAGGTGGAGGACCTTACAGCATCGAGCTGCGTCCAGAGTGCCAATGGCAGCGCCGCATACAACAGGTAGAGAGCGGACGCGCTGAGATTAGCCAGCGGTTTGCGGTCGCCGCGAAATGTCTCGGACAACAACATCACGCCCAGTCCAAGAGTGGCCAGTGCCATCGCAGGCGGATGGCCGTTCATAAAGATCGCAGCGTCGAGACCTGCGGTGGCGACAAGCAGACCGGGCCAGAAAATCCGTGCATCTCGCGCGGTATTCAGCCGGTTCCACTCCCACAGAACACCGACCTGCAGAGCACATGCAAGGAGGTGCAGCGGCCAGGAGCCGTGGATCGCGATGAACACGACCAGCGGCGCTCCGATGGCGGCAACGATAACACGGCGAAGGAGATTACTCACTATCGGAAATGGCGTCCACGAAGAGTTTCCTCGGAAGGCGGCCAACCGCTTTCATCTTGTTTCTGATCGAACAGCGCTTCCACCGGCTCCCGTTTGCCGAATAATTCGGCATCGGACATATTGAAGATCGAATTGGAGTCGGGCGGCGCAACCTTGGCTTTGGAGATTACCTCCATCGCCGAGTCGGGATTCAGTGCCAGCAGGTGCTGGTACACGACGCGCGCCTGATCGTATCGGCGCAGATCCTTTTCGAGGAGAGTAGCCTTGGCAAACAGCGCCTTCTTCCCTTCCCGGCTGGTCGAGTCGAAGGCGATCACGTGACTGTATAGAGCCAGCACGGAATCCACAGGCGCATGGGGTGTGAACTGCGCGTTTTCGGCGGCGTGCAAAGCGGCGACCTGAGCGGGAACCGGCACCTCGATCAGTGGAAGCTTCAACGCGGCCCGCGCCGCATTTGCCGCCGCCGATGGCACGCTGTCGGCTGCGACCACATAGCGATAGTGGTCCGCGGCCTCGCCCGTCAGCGAATCTCTGGCTGTGGAGTCGGCTTTGGGAGTAAGTGCGCTTCCCAGAAAGAGGTTGGACCGCCAGAAAACCTCGGCGTTGACCGGCGACGTTGCCGCGAGCCGATAGTAGTTGAGCGCGCTGTCCTGCTCCGTCAAACTGTATGCATAGAACTCCGCGGCGTGCAAATAGGCCAACTGGAGTTCCCGCTCCTTGGCGAGCAACTGTGTGCGTAGCGTCTGCGCCGGAGTGGCGCGCACAGAGGCGGCGGCAGTGCTGTCGGTATGAGTAGGTCTTACCGATGAACCGACAGGATGCGGAATCGTGTCAGGCCGCGCGGAATCCACCGGAAGCGGGCGCCGATCTGTCGAATCCGAAGCAGACAAGGGAACAAAGTGCTGCGGCCGGGTCCCACCGAACGTGGAGTCGGCAGGTGCTGGCCGTGTCGGTGACGGCAACGGAGGCAATGGCGGCCGCGAACCACCGACCGGAATGGAATCCTGCGCGGGCGGCTTCTGAGTGGAATCCGGCGGAGCGCCACCTTGCGAATCTGCCGTTGAACGAAATCCTCGCAGGCTGTGCCGCTCATCTGCGGGCCTTGTCGTATCGGGAGAAGACGGACGGGCCAGAGTATCGGTTCTCACGGGGGCCGCAGCAGAATCCGAGCGAGCCATCCGGCCACTCGCGGCAGCATTCACCTTCTCCACGGAATCGAGTGCGCTGGGAGCAACGGCAACTCTGGTGGCTTTCTTCGGCGAGGCATTTCCCTTGAGCGAGTCGGCCACGGCAGGGAGGTTCCGCGTACCGACACCGTAAGCACGGTTGATCACGCCTTGCATTCGCAGCACGTGGTCGTTGTTTCCTTCGGTTCTGGATGAATCGCGCGTCTCGATCGCGCGAGTCAACGTCTGCAAGCCGAACCGTTCTTCGAGGATCATCGCACGGAAGGCGCGCCGGGCCAGTTCCCACGTCTCGTTGGAATCCAGTGGCGTGGGTACGGCCTTTACCAGAGGCGGCGGCGACACGGTCTTAGCCACCGGAGGCAGCGTATGGACAACTGCCGGTCCAGCAGGCTTGCGCGTCGAATCCTTAACGGCATGTGGGAGCTTTGGACTCGCAGGAGAATGGCGCGCCGTATCCGTTGCCGCAGCGACTGGCGGCAGCGCAGGATGGGCAGTATCGGGCGCTGCCGCCTGCTGAACAGGAGCCGGCGGCGCCTTTACGACGGCGGGTTTCAGAGCCGATTCCCGGCGGCGCACGGAATCCTCGAATGCAAGCAACGCCGAGGGAGTAAGCGCATCACGCGGAATCGAAATGCTGTCCGCCTGAGTTTGGAGATCGGCAATTTCGGTCTGCAATGCCTTGATCTTATCGAGCGCGAGCAGGCCCTTGGAAATCTGCTCCATTGCCGCGCGAGCCGAGTCACCGATCTGGCGGCTCGGTCCGACCCGCATGGCGCTATCGAGCAGCGCCTTGGCCAAAGTCAGATCGACCCGCTGATCACGATGTATCAGCGCAAGCCTGTAGAACGCGAGACCGCGCCGCTCACCGTTGGTATGCTGGTCAATGAACTCCTGGTACAGGCGGATGCCTTCATCCACGCGCCCGGTACGCACGGCCAGTTGAGCCAGTTCCAACGGAATATCTTCGGAGTAATCGAGGAAACGCTCGCCGGACTTGAGCTTCTCGATAATCAACTGCGCCCGGTCGAAATGTTTCAGCTCTACCTCGCACTGCGAACAGCGGATAGACGCATCGTACCCCTGTTGCACGTCGCCGGTCGAGGATGCAACCTCGGCAAAGGCGTCACGAGCCTTCTCGAAATGGCCCAGATCAAACTCCGCCTGACCGTAGCTGTTCAGCGCATTAATGCGGTCGATGTTCGGCTGCCGCATCCCGGCGGCTTGCTCGAAATAGCCCGATGCATCGGAATAGCGCTTGGCGTCGTAGCAGAGGGATCCCATCAGGAGGAGTGCGCTTGCTTTTTCCGGACCCGGTTTCAGCAGTTCGAGTCCGGTCTGCAGCAGTTGAATCGCGTCGTCCTTCTTCTTCTCTGCGGCAAGGGTCCGGGCTTTCCACAACGTGGCTTCGCTGACCAGCTTGCTGTTGGGAAAGAGCGTCATCAACTCGGTGAACTTGCGTTCTGCGCGAGGCAGATCGCCCAGACGATAGTATGACACTCCCATCAGGAACAGGGCATCGTCGGCCCAGCGGCTCTTGGGATGCTCTTCGAGCAGGCGCGCAGACGTTTCGATGACCTTGCGGTACTTTTCCGAAGCTACACCCGATTGTCCCGGTGCCCCGCCCGCCCCGGGAGGAACACTTCCTCCCTGCTGTGGAGGCGCATTGGGATTATTCGGCTGCTGCGGCTGTTGCTGCTGCTGGCGCCGCGCCTGCCGTTGCTGGGCGCGGGTATCCCGCTCCGCCTCGCCGAACTGCTTCTTGGCGTTATAGAACGTGTTGAAGTAGCCGCAACCGGAAAGCAGAAGCAGCGACAGAAAAATTGCTATGAAAAGGGGAAATCGTTTCATGGGTTGCCGATAGAGGCGTTAGAATGGGGATGCGTCTTCTCATACAGAGCTACGAGGCCCGGCAGAATGTCTCCCGCTTTGCCTCGCACATGCGCCTTAGCCTGAGATGTGAAGGGTGTCTCCTCGATGTTTACCTCAATAACGACGGCTCCCGCTTGCTGGGCGATCCCGGGCAAAGCGGCGGCCGGATAGACCACGGCCGATGTTCCAACGGTTACGAACAGATCACAAGCTTGCGCCGCTCTGCGGGCTGCGTCCACCGCATCCTGCGGCAGTGCTTCGCCGAACCAGACCACGCCCGGGCGCAGCATGCCGCCACATGAACAGCACGGCACGTCATCCGTAAAGGTAATAAATTCTAACGACGTTTCCACGCCGCAATTGAAGCAACGATTGATGTGAATATTGCCGTGCAGTTCAATAATGCGACGGCTTCCTGCTGCACGGTGCAAGCCATCAACATTCTGAGTGATAAGTGTAAAATTCTGACAGAGTGATTCCCAATAGGCCAAGGCTAAGTGCCCTGTATTGGGACGAACTTTGGTTAAGAGATCACGCCGCCACTGGTACCATTCCCAGACAAGCCTCGGATTGGCGACAAACGCCTCTGGAGTCGCTAATTCTTCCGGCCTAAAACTCCGCCAATGACCTTCTGCTCCTCGGAATGTCGGGACGCCCGATTCAGCGGAAATGCCCGCACCGGTAAAAACGCATACATGTTCTGCATTTACAATATCTTGAACAAGACCGGCGGCGAGATCCATCTTCACATTATTTCCCTTGACATTCGATTTGTCATTGAGTATATTAGCTCAATTCTTCCAGTCGGTGCGCGAGCCCCTTGGTTCGTCGTGGTCGACATTCTGAAAATCAGCTAAGGTCAGAAGACACTAATCAATGCCCCAGCACAAGTCAAACGTTAAGAGGATGAGGACCAGCGCCATCGCGCGTCTGCGTAATCGTCGTGATCGCTCGCGCTGCCGTTCGGTGGAAAAGCATGTTGTCGAAGCTCGTACTCAGGCCGATGCCCGGGCGCAACTCAGCGAAGTTTTCTCGGTACTGGATCATATGGCTGCCAAGGGTGTGCTTCATGAGAATACGGTTGCACGCCGCAAGTCCCGCCTTACGAACCTGGTGAGCAAACTGCCCGCCTGAAGTTTTCTTACATCGTTTCCCCGCCGAGCCGGTGTTACTTTGGCGCTCCTCCCCCCTCTTGCCAGAGTCGCGACACCGGCTCTTCTTTGTCCGGGAATCCGCTTCTCTCAGGAGTGGCGGTCAAACGGTGACTCGTAGTTCGGCGCTTCCTGCGTAATGATCACATCGTGCGGATGACTTTCCCTGTACCCAGCCGTCGTGGATTGCACGAGCTGGGCTTTTTCTTGCATCTCGCCGATGGTCGCAACGCCACAATAACCCATCGCCGAACGCAGCCCGCCCATCAGTTGGTAGACCGTATCGGCCAACTTGCCCTTGTAGGGCACCCGTCCTTCAATTCCTTCCGGTACAAACTTCGCGTTGGCGTCCGAAGCGGATTGGAAGTAGCGATCCGCACTTCCCTGTCTCATGGCTCCGAGCGAACCCATTCCTCGGAATTGCTTGTAGCTGCGGCCTTCGAAGAGGATCGTGTCGCCGGGGCTCTCTTCTGTACCGGCAAACAGGCTGCCGATCATCACGGAATCCGCGCCCACCGCAATCGCCTTCGCAATATCTCCGGAATAACGAATGCCACCGTCCGCAATGACGGGCACGCCGAGCGGCTTCAAGACATCGCTGACTTCGAGAATCGCGGTGATCTGCGGCACGCCCACGCCCGCGACAATGCGGGTAGTGCAGATAGAGCCGGGACCGACGCCAACCTTCAGCGCGTCCACGCCGGCATCCGCCAGTTCGCGAGCGCCTTCCGGAGTCACCACGTTGCCCGCGACAATATCCACATCCGCAAAACGCTTCCGCAACGCCTTCACCACGGTGATGACATTTTCCGAATGGCCGTGCGCGGAATCTACGACCAGCGCATCCGTGCCGGCATCCACCAAGGCCTGGGCGCGTTCTTCGGTATCCGGACGGGTTCCTACCGCCGCGGCCACGCGGAGACGCCCATTGGCATCCTTGCAGGCGTTCGGATACAGTGAACGCTTCTGAATATCCTTGGCGGTGATCAGGCCGGCCAGATGGCCGTCTTTGTCAACAAGCAACAGTTTTTCGATGCGGTGTTTCTGAAGCAGTGCCTGCGCCGTTTTGGGATCCGTGCCCGGAGGCGCGGTGACGAGGCGCTCGCGCGGCGTCATAACTTCAGAGAGCGGCTTGGACAAATCTTCTTCAAAGCGCAGATCGCGGTCGGTGACGATGCCGACCAGCAGATCCCCGTCTACCACGGGCATGCCGCTAATGCCTTTATCGCGCATGAGGGCAATCGCATCCCGCAATCGCGCATTCGACGGAAGCGTGTGCGGTTTCAAAATGCTGGCGGACTCACTGCGCTTGACGCGGTTGACTTCGGCCGCCTGGGCCTCGGCGCTCATGTTCTTGTGAACGACGCCAATGCCGCCTTCCCGGGCGAGAGCGATGCACAGCGAAGCTTCGCTGACAGTATCCATCGCCGCGGACACCAGCGGAATATTCAGCGTGATGTTGCGGCTGAAACGCGAATGAAGGGCTACCTGTGAAGGAATAACAGTGGAGCGTGCGGGGATGAGCAGCACGTCGTCGAATGTGATTCCCTGATAGCGGATTTTATCCTGTTGAGACATTACTTTTTAGCTATGTTCACGGGTCGTGATCTATCGCGACATGAAAACGTCATGAAAGAATCGCAAATAGGTCAGGGTACCCAAACGGTTTTCCAATAAGACAAGAACAACGGTAGCGATTACGGCGCCGACGCCCAGTACCGTCACGTAGATCCGCCATGGCGTGGCGCCGAAGCCGGTGCGCAGGGCAGTAAGCAGCCGAATAAAACTCCAGACGAGCCCAATCAGCACTCCGAAGAACGCCACCTGCGCGAAGCTTGGCACCTCCACCGCGCGGTAGAAGACCACGGCGATGGGCAACAGGTACAACAGTGCAGAGAAGGACCAGATCACATAATTAGCGGACTGCCAGAAATCCACGTGCTCGCGGAACAGCAGAGAGATGACCTGCACCAGCAGCGTCTGAACAAGAATCAGTCCCATGAAGATCGCGGTGAAGAACGCGATGAGTTGGACCGGATTCCAGATGAGATTGATCAGTTGGCCCTTGAGATGCGGCCACGGGAAGAAATGCGTCAGATAATAGTCCAGCGCAAAGCTGTTGCGGTACATATACAGCAGCGAGGAGAGCAGCAGAGATAGCGTGACGGCTTCGAGGAACCACAACAGCAACGGCTGGGCCGTATGCAGAAAGCGGCGGTACCGCAAGTCGCTGTAGAATCCGTGCGCGTGGAGAAAAACGCGCTTCAGGTTCTGGCGGAAAACATTGTTGCGGCGCAACTCTATGGACAGCGCCACCAGGGCCGCTAATCCAATGGCGGGAAATGCCACCGGCGCCTGCTCCGGTGTTCCGGCGGGAACCGGCGGCGACGTCTGGCCGGTGTGCGCCAACTCCCGAAGTCTCGAGAAGGCGATGCGCTCCTGGCGGTCAAGGCCCACAATGCCGAAGCTCAACAAGAACGGATCGGGACGATTCGGCTGCGCCAGCAATGGGCTGCTGCCATGATAATCCGAGTAGGCATGGATCAGATAGCCGTCAAGGTTATCGGTCGCCTCAATGGCCAGCACTTCGCGGATCAGATACTCGGCCTGATTGACAATCCCTGCGGATGTCTGACTGCGATCCGGATCTTCCATCGCCGCCAGTTTCTGCACGCGGGATACGATCACCGGCATGGAGCCTGCGCCAGCCTTGTCCAGCTTCAGTGCTTCGCTGTCCGGACGCAATGAAATCAGCACGAAATCCGCCAGTCCCGCAGCACTCGCGGGATTCTCCGTCTCGACATAGCAGAGAGCGCCATCCAGGCCCTTCACCGTCTGGTAAAGCCACTGGCTGAAGGCCTGAGTGGCCGGATCGCGCCAGTTCAATTGAGACCCAAGCCCCCACGCGAGCACAGAGACATGGTCACGATAGGACAGGACCATGCGCTCGGTGGAATGCTGCACCAGATTCCGGTAGGCGGATTTTGCCAGCACATCGCTGGGAATCCAATCCAGCCCCTCCTCTACCAGCACAAGCAGTCCCATTTCGTCGCACAGCGTGAGCAACTCCGGTGGCGGCGGACTGAATGGAACGCGGATGACGTTGACGCCAAGATCCCGCATCCGGGCCAGATCTTCGCGTATCGTAGAAACCGCAATGGCCCGGGCTCCACGTGGCCCTTCCGGCACGTAATCCAAACCGCGCACGCGAAGCCGTTGCCCGTTCACCATGACGTGGCCGTTACGGATCTTCACGCTTTTGAAACCCACCGTGCGCGAAATGCGGTGCAGGGTATCGGAACCGGCGACCAGAGACGTCGTCATAAAATAACAGACGGGCCGCGCCGGAGACCAGAGCGACGCGCCGAATCTCGGCATCGGCATCACGGTCTGAAAGCTCTCGCTGCCGCCGCGCGTCAGCGGTTCGCTCCGCGCTTCCGAAAGGACCTTTCCTCCCGAATCCCGCAAGGCCACGTACAGCCGGACTTCTGAGGGAATTCTTCCGGAGCTGTCCGCACTCGCGGCTAAGGGACCGTGCTGGGCAACATGGATTTGCGCACTGACGCGAATCGCCGTGGAATCATCCGCCACTTCCGAAACCAAACTCGCATCTTCGATGGCCCAACTGGGTGTGCCGCGAAGGTAGACTCCCGAGAACACGCCGCCATAATTTGCGGGCTGCAACACTTGCGAGCGGACCGGCAATGTCTTGCGCGGGCTGAGCCGGTTGCTCACCCGAAGCGTCACCTCATTGGAGGAACCGAAGCGCAACCGTTCACGGGGAATGTCGCAAGTAAATCCGAGATGGCTTCCGGTAAAGGATGTCACGAAACTGCCGTTCACCCAAACCTCCACCGCATAGTGGATTTCGGGCACGACCAGTTCAAAGTACATCGGCTTCAGCGAGTCGGCCAGAGTGAATGTCCGCCGGTAACTGACGACCGTCTCCCCGTTATCGAAGGCCCCGGGGATCCAGCCGGGCGAGTAGTCGCCCTCATCGCCGACGCGGCATTCCCATGCGCCGGAAAGATCCAGAATGGCCTGATGCGGTTGCGCCTTAAGCTGGGGAAGCGTTGAAGGCACGGGGCTGCGCTGCTCGTAAAACGTGAAACCCTCGGCCGGACGCACAGGCGCCGTCAGCACGAGGGTCAGCACCAGAAAGAGAGCGCTTACTGCCTGATTGCGGAATTTCATGCAGAGAGGTTGGAAAGTCTACACAGAATATTCGTGGTTCTTCCGCACAATCGTCAAACACAGCTTCACACTGGTCTCCATATCCTTGATATGGACGTGCTCGCTGTTGGTGTGCTCGTTTCTCATACCGCAGCCAATGACGACGGCGGGCAGACCTTTCTCGTTATAGACGTTGGCGTTCGTGCCACCGCCAATGGCCAGAGGCTGCATCGTAATGCCCAGCTCCTTGCCCGCGTCCGCCGCCAGCTTGTAGGCCGGACTGTCGAACGGAATGTTCATGGCATTGAACTCGCGTTTGACGTCCGCGCGAAAAACCGGAGCCACCGTCTTGCCGTCCACGGTCTTGGTGAACTTCTTGACCGCATCTTCGAAACACTGCGTCATATGGCGAGACTGCGCTTCGAGCACGTCGTTGGAGTGGCTGCGCGCTTCGGCAGTGGCCACCAGCTTGTCCGCCACGATATTGGTCGCGCGGCCGGAATTGACCGTTCCGATGTTAGCGGTGGAATCAGGGTCCAGCCGGCCAAGCTTCATTCTGGATACGGCCTCGGCAAACACTTCAATGGCCGACACACCCTTCTCCGGCGCCATGCCGGCGTGGGCCGCGATGCCATCGATCTCGTAATGCATGCGGTTGGCGCTGGGTGCGCGGTAGACGATAGTATCCAGTTCTTCATTATCCAGAACAAATGCGGTCTTGGCCTTCACGGTGGTAAGATCCACCTGATTGGCACCCAGCAGGCCGATCTCTTCGGCCACATCGAAAATTGCTTCAATCGGCCCGTGCGGCATGTTGGATTCATGGAGACAGCGCAGCATTTCCACAACCGTCGCTACACCGGACTTGTCATCCGAACCGAGCACGGTGGTGCCGTCGGAATAGACGACTCCGTCCTTGATGACGGGTTTAACACCGAGGCAGGGCATCACGCAATCCATATGAGCGGAAAACAGCAACGCCGGCGCCTTGGAACTATTCGCCGGCATCTTTACGTGCAGATTACCGCAGTTGCCGCCGATCTTCTCGCCGGCATTATCGCGAAAGGTGGTAACGCCCAGCGGCGCAAGGATCTTCTCCAGATAATCGGCAACCGCCGATTCCTGCTTCGACGGGCTGTCGATCTGTACCAGATCCAAAAATGTGCGGACCAGACGATCCGTGTTGTGAGTCGGGATGTTCATGGAGAAACTCACCCTTGGTTTACAAGTTCGCCCACTACTCCATCGGAATGAAGGCTTGTGATCATCATGTCAACGACACTCCCGGCCACGGACTCGGGAACGTCAGCATACACGTCGAGGTAATTGGCAGCATGTCCGGCCAGAAGGTCGCCGTGGCGGCGTTTCTCGAAGAGCACACGCTGTGTTGTGTTCAAGAACTTATTGCGGAACTGCAGCCGCAGGGCGCTGTCCACCGTCTTCAGCGCGTCAACGCGCTCATGTTTATCGGAATCGGGGACGCTGCCGGGGAGTCGCGTTGCGGGAGTGCCCGGACGCGAACTGTAGGGGAAAACATGCAGGTAAGCGATGGGAGAATGCGCCAGGAATTCCCGCGTGCGGCCGAAATGCTCTTCCGTCTCGCCGGGAAAACCCACAATGATGTCCGAACCAAATCCCCAATCGGACCGCAGCGCAAACGCCTGCTCAAAAATCCATTCGATTTCGGCGACAGTATACCGCCGGTTCATACGGTGCAGGATAAAATCCTCGGCGCTCTGCAGCGGGATGTGCAGATGCGGGCAGATCACCGAAGAGTTCGCAACCGTCTTCAGAAAGCGGTCTGTCACCGCCCACGGCTCAATGCTTCCAAGCCGTATGCGCTGCACACCCTTCACGGACTCGAGCGCCGCCAGCAGCTTGGCCATACCGTCTTCGAGGCCCAGATCGCCTCCGTACGTACCGAGCGCCACACCCGTGATCACAATTTCGGCAAACCCGTGATCGGCCAGTTGCTGTGCCTGTTCAACCACCTTGGGAATTTCCAGGCTTCTGCCGCGTCCCCGCAATTGCGGGATAATGCAGTAGGTGCATTTTTGCGAGCAGCCGTCTTGCACTTTCAAAAAGGCCCGGGTGCGTCCCAGCAGCCCTTCTACCGCAAGGCCCTCGCCGAAGAAAGATTCGGCGCGTTCCGTCTCGCCAATATGCACTTCCGCTTCGGTTTGTGATGCCGACGGCAGGAAATCCAGAATATGTTCTTTCTCACGATTGCCCAGCACCGCGTTCACGCCGTCAATCTGCACTAAGGCAGCAGAGGAGCGCTCCGCCATGCAGCCAACGGCCAGCAATGCCGCCTGTGGATTCTTACGGTGGAGCGAACGCAGCATGGACCGCGCCTTGCGCTCGGCGATGGCAGTCACGGCGCAGGTATTGACGACGCAGACATCCGCCGCTTCGACGGAGTCCGTTATCGCGTAACCTGCCTGACGAAACTGAGCCAGAATGGCTTCGCTCTCGTACTGGTTCAGCTTGCAGCCGAGTGTCGAGACCGAGACCGTGCGTTGCGGATTGTGAGAAGGAACGGCCATATCAGGGAGTGAATCGGAGTGGAGCCGCATGGCGCGGCTCCACTCCGAAGGATTCATCTTAGGATTACGCTTCGGGCTGTTCGGGCGCGTCGGCCGCGCCCGTTTCCGGACCCGGTTCGCCGGCGCTCATGTCGGGAGCCGCTTCATTCGTGGAAACATCCGTCGCATCGGTGTCACTGCCCACGATGTACTGCTTATAGCTCTCGTCTTCCGATTCGGTCGCTTCCACGTCCGCACCGGCAGGAGCCTGCGCCGCGAGGATGATCTTCTTCGACTCGCGGTCGAATTCGATCACTTCGAGTTGCAGTTCGTCGCCGACGGACACGGCCTGCTTGCCGCCGCGGGTCACGCGCTTAAGCTGGCTGTTGGGAACGAAGCCTTCCACTTCCCGGGGCAGTTCCACAACGACGCCCTTTTCCAGAATGCGGGCGACCTTGCCGGTCGTCTGCGTTCCCACGGAATAGGTGCGCTCGAACTCTTCCCACGGGTTCGCCTGCGCCTGCTTCAGGCCGAGGGCGATACGGCGTTCGTTGCGGTCGAATCCGAGCACGACGACTTCAACTTCCTCGCCCTTCTTCAGGATCTCGCCCGGATGCCGCACGCGGCGCGTCCAGGACAGATCGGAAATATGGACCAGACCATCGATGCCATCTTCGAGTTCGATGAATGCTCCGAACGGAACGAGATCGCGTACACGGCCACGATGACGTGAGCCTACCGCGTACTTGGCTTCAAGGTTTTCCCACGGATCCGGCTCAACCTGCTTGAGGCCGAGCGAGATCTTGCGATTTTCCTTGTCAATGTTCAGAACGATCACGTCGATTTCGTCGCCCACCGACAGCAAAGCCGACGGGTGCTTGACGTGCTGCGTCCAGCTCATCTCGCTGATATGGACAAGGCCTTCGAGGCCCTTCTCGAGTTCCACAAACGCGCCGTAACGCGCGATAGAGACGATCTTGCCGCGCACCTTCGCGCCCACCGGGTACTTGGTCTCGACACCTTCCCACGGATGCGGCTGAAGCTGCTTGAGGCCGATGGAGATACGCTGGCGCTCCTTGTCATAGTCCAGCACCTTGACCGTGATTCGCTGGTCAAGCTGCACGACTTCGGACGGATGGCTGACGCGTCCCCAGGACAGATCGGTAATATGCAACAGGCCGTCCACGCCGCCGAGGTCCACGAACACGCCGAAATCGGTGATGTTCTTGACGGTACCTTCCATCACATCGCCGACCTTGAGTTCGGAAAGCACCTTCTCACGGATGCCCTGCAGGCTCTTCTCGACGATGATCTTGTGCGACACGACGATGTTCTTACGGGCATCGTTGAGCTTCACAATGCGGAAGTCCATTTCCTGGCCGACGAGCGCATCGAAATCACGCACCGGGTGTACGTCGATTTGCGAACCGGGCAGGAAGGCGTCCACGGTCATCAGGTCGACGACAAAACCACCCTTGATGCGCCGCACAATACGGCCCTTGGTGATCTCTTCGTCGCGGTAGATTGCGCCGATCCGTTCCCAGATCTTAAGGAAGTCCGCTTTCTTCTTGGAAAGCAGCAACTGTCCTTCTGCATCTTCCACGCGGTCGAGGAATACTTCAATATCGTCGCCGATCTTGAACGTCTCGCCGGGGTTGAATTCATCAATAGCCACGGTCCCTTCGGACTTGAAGCCGATGTCCACCGAGATGTCCTTGTCGCCTATGGCGATAATCTTGCCCTTGACGATCTCGCCTTCCTTGAACTCCATGATCATCTTCTCATAGAGCGATGCAAGGTCGGAGGTCTCATCGCGCTGTTCGGTGCGGGCTTCAGGCAACTCAGCGGGCTTCACCTTGCGGCCGCGGAAGCGAACTTCATCGCGGATCACGGGCGGAGGCGGAGCGACTTCGGTAAACGCCTGAATGGCTTCTTCGGGAGTGGGGTTAGTAGGTTCTTGCATTAGTGGTCTCCGGGATTTGTATCGCCCGCCCGGAGCTTCGGCGGGGTTGGTTAGAGACGGTTATCGTAAACGTTCGTTCTTCAGAATAGTGCGCTCGTATACCGGGCCCTTGGCGGTCACCTTGCCGCCCGGCGTTGCGAGGGACAGGTCTCGAAGGATCTCCAGCACACGGTCGGACACCTGCTGGTAAAGGTCCTTCCCACGCAGTTCACCGCTCTTGAGTTCCGACGGCGAAACCGGGGTTCCGAACACCAGGCTCATCACAGGCCGCCGCGTGAATCGCGGTTTCATTTCCGTGCTTCCGTGAATGTACACCGGAACCACCGGGGCGTCCGACAGGCAGACAACCCAGCCGAGGCCAAGCTTTGCCTTAAGGAATCCGTCGGCAGGGGCGCGGGTACCTTCGGGAAAGAAGATCAGGCCGCCATCGGCTTTCAAGACATCGAGGCATTTGGACAGGGACTCACGGTCGAACTGTCCGCGCCGCACCGGAAACGCATTCAAATAGCGGATGAAGCGGCCCAGAAGCGGATTGCGGAACAACTCTTCCTTGGCGAAGAAATGCACTTCCCGCGGGATGAACCCGCCGAGGATCGGCGGATCAAAATCGCTGCGGTGGTTCGAGGCAAAGATGACTTTGCCCGTGCGCGGAACATTTTCGAGTCCCCGCACCGCGACTCCGTAGAGGAGCCGGAAGGCCGTTCGTGAGAGCCACGAGACGATTCCATAGCCCGCTCGCATGGAATCAGGGATGCGGAGCGCTGATGGAGATCTTGCGGGCCAGCGCCACCACGCGGTCGACCTGGTCGCCGATGGTCAGATCCGTGGTATCCAGTTCAATAGCATCCGGCGCCTTGCGCAGCGGACTGTGCTCACGGGTGGAATCCCGTTCATCGCGGGCCGCCAAGGCGGATTCGACTTCCGCACAGCTTTGCTCAATCCCACGTGCCAGCATCTCTTTACGGCGACGCTTGGCACGCGCCTTCAAATCGGCGACCATGAATACTTTCAGGTCCGCGTCCGGAAAGACAACCGTGCCGATATCGCGGCCTTCGAGCACGACGCCGCCTTCCTGGCCCAGCTCCCTTTGCCAGCGCACGAGGTGTGTTCTCACGCGCGGATTCTCCGATACAGGGCCGACCCACAGAGAGATTTCCGGGGTACGGATTTCTTCTGTGACGTCACGTCCGTCAAGGAAAATGTGGACCTGCGTCTCCGTATCCTTTTGGCCGACATGCGTGGAATTCAACATGTCGTCAATTTTGCCGTTGTCTGTCGGCTCCAAACCAACGCGAAGCATCTTGAGCGCAACCGCACGGTACATGGCACCGGTATCGATGTGCATGTAGCCGAGCCGCTTGGCGACAAGCTTCGCGGTCGTAGACTTGCCGGAGCCGGCGACTCCGTCAATGGCGATAATGAGTCCGCGCGGTCCGCTCACGACTTGATGCGCCTGCCCTTTTCTTCTTCGATGAAAATATGGGTGACGATCTTGCCCGCGAAATTATCTTCGCCGCTGCCGAGCACCATGCGCTCCCACGGGAATGCCGACGAGGTATCCACCGGCGCGCCGGCGCCCGCAGTGGTAAAGAATGCGGTAATCCGCGACTGCCAGCGCTTCACGTTGGACGGGCGCAGATCCACCCAGCCCTTGTCCGCCCATTCGTCCACCAGCGCCGGATTCTCAATCGAGATCTCATTGCTGCCGGAGTAAGCCGGAATCTTGACTTCGGGACCACGCAAAATCCGCTTGCCGTCGGGAAGCAGAATGGGGACGCCGATCGAAATAATCGTCGCGCGCAGTTTCTTATCCTGCTCGATCACCTGCAACATCTTCTGTGAGACCGTTTCGGGCTTCTCGGAAGGAATGGTGGACGGATCGGCATAGGCCAGCTTCAGCAGATAGGCTTCATACAGCAGTTTGGAAAGGTGCGGCGGGCCGAGCATTTCGAAGGCCACGCTGGAGGTATTAGTCTCCTTTTCGAGACGGCGCATCTCGTTCAGCGCCGCGCCACGCAGAATTCCCGCGCGATAGGACGGGCCCATCACCACGGAGTCCAGCGCGCCGATCACATCCATGCCGCTGTTGCCGCCTTCGATTTCCCACAGCACCGCCTGGCTGATCTCTTCGGGAGTCACAAACTCCATCTGTTCAGCTGCTGTGATAGTGAAGAATTCGTCGGTGGAAAAAATACCGTTCTCGCCGGTGTCAATGTACACCGACTTCAAATTCTCGCCCAAGGCCTTGCCGGAATCCGGCTTGTTGCGGACAAACTCGCCGTTGAGCGTCTCCGCGGACTCGGTCGGGCAGTCAAACAACGGAATCGGCTTGCCGCCGCGCTTGATTTCGCCGTAGGCGATCTTCTTCCAGGCAATTGCCGCGGCAGGCTTAATCTCCTTGACGTACGGACAGCCGGGGGTGCGGCCCATCAGGAAAAGCAGCAGGCTGTGCGCGCCGCCCATCGAGGACTTGGCCAGAAGCTGGCCCGAAGGCTTTTCTTCAGAATGGGTGTAGGGGATGTTGAATCCCATGCCGCCGGTACCGGTGGTTCCGACCTTCACATAGGTGTGGACACCGGCATGCATCGTCGCGTCGGCCAGCACCTGAATATGGCGGATGAGCTGCGGAATGTAATCCGTGCCGCAGAAGCGCTCGACGGTCTCAAAGAACGGATCATTCGGCGGCAAGCCCTGATCCTTCAGATTAAGCACGCCCTTCAGATCGTAGTAGGCCGAATAGATGTCCTGATAGGCAAACCCGGTCGCGGAGTTGACACAGTCCACGATGACATCGGGCTTGTGCTCCATGATCAGCTTGTAAAGGAAGAAGCGGCCAAGGCGGTCAGCAACCGGCTTCTCGAAGACGTCCTCGATAAACTCACGCCGTAAATCCGCGCGCGTCATGATTTCCTTGCGCGGCATATCCTTGTACTCTTCACGAACAAAAATGTCACCCCAGGCGGGGACGATCTGAACACCCGGAAATTCCGCGCGCATCTCGCGGCAAGCGTCTTCCGCTTCCGTCTGCTTCAGGGAATGGATTACCATCTTATCCGGTCCGCGCGAAAGAATCCTGCGGCAAACCGACGAGCCAACCAGTCCCCACCCGCCGACGACTAAAACTTTTGACCTATGCAACATCATGGCCGATGTCCTTCTCAGAATCAGTTTCCTCAACCGGCGGAATATCCGGCCGGCCGTTCGTTTGTGCGTTTGTAAGGCTCAGTTCCAGAATCTCCCCTCCGTCGTCCGCCGGGGGCGGTTCTTCGACCGGTGATTCATCAATTGCGCGTGGCTGTCCCCACTCACGCAAAAGCTCGGAATCACGGGGCAGTTCTGACAGGTCTGAAAGACCAAAGTGTTTGAGGAACTCCGGCGTGGTTTCGTACAGCAATGGCCGTCCGATCACCTTCGCCCGTCCTCTCACCGCCACCAGATGGCGGTCCAACAATGTGCGCAGCACGCCACCGGAGTCCACGCCGCGGATTTCATCGATCTCCGCCCGCGTTACCGGGCCGCGAAAAGCGACCACAGCCAGAGTCTCCAGAGCCGCGCGGGACAACCGCGCACGCGCTCTCTCCATAAACAACTTGCGCAACACGCCGGAGAAGTCTCGCCGCGTGAAGAACTGGTAGCCGCCGGCCACGGCCAGAATTTCGAAAGCCCGCCCCTGCTGTTCGTACTCGGCGTTCAATTCCGCGACGAACTCGGCCAGGCGGCCCTTGACACCGTCACCCAAAGCAGCCGCGTGCTGGTTGGCGGTCAGCGGCTCGGTGCTGGCAAAGATGAGCGCTTCGGTGGCGGCAAGCAGAAACCGTTTATCCGGATCCTCACCTTCCGGCGGCGCATACAGAATGCGCGGCGGCGCGTCGTTCAGGTCCGGTTCCTCCGGCTCGTCTCTTCTCTCGTCTTCCACCATGCTCACAGGTTACCTATGCCGCCTGAAGTTCAGGCACTTCCGCGCGGCTGACATAAATTTCGCTAAACAACTCGTTCTGCTCGACACGGATCCGCTGGCGCTTCGTCATCTCCAACACGGCCAGAAACGTCACAACCCAGATCATGCGCTCCATCTCGGACTGGAGACAGCCTACAAATCCGAACCGCTCCTTATTCGCCAGCAGGTCAAGGACCCATCGGATGCGCTCATCCAGAGTCACCTTGTCCAGCCGCACCTGATGATAGCGCTTTTCTTCTTTTCGTTTCATGATGTCTTCGATGGCGCACGTCAAATCGTAGAGCGTCATCTGCATCAGGTACTCTTCCGGCTCCGGTTCGACGGCGGGCGGAACTGCGGGCCTGCCCATCTCGAAGCGTTCGGCCATCTCGGCTTCGCGCCGCGCCAGATCCGCGGATTCTTCCTTGGTCTTTTGGTACAGCAACAGACGCTGAGCCAGCTCGTGTCGCGGATCATCCATCTCATCCTTGGCGCCATCGATCTGCGGCCTCGGCAGCAGCATCTTGGCCTTGATGGAGATCAGCGTTGCCGCCATCAGCAGATACTCGCCGGCGTCTTCAAGATTCTCCACGCCGATAGAATCAATCACTCCGAGGTAGGAGTCGGTGATTTCCGAAATCGGCAGGTCCAGAATGTCGTATTCCTGCTTAGTAACCAGAAACAGCAGCAGGTCAAGCGGCCCATCGAAGCGCGGAAGTTTCACATGCCAAGCGCTCATCCAAACCCCATAGCGTCGTGTACATCGTCCATCGTTTTCGCGGCGACTTCTTGTGCGCGGGCGTTGCCGTCCGCCATAATCTGCTGAACCTTCTCCGGCTGCGTTTCGAGTTGCAGTCTGCGCTCGCGGATCGGGGCCAGATGCTCGATAATCCGGTTGGCCGCCCGCATCTTGCAATCGACACAGCCCAGCGCGCCGCTTTCGCAGCCCGCGCGGATCTCCGGCACTTCCGCCGGATTGAACTTCGTATGATAGGTAAACACCAGGCAGATGTCCGGCCGTCCGGGATCGCCCTTGCGAACCTTTTGCGGGTCGGTCACCGCCTTCTTCATCTTGGCCTTGATGTCATCGGGAGAATCGGAGAGCAATATGGTGTTGCCCAGCGATTTCGACATACGATGTCCATCCAACCCCGGCAAACGCGGAAACTCGGTCAGTAAACCTTCCGGTTCCGGGAAAACGGGTTTCTCAGGGGCAAACACATTATTGAAGCGCCGCGCCAGTTCGCGCGCCATCTCAATGTGGGGAAGCTGATCTTCGCCGACTGGAACCACTTCTCCCTTGTACATCAGGATGTCCGCCGCCTGTAGAACCGGATAACCAAGATGCCCATAAGTCATTTTGGATTCCAGATCCAGATCGCGTACCTGCTCCTTCAGAGTCGGATTGCGTTCCAAACGGGCTGTCGTCATCAGCATGGACAAGATCAGATGAAGTTCGGCATGCTGCTTCACTTGCGACTGCACAAAAATCGGACTCTTCGCGGGGTCAATGCCTGCCGCGAGCCAGTCCGTCACCATCTCGAACGTGTTTTCGGGAATCAGCCGGGTGTGCTCGTAATCGGTAGTCAGTGTATGCCAATCCGCCACGAACAGGAAGCTCTCAAACTGCTCCTGCAGCTTAACCCAGTTTTCCAAAGCCCCGACGTAATTGCCAAGATGCAATCGTCCAGTGGGCCTCATGCCGGAAAGTAAACGCCGTTTGCGCGTCATAATTTGCTGGTCTTTACCCTTCAGAATAAACCGCAAGATACAATATTTTCACAAAAATAGCAACCCAAGTTACCCGCAATAGGTCAGCTTGCGGTTCACTTCAGGTAGACAAGCTTTTGCACCGTTTTTGGATCTGCTTGTTCCCAAATAGCGTAATAAATTCCTGATGTTATGTAACTTCGAGATGAACTCTGAGGTGCCCAGAGAATCTCATTTGCTCCCGCTGGAACCAGCACTTTGGCTATCTGCCTTCCTAATTCGTTATAAATCAATATATAACTATTGGCTGGCATCGTCGTGCTGAGTTTCAGGCGGACGGCGCTGTTGAAGGGGTTGGGAAACGCCTCTGTCAGGGCGAATTGCCTCGGGACAGGCCCAATTATTGGCCTCGCCTCATCTGGGGCACCGAACAACACCATCTGACCGGGGCCTGTGGACATCGGAAAGACGTCAATCCTGCTGCCGTCACGCATTCGGTGTTCGACCTGATTGGCCGCAAAACAACTGACAAAGAAGGTCGTGTCGGGCTGGGCCTCGACATCCGTCGCCCCCTCTCCCACCGGGATCGGGTTAGCCGAACTGTTCAGGATGGACAAGTCATCCAGTCGGTATCGAAAAACCGCTCCGGGTCCACCCCATCCGCCAGCGGCCACGAACGCAGTACCGCCGCCGAAGCTGACGTTTCCAGGGGTTCCACCCACGGCCAGAACGGTATCGGTATGCAAAGTTTCCAGATTTACGACATGGATCTGACCGGGTACATCAGCGTAGTTACCTGTGCAGACCACATGCAGGCGGTTCCGGTCATCCACTTGGGCCGACTGGGGATTTGTGCCTACTCGGATGCTGTCGAGCAGCCTCAGAGTGCTCCGGTCATAGACCATCACTACTCCGGGACCGTAGCCGGAGGTCTGGTAGCGTGTCAGGCAAACGAACAATCGACTGTCATGTACCAGAATTCCTTCCGGTCCAAGACCCACGGGGATAGTTCCTACCTGAGCGCCATCGGACAGCCGCAACAGGACCACATTGTTGCTCAGCCAGTTCGTGACGGCCAGAGTATCATCATTGATGAAAGCCAGCGAATAGGGGTTCGCACCGCCCGTGACGGGGATTTCGCGCAACGTTGTGTTGGTGACGGCGTCGATTTCCTGAACCGTGTTCAGCCCCGAGTTGGTCACATAGAGATGGGAGCCGTGCGCCACAATGTCATTGCACAGGTGCCCCAGCGAGAGCACGTGAGTATCCACCTGACCATTGGCCAGATTGATCTCCCCGAGGGATTCATCACTGACTTGCACCACATACAGCCGCTCCTGAGCCATCAGGGCTCCCGCGCATATCAAAAACACCAGCAGTCGAATCATGTTTCTTTACAGGCTAAAGTTGGGAAACACGGATAGCCGCATAGATTTCCCGCCCGGGCATAGGGGCAAAGCGCACAATGCGGTAGTTTTCATCAAACAGGTTGTTGGCGCCAACGGTCGGTTCAATGCACATGCGGCTCAGACGGAAACCGTAGCTGAAGCGCAGATCGGCGACCTGATACGCGCGAAGCCATTTGGAATTAGTTTCCAGCACAGGGCGGGCGGACAGCCAACGGCAGTTTGCGACAAATTCCGCACCGTGCAGTTTGAGCGTCAGCGTTCCCCGGTATGAGCGCGGTGCGCGAAAGGTCAGATACTTGCCGCCCGTGTTGCGGTCATTCGTGGCGTCGCGAGCTTCCGTCCAGTTCACGCCGGCTGACAACTGCACGCAGTCGTTCCAGGCGGATTGCTTGAGGTCAAGATCGAGAGTCCGCACATGCGCACGATTCAAGTTGAACGGCTTCCAGCGGCCATCGAATGTACGCTTCCAATAAATGAGGTCATTGACGCGCTGATCCGATGCTTCCGCCTCGAGCCGCAACCCGTGAACGATGGACGGCTCAACGTGTGCGCTGCCCGTCCACTCCGATGACAGCTCTGATTTCAGGTCCGGGTTCCCCTGTGCCGCCTGGTCATCGAGCCAAAACAGAGAATAGAAGCTTGGCGCTCGATAGGATTTTCCCCAGGACACGGTTGCTCCTGCATCAAGGGCACCGGGATGGTCGAGAGTCACGCTGACCTTGGGAAGCAGCGCCTGGCCGTGACCGTACGCTTCCCAGCGGGCGCCGCCATCCCCGGAGAGCGCCAACTCACGGTGTGACGACGTGTAGAGTGTATGGCCGATCTGTGTCCAGCCCGCCCAGCGGGTACGTGCGGCGCGTCCCGCACTAATCTGGCTGCTGTACAGCGACTCACGGGACACTAGTGTTCCCCCGCTAAGTGAGGCACCCTTGGCCTGCGTGTTGCCGCGCAGTTCACCTTCCCATCCGGAGCTGGATTCGGAACTGTACGGCGCGAGGCTATAGATGTCCGGATCCGTGAAGCCGCGCCGATCGTGTCCATAGGCTCCGCGCGCTTGCATGCGAACCGGGCCGATGCTATGCTCCATGCGCACATTTACCGACTGTTGAGTCGTGCTCTGCCGGGCCAGCGGAGTCAATTGCGGCGCAAGGTAACCCGGCATGCCGCGAACGGCACGATCCAAGTAACCTGTGGCTTCAAGCAGGCCATCGCCATCCAACGTGGCGGACAGTTTCAGCAGAAGCTGATCGCGGGCCACATCGGCGTTGATCCTTCGAAAAGACTTGCCGAGGTTCACAGTGAACGGCCCGTTGCCGTCATCTTCCGTAATGGTGTACCGGAAATCACCGGGACCCTGAGTCCTGCAATACGACAAAAGACTGGAGAGAGTTCCAGTCTTTGCAGATTTCAGGACATTAAGTGTCTGATAGGTCGGATGCGCCTCACCTTCCACCGAGAGTTCGCCGCGCTCGCCGGCGTTACGGGTGGTGATTTCCAGAATCCCGCCGATGGCTTCGCCTCCCTCATCCGGACGTCCGCCACGCGACACCTTGACCGACTGGACCCAATCCAATGGAATAGCCGACAGATCCGCCTCACCACTGCCGAGACTGCGCATGCGCTGACCATCGACCAGCACCAGCACCTGATCGGCATTTGAGCCGCCGATCCGCACGATCTGCGCCCCGCCCGCGGTGCCGTCGCTGCGCACATCGAGTCCGGCGGAGCGGTTCAGAAACTCCGGTAGAGTGCGAGCGGTGCCGGCCTGAATGTCTTTGCGAGTAAAGACGTGTGCGTCGCCCATACGCCGCTGCGTTTCCACGACCACTTCCGGGAGGGTCACGGACAGCCTCTGCAAGGCGATGGGCATGCCCAGCCGCTGCCCGGGGGAAAGATCAAAGGACGTATCCCGTGCTGCATATCCTTCCGCTGCGGCTTCAAGGCGGTATTGCCCGGCGGCCAATCCGTCAAATGTCGCTTTGCCCATCTCGTCAGTCTGAGCCGCACGATCAAAAGGCCAAAGCAACACTGTGGCGGAAGATACAGGACGGCCCGCATCCAGAACCCGCACGTCGATGGACGCTCCCGTCTGAGCAAGGGCCATGACCGTGCAGATCAGGCAGATCACCGCGGCCAGCCGAATCACAGCCAGAGCCTGATCATAAAGCCAAGGTACTCCTCTTTGCCGATCATCTTGTACCCCGGGAGAATATAGTATGGCTGATTGAGGAAGTTTTCCGTGCCCCAGATAGCGGTCACACCTCGAATCGTGGCCGAGATTCGAATACCCATCGAGCTATTAGGACCGAGGACCGCCTGCCCTAACTCCGAATACGCGACGCGCTGCCCGAAAAACTCGTCGCTGACATGAGCGCGAATAATCAGCGGCGTGCTGAAAAACGCATGCTCGAAATAGAGCCGGGCGTAGCCGCGGGAATCCACAAGATTACCTAGGTCATTGGCCGCCGCTTGTCCAAATCCCCATCCTTCAAGGCGAAGCCCCCATTTCAAGGGAATGGAAGTCGCTACGGACACCCCGACCTGCGCCGTATCCCTGCTCACAAAAGTTGGCGCGAGGTAAATGTTGTGAAACTGGTCATTGCTGAGACTGAACACATTCCGCAAATGTCCAGGATGACTCAGGCGCATGGCCGTGACATCCACATATCCGCCGCTGAGATCCCATCTTACACCCAGGTCGGATTTCCAGTATCTGTCAGTTGCCCGCGCCGTCGTATCTGTGTAGGGAACATATCGAAGGGACACATCACCAAATTCCGGGGCGGCCAATAGTGGTCGGTCGCTTAATGTGTACGATCCGAACCGCCATGCCAGCGGCGCCAGTTCTTCTGTCCATTGCGTGCCGCCGTGCAGCACGAAATCGGACATCGGCACCGATTCGAATCGCGCGCCGATCCCTGACACGACATCGTTTTGTTTAGGAATGCCCAGACCGGTGTTAGATTCCCGCCGCACGTTGCCGAAGACTGTCACACCCCCGACCGCCAAGCCGATGGAGTCCGCCGCATGCAATTCGAGCCAGAGTTCATCCCGTTTGGCAAAGCCCGGGAAGTTGATGGTGCTCAAGGTGCTCAGTTGCCGGAATGTGAAACGCTGATCCGGCAGCGTGGCATGGGCTTCTAAAATAGCACCCCGCGTCAGTTCGCGTTGCTGGAAGGGATTGCCCCACTTCTCCCTGTCCTGCCGGGCGTACAGTTTCAATGATGGATCGAACGCCGTGCGCGCGGAGTCCTTTTGCGCAACGGTGAGAATTCCCTCGTGCCGCTCAAGATAGAACTGCCGGGGGCTGAGAGGGGTCAGGCTGTTGACCACCGAACCGGCGTAGGTGATGTACGAACGCCAGCGCGGTCCCAGATCAAATCCCACGCGTCCTCGCACCCAGCGGTCTCGCGAGGAATCGTTGCGCCCCGGATTGTTCGGGAGGCTGCGCAGTCCGTTATAAAAGAGCAGGCGTCCCGTCACCTCGAGAGTCAGCGATTTGTGAATGCGTTCGCCCTGCGCGAAGTCTACCGTCCCGTAACCGTAGAATCCCTCGCGGATGTGCACCTCGGTATAGGGCGTATCCGATTGAAACGTCCGCGTTGCCAGGTCAAACCGGCCCGCTCCTCCATCACGCAGGTAATCATAACGGATCGAGTCGAGTTCGATGCCCGGTTGCAGATTCGGATCATACAACCCGTCGGAAACACGGTTCTGCGGGATACCGTCGCGATCCACGCGGAGTTCCCAGGGATTCAGATTCCATGGCCGGAACAGCAGGGGCTGCCCGACGTTGCCGTAGTCCAGCGGATACATGCCGGGATACCGCCGCAGCAGATCGCTGAGATCTTCATACGGCAGTGTCCACAGGTCTTTCTGCCGGAATACCGGTCCCTGGCACCACGCCGCGCCTGCGGCGAGGATGAAAGCAAGAACGAAAAGTGCGGTACGTTTCACGAGACTTTCAAGGCCCTTTCAAGCCGGGGCACAAAAGGAACAACGATGATGAGGAACACGAGCGTGTTGGAGATCAGATGAATGAGCGCGAACGGCACGCCGGCCGCCAGTGTCACCCACATCTCGGAAACAGAAAACCCGGCCATCACGGGAAAGGCCAGGTTCGTTATCAAATCGAAAAATAGAGTGGCGACGATTCCGAGTCCGACCATGACACTCGCATACCATGTGCCTTTCTCGCGTCCGCGCACGAGAAACGCCGCCAGCGATCCGGCCAATCCCGCCGCCGCCATGCCGATGACCTGCGCCACGAGCACAAGTCCGAGCGAGCTTCCCATGGGGTTGAAGCCGGCAAACAGAGCCTCGGTCAGACCTCCGGTCAGCAATCCCCCGCCCGGCCCGAGCATGAACCCGGCGATAAAGCAGATCGCCGTTACCAGTTCAACATTGGGTATGCCGCTCAGCGCGACTCCCGCCACCAGTCCCAGCGCGACGAACATCGCCAGACGCGTGAGCAGGAGCGGCGGACGACCCAGCCGGGACTCGATACTCATCTGCATCTCCCCGCCAAAGCGGAGAGCCTCCACCTGAACCTTACGACCGAAGGATACTGTATACGGCTGGCAGGTCTCCTGGCTGAGCGCGGCATTCAGTGAAGAAAGCCGCGCTTTCACAGTTGCGGGTCAGCGACGGAATCACACCGTCTTCCCTATTCTTCCGCTTGCGCGGACACCAACCGCTGGTGTGCAAACAAAGAACAAAAAGCAGATCGCCGAGGCAATCGAAACTACTTCGCGGCCTCAGCCGTTGCCGTGGTCTCGGGGACGATCACGCGAGCCTTCTCCTTGATACGCGCCTTCTTGCCCTTCAATCCGCGCAGGTACGTGAGCTTCGCACGGCGGACGCGGCCTTTGCGCATCACTTCGATGCGCGCCACGGACGGCGAATGCAGCGGGAAAATACGCTCCACGCCAACACCCATGGAAATTTTCCGGACGGTGAACGTCTCATCGAGTCCGCCGCTATGCCGGCCGATCACGGTACCCTGGAAGGCCTGCAGGCGCTCCTTATCACCTTCGATAACGCGCACCGAGACACTGACGGTGTCTCCGGGGACAAAGCTCGGAACGTCTTTGCGCAGGTCATCTTGGGTCCAATTCGAAATGCGGTTCATGATAGTTACTTATGGTTTCGTCTGTCTTTTTCAAACTCAGGATGGGCCGCCAGCCAGGCGTTCCACAAATCCGGGCGGCGTTCTCTCGTACGCCCAACGCGCTGATCCATTCGCCAGCGCCGGATATTCTCGTGATGCCCGCTGAGCAATGCCTCAGGCACCCGCCGCCCATTAATCTCTTCGGGACGCGTGTAGTAGGGCGCGTCGAGCAGGCCATCTTCAAAACTGTCCGTGTCCGCCGACTCCGGATCGCTGATCACTCCGGGCAGCAGCCGCACCATCGCGTCAACAAGCACCGCGGCCGGAATTTCTCCGCCGCTGAGCACATAGTCGCCGATGGAGACTTCGTGCCATTCGTCGCGCTCAAAGACCCTGCCGTCGACATCCTTATAGTGTCCGCACAGAAGGATCAGTTCTTCGGCCGTTACCAAATCGCGGACACGCGATTGGGTCAGCGTCTGCCCCTGCGGCGACATGTACAGTCGCAACGGCTCTGCGGCGCGGATGGTTTTGAGATGGTCCAGCGCGGCCCATACAGGCTGCGCCATCAGCACCATCCCGGCTCCACCTCCGTACGGCGAATCGTCAATGTTTCCATGCCGGTCCGTCGTGTAGTGCCGCAGATTATGAACCCAGATTTCCACCGCGCCCGACAGCAGCGCATTGCGCAGGATCGAGCTGTTGATCAGTCCGGAAAAAATTTCCGGAAAGCCGGTGAGAATGTCAATCGTCATCCGTTTCCGGCGACGGTTCAATCACTTCCGAACTCGCCAACTGGCGCCAGTTGAGGATTTCGATGGTCCTCTTTTCGGTGTTCACTGTACCCACCCATTCCTTGACGAAGGGCACCAGCAGCTCGTCCCCATCTTTCTCAAACTGCAGAATGTCCTGCGCTCCGGCCTGTATATCCTTCAGAGTTCCCAGCACAGTTCCGTCTTCCGCCACGCCCATGTAGCCGATAATGTCGGTCGTGTAGTAGACATCCTCGGGCAGCGTCCACGTCTCGGTATCGGGCACGCACACCTCCACGCCGCGCAATTGGTCGGCTTCATCCCGGGTGCGAATTTCCCGAAGCGTAAGCAGCAGTAGCGCATTCGCCCAGCGGAGGTTCTTCACGGTGCATTGAGCGAGCACAGTCTCACCGCGCAGCAGATACACTGTGCGCAGCGCTTCAAACCGTTCAGGAAAATCAGAGAGGGGCTCGAGTTTGAAGGTTCCCTGAAGCCCGTGCGCACCGACGATGACTCCAACTGTGCGAAGGTCTTCCGGGTTCATCCTCTGTCCTTTTCCGTTATCCTACTCGTGGTCGGCGGCCTGACCGTCCTCCAGATGCGGACGCGCCGGGTCAACGATTTCGAATCCGGCGCGCAGTCCCTGTCGCGCCGCGACGGCGATCACCAGAGTCCGGATGGACTTGGCGGTCTTCCCTTCCTTCCCAATGACCTGTCCGAGATCGCCATCACCGACATGGAGCCGGTACAGATGACGACCGCTTTCCTTCTCGACATGTTCGACGTGAACAGCATCCGGGTTGTCCACCAGGTGCTTGACTATGAAGCTGATGAACTGTTCCATAATCCGGGTCACCCTTGCGCTCTAACGTGGCAAAGATCAGGCAGAATGTGTAGTTGTTCAGGAAGTGGCGGCGCTCTCGGCGGAAGCCTTGCCTTTGCGCTTCAGCTTTTTCTGTTCCGCCCGTTGTGCCGTCCTCGCCGCCGCGGCCTCGCGCCACGTTGCCAGCGTCGCAGCAATCTTTTCGGGCGGCGTCTGCCGCTTCATGAGATCAAACCGGAGCAGGATGCCGCGCTGCGAAAGAAGGCTTCGCACCGTATCGGAAGGCACGGCGCCCTGGGTCAGCCACCGCAGCGCCTTTTCTTCGTTCACTTCGAACTGCGCGGGCTGCAGGTTAGGATGATACACGCCGATCTGATCCAAATAAGCGCCATCCCGGCGGTTCCGGGAGTCCATCACGACGATGCGATAGTGCGGCACTTTCTTACGTCCCGCGCGTGTGAGTCTGATGCGTACGGACACAACAGGTTCCTATGGTTAGTACACTATGATTCTTAATTCCCGCCGAGCACACGTCGAAGTTGACCCGGCCCCGCCTTGCGCAGCCGTTTCATCATCTGCACCATCTGCTCGTACTGCTGGATCAGGCGATTCACTTCCTGCACATTGCGCCCCGCTCCCAAAGCGATGCGGCGGCGGCGGCGTGCATTGAGGATCTGCGGACGCTCACGTTCCTCGGGAGTCATGGACAGAATGAGCGCTTCCATGTGCTTCAATCCGCGCTCGTCCACCTGCACGTCCTTGAGCTTCGCGCCCACGCCGGGAATCATCCCCAGCAGGCTCTGCAGCGATCCCATCTTCTTGAGTTGCTGCAACTGATCGAGAAAATCCGTCAGCGTGAATTCCGCGCGGCGGAGCTTCTCTTCTAACTTGGCGGTCTTTGCTTCGTCGGCGGTCGCCTGAGCCTTCTCGACGAACGACACGATGTCGCCCTTGCCCAGAATGCGTCCGGCCATCCGGTCGGGATGGAACGGCTCCAGCGCTTCGAGTTTTTCACCGACGGAGACGAACTTCAGCGGTTTGCCGGTGACGCTGCGGATGGAGATCGCCGCGCCACCGCGCGTATCGCCGTCCATCTTGGTGAGCACCGAACCGGTAAACTGCAGCCGGTCATGGAAGGCCTTGGCGGAATTCACCGCGTCCTGGCCGGTCATGCCGTCCGCCACAAACAAAATTTCGGTCGGCTTAACGAGCTTCTGGATCCGCTCCAGTTCATTCATCAGCTCGTCGTCCACGTGCAGACGGCCCGCGGTATCCAGGATGACCGGATCAAGGCTGATGCGCCGCGCGTGCTTCAGCGCCGCGTCACATACCTCCACCGAACTCTTGCTGTCGCCGCGAAACACCGGAACGCCGATGGACTCGCCCAGCACCTGCAACTGATCCTGCGCGGCAGGACGCTGCAAGTCCGCCGCTACGAGCAGCGGACGCTTGCCCTTAGTCTTCAGATGCCGCGCCAGTTTGGCGCAGAACGTCGTCTTACCGGAGCCCTGCAGACCGACCACCATGTAGACGGTAGGCGGCTGAGACGCCGTGACAAGCCGGCTCTCCTTTTCGCCGAGCAACACCACCAGTTCGTCATAGACGATCTTGACGATGAGCTGCGCGGGCATAACGGCCTTGACGACTTCCTGTCCGACAGCCTTCTCTTCGACGTGCGCGAGGAAATCCCGCACCACCTGCACATTGACGTCGGCATCCAGAAGAACGCGCCGAATCTCCTGCAACGACTCGTGAATGTTACTTTCACTAATCTTGCCGATTCCGCGCAGGTTCCGGAAAACCTGGTCAAGCCGTGAGGTCAGATCATCAAACATGGATCAGGAAAACCGCTCTACAATCTCTTCGATCAAACCGCTGGTAGAGCATCCGTCGCGAAAAGGCAGAATCACCACCTTGCCGCCGTTCTGCTCAACATGCTTCGCACCGGCCACTTCACTCGGCTTGTAGTCGCCGCCTTTAACCAGCACGTCCGGTGTGATCGCCTTGATCAGATCTTCCGGAGTATCTTCATCGAACAACACCACGTGGTCCACGCATCGCAACGCCGCGAGCGCATAGACCCGGTCCTCGGCGCTCATCAAGGGCCGCTTCGGGCCTTTCAGCCGCCGGGTGGAGTCATCACTGTTCACACCGACAATCAACACGGTCCCCAAGTCGCGCGCCGCGCACAGGTACTCGATATGACCGCGATGCAGAATATCGAATACGCCGTTGGTGAACACTATCGTGCCACTCATCACGCGCTCGACTTTGCAGCGGCGCGCTGCCTCTTCGCGAGTCAGCAGTGCAGGGAAATTAGTGTCTCTCTTCATGGTGGGCGACACAGGACTTGAACCTGTGACCTCTGGTATGTGAGACCAGCGCTCTAACCAACTGAGCTAGTCGCCCAAGAATTCAAAATCTGAAAGGCCGAAAAACTGAAACGCTGAAAGGCGATTTCAGTCTCGCTGCGCGATCACATCAAGCAACCGCTGCCGCTCGATGGGAACCACACCGACTTCACCGCAAACGATTCCGGCCGCATAATTGGCCATTACCGCGGCTTCCGCCGGGTTTGCGCCGCCCGCTTCGGCAGCCATACATGTGGAAATAACCGTGTCACCCGCACCGGAAACGTCGCTGACCTTGATGGCGCGGGTGGGAATATGCTGCATGACATCCCGGCCATGAAACAGCGTCATACCGCGTTCGCCGCGCGTCACCAGCAACAGGTCGGGGGAAATCCTGTCAAACAGAGCCCGTCCCGCATCCGCAAGCTGCGTTTCGTCACCGATCTTGACTCCCATCGCGCGCTCCAGTTCCCGCAGATTCGGCTTGAACAGGTGTGTCCCGCGGTAGTCGAAGAAGTGCTCGAACTTGGGATCGACGCCGACCTGCACGTTGTGCGCGGCAGCGATTTTCAACGCGGATTCGATCACGTGGCCTGTCAGCACGCCCTTGTTGTAGTCCTGCAGGATGATGGCCTGAAGCGTCGGCATGGCGCTTTCCAAAGCGGCCAGCAACCGGTTCTCTTCAGCGGCGGAAATATCACCCAGCGTCTCACGGTCGGCCCGGACCACATGCTGATCGTGCGCGATAATGCGGGTCTTCTCGGTGGTGCGGCGTCCGGCGGTAATGATCATTCCGGAAGTAACCGCTCCGCAGATTTCCAGATGGCCCAGCATCACCTGGCCGGCGGCATCTTCACCCATCACGCCGAAGGCAAAGGGTTCCACGCCTAACGTGCCGAGGTTCTGCACCACATTTCCCGCACCGCCCAGCCCCGTGCTCTCGGATTCGATTTCCACCACCGGCACCGGAGCTTCCGGGCTGATCCGCTTCACACTGCCGGACAGATGCCGGTCAAGCATAAAGTCACCCAGCACGGCAATGCGCTTCCCACGGGCGGCATTCAGAATTTCTTCCGCGCGGACAGGTGAGATGTGATTCATAGTCCGCTGCTCCCGTCCGTACTCACCCTTCGAGGATCTCCTTCTCCTTCAGATCGAAGAGGTGATCCATTTCCTTGATATGCTTGTCGGTCATCTCCTGAGTGCGATGCTCGGCCTTCTTTGTCTCGTCCTCGGAGATTTCGTGATTCTTCTCGAGCTTCTTGATATGCTCGTTGGCGTCGCGGCGGATGTTGCGAACGGCAACCTTGGCCTCTTCGACATACTTCTTCACGAGCTTCACCAGATCCTTGCGGCGTTCTTCGGTGAGCGGCGGAATAGTCAGGCGGATCATCGTGCCGTCATTCATCGGATTCAATCCGAGATCCGACATCTGTATCGCCTTGCCAATCGCACCCAAGGTGCTCTTGTCCCACGGCTGGATGACGATGGACTTCGCATCCGGTGTCGACACCGATGCGACCTGGGCCAGCGGCATTTCGGAGCCGTACACATCCACCCGAATAGGTTCTACCAACCCGACCGATGCCTTCCCCGTCCGAATGTGCGTCAATTCCAGACGGAGTTTCTCTACGGATTTATTCATCCGCAGTTCGCAGTCCGCTACGATTTCCTTGACCATAAATTACTCACCTGCCAATTAATGTGCCGATCTTCTCGCCGGCAAGGATGCGCCGCAGGTTGCCGCGCTTCTTGAAATTGAACACGTGAATCGGAATACTGTTCTCGAGGCAGAAGGTGACCGCCGTCGTATCGATCACCCGAAGCTGCTTGCTCACAAACTCAAGATAGGTGAGGTTGTCGAACATGGTCACATCGGGAGTGGTCACAGGGTCTGCCGTGAAAATGCCGTCAACCTTGGTGCCCTTCATGAGCACGTCGGCTTTGATTTCCTTCGCTCTCAGCGCCGCGGCGGTATCCGTCGAAAAGAACGGGCTGCCCGTGCCGGCGGCAAAGATCACCACGCGCCGTTTCTCCAGATGACGCAGCGCCCGGCGACGGATAAACGGTTCGGCAACGGTCTGCATGGGAATAGCCGATTGCACGCGGGTAACCACGCCCAGGCGCTCCAACGCATCCTGCAGAGCAAGGGAATTGATGACCGTGGCCAGCATTCCCATCTGATCGGCGCTCACGCGGTCCATCCCGCCTGCAGCACCCTTCAAGCCGCGGAAGATATTCCCGCCGCCAATGACAATTCCGAGGTCCACATGGTCCGCATGCACCTCGGCGATCTCTTCGGCCATCGCCGCCAGCACGGCAGGGTCTATGCCATAGTCCCCCGCCCCAACCAGCGCCTCACCCGAGAGCTTAAGCAGAACACGACTGTATCGCAGAAAAATCTCGCAGGATTGAGGTTACGCGCCCACGCGGACGCGCACAAACGACGTGACCTCGATGGGACTGCCGGACTTCTTGGACGTGGCAGCAATGAGGTCCCTGATGATCACTTTGGGATCCTTCACAAACGGTTGCTCGATCAGAGCGACCTCCGAGAACCACTTGTTGACGCGGCCCTCGGCGATCTTGTTCACGGCGGCTTCCGGCTTGCCTTCGGCACGCGCGCGCTCTTTTTCCAGTTCGGTCTCCGACGCGATCTTCTCGGCGGGCACTTCATTGCGCGTCACAAACGTTGGTGCGGAAGCGGCTACCTGCATGGCAAGATCACGGCCCAGCGTCACGTCATCGGCATTGGCGGCCTTCGCGCCCTTCAACGCCACCATCACGCCCAACTTCTGGTCGGAGTGGATGTAGGTGCCGATCACGCCATCCGCCACCTGCAAACGGGCGAAACGTCCGATCTGCAGTTTCTCGCCAATCTTGCCGATCAGGTCGGAAAGCGCGTCGCCGATCTTCGTCCCGTCAGCCATCGGCTTCGCCGCCAGTTCATCGGCGGACTTGCCATCGGCATCCGTCCACGACAGCACAACGGCCGCCGCATTGGTCGCGAGTTGCCGGAACATATCGTTCTTGGCGACAAAATCAGATTCGCTGTTCAATTCCACCAGGGCGCCCGTGCGGGAATCGGGGGAAAGGGCGATCACCACAAGTCCCTGCTCCGCAGAGCGGTCGGCACGCTTTTCAGCGGCAGCCTTGCCCTTCTTGCGCAGATATTCCAGAGCCTTGGTTTTGTCTCCGCCAGACTCCGTCAACGCCTTCTTGCAATCCATCATGCCCGCGCCGGTTTCCTGACGCAGTTCGTTGACCAGAGATGCGGTAATTCCTGCTTCTGCCACGTTATCCTCTACAAGCTAATGGTCGTATGTTTATATTGCCTATCCGCCCGAATCACCGGCAGTTGCCCACCATAGACTCCAAAGCGTCTTAAGCCTGTTCGCCGCTGTTGCCGGCGGTTTCCGCGCGCGGAGCTTCCGGGGCACTGGGGGGTGTCACATCGGCTGCAGGTTGCGGCTTCTCTTCTCCGCCGTGTTGCGGCGGTCTGCTCGGTCCCGCGCTGGGGCCGCCTTCACCGGGACGACGCACTCTCTTGCGTCGCGGATCGCCACCACGATCTCCACCCGGTCCGCCCGGACCGCCGGGACGGCCACCGCCATCACGGCCACGCGGCTCGCGATGCTCCTGATCACGCGCGGAGGTCTCCTGTGCGGCTTCATGCAAGTGGGCCGTGGCGCGATAAGCCCCGAGGCCTTCGGCAACGGCGTCCGTGAAGGCGCGGGTGACGACGGCGATGGACTTGAAGGCGTCATCGTTGGCCGGGATCGGATAGTCCACCAGATCCGGGTCTACGTTGGTGTCGGTGATCGCAAAGATGGGAATACCTAGCCGGCGAGCTTCAGCCACCGCGATCTTCTCGCGGCGCACGTCGACGACGAACATCGCGCCCGGCAGCCTGTTCATATCACGGATACCGCCGATGGATTCGAGCAGCTTTTCACGGCGGCGTTCGATCATCAGGCGTTCTTTCTTCGAAATCTTCTCGAACGTGCCATCCGTCATCTTCTTCTCGAGCGTGTTCAGGGTCTTGATGCCCTGGCGGATGGTTTGGAAGTTGGTCAATGCGCCGCCCAGCCAGCGCTCGTTCACATAGGGAACGCCCGCCCGCTTGGCCTCGGCCAGCATGATATCACGCGCCTGCGCCTTGGTACCAACAAATAAGACCTGTTCACCACGCGAAGAAATTTCTCGGATGGCGTTACAGGCCTTGTCCAGGCACTCCTGGGTCTTGCGAAGGTCGATCAGATGGATGCCGTTCCTCTGCATGAGGATGTACGGCTTCATCTTGGGGTGCCAGCGACGGGTCAAATGGCCAAAATGCGCGCCGGCGAGCAGCAGTTGCTGCAGCGTAACTCGAGACATCAAAATCTCCTGAGGGGTTTACCGCCTCCCTGTCCATCATCCCGAAAAGCAATCCGCTTGCGCGGACACCCGCTTCCGGTCCGAACAGGTGTGTCAGTGTAATTTCCCGCCGCTGATGCGAGGGATACATAAACAGTACGGTTTGCCGGGCGGAATCAAGATTCCGCCCGGCAAACAATCGAACAATCGTTTAGCGCTTCGAGTACTGGAACCGCTTGCGGGCGCCGGGCTGACCGTATTTCTTGCGCTCACGCTCACGCGGATCGCGAGTCATCAGGTCGTTCTGGCGAAGCACGGGCTTCAGCGTCTCATCCATCAGCACCAGCGCGCGGGCAATGCCCAGCCGCACGGCGCCTGCCTGGCCGCTCAAACCGCCGCCACAGACGGTGGCTTTGATGTCGAGCTTATCGAGATGCTCGGTCACTTTGAGCGGGGTCTCAATTTGCATCCGCAGCACATCGCGGCGGAAATAGCCCAGCAAATCCTTGCCGTTAACGTCCACCTTGCCGGTTCCATGGGAGAGCCAGACTCGGGCAATGGCAGTCTTGCGGCGGCCGGTAGCGTAGTATCGTGTTGCTTTCATGGTATGACGGTATTACGAGTTTGACTGAGCTAAAAGGGATTCCGGTACCTGAGCAGTATGCGGATGCACCGGACCGGCGTACACGCGAAGTTTGCCAAGCTGCTTGCGCCCCAAACGAGTACGAGGCATCATGCCCTTGACAGCCAATTCGATGATCCGTTCGGGATGCTTCTTCTTCAAGGACTCGTACGAGGTCCAGGTTTTTCCCTGCGGATGGCCAGTATGATGGAAGTACATCTTCGTACTGGCTTTGCTTCCGGTTACCCGGATCTTCTCGGCATTGATAACGACAACAAAATCGCCCACATCCGTGCTGGGGGTAAACTGAGGCTTATTTTTGCCTCGGAGAATACTGGCGATGGTGGTGGACAGACGGCCAAGCACCTGGTTCGAGGCGTCTACAATGACCCACTTCCGTTCAACCTCGCCGGCCTTCGCGTGGTAGCTTTCCATTACTCATGATCCTATTTTTGCAAGCTTATAAATGTAGTGAAAGCATCACAAATTGTCAATACCTTTCTTTGACAACTTAGACCCAGCTTTCACATACATCTAAGCGAATTTATTACAATTGCTTACAGAGCGTCAGTATCCCCACGTCCCGGTTGACGGGCCTCCGTCCGCTCCGGCCCCTTTGGGGGAGGCTACCCTTCCAGAATGGCACTGCGCAGGTATTCTGCGGCCTGTTCTGGAGGCGTCGGATTGATGTGAAACCCTGTCCCCCACTCAAATCCCGCTGATTTGGTCAGGCGCGGGATGATCTCTACGTGCCAATGATACCCCTCGGCAAGAGCCGGAAATTTCTGACTCCAAACCGAATGCGGTCGCAGATTTGGCGCGATATGCATCACAAAATTGAACGGTGGATCGTTCAGAGCGGTCCGCAAGCGGCCCAAGGTCTTGACAATGGCGCTTGCCAGGCCTTCCAGTTCAGTATCCGTAACCAGCGAAAAGTCGTGCTGATGGCGGATGGGAGCCAGAAACAGCTCGAAGGGGGACCGGCTGGCGTACGGAGCAAAGACCACATACGATCCATCATCATGGACGATCCGCGTGCCAACCTCCAGTTCCTGCCGGATAATGTCGCAAAACAGGCAGCGCTCGCGGCTCATGTAATGATCCCGCGCCGATTGCAGTTCTGTCTCGATGACCTCGGGCACGATGGGCATGGCAATCAGTTGCGAGTGCGGATGGGACAGGGTCGCCCCCGCATTCTCGCCGTAATTGCGGAACATGGCGATGTACTGGAACCGTGTGTCACGCATCAGGTCCCGCAGACGGTCGCGCATGGCGCGTAAAACCTTGGCAAGGTGCGCGGGAGGCTGGTCTGCCATGTGGCGGGTATGATCCGGCGTCTCGATCACGATTTCGTGCGCGCCGATGCCGTTCATGCGGTCATAGAGGCCATCCGCTGCTCGCTCCAGATTTCCCTCGATCCGCAGCGCCGGGTACTTGTTGGCCACCACACGCACCGACCATCCGGGGGAATTGGGCGCGCTGAAACCATCTCGAATCGCCAGAATCTCCGGAGGCGTCTTGTCCTCATTGCAGGGGCAGAACGGGCAAAAGTCCGCCGGCTGCTGCGACACCTTCACCTCGAATTCCGATGGCCGAAGGGCGCGTTCACTGGCGATAATCACCCATTGGCGCTGAATTGGATCATGTCTGAGTTCAGGCATACGATTTTCCTACTGGCGTGGCAATCTCTCTACGCCAAGAATTTCACCGTTTTCAGATTTTCAGTATTTCAGCTTTTCAGCCTTTTCCGAAATCACACCATCCAGTTCGCTGCGATCATCTCATCCGTCGGCACCACAAAATGGTACGCGCCGGCGGGGGGCAGCTTTTCGATCACGGCGTTGTCATCAATGATTTCCACCCAGAACTGGCACTCGCCGCCAAGCTGCAATCCGACCCGTTCATAAGCCAGCGCGACCTCCACAATGCGGCCCGATACCCAGCGGAAGCCGTCGTTTTTGCTCAAGGGCTGCTTTTCGTTCAGCGGAATCGACAGGCTGGCACGGTCTTCGGAAAGCACATGCAGGATCAGCACCGAAGATGCTTGTGGGCGCAGCGTCGCGGCTGGATCGAAGCGGAAGTACAGCTCATTCTTGCCGAAACCGTAAAACAGAGCCCGCATCGTATGTTCCGCTCGTCCCATCGTGGCCCCATACTGGCGCGGATCTACCTTGCAGGCATTGGCCCACTCGAAATAAGAGGTGTCTCTGCCGTCCAGAATCGGAAAAACCGGGAAGACCGGTTGCAGCCGGCGTTCCGCGCGCGGCGAAACTTTGATCGGCGCATCCAGCGCAGGAGGATACTGTCGGCCTGCCGCCTGATATACCGCCTTCAGATAGGACCGGAACAGCGCGTCAAACTGATGCTCGTAGACCGAGCTGAATGGTTCGCCATACCACCAGAACCAGTCTGAACCCTGTGCGCGCAGCATCCACTTCCAGCACTCCTCGCGCCGCTCGTCCGCAGCGCCGAGTTCGTCCAGCATGTGCCGCGCCCGCCGCAATTCGATCCACGCTTCATTCTTCTGCGGGTCGCCGATCCAAATATGGAAGTCCGAGTCAATCCACGATCCCGGATGCACATGATGCACGCGCTCGCGAGTCGGCGATTGCGCGTGCTCACCAAAGGTCTGGGTCTTCAAATGCGGGTGAGAATCCAATTCCCGGTACAGTGTATGCAGAAACTTCTCGCCCCCATCCGCATAATGCTCCCACGGATTCTCACCGTCCAGCGCGATAACCAGGCAGCGCGCGGGGTCGCCACGGGTTGCAGATTCGATCCGCTCGGCATGGGCGACAAACTCCCTGACCGCCTCCCGCGCCGGCATGCTCGAATAGCGGAAGCCAATGGCATCGGACAGCGCTCGGTCGCGGAAATACAACCGCATCCCGTGCGGTCCCCGCTCCCATGCCTGAGAATAGAAATGCGAGATCGAATCCTTGCGGCTGCGCTCTCCCCTTTCCAGGATCGCCTGATCCGTCGCCGCCCAGCGATACCCGCAGCGAGCCGCAATTTCCAGCGCCTCATCACTCACAGAGCCTTCCGATGGCCAGAGCCCCACAGGCGCTTCGCCCCAGACATCTTCCTGCACCGCCCGCGCAAGTTTCAACTGCCGTTCGGCATCCTCCGGATGGCGGTATTCCATCCGTGGAAGCCGTTGACGCTGAATATCCGCCAGCGCCACATGGGAGTCGCATAACAGCGGCAAGATGGCGTGCGAATAGGGCGACGTGGAAATTTCGATGGTTCCCGAGTCCCGCAATTCACGGTAAGCCGGAAGCAAATCACTCAAAATGCGGTGATGAAAATCCAAAATCGTAAGAATATCCCCATGGGAATATCCTTTGCGTTTTGCCAGCAGATCCGCGATCACCGGATCGCGCCGTCCCGCAAAACCGATCCAGATCAAGTTGAACAGCGCGATCAGGTCCGTATAATCCTGTCCGGTATACTCCATCATCGCCTGTTGAAGTGCGGCGTCTGTCGCATGCTCGCCGCGCTTGTGCAGCAACTGTTGATAACGTGGGTGAGGCCGGACGTGCACATCCCAGTTGATGGAAAAGAAATCGGCAAGGATCACCCGCTTTTCCACCTCGAGGAGATCTGCGACGGGAGTTCGGGAGAGGCGTTCGAACTCGTCTGCCACAGGCTCGCCGGCCGCAAACTGAATCTGTTCGAGCAGTGACGGCGAAAAGTTCGATGTGACGCGCGCGCCAGTCTCCCGCACCGCGGTCAGCATGTCGAGATACCCGCGCACCGCGTGCAATCTCACCCAGGGCATCACCGGCCGCTCCATCTCAGGAGACTGGTAGAATGGCTGGTGGTTATGCCAAAGAAACAGCACAGGAAGGCGTTCGCCCCGCTGCGTCACCAGACAAACCCTCCCGGAACCACCGTCACGCCCTTGGGGGTCACGATGAACCGCGCACGATCCGATTCGCTGTCCACACCGATAGTCATCCCATCCGGAATTCTCACTCCCGGACACACCAAGGCCTTGTGGACAACAGCCTTCCGGCCCACATCCACGCCGTGCAGGAGAATGGACTCCGTCACTCGCGCGCCCGTGTGTACCCGAACTTCCGGAGACAGCACGCTCTTTTCAACGCTGCCACCCGAGATCACGCACCCCGAACTGATGAGCGAATCCACGACCTTGCCCTGCAGCCCGAGTTCAATACTCGAATCCGTAATCCGTGCCGGCGGATGCTGGCCGAAATAGGTGCGGATCGGCCAGTCGGGGTCATATAAATTGATCTCGGGATACGGGTCCGCCAGATCGAGATTCGCAGCGTAGTAGGACTCAAGGGTTCCTATATCGCGCCAGTAGGCGGGCCGGTTGTGATGTTCATCGCGGAACGGATAGACGACCACCTTCTCTCCACGCCCCACCAGCGCGGGGATGATGCTCCGCCCGAAGTCATGCGCCGAATTGGTATCTTTGGCGTCACGGATCAGCTCGCGGACCAGTTTGGCCGTCGTAAACACATACACACCCATGGACACCAGCGATTTCTTCGGATCGCTGGGCATCGTGGGCGGCTCCTGCGGCTTCTCCACAAATTCCAGCACACGGTTGTCCGCGTCAATCCCCAGCACACCCATTTCGCGGGCCATTGAACGTTCGACTTCCACGGCGGCAATCGTCATCTCCGCGCCGCGCGCCACGTGATAGTCGAGCATCTTCGAGTAATCCATCTTGTAGACGTGATCACCCGAGAGGATCAGCACATACTCCGGCTTGTGCCGCTCCAGCAGTTCGATATTCTGATAAATCGAATCCGCCGTCCCGTGATACCAGTCCTCGGACATGCGGTGCTGCGGAGGAAGAGCTTCGATGAACTCATCCAGTTCGCCGCGGAACAGCATGTCCCAGCCGAGCTTCAGGTGACGATTCATCGTCAGGTTGGAATACTGCGTGAGCAGATAGACCTGACGGATACCGCTGTTGAAGCAGTTGGACAGCGTAAAATCGATAATTTTGTAGCTGCCTGCGAAATCCACGGCAGGCTTGGCCATGTCGCGCGTTAACGGATAGAGCCGTTCGCCGCGTCCACCAGCCATAATGAGCGTAAGAGCGTTCGCAAAAACTGGATTCATTCTCGCTTAGCAAGGACTTTCTTGATGGCCTGTTTCAACTCTGTCGTATCGGAACTCTTGACCACATACGCCTCCGCCGGCCACGTCATAAAATTATCGCGATAGGACGGATAGGCTGTATTCAAAATCACCGGCTGCCGTTTGTCGCGCGCCATGATCTTCTGCAACAGATCGATTCCCGACATGCCCGGCATCTGAATGTCGAGCACGATCACGTCGTAATCGCTCGTCTCAAGTTTGCCCAGCACTTCGGTGGCGTTTCCCGCCGTTTCCACCTCGTAACCCTCTTCCTCGAGTTCCATCCGGTACAGCTCCCGGAGGTTCTTCTCGTCATCGGCGACCAGTAGCTTTGCGCTCATGGGACGTTCCACTCCACTTCTAATGAAAAGTCAACCGCCTTGCTCGAGTGCGTCAATGCTCCGACCGAGATCGCGTGCACGCCCGTGGAGGCATAATCCACGGCGTTTGAGAGGTTCACTCCGCCGGACATTTCCAAATACACGGCGTTTCCGTGCCGTTTCACCGCTTCCGCCACGTCTGCCGGAGTGAAGTTGTCCAACAGCACGTGACTCCAGCCCATCGCCACCGCCTTTTCCAGTTCGTCGAGCGATCCCGCCTCGATCTTTCCATCCGCCAGCAACCCGCTCAGCGCGTGCTCGTCCGTGCGGCGCATGTCTTCCAGACATCTGCGGACGCCGTCCATGCCGCCAAGGATGCCCAAGTGGTTATCCTTGAGCAGCACCGCGTCCGTCAGATTCGTGCGGTACGCATCTCCTCCACCGTGGCGGACGGCGGCGATCTCCAGCGCGCGCAGGCCGGGCAGTGTCTTACGCGTGCATAAGATGGTGGTCTTCCATGGCGCCGTGACATCCACAAATCGGCGCGTATGCGTGGCCACGCCGGAAAGATGCGTCAAGAAATTCAGCGCGGTGCGCTCGGCCTTCAGAATGGACCGCGCCGGGCCGGACAGTTCCATGACGCGCTGCAACCGTACCACGCGCGCGCCGTCCATGACCAGCGCCTGCAGCTTCACCCCGGGGTCAACCTCGGCAAACACGGCAGCCACGACAGGCAACCCCGACACCACCGCATCTTCCCGTGCCTCGATCCACGCCGTGCCTGTGACCTCCGCGCCGACAAACAGGTCGGAGGTCATATCCCGGTTGCCCGCGATGTCCTCGTTCAGCGCGACGCGGATAAGATGCTCCAGATCCATACGATCAGTTTACCTTCTTGAGAGGCGCGAACTTGATAGCCAGAAGCTTCGATCCCATGCCTTCAAACGCCACGCGGACCTTCATATCCTGCATGTCGCCGGATTTCGCGGTGACGACGCCGATGCCGAACTCCGGGTGCTCCACCACGTCGCCAATCTGGAAAGGCACGAGGGAGACATTAGGCTTGGCAGGTGTGGCACCGTTTTTCTTGGTGCGCGACGGAATATCCGTCGGGCTCCAGCGCTCGATTCCGTCCTCGGAAACCGTTGTACGGTCCGAGCGGCCCGGCAGCGACCAACCCCGCAAATGTTCCGGCGCAATATCGCGCAAAAACCGCGACGGTTCCTGCCATTCCAGCATGCCGTTCAAATATCGGGTCTGCGAATAGGTGAGATAGAGCCGTTCTCTGGCGCGCGTAACTCCCACATAGAACAGCCGGCGCTCCTCTTCCAGTTCGGCAGGCGCAGCTAAACTCCGGTTGTGCGGCAGCAGTTTCTCTTCCACTCCGACAACAAACACCACCGAATACTCGAGGCCCTTGGCCGCGTGCAAGGTCATCAGCGTGACGCGCTCCGCCGCCTTATCATATTCATCCACGTCGGAAACGAGGGCGACTTCACTCAGGAAATCCGTCAGGTCATATCCCGGATGCTCGCGCATCCGCTCCCGCGCGGCTTCCACAAGCTGGGTGAGATTCGCAACGCGTTCATCCGCATCTTCCGTCTCCTGCTCACCGTAGAACTCTTTCAGTCCGCTGGCTTCCAACACGGTTTCCACTTTCCCGACCAGATCCATCGACTGGATCTTCTGCCGCAGCGAGTCAACCAATTCTGCGGCCGGAGCCAATTTGGCCTTGGCAAGCTTTGTCAGATTTTCCGACTGATCCAGCGACATCATAATGCTGCCGATACTGCCGCTCGCGCGCCGCGCCTCTTCTTCAAGCCGCTGTATGGTCGTCGCGCCGATTCCCTTCGGAGGAAACTGCAGTGCGCGCTTCCATGCCTGCTCGTCGTCCAGATTGACCATCAGCCGCAGATAGGCCAGAAGGTCTTTGATTTCCTTCCGCTCATAGAACCGGGTGCCGCCGACCACGGTGTAGGGAATCGCCTGCCCAATGAGCACTTCTTCAAACTGCCGGGACAGTGCATTGGTACGGAACAGGATGGCAAAATCCTTCCAGCGGTATTTTCCGTTGCGCGTCAGGTGATGCAGTTCCCCCACCACTTCATGCGCTTCGTCCATAGCCCGCGCGACCTGCCGCATGACGACCTTCTCGCCGTCAGTCTTCTCGGTCCACAGTTTCTTCTCTTCGCGATGGCGATTGACACAAATGACGTCATTGGCCACGTTCAGAATCTGCTGCGTCGAGCGGTAGTTCTGCTCCAGACGGAAGACCTGAACGTTCTTGAGGTCCTCCTGAAAAGCGAATACGTTGCGATAGTCCGCGCCGCGCCAGCCGTAAATCGACTGGTCGTCGTCACCCACGACGTACAGGTTATCCTGCGGACGCGCCAGAGTCAACGCCAGTTCATACTGCGGACGGTTGGTGTCCTGAAACTCGTCGATCAGCACGTGGTCATAGCGCCGCTGCACGCGTTCCAGCACCTCCGGACGGGCCTTGAAAAGATCCAGCGGCAACTGCAGCAGATCGTCGAAGTCCACCGCGCCCGCCTTGCGCAGGCGCTCATTGTAAACCGGCAACAGATCGTGCGCCAGTTTGTGGAAGCGGTGTTTGCCGGTCAGCACGCCGCCGTTCTTGAGCAGCGAGATCCAGGACCGCAGCGTGGATGCGGTAACCTCTTCGCGGGCAATGCGTTTTTCCGCCAGCAGAGCGGCGACGACAGCTTCCGTATCGTCAGAATCATATATGGAAAAGTCTTTCGGAAGGTTCGCTTCGGCAGCGTATTGACGCAGCAGGCGCGCACAGAACCCATGGAAGGTTCCGGCCCACGGGACGCCCTCGCCGCCACCGATGAACGTACGCAGGCGTTCCTGCAATTCGCCCGCCGCCTTGTTGGTGAAGGTCATCACCAGAATGGCATGCGGGGCTACATGAAAATGTTCTATGAGGTAAAGTGCGCGGCCAGTAAGGACGCGGGTCTTGCCGGAGCCTGCTCCGGCCAAAACCAGCACCGGGCCTTCCGGCGCCGTTACAGCGTTACGCTGCTCAGCGTTTAGTGTTTCAACAAATTTATCGAGGGATTGATGCACAGGGTTTCAGGTATTAGCCGGCGTGGCTGGTGTCAGGATGGGCCGAGTCTCGGCGGATTCGATCAAGTTGCTGCTTGGCGACGAGGTGATCCGCAAAGTTCGTTGTAAACGAGTGCGTGCCGTCTCCTTTCGCCACGAAGAAAAGGTAGTTGGTGGTCGCAGGGTTCAGCGCCGCAAGAATCGCCGGCACTCCCGGATTATTTATCGGACCTGGTGGCAGTCCCGGATTGCGGTACGTGTTGTACGGGCTGTCCACCTTCAAATCGCTGAAATAAAGCCGCGCTGGTCCTTTCCCCAAGGCATAGGAGACTGTAGGATCCGCCTGCAGCGGCATGCCGCGCTTCAGGCGGTTGTGATACACGGATGAGATCAGCGGCGCCTCGCTGGGCACTGAGGTTTCCCACTGCACAATGCTGGCGAGGGTCAGGATCTCGTGCATGGTCAGTCCCATGCGGGTCGCGCGCTCGTCCATATCCTTGGGAATATGGTTGCGGAAGTTCGCTACCATGCGCGTCACGATCCGCTTGGGATCTGTCCCTACGGCGATGAAATAGGTGTCGGGGAAAAGATACCCTTCAAGGGAGGGGCCGTCGAGTCCCAACTCACGAACCAGCGAACTGTCGTCCACCAGCCCCATGAACAGCGCGGAATCCAGACCGAGTTTTTGCTGCAAAGCCTCCGCCACATCCGCCGCCGTGCGACCTTCCGGCACCGTGACCGGAATCCCCAGCGCCTTGGTATGCGAAAGATTCTTGATCAATTCGAACAGCGATTGCCCGCTGGCCAGCATCATGTTGCCCGCCTGAATCTTCGTATCCGCACCCATGACGCGAATCGCGTAACGGAACATGACGGGATGCTCAATCAGCTTATGCTCGAAGAGGATCTGCGCCACCTGCGGGATCGTCGCTTTCTCGGGGATGGAAATCTCCACCATCTGTCGCGGGCCGTCGGCCACCGAGCCTTCCAGCAGAAAACGCGAGAAGACCTCCAGCGTCACCAGCAAAACAAAGGCAAACGCAACCGTGATCAAACCGCGAAACGTCCGCGACCAGGAATGAGGACTAATGTGCATCGTCTTTCTTCAGCGCTATCCGCATCACCGTCCCGAGGCCCGGCGCGGTTTCTTTGATAAAGAGTCGTCCGCCATGATACTCCTCAACGATCCGCCGCGCCAGAGATAACCCCAAACCCCATCCGCGGGTCTTGGTGGAAAATCCCGGACGGAATACATTCCGCCGGTTCTTCGCCGCGATTCCCGGCCCGTTGTCCGCTACGTCGACGTAGACCCAATGCGGTTTCTCTTCACAGGTGATGCGGATTTCTCCGCCGGTCGTCCGCAGCGCGTCGATCGCATTCTTGACCAGATTCTCCATCACCCAACTGAAAAGCTGAGAATTCATGCGGATCACCGGATCACACGGAAAATCCAGATGGATTTCTATGGGCTTACCCGTTTTCGGCAGGCGGCTCCGGAAATAGTCTACGGTGTCACTGACCGTGTGCCGCACGTGCGACGGCGCGAGCATCGGTTCGGACCCGATCTGCGAGAAGCGGGCTGTCACTCTTTCCAGCCGTGTGAGATCGCGCTGCATCTCCTCCAGCGCGTGCTCGCGGGCGCCACCCGTCTTCAGCAGTTCAATCCAGCCCATCAACGACGTCAGCGGCGTCCCAAGTTGGTGGGCGGTCTCCTTGGCAAGACCCACCCATACCATGCGCTCTTCACTGCGCTTGATATTTCGAAAGCCCGTGTATCCTACAATCACAAACAGCGCCGCGACAAGAATTTCGATCCACGGCAGCCATCGCAACTGCCGGATAACAAGGGAGTCGCCGTAATGGAACCAATCCACCTGCTGCTCGCCCACGAGAATCGGCAACGGATCGTTTCCCCCCTGATCCATCGCCTTCAACAGCTCATGCAGTTTCCGCCGCGCGTCCGCCGAAGTGTCATTCGGAGCAACCGACACATTCTTCCAATGCTTCGGATTCCCCTGACCGTCGGTCACAATAATCGGAAAGTCCACTGCCTGAATCTGTTCGAGGGCAAGCGCAATCAGTTCCGGGTACTCGCTGTTCACGAGCACCGAGTACAGCCGGATCTTTCCTTGCAGGTTAGCGCGCGTCGAATCCTTCAGTCGCCCGACAAGCACCTGCGTGTAGACCAGAACCGAAACAATCAGGGTAATGGCAATGAGAAACAGAACGCCCTTGAAGGTGCCGATGTGCTGGTAGGCCATCCGGCGGCCAAGCCACATGCGCAGTTTCTCAGACATCCGCTGCGCGCGCGGCCTTTACTGTGTTTGCCGACGGTTCACCGGAATCGTACTTGACAGAATACGTCCGGTCCCGTTCCGAGGTGTTCACCATCTTCTCCGCGATCAGGCCAAAGGAGAAGAATTGCGCGCCAATCACCATCAGCAGCACACCCAGAAACAGCAGCGGCCTGTTGCCGATGGGCACACCGTAAAACTTGCCGATGGTCAGATAAAGGTTGACCAGAAAGCCGACCAGTCCGCACGCCATGCCGATAGTGCCGAAGAAATGCAGCGGCGCGCGATTGTAATCGGAAATAAACAGCACAGTCAGCAGATCGAAGAAGCCGTTGATAAACCGGTTCAGGCCGAACTTCGTCTTGCCGTACTTCCGCGCGTGGTGCAGCACCGGAATCTCCGTAATGCGGTAGCCCAGCTTAAAGGCCAGCACCGGCAAAAAGCGATGCAATTCGCCGTACACCGGGAGTTCCTTCACCACATCGTATCGGTAGGCTTTCAGACCGCAGTTGAAGTCATGCAGCCGGATTCCCGAAAGTACTCCCGTCGTATAGTTGAAGAACTTCGACGGAAGGGTTTTGGAAATCGGGTCATGCCGGGTCTTCTTCCAGCCGGATACCAGGTCAAACCCTTCTTCGAGCTTGCCTACCAGCGCGGGAATTTCTGCGGGGTCATCCTGCAAATCGGCATCCATCGTGATCACATAGGTTCCCCGCACGGCGCGGAAGCCCGTAGCCAGAGCCGCCGACTTTCCGAAATTGCGCCGGAAGGAAATCACCCGCACAAAGGGATTCCGCTCCGCCAAAGTGCGCAGAACGGCGAGGGACTCGTCCCGGCTGCCATCATCCACAAAAATCAGTTCGTAGCTCCATCCGGTCTTCTGAAAGACCGCAAGGAGCTGGCTATGCAGTTCGGGAAGCGACTCCGCTTCGTTGAACAGCGGTATGACCACGCTGACGCGCGGCACGTGTTGGTCACCGTTCATGGCGACTTGTCCAAGTTACTTGGAAGTGGAAATGCTCTGTTGAGGGCGGGCATCCGGCGCTTTGAGCTGGATGTCGCTGAAAGACCAGGTGAACGTGACGTCACCCGTTGGGTTCGAACACGTCACACGCGTGGCGACCGGCCACCCTTGCACGGTCTTGATCCGTTCATATTTCTTCAGCAACAGGTCGCGCCCGCCGCGCTGCACCTGCTCATTGCTGACCGTTCCCTTCTGCGTATCCAGCGTCAACACATACGAAACATCGTCACCGTTGCCGTAGACCAACGCGCGCCCGTCCGCTTCGGTTTGCACGCTGTCCGTCTGGAATCCGCTGCTGCGGCCGCTCACAGGAAACGGGAGGATATCCCGTGGATCCCAGTTCGGCACCCCCATCGGGATCATTCGCGACAACATCACGGTATCCTGCAGCGTGTACGTTGTCGGAATGCTGTGCGTATCGAAATAGATGAGCTGGCTGGGCGTCACGTAGAACGTGCCGATGAAACGGTTGTAGGGCTTTTCGAACCCGACCTCATAGCGTTCGCCCGCCAGATACATCAAGTGGCCGCGCGCCGTGAAGGTGGTGTCATGAATGGCAAATCGGAGCTTGAGAGAGGCAAAGAGCGATGTCCAGTGCTCGAACCGGTCAAGACTGATATGCAACGCCGCTTCGGGTGACAGAGGCTGGGTTGGCTTCTTCCGAAGGGCGTTCTGCGCTCCGCAACCGCTCAACACCAGAGCGATCAGCAAAGCGGCGCCGACATACTTAATGCGCAAGCTTCCGCCGCAGGGATTCGTTTTGGGGGTTCTTTTCCAGGGCGCGCCGGTACATCTTCCCCGCTTTGCCGTGGTCGCCCGATTTTTCATAGGCATCGCCCAGGTGCTCAAGGATGTCCGCGCCATCGGGCGTCTCTTTGGCGGCTTTCTTCAGCAGATCGATGGCGTCATCATAGTGACCGAGCATGTACTCGATCCAGCCCATCGTATCCAAATACGCGCCGTTCTTCGGCTCCGCCTTTAGCGCCGTTTCCACCAGCTTCTTCGCCTGGTCAAGATTCTGTCCCCGGGAAGCATACGTGTACGCCAAATTGTTCAGGTAGATCGGTGCGCTGTCGGAAAGCGTAATCGCGTGCTCATACAAGGTAACGGCGCGGTCGAGCGAATCCAGACCGTCGTAGATCATCGCCAACGTGCCCATCGCCACATACAATGTCGTATCCAAGCGGATGGCGCTCTCCAAGGCGTCGATGGACTCTTTCGTGTGGCCGCCCAGCCGGTTCAGCGCAATCCCTTTTAAACTGTAAAGTCCGGCCTGCGGCTTCACGTGCGCGAGGGCACTGTCCACAATCGACGGGACCTCGGTGAAACGCTGGCGGTCCATGGCAATCAAGGCTCGTCCCACCCAGAAACGCGGTTCGCCCGGCTCCAGCCGGTTGGCGAGTAGCACGCACTTCTCTCCCGCGCTCGTGTCGCCTTTCTGAAAATACGCGGTGCCCAGCGTGTACACCAATCCCGCATCCGTGCTGTCCGTCGCAACCAGTTTCTTCAGAAGCGGAATAGCACGGTCGTACTGAGACGATGTCAGATAAATGGTCGCTACCTGGCGCGTCAGGGTCTCTGATTCGCCGCCTTGCTGGATGATCCTTTCGTAGATCCTGTCCGCTTCCTTATAATCACGGCGGGCAAGTTCCACAGACAGCAGCTCCCGCAGATACTCCAGTTTCTTGGGAGCGATCTGCACCAGTTTTTTCAACGCGTCGCGAGCGTCATTGGGCTTTCCCGAACTGCGCAGGATCAGCGCCTTCAATTCCAGCGCGGGAACGTACTCCGAATGAATGCGCAGCGCCCGGTCAAGCAAGTCCACGGCCATCGCCGAATTTCCCAGCAACGCGTAGTCCTGTGCCAGCGCAACATGGATGAACGCCGACGTGGAATCGAACCGCAGAGCTTCCTGATAGTGGAAAACTGCGCGGTAGTAATCCTCGACCTGATCCGCCGTTGTTCCGCGGATGAACTGATCCATCGCGCGAGAGTGGTTGTCCTGAGCGGCGGCTTCGGAATCCCCGCGCTTGGCCGCGAGGGCCACGCCGCTGAGAGCGACGCAGAGCAGCAGGATAGAAATGGAGATGCGCGGCTTAATCAGCAATCATCCTCACAATATCGTGATAGGAGACAAACAATACAAGGAGCAGCAGCAGCGCCATGCCGACTTGCTGAATCCACAGTTTCACGCGAGTCGGTATGGGCCGGCGGGTGATCGCCTCGATAATCACATACATGATATGACCGCCATCCAGAGCCGGAAACGGAAGAATATTCAGGAAGGCAATGGAGACGCTCACATAGGCAATAAAGAACAGAAACGCCCCGGACCCTTCGCGCGCGCTTTCGCCGGATAGCTTGGCGACGCCCAGTGGCCCCGAGAGTTGCGAAACACTGCTCTCGCCCGTAGCCAAACCGGCGATGAACTGCCCGATGGCGCGAGTGGTTCCGGCGCAGAATGTCCAGCCGCGTCCTACGGCGTCACCCAGCCCGGCCGGACGTGTCTCGACCTTTGGCGCGATGCCGATTACCCGGCGATCCACGCCGCCTTCGCTCATTTTTTTTGTCGGCACCAGAAGAGTCAGGTCTTCGCCGGTCTCACGATGCACGGTCAGGGCAATGGAGTCGCCCGCGGCGCTGACATTTTCTACGACCTTCTCCCACGTTGGAGTCGCAACCCCGTTCACCGCCGTGATATGATCACCAGCCTGAATCCCCGCGGTTGCCGCGGGCATATCCGGCAGCACTTCGCCAATCGTGGTATCGACCACATGGCCCACGCCAATAGCCAGAGTGAGCGCCGCGATCATCAGAAACGCCGTAATATAGTTCATCAGCACACCGGCGGAGAGCACGAAAATCCGGGCCAGAGGCGGCTTGGACATGAACTCGTCCGGCGCGCCAGTAATCCCTTCGTCATCCATGGACTCATCCACCATGCCGGCAATCTGCACATAGCCGCCCAGCGGGATCCAGGAAATTGCGAACTCGGTATCGCCGATCTTCTTGGAGAACATCTTTGGCGGAAATCCGATGGAGAAGCGTTTGACGCGCATCCCCATCAGCCGCGCCGCAAGGAAATGTCCGAATTCGTGAATCGTGACGATGATCCCGATGGTCACGATAAAAGACGCAATGGTCAGCAGCATGGTCTCTCCTTCATGTTCATGGAGAGGCGCGTCACCTGCTCTGCCGCCCTTGCGCGAGCCCGGGTGTCCGCGCTGCGAACTCCGGTAAGATCTGTTAGCGGTTCGTCCGGCCAGACGGTCACAACTCCCCGGATCACCTCCGGGATATCCGCGAAGCAGATCCGTCCATTCAAGAACGCGTCCACCGCGACTTCATCCGCAGCCGAGAGCGCCGCAGGCGTTGTGCCGCCCTTCTTCAGAGCGTCAAACGCCAGATCAAGACACGGGAAATCCCTTGGCTCAACCGGTTCAAATGTCAGAGAGCGTAAATGCTCGGGGCCGGTAGGCACGAGGTGACTTGGCAACCGGTCCGGGTAAGATAACGAGAATAGTATGGGCAATCGCATATCGGGGGTGCTCAGTTGCGCCTTAAAACTACCATCAATGAATTCAACCATAGAATGTACGACCGACTGCCGGTGGGCAATGACTCCGATGGATTCCGGAGAAACGCCGAACAGTCGCTGTGCTTCGATAACTTCCAAACCTTTATTAAAAAGTGTCGCTGAGTCTATCGAAATCTTCGGTCCCATTTTCCACGTCGGATGCGCCAAGGCTTCCTGAACGCTCACGTTCTTCAGATCCGCCTGCTTCCGCCCCCAAAACGGGCCGCCGGAAGTCGTCAGCCAAATGCGCCGTACCTGATCCAATCGCTCACCCAGCAAACACTGAAAAATGGCGCTGTGCTCCGAGTCTATCGGAAGGACCGCAGCGTGATGGTCCGCCGCCATCTTCATAATGATGGGGCCTGCCGCTACCAGCGTCTCTTTGTTGGCCAAAGCAACCGGCAACCCGCGCTGCAGCGAGACCGCGGTGGGTTCTAATCCCACGCTTCCGGTCAGGGCATTGACCAGCAGATCATACTCACTGTCCCGCGCCTGAGCAGCCACAGCCGCTTCACCGGCAAAAACATGCGCGATGCCGTGCTGCCTGGCGATGGCCTGCAGATCGTCCCGCTTCGAAACATCCTCAAGTGCGATGGAATTCACATGGAATTCCGCCGCCAAAACACCAAGTTCCGCAACATTCGAACGCGCGGCAAGCCCTACAACACGGAAATATTCCGGATGTTCACGAACCACCGACAGCGTGCTGCGGCCTACAGAACCCGTTGCGCCTTGAATAAGTAACCGCTTAGGAGGATGTGCTGTTCCCACTCAGTTCCCCGCCGCAGAAGTCGACGGTATCGACTGAAGGTTCGAGAAAACTGTCACAAAACTCGCGGCCATGGCCTCTCGCAGGTCGTTTGGATGCACAGCATAACCGAGTTCGTGCGAGATGGACGTGGCTTTGCTCTCCAATTTTGCGCGTAACAACTCCCGGCTATGGTCATCTTTCAACTGCAGAAAATCCGTAATCCGAAGATGATCGTCTCCGGTTAAGATCGAGCCATGCTGCAAAATCGCCGACGATAGCTTGCGCTGTGCGCTGCCCACAATCTTTTTCCCGCCTACCGTGACTTCCCAGCGCGAGGTCCGCACAAAGCACGAAGTCCGGTTAGGAAGCGCCGAAAGGGGCTCGCCCCGTTCATCAACTTCCGCAGCCACACCCAATGCCCGCAGCCCACCGGCAATGGCCCGGCTTACAAGCTCCTGCACGCGCGACGCATCTTTCGGCCCGTCGCAGTTGGGCAGCACAATCGCATAGGTGAGTTCGTCACTGTGCAGCACAGCCGCGCCACCGGTCGGCCTCCGCACCCATGGCATACTTGCGGCGCTTAATCGACTCATATCCAACTGTTCGGCGCTCTGATGATACCCAAGGGAAATGGTAGGTACCTCCCACTGGTAGAAACGCACCAGCGGCTCAAACTTGCCACGCTCGGCCAGTTCGAGGAGCGCCTGGTCCTCTTCCATCAGGATCGCTCCGCTCCGGGCCGGGTCCTGCTGCACTCGCAACCGGATCACAGTTCTTCCTCTGTTCCCACCACGCGATTGCCCGGCAACAGCCCACGCTTGGATTTCGAGATGAATTCCAACACCTGCTGCACCTCGGGGATGCTGCCATATTCGGCGCTGATTTTCTCCACAGCCTGCACACGGTTCAGTTCGGACTGAAACAGCACCTGGTAGCATTTCTTCAGCGCATTCCGCGTTTCGGATGCAAAGCCGCGCCGGCGCAACCCTACGGAATTCAAACCGAAATAGCGCACCGGCTGCCCGCCGGCGAGAATGAACGGCGGCACGTCCTTGGGCACGCGCACTCCGCCGCCGATCATTGAATGCCGTCCGATGCGCACGAACTGATGCACCGGCACCACGCCGCCGATAATCGCGTATTCTTCCACTTCCACGTGGCCCGCAAGTTCAACGCAATTGACAAGGATCACGTTGTCGCCGATGACACAGTCATGAGCCACGTGAGCATAAGCCATCAACAGACAATTGCTGCCGATGACGGTCTTGCCTGTCGCCTTGGTGCCGCGGCTAAGCGTTACAAACTCGCGGATTACCGTATTATCCCCTATAAACAGCTCGGTGCGTTCGCCGCCGAATTTCAGATCTTGCGGTTCGCCGCCAATAGCTGCGCCGTGAAAAATGCGTACGCCTTTGCCGAGACGCGTTCCCGCGTGAATACGGACGTTGGTGCTGATCTGGCACCCTTCACCGATAATCACGTCATCATCAATTACACTGTACGGCTCGATCACCACACTGTCCGCGATTTCGGCGCGCGGGGACACAACTGCCGTAGGATGAATGTTCGCCATGCCTTCCTTCAGCCTTTCCTAACGATCTACTACCACTGCGGTCATATCGGCTTCCGCCACCAGCACGCCGTCCACCTGTGCCTCGCCATGCATCTTGCACAGCCCGCGGCGGAACATCAGCATGTTTACAGTGAACTTGATTTGGTCGCCGGGAATGACGGTCTTGCGAAACTTCACATTGTCCAGACCGGTAAAATACACTACTTTGCTTTCTGGGTCGTCCACGGAATTGAGCAATAGCACGCCGCCGGTCTGTCCCATGGATTCGATAATCAGTACACCGGGCATCACCGGGTGTCCGGGGAAGTGGCCGTCGAAAAACGGTTCGTTGCGCGTCACATTCTTAATACCTACCACGCGTTCCAACGGCGCCAGTTCGAGAATCCGGTCGACCAGCAGCATGGGGTACCTGTGCGGAAGCAATTTCTCGATGGCCGCGGCATCGAACACATACCCGCGTCCACCCTTGCTGCCGAAGCGCCGAGTCATGAGCTGCGTCTCATATGCCTTACGCAACATGCGGGCCACTTCCACGTGGGATGAATGTCCGCCGCGCGCCGCCAGCACGTGCCCCTTGATCGGAACTCCCACCAGCGCAAGGTCGCCGATCAGGTCCAGCGCCTTATGCCGAACCGGCTCGTTCTTGAAACGCAGAGTGCGGTTGTCCAGAGTGGAGTTGCCCAGCGTCACATTATTTTCATGATGGAAGATTTTTTTGAGCCGGTCCAGATCGCTCGGGTCCAGTTCACGGTCCACGAAGACCACGGCATTCTCCAGCGATCCCCCCTGAATCAGGCCCTTCTCCTTAAGCTGCTCGGTTTCGGACAGCAGGCAGAACGTGCGCGCCGTGCTGAATTCGGGCACAAACTCATCCAGAGAGTACATCGACGTGTACTGCGTTCCGATGGACGGATGCGTGTAGTCGATCATGTACGTGATGCGGAATTCCGTCGAAGGCACCACGACGATGTCTACGCCTTCCTTCTCGTTGTGATAAGTCAGCGTCTTCTCGACTTCCAGAAAGTCCCGTGGAGCATCCTGTTCGACAAGCCCCGCTTCCTGCAATGCGGCAACGAAAGGCCCCGCGCTGCCGTCCATGATTGGCGGCTCATCCGATGACAGTTCGATGATCAGATTGTCAATTCCGAGCCCGGAAACCGCCGCCAGCACGTGTTCGACGGTGTATACCTTGGTGCCGTCACGGCCCAGTACGGTGCCCCGGGAAATTTCCACCACAAATTCCGCCAGCGCGGGAATCTCCACACCGGCCCCCACGTCGGCACGGCGAAAGCGGATGCCAGTCTTGGGGTCCGCCGGGTAGAAAGCCAGATGAACGGGGTGCCCTGTGTGTAAACCGGTGCCGGTAAGGTGCGCGGGCCGCGCAATCGTACGTTGCCTGTCAGTCACGAATCCGCCTTGTCTTTGTCCTGATCACCATATACGCTTGCTTCAAGGGCGCGCACGCGTTTGAACAACTCCGGCAGCCTCGTCAGTGAGGCTTCGATTCTCCGCCATAGAGAGTGCGGACGCGACGGGCTGCCCGCAACCACTTCGCCCGCGAGAACATCATGTCCGACTCCCGCCCGTGCCGCCACCTGTACGTGGTCGCCGATCTCGATGTGGCCCACGACTCCGATCTGCCCGCCGAACCGGCAGTAGCTCCCAATCTTGGTGGAGCCCGACACGCCGGTCTGGGCCGCGATCACAGTGTGTGATCCAATAGTCACGTTGTGCGCAACCTGAATCTGATTATCCAGTTTCGTTCCGCTGCCAATCACCGTCTCGCCCAGTGTGGCACGGTCGATAGTGGTATTCGCGCCGATCTCGACGTCGTCCTCAATCACCACCGTGCCGAGTTGCGGGACCTTCCGGTAGCCCTCACCGCTGGGCGCGAAGCCGAAGCCATCGCTGCCGATCACCGCGCCATCCTGCAGCACCACACGATTCCCAAGGCGTACACCTTCCCGCACACTCACTCGCGAGTGGATTTCGCACTGCTCGCCAACCGTAACATCAGCCGCAATCACCGTATTAGGGTACACCACACTGCCCGCGCCAATCCGGCTGCGCGCTCCGATATAGGAAAAAGCTCCAACGGTTACGCCTGCGCCGATCATCGCGTCGGGTGCAACCACCGCCGTCGGGTGAACTCCCACTTCAAGCCATGGCTTTCGGGGATTGAATAGTTCGAGCAGCCGCAGAAAATCCACGTAAGGATCCGCCACCTCAATCAGCGTGCGCGACGTTTCCCGCGCACCGGGGGCCACGAGTACCGCCCCCGCCTGAGTCGTTTCCAGATAGCGCACATATTTGACGTTCGCCACAAAACTCAGGTCATGCGGTCCCGCCTCTTCGATCTTTGCAAGACCGCTGATCACCGTGTCGTCCCTGCCGATCAACCTCCCGTTCAGAAAACGGGCCACCTCGGCGGTCGTCATAGAAAGGCTCAACGCCTTACTCCTTCTTCAGGGCTTCAATCACCTGGTCCGTGATGTCATGCTCGGGCAACGCAAACACGATGTTCGAGGACGAGGCGTCGAACACGAAGTCGTAGCTGTTTTCCTTGCTGATCTTCTGAATGGCGCCGTTAACCTTGTCGAGAATCGGCTTAGACAGTTCGAGGTTGCGGTTGTAGAGCTTTCCGCCTTCGCCCCACGTGTCCTTGCGGAACTTCTCCAGCTCCGACTGCTTGTCCATGAAGCGCTGCTCGCGTTCCTTGCGTGCCTCGTCGGACAGCATCAGGCTCTGCGCCTTCAGTTCGTCCGCCATCTGCTTCACGTTCTCTTCCATCGACGTCGCCTGCGTAATGTACTGGCGTTCCTCGTCCTGAAGCTTTTGTTTCGCCTGGCGGTAATCGTCATTGGCTTCGAGAATTTTATCCGAATCCACGTACGCAATCCGTAATTCCTTAGCCAGAGTCAGACCCGCGCCGCCGAACAGAACCAGGCAGAAGAGGATGGCAAAACTTGCTCTACGCATCATTACTCCTTCAGTGAAATATTTGTTGATCAAAAACCGCGGCCAAACTGGAAGTGAGGCACCCAGCGCGTCGTCCGCAACCCCCGTGCATCATAATAATCCAGGCCCAGGCCGTAGTCCAGCCCAATCATGCCGATCATCGGCATGAACAGCCGCACGCCTAATCCGACGGACCGCCGCAAATTCGACAGGTCCGTTGTCCCGAAGCTGCTCCAGACGTTGCCCGCTTCGGAAAATCCAAGTACAAAGATGGTCGGATTCCGCACAATCGGATACCGCAGTTCAAACGACTGTTTGAAGAGCGTCTTTCCGCCTGCCGCGAACACTTCGCCGGTTGTGGCTGACCTTACCTGTGGGCCGACCTTCAACTCATCATACCCGCGCAGCGGTGTGCCCAGCGACAGGCCCGCGCCGCCCATGAAGAAATAGTCAAAGTAGGGAATGTCCACCGGGTTCCGCGTGAGTCCGTCCAGCACGCCCGAAGAGGTGCTGGCGGCGAGCACGAGATCGCCGGCCAGAGGCACATACCACTGATTGTTGAACTCACCCTTGATATACTGGTCGTTGCCGCCAAGGGGTCCTCCGGTGAGTTCTCCGCGCAGCGTCGTCACCGAGCCGCGAGTTGGAAACTCCTGATCGTTGCGGCTGTCGCGGGTGATAATCTGCGTCAAGGTCGAGGAAATACGCGGCACATCTTCTTCGAGTCCGCGCGGGTTGCTGGTCTTGAACCCAGCCGTAAAATTCGAATACTTGGTGCGATTCAAGCTGTAGACATAATCCAAGCGGAAGTAGTCGTCCGGCCACCGCAGGCGCTGACCGACGCGCAGCGATCCGCCGATAATGTCTTCATCGAAACCGTAGACCGATCCGCCGCGGTGCGTGTCCGTAAAGGACCCGCCCACCAGAGTGCGATGGTTGCGGAACCACGGCTCGGTGAAGCTGATCGAGAACGCCCGGTAGGTCTTGCCGAAGTTCCAGTCCAGCGCGAGTTGCTGACCGTTCCCGAGCAGATTGTTCATCTGGAACCCGACGGCTCCGATGAACCCGTCCGTCTGGCTGTAACCGGCGGACACATTGGCCTGGTCGGTGGACTTCTCCTCCACCTTCAGGTACAGGTCCACCTGATTGTCGTTGATCGGCACCACGTCAGGTGCAACGCTCGAGAAGTAATTCAGAATATTCACTTCGCGGATCGAACGCTGCAGCTTGGTCACGTCAAACGTCTCACCAGGGTACAGCACCAGCTCGCGGCGGATGACCCGCTCCTTCGTCTTGGTGTTTCCCTCGACGTAGATCCGGTTCACTTTGAATTCGTTTCCTTCCACCACGTCCATCTGGACGTCCACCACGCGGCCTTCCTTCACCTTTTCACTCGGATTCACCGCCGCGTAAATATAGCCCTTCTCGTAATACCCCGTGCCGACGTCCGCGAGACTCTGCTGGAACTTCTGGGCATTGTAAAGTTCGCCCGGCGACACCCGCATCCGCGCGTTCAGTTCGGTGTCCGTGAAGAGCTTGTTGCCCGTCCACGTGAAGGTGCCGTAATGGTACACGTCCCCTTCATTCACCTTGAAATCGAGCGTGATCCAGCGGCGGTCCTCGCTGTACAGGACGGTATCCGATACGATTTCGAAATCGCGATAGCCCTTGCTGCGGTAGAAGTCCACCACCATCTGCTTGTCTTCATCCAGTTTCTCGCGCTTGAACTCGCCGCTGCGGAACAGCGCCTTCTGATGGATGTCTTTCAATTTGCCGCGCAGGGTCCGGTCACTGAAGGCCTTGTTGCCCTCGAAGTCAATCTTGCGGATCTTGACCTTGGTGCCTTCCTTAATCGCCACGTCCACGATCACTTTCCCGCTTTCGGTCGACGAGAAGGTCTTCACATCCACATCGGCCAGAAGGTAGCCCATGTCCGCGTACTTCTTCTTCAAGCGGTTCTTGAGCAGCACCAGATCGCGCGGCTGGATCACCTGCCCCTTGGTAATCTGCACCAGCTTGTCCAGCTCGTCGCCCTTCAGCTTCTTGTTGCCTTTGATGTCAATGCGTTCGAGACGCGGCATCTCCTTGACATGAATGCCGATGTAGACGCCTTCCGGCGCTTCACGCTCTTCCACCACCTCCACATCTGAGAACAGATTCAGTTTCCACAGTTGCTGGATAGCGGTCTGGATGTCATCACCGGTCACTTCCTGCCCTACGGACAGCCCGGAGTGTGCGCGGATCAGTCCGGCATCGGTGTTCTGGTTGCCCACAATCGAGATGCCCAGGATGCGGACGCGGTTCTGCGCCGGGGCTCCGGATTTGGTCTGCGTCTGAGCCAGACACACCCCAAAGGCGAGCAGCAGAAACGCCACGAGCATGGATAGACGCAAGTTTGGTCTGTAATTCACAGAATCACGGCTCCAACGCAAAGAAGTATTTGAGAGACACGGACTCGTCGCGCCGCCGTTCCACCTCGTCGTATTCCACGGCAAGGTCCAGCACAAGGTCGCGCGAGAGCGGATTAATGCGATATTCAAGGTTCCACGAATGAATCAGGCCGAGGCGATCCTTCAATTGCAGCGCGCCTTCGGATAATTCTCCGGTATACGTAAAGAACACGTCGCGCGTGAGATACTTTCCCACCGTCACTTGCGAACCGGTAAAAAACCGGAACGCGGACGTCTGTTGCACCGAGTCCTGCAAGGCCCGAACGCGCTGCTGGCGCGCCAGCGAAGATCCGCGCCCGCCGCCGGGCGAAATCGTAATTTCATCCAGCAGCGTCCAGCGCTCAAGCCGTCGCGTCAACGGACTCAGCCATTGCCGGCTGAGCGCTCGCGCCACAGTAGACGCCATGAGCTGCTCGGCCTTGCCGCGAACGTCGGTGCCCGCGTTAAATCCCAGAAGTTGCAGCACCTGCTCCGGAGACTGGTTCGCATCACTCTCGAGCACCACCGTCATCTCATCGAGACGCCCCCGTGGCTGGCGGGTTCCGGTCTCGCGGTCGATCTGATAGAGCGTCAGGTAGACGGGAATGGATCGTCCCACCGTATCCACGCCGAACGTAGTTGCCCGGCCTTCGAGCACCGGCATAACCGCTGTTTCGTCGAAGTCGGCATAGACGTGATCGATGTTGAAGGTCTGGTCGAGGTAGTCTACCTTGCCCCGCAGCGAAGACGCGCGGCCGTTCAGATGGAATGTCGCGTCATCAATCGTTCCCCGGATTCCCAGCGGGGTATTCCCCGGATCCAGCATGGCGTCAATCGACAAATGGTCGAAATAGTCGGCCAACGTGCCGAAGAACACCGAGTTCTTGAGCGGCCCAAACAGGTTGGAGTTCTTGAGGCTCGTCAACTCCACGTCGTAGCGGTCGCCCGAGCCCACGGCCACATCGAGATTCCATTTGGCCTGTTCCAGCCGTTCCAGCAGCCAGCGTTCCACAGGCCGTGGCTTGCGCGGCGGCGCGCCCGGCTTTCCGCCCCCACCCACAAAGGGAAAAGTAATCCGCGAATTGCGCAGTTCGGCGTTGCCCGCAATCAGCAGTCGATTCTCGCCGTACCCGGAAATGGTGACCGTCCGGCCGGCGGTCGCGCCAAACACCAGCGTGCCCGTCCAGTCGTTCTTCATCAGACCGGGCAAATGCAGCGGCATTCCTTCGTCGCCACTCTCGATCTTGAGAACGCCAAGGCACACATGAGGTTTGGGAATGATCAGCGGCTCGAGTCCGAAAATGCTCGAATCGCAATCCGGTAGAGTTTCGATCTGAACCCATTGCTCGCCGGAACGGAAGCTGAGCTTTCCGGTCTGAACCTCGCCAGTCGGCGCCAATTCGATATTCACCTCGGTGGCAACCGGGCTGGGGGTGGCATCCGGATAGGCGAACATTCCTTTCGCTACGGAGAGCTTCCCACCCAGAAATCGCGGATGGCTGAGCGTACCGCCGAAATCCATGAGCAGATTGCCGTCACTCCCCATCGTGCGGAAGCTTCGCTCGAGCTGGTCCACCAGATCGAGGAAATCGCCCTTGCCTTCGATGTGTGCGTGCAACTCACCATCGGCCTTGGGGATGACGTCGCCGCTCAGCGCAAACTGGTAGGTGTTTGTCTTGCTGAACGCAGCTCGCGGGATACGGAGAATCCGCTCGCCCGCCGCGTTCTCGCCCATGCGAGCGGTAGCGGTGAACTCATCCACTTGCAGCTCATTGAACAGTTCGCCGTTGCGGACCGTTATTTCCGCTTCGACGTCAGGCCGCGTGAGGGCTCCGCTGACGGCGGCGCGTCCCGTCAATTCCCCGCTCAAAATGCCTTCCTGGCCAATCAACGCCAGCAAAAAGTCTTCCGCCCGCGCCGAACCTACCTCGGCAGTCACGGCAATCGTGCTGGCTCGAAAATCCACGTTGCCGGAGGCTTCGATGATCTTGCGCACATCCCGGCCCAGTTCGAAATCGTGAACGGTCATCGCCAGCCCCTGGCCGGACGCATCGAGGTTCAACCAGTAGCCCGGCACACTGAAGACCGATCCGTTGATCATGGAAAGGTCCGCGCTCCACTCGGGACGGTCGAAAGTCCCCCACGCCTTGACCACACCTGACAATGTTCCCTTCAGGGCCAGCGCACTCTCCGTCACAGGCCGCAACGGCAGACGGTCCAAGTCCAGATCCCCGACCGTCAGTTCGAGATCCACCGTCCGGTTGGGGATGTCGACTCGGCCTTTCAACTCTCCCGCGGCGTCAATGAACACGCGATCGATATTCAGCACCCGGTCCGCCAGCGTCACGTCGGCGCGACCTTCGAACGGATACCCGTCCCCTGCCGTGCCCGACCACTTACCGCTCATCGCAACATGCGCAGGATTCGTGCGGTCGTACCGTCCCGAAAAATGGACATCGCGCGCAATTTGCGGAAGCAGTCCCACCGAGTCCGGCTTGATCTGCGCGTCCCACGCCAGTAGTCCGCCCGACGCGTCCCCCGCGAACTTCATATCGAATTCCTGCAAGGGACTGATCGCCGCACCGACGTCGGGAAAAAGCAGCGTCAGCACATGCTGCAGATTCTGAGCGGTAACCTGCGTGGTGTCGTTCCCCGCCTGCACCTCGATGTGGCTGGCGCCATTGGCTGTACCCACGTCCAGCATCCAGACATCGCCGCTGTGCCGAAGTCCTGCCGTTCCGACGTCGCCGCCGTCCGCGCCTACAAACGTGACGCTTGTGCTTGGCGACAAAAGCGGGCCGATGGCATTGAATCTCAATTCGCGCACCGCCGATGTCCACCCCAGCAAGGTCGGCACTCGCGCAAACCCAAACCGCCCGCGCACATTCCACATCGGCTGCGGCGACAGCCCCAGTGATCCGCCGAGTTCGGCTGTACCCTCGCTCGTCTCAAACGAAAACGTTTCAATGTCGAGCCTTGCGGGAGTCAGCGCCACCCGAGCCCGCACATTCCGTGCCGCTTGATCGAAGGCTCCGAGCGAATCGCTCTCCAGAGTTACATCCGCCAGCGGCGCCGAAAAATCTCCGCGAATCGCAACCCGACTCTTCACCCGGCCCGAGATCGGCGGCATCGTCTTTAGGACGTCCCGCAGCGCCGCTAAATCTTCGGAAGCAAATTCACCATTGAGGTTCAGCCTACCCTTGTCCCGAAGCACTATCACACCGCCGACCTCACCGCCGGCGTATGGCAATGCAAGGGTCATGGGTTCGATCAGAATGCTGTCCGCCGCAAGCGAAGCATACAGGGACTTTGCCTCGACCACCCCCGCGGGAGTCGTCACATGGATATCGTCCACCGACGCCGCGCCGCGCAAAATTGCGCTGCTATCGGCGGCTGTCAACCGCACCGAGACCCTGCCGCCCCCGGTCGTCACCGGAGGAAGACTCTTGCCCAAACCGGGCACCGGACCGGACGGAATGCCCGCGACCGCTTGCAGTTCCAGCGTCTTCTTGCGCGGCGCAACGGCACCGGTCACATCCAGCGTCCGGCTCGAGTCACCGAGGTATCGTCCCGCCACGTTAAGCCGAAACACCTCGCCGTCCCGCCGCTCCACCGTCCCCTTCACCTCACAGAGCGTGAGCGGCGCCTGGTCCGTCCGCTGCAGGAGGACACGCAAGCCATCGAGGTCAACGCGCTTCAAGCTGTCCAACCGGCCCAGCGCGGCATACACCGCTCCGGGAACTTTAATCTCTGGCAGCCATGCCGAATCGGTCGAATCCTTTTCCCCCGCTTCACCGCTCGCGATCAGGATCTCCGCGCCCGAAATCCGCACAGAACGCACAACGCGTTCCACCAGCTCCGGTCTGCGCAAAATGTCGAAAGGCGTGATTGCAATCTGGATATCACGAATCCGCAGCCGCGATCCCTGCTTATCCAGCGGAAAAACCACGCCGGATAATTCGACCGACTTCAACCCGACCGAAACCTGATCTACGACCGTCCCCGGTCCCAGCCGTTCGAGCAGCAGCTCATCAAACTTCGATTTGAGCCCGCGGCGAACAGGCGCAAGAGAAAAAGTGACGTACCCCGCCACGGCTATCAGCGCCAAAACGGCAGCGACAGCAAACAGTACTCTCGCGGTGCGAGTCGTCCCTTTCTCCTCGTGCGTTCCCTTCACTCGCCATCACCACTGAAAAAGCCCGTTGGGATCCAGCAGAGTCTGAATGTCTTTCGGCGACAGCAACGGCTCGCCCGCTTCCGGCGTGCGCCCGTTCGCCCGGTCGTTCCCGTCCAGTACGGCCACGGGAATCGGCGTCGCCATTTCCACCGCCGCAATCACGCCCAGTCGCCCGCGCGAACCTAAAAACAGATTCGCCCCTGCCGGATCTTCCACACTCACCGTTCCCGGTCCGGCAAACTTCTGGATTTCGCCGGTGGACAAAATGACATCGATAGAGCGCACGCGCGACCACAGTGCGCGCAAGCTCGCGTCATGGTCCGATCCTGCCATCCCGCAAATCAATCCGCCGATGGTCTTGCGCGGCGGCTCGGATCCTCCCCGCACCACGCTCGAGACCGGCGTGCCTCCCAGCACCCGCACGGAAAACGGCGAGACCTTTTCGATCCCTGTCAGCCAGACATTCAGGATCACCAGAATATTCTCGCGCAGCGTCGAGAGTTGCGGCGGCTTCGAACTCTCATTGCCAAGCACCAGCACGTTATAGCGATGATCCCGCGCCGCTTTCACCACCTGCGCGGTCTGCTCAGGAGTCTTCGGGGCGACCACCGGATAGAAGGCGTCCTGACGAAGCCCCTTGCCGACAATCTCCCTCAACTCCGCTTCCAGTTCCTCCCGCGCGCTCATGACGTCTCCTCAATAGCTCCGAATCGCCGGTGCCGTTTGCTGTACTCCCGAATCGCCTCCATAAGCTGCGGCTTGCGAAAGTCCGGCCACAGCGTTTCGGTCACTACGATTTCCGAATAGGCCAGTTGCCACAATAAGAAATTGGATATCCGCATTTCGCCGGACGTGCGAATCAGCAGGTCAGGGTCGGGCAGGCCGGCGGTATAGAGGTGCGAGTCCATATCTTCCGTCGCAATCCGCTTCCGCCCTTCCTTAAGCAGGGAATTCACCGCGTCCACGATCTCCTGCCGCCCGCCGTAAGACAACGCCAGATTCAAAATCAGCCCCGTGTTGCCCGACGTCTTGCGGACCGCGTACTTCATTCCGTGACGTGCGGCGGGAGTCAAATCCTGCAAGCGGCCGATGACGCGCAGCTGCACGTTGTTCTTCATCAGGCTCTCGAGTTCCACGCCGATGGTCACCACCAGCAGTTCCATCAGAGCCTGCACTTCGCTCTTCGGTCGCTTCCAGTTCTCGCTCGAGAAGGTGTACAGCGTGAGCACTTCAATACCCAGTTCACCCGCCGCCTCTACAATCTCGTGCGCCGACCTCACGCCTTCGCGGTGCCCTGCCACCCGTCCCAAGCCGCGGGCTTTGGCCCAGCGCCCGTTGCCGTCCATAATGACGGCAACGTGGCGCGGAATCCTCAGACCTTCGGCGGTTGCGACGGGCTTCTCTTCCCCCCGGATGCTCGGCACGCTACTTCTCTCCCAAGGCCTTGCCCTTCTTAATCGCCTCAACGCCTTCTGTGGTCTTCCCCAGTCGCGTCAACGCGATGCCGTAATTGATCCATGCCGGACCGTGGTCGGGATACAGGTCCGTGATGTGCTTGAACGTGTCCCGGGCCTTTTCCGTGTTCACATGAGATCCGCCCTCAAGATACAGCACGCCCAGCACAAACAGCACATCCTTATCCCCCTGATTGTACTTCAATGCGTTCTCGAAAGCCGACATGGCGCCCGACGTATCCGCAACCTGCAGTTTGAACTGTCCGATGGTGTATTCGATGTCTGCCAGCGAGGCTGTGTCCTTGATCGCCTTCGCCGCATTCTCCAGTGCCGACACTGCAACCGTCTTCATCGAGTCGCGTCGTGCCGCCGTTAGAGAGGTGTCTCCCGCGAGTTTGGCCAGCGTATTCGCCTTTAATTGGATCGCGTTGATGTTTTCCGGTTCTGTCTTCAGAATCGCATCCGCCGTCGTCAACACGTCGGTGTTCCGGCCCAGGTTGTAATAATCTACCAGCAACGCCTCGCGCGCAATGGCCTCGCCCTGCTTGTACTCGTCCGTCTCGCGCTTCTCTTTGTCCGACGCTTCAATCGCCTGGATGGCCGCCTTCCAGTTCGCTGCGGACGCCGCCGTCGAATCCAGTTTCGTCAGAATCTGCGCCTTGAAACCGTAGGAGTTCCACCGCTCGGGCACCAGCCGGATGGCCACGTCCAGATCCTTCAGCGCGCTATACAGATACGTCTTCGGATCCGGATCCTTCTTGCCTTCCGACGTCGCTTTAATGTAGTTGGTATCCGCCTGCAGCGCCTCGAAATAGAAGTGCGTCCAGGTCTTCTGCAGCACGCCGTCGATCTTGTTTTTCAGTTTCTTGACCATTCCATCGTCGGCAGGCTTGCGCGCGGTGGTCGCCTGTTTGAAATCCGACAGCATGCGCTCGTATAGCTCCATCTGCGGATTGGTCTTATCCTTCGCAACCTGCTTCGCCAGTTCGATATTGGACGAATCGGACGCGATGGTATGCAGCAATTCGCCGCGTTCCTCGTACGCTTCCAGATTGTCCGGTTCTTTCTGAATGGCCTGATCGTAGAATTGCAGCGCCTTGCCCCAGTCACGCTGCTTCATATACACTCGCGCTGATGTCAGTTCCATCCCCGCCAGAACAACTCCGGCGCTGACGACTAACAGAAGGATAGTAAGTAGGAAAGTTTTCTTCATGGGGAAAGCCTCAAGGTAAAGTAGATAATCGTTCCCTGCCGTTAGAACGTAAACGGCGGGCGGACGACCCCTGCGTCCGTGATGAAACTCGTAACATACTTGTGCGGCGTCACGTCGAACGCCGGATTCCAAACCTCAACTCCCGGCACCCGGTTCAGTCCTACGGTAGCCGACAATATCTCATTCCGGTTGCGCTGCTCGATGGGAATATCCTTGCCCGAACGCAAACTCAAATCGAAGGTGGTAACCGGCGCGACAACGTGAAAGGGAATCCTGTTCGCGTGCGCTATCGTGGCGACCATCGCCGTGCCGATTTTGTTGGACGTGTCGCCGTTGCGCGCGATGCGGTCCGCGCCCACAAACACCCGTGTCACCCGTCCCGCCAGCATCAACGCTGCCACCATGTTATCGCACAGCAGCGTGACCGGCAGCCCGGCCTTGGAGCATTCCCACACGGTCAACCGCGCACCCTGCCCCACAGGTCGCGTTTCGCAGGCGTAGACGTCTTTCACCTTGCCATGCGTATGGCCATACTTGATGACGCCTAACGCCGTGCCGATTCCGCCCGTTGCCAGTGCGCCCGTGTTGCAGTAGGTGAGCACATGCTCGTCGGCGCCCATAACCTCAAAACCGTTCCTTGCCATCGACAGGCACGCGCGCGTATCGCTGCGGTGAATCTGAATCGCTTTGCGGATCAAGTGTCCCAGCAAATCGCCGCCGTTGCGGTCCACCACAGCGGCCATTTCGCCCAGCGCGTGAAACAGATTGTAACCCGTGGGACGCGTCTTCGCCAGTCTGGCAATCGCGGCGCGAATCCGGTCAGGAGTCGCATGTTTCGCCAAGCCCGCCAGTGCCACTCCGTACGCCGCCGCAATTCCGATCACCGGTGCTCCCCGCACGGCGAGAGTCTCGATGGCCTTGGCAACCGTCTCGACAGTCCTTGCGCGAATCCACACTTCTCGGCCCGGAAGCTTGCGCTGATCGAGAATCAGCAGTTCTGTCCCGTCCCAGCGCAGCGCCTGAATCTGCTCTCTCATGGAATCGTGCTCATTCTGACAAACTGCCGGTAGCGCCGGTCTACGTCCGCGCGTTTCTTGTCCCGCAGTCCCGCCGGTCCAAAGCCTTCTACATAAAACGATCCGATCACACTTGCCCACGCCATCGCGCGGCGAATCGCACCTGCCGTAATCTGGCGCTCGCCGGCAAGGTACCCAAGCATTCCACCCGCAAACGCATCGCCTGCGCCGGTCGGGTCTACCACGTCAAGCACAGGGAAAGTATTCGACAAATACGTGTCCCGCTCGCCAACGACGAAGCTGCCATGCTCGCCCTTCTTGACCACAACCCACTTCGGCCCCATCTTGCGTAATGCCGCCGCACCCTTAAACAGGTTGTGTTCGCCCGTCAGCCAGCGCACCTCGTCATCGTTCACGAAGAAGAGATCGGACTGCTTCAGAACCTTCATGAATTCCTTGCGTGCCACGTCGATCCACAGCTTGAACGTGTCGATCGCCACCAGCTTCGGGCGGTTGACCTGCTTCAGCACCGAATACTGCAACGCCGGATGAATCGCCGCCAGAAAGAGAATCTTCGGATTCAGATAAGCCTTGGGCAGCAGGGGTTCGAAACTTTCGAACACACCCAACTCCGTGCGGATCGTTTCGCGTGACAGAAAATTATCGCCGTAGCGGCCTTCCCACAAAAAGCTCTTGCCGGGCAGAACTCCCACGCCGGACAAATCCACATTGCGCCGCGTCAAAAATTCCAGGTCCTTCATTGGATAGTCTTCCCCCACCACACCGACAACCCCCACCTTCGCAAACAGCGAGGCCGCATTGGCAAAGTGCAGCGCAGAGCCGCCCAGCACCGGCGCCTCCGTCGACGCGAAAGGAGTATGCAGAAGATCCAGCGCCACGCTGCCCACAACGACCACGTCCGGCGATTTCGTAGCGCCCGCCTTGGCGGGCAAGGCCTTCACCGGCCTATTCACAATTGTAGATTTGCTCAAAAGCTCACATCTCCTTGGGCGCGCTGACACCGCAGAGCGAAAGCCCTCGCTGGAGGGCAATCTGAGTTGCACGGCACAGGGCCAAGCGCGCCAGTTGAAGTTCTTGGGGCTCGGTCAGAACCCGGTGATCATGGTAAAACTTGTGGAACTGCGTCGCCACCTGCCGCAGCCACTCGGTCATCCCGTGCGGATCGCGGCTTTGCGTCGTGTCGGCGATTACATCCTGAATCTCCCGCAAGCGCCGCAGCAGATCCAGTTCCTCAGGAGTCGTCAGCGGGCTCAGATCCACGTCCGCTCCCGGATACGGCACACCCGCCTTCTTGAAAATCGACTCAATCCGCGCGTGAGCGTACTGCACGTAGAAGACCGGATTCTCGTCCGACTGCTTCTTGGCCAGGTCAATATCGAAATCCAGCGGCGTGGACGTGCGGCGCAGCAGGAAGAAGTAGCGCGCGGCATCCACGCCCACTTCCTCGATCAGCTCGGCCATCTCGATAATCTGCCCCGCCCGCTTGGACATCTTCACCGGCTCGCCGTCCCGCAGCAGCGTCACGTGCTGCAGCAGCATCACTTCGAGCGGTTGCGGATCAAACCCCAGCGCCCGCAACGCCGCCTTCATGCGCGATGTGAAACTATGATGATCCGGGCCAAGAATATTCAGCACCGGATTGTAACCGCGTTCGAATTTGTCGGCATGATAGGCAATGTCCGGCAGGAAGTAGGTCGCCCGCCCATCCGACGTCACCACTACCCAATCCTGCGTATCGCCGTATTCGGAGGTCTTGATGTAGGTCGCGCCGTCCTTCACATACACGGCATCGCGTTCGCGCAGTTTCTCCAGAACATGTTGCTCCGCCTGGCGACCGCGCAATTCGCTTTCCAGATACCAGCGGTCGAACTCTACCCGGAACGACCCCAGCGTCGCGCGGTGAGACTTCACGAAATACTCAATCGCCAGCGATCCCAACTGCTGCGCCGCCTGCTCAGCCGGCATATCATGAAAGCGCGAGCCATGTTCCGCCTTCACCTGCCGCGCCAAATCCATGATATACTCGCCGTGGTAGCCGCCCTCGGGTATCTCCGCCGCAAATCCCAGTTCGCTCTCATAACGCGCCCGAAGCGATTCGCCCAGCAGCCGCACCTGATTTCCCGCGTCGTTCACGTAGAACTCGGCATCGCAGCGTGCCCCCCGCGCGCGGAACAGGCGGGTCAGGCTGTCGCCCACCGCCGCCGCACGGGCACTGACCACATTCAACGGTCCCGAAGGATTGGCGCTGACGAATTCGATCAGAATCTTCTGCCCGGCCAGGTCGTGGCTCTGCCCGAACGTCCCCTCACTCCGCAGGGCATCCGTTGCAATCGAATGCAGAAACGGCGAGGCGAACGTGAAGTTGATGAACCCCGGCCCCGCCACGCTCTCCGACGCGATCAAGTCACGATTCAGGTGCAGTTTGGAGAGCAACATCTCCGCAATCGCGCGCGGGTTCTTGCCCAGCTCTTTCGAGTGCACGAGCGCGGCGTTCGTTGCAATATCGCCATGCGTCGCATCCCGCGGTTTTTCGAGCACCACGCGCGGCGCCGCCACTCCCAGCGACTGGAGCGCTTCGTTCAGTTCGACCGTCAGATGCTGATGTGCTTTGTTCATGCTCAGGATTTGCGTGGACGCTTCGGCGCGGTCTTCTTGGGAGCGACCTTCTTCGGCGCGGCTTTGGGAACGCTCTTCTTTACCGCCGTCTTCTTAACCGCGGACTTCTTCACCGCTGTCTTGCGCACGGGCATGCCTGAGGCGGTCTTGGCAGCGCTCTTCGGCTTGGCAACGGTCTTCTTGGCGGCGGCTTTCTTGGCAGCCACCTTCTGGGCGACCGTCTTCTTCGCAGGCGCTTTCGGCTTCACCGTCTCCGGCTTGACACCCGCCACGGCCACGCGTCGGCGCGAAGCCCGAGGACGCGGGATCGCTTCCTGCTCGTCATTGACTTCCACCACTTCCGCATCGCCCCACAGATCTTCCAACCGGTAGAACTCCCGGAAGCTCGGCTGGAACACGTGCACCACCACGTCCACATAGTCCAGCAACACCCAATTCAGCGTGTCCATGCCTTCACGGTGCAGCACGCGCTCGCCAGTTGCGGTCTTGATCTGCTTTTCGATATTTTCGACAATCGCCCTCACCTGCTGGTCCACATCGCCGGTGCAGATCACAAAGTAATCCGCCACCGCTTCCAATTGGCGCAAATCCAGAATCAGGACGTTCGATGCCTTCTTCTCAAGTGCGGCGGCCGCAATGCGGCCTGCGAGTATCTGCGAATCCGAAGAACCCAGTGTCTACTCCTTTGAATCAGGTTTGAGATTTAGCCGCAATCGCGGATAATCTGCTCCGAGAATAACCGTCACGTCAATGTCGCGCGGATTCTTCGGGATGTCTGTCGTTACGCGGGCATGATCAATTCCCAGTGAATCGGCAATCGCCATCGCCAGCCCCGCGTTCGTGGTGCGGCTGATCACCGCGCTGAATTCGAATCGCTGTGCCCCGGCATTCCCCATGCCGCGCACGTCAAAGTAGCTGCTCCTCGCCCGCAGCGCGGTCATGGCTTTCAGGGCCAGTCCCTTCTCCCCGCAACCGTTCCAGATTTCCACCCGGATCGGGTGCTCCGCCGGTTCCTTCGAGAGATCCGTCTTCACAGCATTAGACACGGCGGCAGAACCGAACGTTGAGTTGCGCACAGAATCGGCGCCGGAGGGTGTGGTCGACTTGGTGCTATCCACCGAGGTTGAGCCAAGGTAACTCATACCGTGTGTCGCCGGGTCCCAGCGTTCCGCGTCCGTGAAATACCACCAGGCGAGCAGGACAACCACGGACACAGCGAAAATCGAGACGCCCAGGCGAAGTCTCTGCCATAGGTCGAACTCGGTCTTGGAAGGCGGAAGATTCTGGCGTGGAGGAAGGTAAAAGTGGCGTGACAAAGGAAGACCTGAACGAAAAGACCGAGAGAAGAGGTCTCGGTCTCAATAACGGAACGATTCAACCCGGAGAACGTGTGCCGAAACCTCTACGGCCGGTCAAAATATGACCCGTATCCGAATGAACCCCAGCCGTAATCGGGATAGTAAGGCGACGAATCCATCCCACGGTAGACCGACAGACGGAAGGTCGTGTTCGACCAAGGCCGCCAGTTGAGATCCGCGCCGCCCACGAAGTTGCCGTTTTGAAAGCCATTGGAGAGCCCCGTATTCCATTGCGGTGAAGACGACGGCTGGAACACATACCCCAGATGCGTCGTCAGAAACAACGGATTGGAAATCCGGTAGTCCACGGTGTTCATGTACATCCCCTGGCTGACCCCATGACCGCCGGCGCTCGCGTAGCCAAAGGAAAACGATTGGGTCATATGCATCCGGTTCGGATCGAACAGCCCGCGGATCGCCTTAAGCCCGAGCGCAGACGTATTCGAGCGAAGATACTGGCTCACGTCGCTGGAAGGCGGAGCATTCCGGTACTGGGCAGAAGCAAGCGAAACCAGGCAAACCATCGCCAGTCCGGTCACCAAAAGTCGGAGCCGCATGGCCATATCCTTCCTAAGTGGTTGCATCCCAAAAATTAAGAGTTTGCCGCCAAAAAGTCAAGTGCTGCTGTTCGTTAGAACGGCTCTCAGATCCTGTTCCGCATCCAAAAGTTCGGCGGCAGTGTTAATTCCCCGCACTTCACGAAAATCCGCTAAATCAACAGCTTGTACCGGAAGCCCGCGCTTTTGCAAAACCCCGATCACATCCGTCAAGTAATATTCACCCTTGCTGTTATCCGCCTTGATTTCCGAAAGTGCGTCAAATAACACGCGAATATCGAAACAATAGATTCCCGAATTGATCTCGCAAATCTCCTTCTCTCCATCCGTCGCTTCGCGAGCTTCTACAATTCGCATGAATTTTCCGTCAGAATTGCGAATAATTCGCCCGTAAGCCGCAGGATCTGGAGCACTGGTGGAAAGCACGGTGGCCACCGCCTGGTACTCGCGGTGCGCTCCCAGCAGTTTGCACAGAGTATTTGCCCTCAGCAGAGGCACGTCGCCCGAGAGCACAATAATTTCGCCGCTTTCCTCTGCAAGCAGGGCGTTCGCCTGCTGCACTGCATGCCCCGTGCCAAGCTGCGGCTCCTGGACCACAAATTCCATTCCGCGTCCCGCCAATTTCCCCTGAACTTCCTCCCGCCTGTGGCCAACCACCACAATCAGGCGATCCGGATCAAGCTGCTGGGCCGCGTGCAACACATGTTCAATTAGGGATTTGCCCCCCAAGACATGCAAAACTTTCGGGAGGTCACTGTTCATGCGGGTACCTTTACCCGCTGCAAGGATCAAAACTGCAAGCAAAACGCGCTACCTGCCTCGTTAACGTTTTCCCATGAAATGCGGTTCCTGAAATCACCCCATCCGAAGCGGCAAATTGTCTATGAGCCGCACCGAACCGAGCTTTCCCGCAATGATCAGCCGTGCCTCTTGGGGCAGCGGATCTTTTTCGACAAAATCACTCTCCCCCACCGCTGTCGCATAGTCGAGTTCGAATTCTTCAACCGACCGTGCCGCCTCGCGCATGGCGGCGTGAATATCATCCAGACTTCGAAGCCCGCTCTCGAAAAGCCTCTTCCCCTCGGACAACGCGCGATATAGCACCGTTGCCTTATGCCTCTCGGCGGCTTTCAAATATGCATTGCGGGACGACATCGCCAACCCGTCCGCCTCGCGCACCGTAGCCGATTCCACAATTTCGACGGGGAAATTAAGGTCCGCTACCATCCGCCGGATCAGGAAAAGCTGCTGCGCATCCTTTTGACCGAACACCGCCACATTTGGTTGAACAAGATGCAGCAATTTTGCAACCACCGTCAGCACGCCGCGAAAGTGCCCCGGTCGGCTTCGGCCTTCAAACTCATTCCCCACGGGTCCCGGATCCACCGTCACCAGCGGCGAGCCTGCAGGATACATCTGCTCTGCCGTCGGCAGGAAGACCAGCGCCACACCTTCACGCTCCAGCAGTTCACAATCCTTCTCCGGAACACGCGGATAGACCCGGTAATCTTCCTTAGGACCGAACTGCGTGGGATTGACAAATATCGAAACTGTGACCTTCTCCGCCTTTGACCGCGTCGTCTCCAGCAGCGACAAGTGCCCGCTGTGCAGCGCGCCCATTGTAGGCACAAACCCCAGCGATGCGCCGTCCCGCCGCATATCTTTCAGCGCCGCATCCAGTTCGGCAAACGTGTGCGCGATCTTCATCAGCCCTTGCGCGAAGGCTTCGCCTTGTGCGAGTTTCCTGCCTCCGCGTCCTTCTCCGGCTTAAGGTCGTAACTTTCTGCCTGCGAGGGGAAACGTCCTTCGTGGATATCTTCCACCCACGTGCTCACCGCATCGCGTACGAGCTGCGCACCGGGAATGTAGTGACGCACGAACTTCGGCTTGAATTTGTCGAAGATGCCCAGTAGATCGTAATTCACTAAGATCTGCCCGTCGCAGTCCGGCCCGGAGCCGATGCCGATGGTCGGAATCTTCAGGGATTTGCTCACGGTGCCGGCCAAACTGCTCGGGATCTTCTCCAGGACAATCGCAAAGCACCCGGCCTTTTCCAGCGCCACGGCATCGGCAATGAGTTGCTCGCCTTCTTCGCGCGTGGTCGCCTGCAAGCCGTAGCCGCCAAACACGTTGATCTTCTGCGGCGTCAACCCAAGGTGTCCCATCACGGGGATGCCCGTGTCCACCATCCGTGTGATCGTCGGCAGCAGATACGGCGGCGCTCCCTCAAGTTTCACCGCCTGCGCTCCGCCTTCCTTCAGAAAGCGCACCGCATTGTGGATCGTGTCTTCCGTCGAAATCTGAAAGCTCCCGAACGGCATGTCCGCAATCACCATCACGCGCGAGGTTCCACGCGAAACGCACCGTGTCAAAAACAGCATCGCGTCCATCGTCATGGGTATGGTCGTCGAGTGTCCGGCCACCACATTGCCCGCGCTGTCTCCCACCAACAGGAAATCCACGCCGGCTTCCTCTTCCAGCGCGGCGAACACGGCATCATACGCCGTGAGTCCGACGATTTTTCGCCCTTCTTCCTTGCAGCGCACGATCTGCGGCGCCGTCACTCGCGGAAAGGCCTGTGTCTTACTCATAAGTTCTCCGCTCCATCAAATCCGGAAATCACACCGCCGCCCAACACCAGCTCGTCATCGTAGAACACCGCGGACTGTCCCGGTGTTACCGCCCGCACTGGCTGGTCAAATTCAATTCGCGCACGTCCACCGGGCAGGGGGATGACCCTCGCCGTATGCGGCACATCGCGATACCGCACCTTCACCGCACAGGCGACACCGTCTGAGGGCTCCCCAATGGACACCCAGTTGACGTCATGCACCAGCGCGGCACGGGCGAAACACTCATCCTCGTAGCCGACATGAATCCGGTTGGCTACCGGATCAATCCGCTTGATATACAGTGGCCGGTCAGCGGAAATCCCCATTCCCTTGCGCTGGCCCACCGTGAAATTGGTAATCCCGTCGTGGTAGCCGAGCACTTTCCCTTCCGGCCCCACAATTTCGCCGCGATGAATCACCTTCAGTTCCTCGGCGAAATTATCTTTCAGGAAGCGGCGGTAATCGTCGTCCGGCACAAAGCAGATATCCTGGCTTTCCGGCTTGTCCGCCGTGGCCAGTCCTAATTCCGCCGCAATCTGCCGCACCTGCGGCTTGGTCAGTTCTCCCAGCGGAAACACGGTTCGCGCCAGGCTCTCTTGAGACAACCCCCACAGTGCGTAGGATTGGTCCTTCTCGCCATACAGCGCCGTCCTGAGTTGCACCCGCCCGTCCTTGCGCGCTACGCGCGCATAATGGCCGGTCGCCAGATACTCGCAGCCCATTTTCCGGGCACGCTCGATCAGCGTCTGCCACTTGACAAAGCTGTTGCAGCGCACACACGGATTCGGCGTCCTTCCAGCAAGATATTCCTGCGCGAAATTTCGCACCACCGAACCGTGAAACTCATTCGACAGATCCATCACATAATGCCGGAACCCCATGCGATGGGCCACCGCCGCGGCATCCTGCGCCATCGTAATCGAGCAGCACCCCGATGCCCGGTTCAGCGACATCTCCTCACCCTTGGCATCGGTCCACAGGTGCATGGTCACACCCACCACGTCATACCCCTGCTGCTTCAGCAACGCCGCCGCCACCGAACTATCCACCCCACCCGACATCGCCACCGCGACAACGGCGTGCTCGTTGAGGTCGCCGCGCGGGGTGTCCTTACCCCGCGCGTCCGGGGACCTGAGCGTGTTCTCCAATAGTAACATCACTAATCTCGCACTTATCTCATCGCCGCCGGTGCCAATGCTCTCTGCGCGGCAACCACACCCGGCAGTACAGTCATCAATGCTTCTACATCCGCCATACTATTGAATCGTCCGAAGGAGAACCGCAGCGACGCCTGCGCCACGATGGGATCGAGCCCCAGCGCAATGAGCACGTGCGAAGCTCCAATCGCTCCCGCGCTGCACGCACTTCCCGTTGAGACACAAAACCCTTTGCGATCCAGCGCAATCAACAGAGCCTCGCCTTCGCATCCGAGAAACGACATATTCAGCAGTGCCGGCGCGCGATGTGTTCGAGAACCGTTCACACACACGTCCGGAATCTGCTCGAGGATCGAAGCTTCCAATCGGTCGCGCATCGCCAGCAGGCGTTGCGACTCTTCCGCAAACATCTCCCGGCACAGGTCTGCCGCTTTGCCGAAGCCGCTGATCCCCGGCGTGTTTTCTGTGCCGGTTCGCAATCCGCGCTCCTGGCTTCCGCCGATAAACCTTGGAGACAACCGTGTTCCGCGTTTAATCACCAGCGCGCCCACGCCTTTCGGGCCATAAATTTTGTGACTCGAAATGCTTGCCAGATCGGCATTCAGTTCGGCAAACCGGAAGGGAATCTTTCCGAAGCTCTGCACGCAATCCGTGTGAAACACCACTCCGTGCTCACGGCACAGCGCACCAATCTTTGCGACATCCTGGATCGTCCCCAGCTCGTTGTTGACGTGCATTACGGAAACCACCGCCGTCTTGTCGGTGATCGCCTTTGCCACGTCCTGCGGATCGAGCCGCCCCTCGCTGTCAACCGGCAGAATCGTGGCCTCGCCCCCGCGCTCTTTCCAACGCTTCGCCGTGTCCAGCACCGCATGGTGCTCGTTCGCTGCCGTAATCAGGTGACTCTTCTTGCCATGCCAATAGTCCAGCACGCCAAGGAGCGCCCAGTTGTCGGCTTCCGTCCCGCCGGACGTAAAATACACTTCGTCGTCACGGCAGCCCATGAGCCGCGCAATGGACGCACGGGATTCTTCCAGCCGCATCTTTGCCCGGCTGCCGATCTCGTGCGCACTCGACGGATTTCCCCAGTAATCCGTCAGGGTCTCGGACATGGCGGCGATGACGGCCGGATCCGGTCTCGTCGTGGCGGCATTGTCCAGATAAATGGGCTGGTCTCTCTGTGTCATAGTCTATGCCTCGAATCACTCCAATATACGGCTAAATTACAGCAAAATCAAGCGCTATGCATCTATGAAAGCATTGACTTTTGATAGAGAAGGTTTTACATTGTCACGAACAGCCTTATCCCAGCGGAATTGCCTATGAAAGTCGCCTTCGTTTTTTTTGCCCTGCTCGCCGCCCTCACTCTGGCGACAGCCCAGGAAGCAACTGATCCTGCCTTTGAACCACCCATGAGCCAGCCGGGTTCTGATTCCCAAGTGCGTTGGAATGGCACTCTTGGCATGGTTATCATGAACGGCAAGGTCTATCAGCAATTTGGTCTTCGACCGGACATCCCTTTCGGTAAGTTTGGAGTAGGGCTCGATCTGACCTTTCGCTTTGATGCCGACGGCAATTTCAAAAAGGATGAATGGAATACGGGCCGCGCTTATGTGGAAAAGATCTACTACGTCCGTTATGGCCAGCCCGGCGATCCATTCTATGCACGCGCGGGAGCACTCGACAATGTGACTCTCGGCTACGGCATGATCATGCGCCGCTACTCGAACACGATTCAGTATCCTGAGGTTAAGCGAATCGGCTTCTACACCGAAGGCGGTGTTGATGGTTACAGTTGGCAAGCTATGCTGAACAGCGTCAGCGAACTGGATCAACCCGGCCTGATGGCCGCACGCTTAAGCTACGATACAGGCTTGCAAGGCCTCACCGTCGGCGCGACCGTTGCCCATGATGGCAATCAGTTTGCCGGTCTGACGGACAAGGATCACGACGGTGTTCCCGACCGGCTGGACCTCTTTCCCAACCGCAACGATTTCCGGATTCGCGACCAACTGCTCTCGTCATTCCACAATGATACGACCACCCGCGATTACCTGATCGATAACGGCTTTTTGCCCGATTTCCGGAAGGCACCCGTCAGCTATAATGACATCAAGGAATCGGTGACGGAGTTCGGCGCGGACGCGGGCTTCCCACTTGTAAAAGGCAGCAAGTTTTCCGTCTGGACCTATGCGCAGATTGCCAAGATCGCCCGCCACGGCTGGGGCTGGTCTTTCCCCGGGGCTCGCATGCAGGTTGGCCCGCTCACTCTCAGCGGCGAGTACCGCCAGTATGGCAAGGAATTCCGCGGGGAGTTCTTCAATTTCACCTATGAACTCGAGCGCGCGCAGCTTCAGGGCGATTCCCTGTTCATCACCAAGGAAAAGGCCCTGAACAATCTCGGGTCGGCCAAGGGATTCTTCGGCGATGCCCTGATATCCATCCAGACCTTCGGCTATCTGTACGGCTGGTATGAGGACATGCACGGCGCGCAGTACCACGACGGCAAAACACTTTACGGCGAACTCGGCGTCACACCGCCGCAGGTTACCCGCATGCAAAAGCTTACCGGCTATTACATGCAGCCCAACGTGCATACCCTACTGAACCGCGTGACCGAAGGCACCATTTACGGTGCCAAACTCTACTTCGCCTTAGCGCGCAACGTCAGCCTGGTGTATGACCATCGCATCACCTACTATAACGGGCAAAATCACCGCACTGTCCGAGTCGAGACTATGGTCTCCTTCTGAGCGGCATTGTTCCCAGAAACGCAAAAACCCGAAACCTGATACGGTTTCGGGTTTTCTTATCCCCAGTGCCCGAGGAGTTCAGTCGCGCTCGAGCAGAAATCGCAGCAGCTTTTCCATCTTCTCCACCGCTTGCCCCCGGTGGGAGATGCGGTTCTTCTCCTCGAGGTCAATCTCGGCCATGGTCCGACCGGACGGCAACACAAAAACCGGATCGTAGCCAAACCCTTTGGTGCCTCGCCTCTCCCGGCCGATGTTTCCTTCCACCTTGCCCTCCACGCAAAAGAGGCTGTCTGGAGTCTTCAGACAGATCACCGTCCGAAACTGCGCCTGCCTCTTTTCCGCAGGAATCCCTTCCATTTCAGAAATCAACTTCACACAGTTGGACTCGTAAGTCGCGCCCGGACCGGAATATCGAGCCGAGTAAACACCCGGCGCGCCGTCCAGTGCGTCCACTTCAAGCCCGGTGTCATCCGCCAGAGCCCAAAGTCCCGTCTGCTGCGCTACCTGATTGGCCTTCTTGATCGCGTTGCCATACAAATCGGGCTGGTCTTCGATGACCTCCTCTACAAAAGGAAAATCCGCCAAACTCAAGACAGCTAACGGGAGGGCTCTTAGCTTTTCTTGAATCTCGCGGAATTTATCCCGATTCCTCGTGGCAATCACGAGGGAATCTTTAATCTTATCCAAAGATTTTGGCGCTATTGCACTTACAGATCTTCATCATCTTCGTGACTTGCTTAATGTTGCCGCCACTATTGATGAATTCCTTGACTTTGGTCGCCTGCGGAATCTCGTCACAGACCGGGCAATGCTGGGCGCCTGCGCCCTTCATACGGTCTACTTTGTCCGCAAATGTTTGTTTCTTTGCCACTTAACTGATCCTTAAAGACGATTGATGATTGTGTTGGAATCCTGCAAGATAGGGACTTACTCTCCCTTTGTCAAGTCCCAACACAAACGACGTCTGCTGCCCCCAAGGGCAGCAGATGGTTTCCCCTTACTCTGCGCAGCGCTTCAGCGCTACTTGCTCGCACCCGTCAGATGGAAATTCTCCTGCTGCAAGTCGGGCTTGGATGCAGGAGGCTTCGTCGAGTCCTTCTTGGCATCCGCCATCGTCTTGCCATCTTCAGACACCAGTTTAGGTGTCGAAGCCTGCAGTTCATTCGCTGGGGCTGAAACCTGATTCGGCACAACCGGCACTGCTTTGCCAGCCGCCGAAGCCCCCGCAATCGAAGAGCTACCCGTAACCGCCGAATTCGGAGATTTCACATTCAAGTCAAATGCAAAGAAAGCGATAGCCAAAGCCGTAGCGAACCCAAGGCCTGCACCCGCCCAGCCCAGCGTCCAATTGCGCACCGAACTTGGAGCCCGCACCCCCGCCTCTTCCGCCGCCAACTTCCGTTGCAACCGATATTCGAACTTCGGCGAACAATGTACGGTGGGCAAACTCCTCAACATAGATCTGACCATAAGCAGATCCGGCGAGACCCCGTCTTCACCCTCTGACGACCCAATCACGGACTTAGGCATCAGTTTTCCCTGGTTTTCCACCTTCAGACTCCTCAAGCATCAAGAATTTTAGCCTCTTCTGCAATCGGCTACGCCCTCTGTTGACTCTGGATTTTACAGTTCCGAGCGGCACATTCAGAATTTGGCTGATTTCCTCGTACGACAAATCCTGAATGTCGCGCAAAAGTACTGCCTCCTTGAAATGATAAGGAAGCGCGTTGATTTCCTTGAGAATTATTTCACTCTTCAGCGCACCGTCTACATCGCGCTCAATGTCCGAAGAGGTGTCCACCAGATCGTAATCCTTCTCATCCTCGCCTTTCGAACTGATCGAGAAGAAGTTTCGCACTTTTCTCCGCCTCAGCTCCGTCTTTGCCAGGTTTGACGCGATGGTGTAGATCCAAGTCGAGAACTTCGCGACTTGGTGGTACCGATGTCTATTACGATAGACCCGCAGGAAAGTTTCCTGAACGATGTCCTCGCTAAAGAACGCGTCGCCCAGCAGGCGCACAACAAAATTGAATAAAGGATCGCGATAACGCCGAACAATCTCCTCGAATGCTGACACGTCACCGTTCTGGAATGCCAGAATCAGATCTTCATCGGTCGGCGATCCGACAGAATTTTCCATCATCGACTATCCTGTTAACTCTTGATCTAAAAAACGGGTTCCTTAAAAGATCCAAAAATCAGGCCGCAAACCGCCACAACCACTCGAAGTAGTAATATGGATCCTGCGACTCCGATTTAGCGCGAACTTCTACGTCCAAAAGCCCGGTAATCGCCTGACGTATCCGGGGCTCGTCAAGCTTCTGTGCCGTCTGCCTGTAAGCGTCTTTTTTAAAGATTTGCCTGCCGAAGATGGCGTCATAAGCCTGCCGCGCCTCTTCGGTTCTTTCCCATGTACTCGGCTTCTTTAGAATACCCTTCACCTGCCAAAGTTTCAGCACCATGCCCCGGTGAAAAGCCACCAGCCTCAGCAAGGCCTCTCCCCCATCGAGCAACGAGCGCGCAATGCGGTGCGCCTGCTCAGGCCGGCGGGCCATCAGTGCGTCTTCAAGATTATAGACCGTATATTCCGAGGAGACACCCGAAACCTTCATCAGCACCTGCACGCTGATCTCTTTCTCCTCGCCCACATACAAAATTGCGTGGTTCAATTTCGCCGCCAGATCGGACAAATTCTTCAGCGACGTTTCCACCACGTATCGCAGGGCATCCTCCTCAATCTTCTTCCCCTGCCGCTGCACGAACTTTTCCGCCCATGCCGCGCGGTCGCCTTCTCGCAGATCCCGGAACTCCACATCGGTCACATGACTCGAGGCCAGCAAGCCTGCCAGTCGTGTCTCGCGGCTGTCTCCTCCTAAGACCACTATCAGCGTGGTAGTCGCCGATGGCCGCGCCGCATAGCGCGTCAGGGCATCCGCTACATCCTGTTTGATCTCCCCGGAAGACTCCCACAACACGACCCGCCGCTCACTGAGCAGGGGCAATGTAGTCACCGCATTCCAGAGCGTACCGCCATCCGCATCCGAGCCACGGAACTCGGTAAAGTCGAACGCGGCCGCATCGGGAGTCACGATCTTCGACAGATACTCCTCTTGAGCTTCGCGCAGCAAGAACTCCTCGCTGCCCCGCAGGACAACGATCTCGAAGTGCTTGCCTTTGCGTACGTCCCTGAGAAACTCCGTCGCGGTCATTGTGCAGTTACCCCGTTCTGCCGGTATGCCGGCAGCCGGCACGCCGCTACGAAATCCACAAACAATTTCTGCTGGAGCGCGTAACAACTGGCAAGCCGCTCCGGATGCCACTGCACGGCAACCAGATACGGGTGGCCGCGGTGCTCCATCGCCTCTGCCACGCCTTCTTCCGAACGCCCCACCACCCGCAGCGGCGGCGCAGGTTTGTCCACTCCCTGATGATGGTGACTGTTGACCCTCAGAAGGGTCTCGCCGAACACCCGCGACAGCCGGCAGCTTTCCTCCAGCCGTACTTCATGCGTCGGGTTGCTGGACGGCACACGCTGCGCGTGATGCGCGACGCCTGCCTGAGTCGGAATATCCTGAATCAAGGTGCCGCCGAGTGCCACGTTGATCACCTGAAACCCACGGCAGATGGCAAGAATCGGCTTGCCGGTCTCCACGAACAGCCTGAACAGGTGAAATTCGAACTTGTCGCGGGCCTCGGCAACCTCCGTCGCGTCGTGGACATCCTGTCCGTACAGCGACGGATTTACATCCTCGCCTCCGGTGAACAGCAAGCCATCCAGTCTTTGGGCAAGCTGGCGCATCGCCTCCGGATCATCCGTATGCGACAGCAGCACCGGAATTCCACCGGCCTCTTCAACGCGCCTCGGATAGTTCTGATCAATGTACAGAATCTCCGCCGTGCGGCAGAACGGGCGCAGATCCGACGGACCGGCATATCCGGGCGACACCCCGATCATCGGCCGCGCGCTGCTCAAATGTGGAATCCTGTCTTTAATGCAAACAGCACCAGGGCCGATGCGAACAACAAATACCACGCAAACGGCTGAATCACGCGCCGCTGCAACAGCTTCATCAGGATCCAAATCGCCAAATAGCTGACGATCATGGAGACCACCGTTCCCACTATCGTGGCCGTTCCGTCCGGTCCCATAACTCCGGCAAGGTCATGCCGCTGCAGAAAGATGGCGCCGAGAATCGCGGGAATCGCAATCAGGAACGAGAAATTGGCCGCCGCCTTCGGATGCAGTCCGCACAGCATGCCCATCACCAGCGTAGCTCCGGAGCGCGACACGCCCGGCAGAATCGCCACTCCTTGAAACAGACCAATCAGCAGCGCATCCGGAATAGTGATGTCCCGCAATTGTTTGGAACCCTGCATCATCTTGCTGACGCCAAACAACAGCCCGGCAGTCAACAGCCAGAACATCCCCACCGCCGCCGGAGATTCGAATTGAGTCTCTACAAAGTCCTTGTATCCAAGACCGATCAGCGCCGTGGGGATCGAGGCCACGATAATCAGTCCCAGCAACCGCCGGCTGCCCGGTTCGCGCGATGGCGCAAAGACCGAGATGGCCAGCTCGATAATCTGTTTGCGAAAGAACGCGAGAATCGCGATCAGAGATCCTACATGCAGCAGTACGTCGAAGGTCAACATGGGCTGTGTCAGCCCGAGCAGATATTGAAACACCGCGAGGTGTCCCGAACTGGACACCGGCAGAAACTCCGTCAGTCCCTGAATAATCCCCAGCAGTACGGCGTCGGGTAAAGTCATCCGGCTCCCCTATTTCACGACCCGCAACCCGCCGTCCTCATACCGCACGACGCGAGCCGCTGTGTTCTCATGTCCCTTTTGAAAATCTACAATCACCGAGATGCCGGTCATCCGGGGGGCTTCCGTCAGGGCTCGGGCAATATCCATCCGCGTGCGCGGCGCTCCGGAGATCACCTGGCCAAGAAACCGTCCCGCATCCAATCCCAACAATGACCACTCATTGACCACCGCGCCCGTCTGTTGATAGGACACGAGGAAGCCGGATGTATCCAGCGCCTCGGGCATCAGCGGCAACACAATGTACATGCCGTTCGTCACGGTTTCCCGCCGCTCCAGCACATCCAGATCTACCCAACTGCTGTTGCCCAGCAAAACCGTCTTGGGAGCCAGTGTCGGAAGTTGCTTGGCAAACCCCTCCACATGTTCAGGAGTCAGCGCGAAGAAGAATCCCTCGCGTGCCCGGACGGAATCTCCATGCAGCGTGTCGGCTTGTCCCGCATACAAGACTTCGCCGCCTTGCGAGCTGCCGAACATTTGAGCGCGCTCCTCCGGCGAAAGCGCCGAATTCAGCCGTGTGCCGCCCAGCGCCTTCCGCGCCGTGTCTGCAAACATCGCATCAATGCCCGGACGGATCGCCATCGCGTCCGGCGGATACCACTGCTGAACCTCGAGCGCGCCGCCGGCCTTCACAAAGCCGGATTTGAACCCATCCGCCAGCGCGCGACCGCGCGCATCCAGCGGCGTGTAAACCATGGCGCCACTCAGTCCGAGGAACCGTGCCGCGAAATCGCCGAGCGTTCTCCCTTGAGTCTCGCCGCTGGGCAGAAATTCGAAAAACTGATTACTGAGCGGCGTCATCGAGCGCGAATCGCCCGTCAGCTTAAGCACCGGCATCCGGTGCTGCGAAGACAGGATGGCCACCACCGCGGCCGCGCCTTCATCTCCGGCAAAGACGATCAGCCGCCTCGATTCCTGCTGCATCAGTGTGTCGCACGCTGCCCGGACTTCGTAAGCCGACCCGCACTTCACCACATCGAATCCGAGCGTCGAATCGCTGTGCGCCACTCCGAAGCGCACCCCACGTTCTATCAGCGCCGCCGCCGAATCGCCTTCCCATGAGAACGCCAGCAGCAGCACAACACCACTGCGCGTCGGAGAAGCAACGGTGTCCGCCGCCCGCACCGTACGGCAGGCCGCGCCGATCACAAACACACTTAGCAGCGCCGTAAAAAACCGAAAAAACCTGAACGCCCTATTCAACGGTCACACTCTTGGCAAGATTTCGCGGCTGATCGACGTCACAGCCGCGCAGCACGGCGATGTAGTACGCCAGCAACTGCAGCGGAATCACACTGAGCAGCGGCGTCAGCAACGGGTGCGTCTGTGGCACGAAGATCACCTGATCGGCCCGCGACGGCACCGCCGTATCCCCTTCCGTGGCAATCGCCAGCACCCGCCCGCCCCGTGCCCGGACCTCTTCGATATTGGACAGCACCTTCTCATAACTGCCGTCCTTGAGCGCAATGAACACCACTGGCATGTCTTCGTCGATCAGTGCAATCGGCCCATGCTTCATCTCCGCCGCGGGATAGCCTTCCGCGTGGATATAGGAAATTTCCTTCAGCTTCAATGCGCCTTCCAGCGCCACCGGGAAGTTCACACCGCGGCCCAGATACAGAAAATTGCGGTGATCTTTGAAATCGTGGGCAATCGTCTCGATGGTCTCGCGGCTGGCGAGAATCCGGCTGATCTTCTGCGGCAGCGCCGTGAGTTCCTTCAGCAACTCGCGACCTTCGCCCGCTCCAATCCGCCGCGTCCGCGCCAGGCTCAGTGCCAGCATAAACAGCACCGTAATCTGCGAGGTGAATGCCTTCGTGGACGCCACGCCGATTTCCGGTCCCGCATGCAGATAAACTCCCGCATGGGTTTCCCGCGCAATGCTTGAACCGACGACATTGCAGATTCCGAAAACCTTGGCGCCATGGCGCTTGGCTTCGCGGATCGCGCCCAGCGTGTCCTGCGTCTCACCGGACTGTGAAATCGCCAGCACAATCGTGCCCGGCTCGATAATCGGCGAACGGTAGCGGAATTCCGACGCATATTCCACTTCACAGGGAATTCCCGCCAACTCCTCAATCAGGTACTCACCCACCAGCCCGGCATGCCAGCTTGTGCCGCAGGCCACGAGGATGATCCGCTTCGCGCTCTGAAACTCATCCATGTAGGCGTTCAGGCCGCCGAACTTTACCGTCCCCTCATCCAACAGCACGCGCCCGCGCATCGAGTCTGCCACCGTGTTCGGCTGCTCGCAGATCTCCTTGAGCATGAAATGCGGGTAGCCGCCTTTTTCGATGGCCTTGATGTCGTACGTGATCTGCTCGAGCTTGCGGTTGACCGGAATGTCGGCCAGCGTGCGGTGCTCGACGCCGTCGGTCGTCAGCGTGGCAATCTCGCCGTCTTCCATATAGGTCACGTCGCGCGTGTAATGCAGAAAAGCCGCCACGTCCGACGCCACGAAATTCTCTCCCTCGCCATGGCCGATGATCATCGGCGAACCCATTCGGGCAGCCACAATGCGTCCCGGCTCCCGGGCCGAGACAATCGCCAGACCGTACGTTCCCTGCACCAAAGACAACGCTTGCCGCACCGCGCTGGTCAAATCCCCTTCGTAAAACTGGCGAACCAGATGGGCGATCACTTCAGTGTCGGTATCGGTCCTGAACACGTGCCCGTTCTTCGTCAGCTCTTTGCGCAGGGCAAGATAGTTCTCGATGATGCCGTTGTGGACGAGTACAATGGTCTCGTCATCATCCGTGTGCGGATGCGCATTGTTTCGATTCGGAACGCCGTGCGTCGCCCAGCGCGTGTGCCCAATGCCCGCGGTGCCGCTCAGATGCAGGTCCAGCACCTTCTGCTCGAGGTGTGCAACCTTGCCCGCGTCCTTTTCGATGGCCAGATGATGATCGGTGAACACCGCAACGCCTGCGGAGTCATAGCCCCGGTACTCCATCCGCTTGAGCGCGCCGAACAGAACGGGAACCACTTCTCTGTTGCCAACATATCCGATAATTCCGCACATGTTTTCCGCTCTCCGTCATTTCACTTGCGTCCGCCAGAATTCGATTCCCGCCACTTACTCCCACTCCACCGTAGCCGGCGGCTTGGAGGTGATATCATACGTCACGCGATTGATCCCCCGCACTTCGTTGGCGATGCGGCTCGCCGCGCGTGACAACAAGTCGTAAGGAAGCCGCGTAAAGTCCGCGGTCATAAAATCGTCCGTGTCCACGGCGCGCAGCACGCAGGCGTTTGCGTAGGTTCGCATGTCGCCCATCACGCCCACCGCCTTCACCGGAAGCAGCACCACGAAGGCCTGCCGCGTCTTGCGGTACCAGTCCGCGCGCCGCAATTCGCTGATAAAAATCGCATCGGCCTCGCGCAGCAGATCGCAGCGCTCCCGTGTGACCTCGCCCAGCACTCGCACGGCCAAACCCGGCCCCGGGAAGGGATGACGGTGCAGGATCGTATCCGGCAACCCCAGCAGCCGGCCCACCTCGCGCACTTCATCCTTGAACAGTTCCCGCAGCGGCTCGATCAACTTGAGATGCAGCGTATCCGGCAAACCACCTACGTTGTGGTGCGACTTGATCGTCGCCGAAGGTCCGCGCACCGACACGCTCTCGATCACATCCGGATAGATCGTTCCCTGCGCCAGAAACTGCACGCCATCGAGATCCTTCGCTTCCCGCTGGAACACGTCAATGAAGGTTTTGCCAATGATCTTCCGCTTGCGCTCCGGCTCGGTGACGCCTTTCAATTCACGGAAGAACTCCTCGGACGCATCCACCACGCGCACCTGAATGTGCTCGTGACCGGCCAGCAGTTCTTCGATCTCCTCGCGCTCGCCTTTGCGGCCCAGCCCCGTATCCACATACAGGCTGATAAGCTGCTTGCCGATAGCCTTGCCGACCAGCGCCGCCACCACCGTGGAATCCAGTCCGCCCGACGTCGCGCAAATCACCCGTGACGCGCCGACCGCCGTGCGGATCTCCTTCACCGCCTGCTCGACAAACGATTCCATGGACCAGCCGCCCGCGCAGCCGCACACGTTCACCGCAAAGTTGCGCAGCAGATCCGCGCCGCGCGGAGTGTGCGTCACTTCGGGATGGAACTGCACGCCGAACACCGGACGCTCGCGGTGCGCCACCGCAGCGACGATTCCTGCGCCGCTGCCCGCGATCTGCACCAGCGGTTCGCGCACATCGGAAATATGGTCGCCGTGATTCATCCACACGGCCATCGAGTCGCCCAGTCCGCGCCACACGCCGCCGTCGCCCTGCAACGCAATCGTCGCGGGTCCGTATTCACCCTGCGCTCCGGGCGAAACCGGTGACCCGAAGTGCTGCCCAATGAGCTGCATGCCGTAGCAGATGCCCAGCACCGGAATGCCGCCGTTCAATAATTCGGGGTCCGGATGCGGCGAGCCTTCCTCGATCACGCTCGACGGACCGCCGGAAAGCACGATGCCTTTGGTCTCCGCCGTCAGCACGTCTTCGCGCTTGGCGTTGAAGGGGAGAATCTCACAATAGATGCCGAATTCGCGCAGACGGCGCGCAATAAGCTGAGTGGTCTGGCCGCCGAAATCGAGAACCACGATGCGCTCGGAGTGTTTCACGCCTGCACTCCGGTTTTCAGATCAAGCGGCCACGCCTGCAATTCTTTCATAAACTCGTAATGGGTAAAATCCAGCCGGATGGGCGTCACCGTCACATAACCTTCGTGCAGCGCCGTACCGTCGGTTTCCGTTTCGGTGAGCGGCACCTTGTCCCCATCCATCCAATAGTAGGTTCTGCCGCGCGGATCGGCCCGCTTCAAGAAGGTCTCCTGAAACCGCGCCCGCCCCTGCCGCACCACGCGAATGCCCTTGATTTCACACAGCGGCAGCGCCGGCACGTTCACATTCAAAAAGGTATCCGGCGGCAAAGCATTCCGGGTGAGCACTTCTGCCATATGTCGCGCAACGGTCCCCGCGTCGCCGAATTCCCGGGAGGTAAACGACGACAGTGAAACGGCAATCGAGGGGATGTCGTTGATCGTGCCTTCCGTTGCCGCGGACACCGTGCCGGAATAAATTACGGAGATCCCTGTATTCTCGCCGCGATTGATTCCCGAAATCACCATATCGGGCCGTTCAGGCATTAATTCGGTCAGCGCCAACTTCACGCAGTCGGCGGGAAATCCGCTGATCGCCCATGTGTGGTCCGCGCCATCAAGTTTCCACGGAAACAGCCGGATCGGATCGGCCAGCGTGATCGCATGCCCCACCGCCGACTGCTCGCGGTCCGGCGCGACCACCCAGATTTCTCCAAAACCCTGTAGGGCTTTCACCAGCGCGTGCAATCCCGGAGACTGAATTCCGTCATCGTTCGACAGCAGAACTCTCACGCGTTTTCCGCCTTGCCGGTCATGAAGAAACTCAAAATGGTAATGAGCGTGGGCCGGATGTCGCCGCGCGATACAATGCGGTCCAGGAAGCCCTTATCCAGCAGGAACTCGCTGCGCTGAAATCCCGGCGGCAGATCCTGTCCAATCGTCTGTTTGATCACGCGCGGTCCGGCAAAACCGATCAGCGCTCCCGGCTCGGCAAGATTGACGTCGCCCAGCATTGAAAAGCTCGCGGTCGTTCCGCCCGTCGTCGGATTGGTCAGAATCGAAATGTACGGCAACCCCGCGTCGGAAAGCTCCACCAGCTTTACGCTGGTCTTCGCCATCTGCATCAGCGAGATCATCCCTTCCTGCATTCGCATACCGCCGGAGCGCGAAATCACGATCAACCCGCGCTTCTCGGCAATCGCCTTGTCCACCGCGCGCGCCAGCTTTTCGCCCACCACGCTGCCCACGCTGCCGCCCATGAACACGAACTCCATGATCGCCAGCACCGCGGGAATCTCTCCTACCGTACAGGTGCCGATGGTCACCGCTTCATTCTTGCCGGTCTTCTTGGTCGACGCGGTCAGACGGTCGCTGTATTTCATCTGGTCGCGGAAACCGAGAGGATCCATCGACTTCAAATCATGCTCGAATTCCTGCCAGCTCCCTTCGTCGGCGATGATGCCGATGTATTTGTCGCTGGGCATAGGAAAATGGAAATTGCATTTCGGACAGACCAGCAGCCGCTTTTCCAGTTCGCGATTGAAGACGATTTCGCCGCAGCTCTCGCACTTCACCCAAAGATTGTCGGAGGTCGTCGTTTTCTTGTTGGGCTGTGGCACCACGCCCGTGCGATCCCGCTTAAACCATTCCAGAGCCATGCGGCTATTTCTCCTCTGTTTTCGACCCGGTCTCTCCGGCCATCACCTCGTCCGTCACTGGGGCGGCAATCTCCGGCATCGCACAATGCATCACCAGAGCGTCCTCGCCGTCACCATAATATTTCTTCCGCACCGACAGCGGCTTGAATCCGAACCGCTCATACAGCGCCTGCGCCGGGGTATTGGTCACGCGCACTTCCAGAAACATGTCGCGCATTCCCTGCTTCTGCCCTTCGGCAACCAGGTACGACAGCAGTTTCGATCCTACGCCCTTGCGGTGCATCTCCTCGGCCACGGCCACATTCAGAATATGAATCTCGTCGATCACCCACTGCGTAATGATGTAGCCGACCACATGGCCATCCACCATCGCCACCCAGTTGTTCGGCGAAAAACTCATGATCTCCAGAAAGCTCGCAGCGGACCACGGGTCCTTGTAGACGGCCTTCTCGATCTTCAGAATAGCCGCAAAATGATCGGGCGTCAGCGTTACGAGCGTAATGTCAGGCTTTGAGTTGTCCATGGATTTCCCGGAAGCGATCAAGAATATCCACTACCTGTTTGATTTCCCGCACGTCATGAACTCGTACCACGTCCGCGCCGTAGAGCGCCGCTATGGCCACTGCCGCTGCGGTTGAATACTGCCGCTGATCGGGCGGCAGGTGATTGAATTCTCCGGTAAACGCTTTGCGCGACGGTCCCGCCAGCACGCCCGCCGCCAGGGTCCGGAAACCGTCCAACCCGCCCAGCAAACGGTAGTTCTGCTCAAACGTTTTGCCGAAACCGATGCCCGGATCTACAAGGATTCTCGAGCGCGGAATTCCTGCTTGTAGGGCGATGCGCACGCCGTCCGCAAGGTAGTCTTCGATTTCACCGAACAGATCGCCGTACTGAGTATCCTGCTGCATCACCTTGGGCATGCCCCGCATGTGCATCAGCACGACCCCGGCGTTTTGCGCGGCGCACACTTCGGGCAACTCCACGTCGCCATGAAAGCCGCTGACGTCATTGACAATCGACGCTCCCGCCTGTAGACACTCCGCGGCAACCTTCGCATAGGTCGTATCCACTGACAGCGGCACAGTCACCTTCCCGCGCAGCTTCTCAAATACCGGAATCAGCCGCCGCAACTGCTCGTCCGCATCCACCGCATCGCTTCCGGGGCGTGTGGACTCCGCTCCAAGATCCAGAAGATCCGCGCCATCCTGTATCAGTTGCAACGCATGGTCCGCCGCGCTCTGCGCATCGAAGAAACGTCCGCCATCCGAAAAGGAATCAGGCGTCACGTTCACGATGCCCATCAGCAGGGTTCGCTTGCCGAGCAGGAATTCTCCTCCCCGGTATTCCCACACCCGTGCGGTGGTGGCCTCAGCTTCCATTCATCAGGTGCAGTGCTTCCAGCCGCGTCGCTTCCTTGCCCATGGCACCGCGCACCGCCGACGTAATCGTCCAGCTTCCGTGCACCTTTTCGCCGCGCATCATCAAACACAAGTGCTGTGCGCGCACAACCACAAACACGCCCATCGGTCCCAGCTTATGCATCAGCGCGTCGGCCAGCCCCGTCGTCATGGTTTCCTGAAGCTGTGGACGCTGCGCGAAAATCCGCACGATGCGCGCCAGCGACGAGAAACCCGTGACCATGGCATCCTTGGGAATGTAGGCAATCGACACGAATCCCCAGAAGGGCAGCAGATGGTGCTCGCACATGGAATAAAACGGGATGTCGCGATGGATAATCATCTCATGGTGCTCGGCCGGAAACAGCTTTAATTCCATTTCCGGGTCCTTGCCCAAACCAGAGAAGACCTCTTCGTACATTTCCGCGACACGGCGCGGCGTTTCAACCAGCCCAAGGCGTGTCGGATCCTCGCCGATGCCTTCCAGCATCAACCGGACACCGGCCTCAATTTTGTTTCGGTCTACCAAAGCTGTCCACCGGCAAAGGTTTAAGGTTGAAACGCACAATTTCTTCCTGCCCGGCACGCAGGTCCACCTTCACGTTGGCGGGGCCGTCAGGCACGTAGCCGTACTTCGTCACCGTAATCAGGTGCGGACCCACCGGGATATGATCCAGGCGCGAGTTCGTATGCAACTCCGTGGGCGATCCGTTCAGCACAATGGTCGCCCCCGGCACGTTGGAAATCACCTGAATGCTGCCCGTACGGTCGCGCATCAAAATAATCAGTAGTGTGACCGCAAGAAACGCCAGCACGACGAGGAGCACCAGGCGGTTGCGCACGCGCCGCTGTCCCGCTTCCAGTTCCTCCATGTCCACGGGAATCTGACTTTCCCGCTCCCGGATCTCGTCGTCGGTCAGCCACTCGACCTCGCCGTCCTCGTTTTCGACGCGCTGATAGCCGCCCCGTGACAGGTAGTAGGCTTCAATTTCCTCTTCAATAATCCGCCGCCGGTCCTCCGGCATCCCCGCGGAACCGTGCTGCATCCGCGCCGGTCCGGCTCCGCGCATCTGCTCGCGGCTCTCCAGTTCCTTGCGGATCAGGTGACGAAGTTCTTCTTCTTCCCGATGGTCCATGAAGCCTTATGCTGAGGTTGGTGACGCGCCGTCGCCGCGCTGCTCGCGGGCCATCGTAACATCCGCCGAGGACGGAATCCCCAGCGTCGCTTCGATTTCCGCCGCGTCCAAAGATTCATTCTCAACCAGCGTCGTTGCCAGTTTATGCAAACGGTCGGATTCGCGGGAGAGAATCTCCGCCGCCCGGCGTTCCGCCGTCTCCACGATAGTTCGCACGGCTTCGTCAATCGCCGTGGCCGTCTGGTCGCTGTAATCCTGCACGTGATTGTAGTCGCGTCCAAGGAACACTTCTTCCTCTTTGCGGCCATACGTCAAAGGCCCGAGGGCATCCGACATGCCCCACTGCGTGACCATCGTCTTGGCAATATCCGTGGCGCGTTTCAGGTCGTCGGAAGCCCCGCTGGTGAACTCGTCGAACACGAGTTTCTCCGCCACGCGTCCGCCCATCAGAATCGCCAACCGGCCTTCCAGATAGGTTCGCGAGTAGCTGTGCTTGTCGTCCAGCGGCACAAAATGCGTCACGCCCATGGCTCGCCCGCGCGGAATGATAGTCACCTTATGCACCGGATCCTGACCCGGCACAAATTTGGCCACCAGCACGTGTCCCGCCTCGTGATACGCCGTCGTCTTTTTCTCGTAATCGGAAATGACAGCCGACTTCCGCTCCACGCCCATCAGGACCTTGTCCTTTGCGGATTCGAGGTCTTCCATCGTGATCGATTCCGCGTCGTGCCGTGCGGCCAGAAGCGCCGCCTCGTTCATCAAATTCGACAACTCCGCACCCGCCATGCCGGGAGTGCTCTTGGCAATGGTCTCCAAATCGACGTCATCGGCCAGTGGCTTGTTCTTGGCGTGAACCTTCAGAATACCCAACCGGCCTCGCACGTCGGGACGGTCCACCACGATCTGGCGGTCAAAACGCCCCGGCCTGAGCAGCGCCGGATCCAGAATATCAGGGCGGTTCGTGGCGGCAATCAAAATGACGCCGTCGTTGTCTTCGAAGCCGTCCATCTCAATCAGAAGCTGATTCAGCGTCTGCTCGCGTTCGTCATGCCCGCCGCCAAGGCCCGCTCCACGGTGCCGTCCCACGGCGTCGATTTCGTCGACGAAGATAATACAGGGCGCGTTCTTCTTGCCGGTCTCGAACAGGTCGCGGACACGGCTGGCGCCTACGCCGACGAACATCTCCACAAACTCCGCGCCGCTGATCGAGTAAAACGGCACGCCCGCCTCACCCGCGACCGCCTTGGCCAGCAGCGTTTTGCCCGTTCCCGGAGGCCCCAGCAGCAGGCAACCGCGCGGTATGCGTCCGCCCAGTTTGACAAACTTGCGCGGGTTCTTGAGGAAACTGATAATCTCGCCCAGTTCTTCTTTGGCCTCTTCCGCTCCCGCCACGTTGGCAAAGGTCGTTTTCGACTTGGAGTCGGTCATCAGCTTCGCCTTACTCTTGCCGAAGCTGAACAGGCCTTTGGGCCCCATCCCGCCCTGCATCCGCCCGAGCATGAAGACAAAGAAGGCAATCATCACCAGCCACGGCAGAGCCCCGATCAGATAGGTCCCGAGATCGGGCCGCTTGATTTTCGAATCCAGCGCCACGCCGCTTTTCAGCAAACGCTGCACCATCAGGTCGTCTACGTCCTGCGGCAGCGTCGTGTGAAACTGCTTGCCGTTCTTGTAGAAGCCGTGCAATACCTGGCCGACAATCGTGCCTTCCCGAACCTCCCCGGCGGCAACCTGCTGCTCAAAACGGTAGTAGGGAATCTCCACGTCCGCGGCGCGGTGCTGGAAGAGTTGCGATACCACAATCAAAGCAAGCACAACCAGCAGCAGAATGTAGAGTGTGTGCGTAGCACGACGCCATTCGATTCGGTCTTCAGGTGGTTTCTTGCGCTTTGGATCGCGCTTGCCGTCCGGGTTCTGTTCTGAAGAACTCATTTATCCTCGACTAATGCATAGAGATCGGGCAATTGCCGCCATTGCTGCGCGTAGTCCAGCCCGTATCCGATCACGAACTCGTCGGGAATTTCCATCCCTACGTATTCGACGGGCGAGCCCACTGCCGTAAAGCAGTGTTTCATGAACATGGCCGTCATGACGACGCTGGCAGGATTCTTATCCTGCATATGCTGCCGTAGAAACCCCAGCGACTTGCCGGTGTCTACAATATCCTCCACCAGTATCACGTGCCGGCCCGTCAGATCCATGTCCACATCCTTGGTCAGGGACAGATCTCCGGAACTCATGCCGTCACGGTAACTGGACAATTTGATAAAATCCACTTCGCACGGGATGTTCAATGCGCGGATCAGATCCGCCATGTAGATGAAGCAGCCGTTGAGCACGCCCACCAGCACAGGCCGTTTGTCCCGGTAGTCTTCACGAAGACGGTCGGCAACCTGTAACAGATGCTCCTGAATGGTTTCGCGACTGATCAACATTTTGAAACGGTGCGGCCCTATGCCAATGATCTCAGACGACATTACCTGCGCCAATTTATTCGCCCTCGCTCCAAGTAACCCAGACAATCTCACCCTGCGTTCCATCCGCCGCAATCCGCTCATCCACAATCGTGCCACTCAGCATCATCAGTGGCCCAGCCTCATCTGCCAGTACCAGCACGCGCGACCGTTCGAATGGATCCATTTTCTTTTCAGCCAGCAGATCCGCAATCTTCTTCTCCGGCCTTCGCCGGGGAGTAATCCGGTCTCCCGGCTGCCAGTTCCGTACCACCAAATTGCGTCCCAAAACATCAGAACGCAGACCAATTGCAGCTCCGTTGGGGGGCGTGCTGCCGATTTCAAGTGTTGCCTTGCGGCCGGGGATCTGCCATAGTCCGACAGACACAGGCATTCGAACCTGATCAGCCGGCAAATCCTTCACCAGCCATGCGGTCCGTCCCCTCCGCACCAGTTGAATTCCAAAGGGAAGCGGCAGGGCGGCCTCGGGACCCCGGCCACACAAGAAAGATGTGATCTGCCGTCTCAATTTGGACGGCAACCGTGCGTCCTGTTGACCCGTCAGATGGCCCCACATGACTTCCGCAGGCAAAAAAGTCAAGTTATTAAAATAACGGAAAATCTCGTCAATTGCAAGGCCAACGGCACCTGCCTTCAAGCCCGGCTTATGCACTATGGGAAGCTCATAAACTAATCTTCGCCATACGTTTAGCACACGTTCCAGATCTCGTCCAGCCATCGAAAATCGTTCGATTTGGTGACGATTCCAATACTCCGGGTGCTCCCTAAGTTCAGAGCGTAAACGGTTTCTCTGAAAGCGGAGATCCAGATTGGTAGAGTCTTCGTGAAACGGCAGCCCTGCCCCCGCAACCCAGGCGCGAACCTCACGTCGGAGCACGGTCAGCAATGGTCGCAAAATGTTGCCCCGCCGTGCCGGAATTCCGGTCCATTCATACCAAGGTGCACCGCTGCGCATCCTCATCAGCACCGTCTCTGCCGAATCATCCATCGTGTGCGCCGTCAGAATCCAGCGGCAGTGCATCTCGCTTGCCATCTCCTGCAGCGTCGCATAGCGCAAGCGGCGCGCGGCCGCTTCCAGGGACAGATGCTGATTCTTTGCCTCCAGCGGCACATCCACAGACTTTGCTATGACAGGAATCCGCCGCGGCTCCGTGATCTGAGCAATAGCCAACAGGTCTTTGTCCGCGTCTGTCCGAATGCCGTGATTCACATGCCCGGCCACCAGCCTCGCCGCAGGAATCCGCGCCCCATCCGCAAGCAACGCGAGCAAGCCCTGTGAGTCCGCTCCGCCTGACACGGCCACGAGGAAGCGGTCATCAGGCAAAGTACGCGCATTCAGAAAGCTCGAGATGTGAGACAAGCCATCGAACATGAGACGTTCAACCTGTGCAAAAAGAAAAAGCCTTGCCAGATCTGCAAGGCATGACCACTATGTCTTGAAAGCTGACATGCTGTGCCTCAAGCCATCTTCTTAACGGCCTTGAACTGCAGCGAGCCTGCAAACCGCATCTCCAGATCCTCGGGCGCTGATTTTCCTTTCATCCGGTACCCCGCCCGCCACAAAGCCAAACCAAGACGAAAACTGAGACGTCCCCACGCGCGATGGATTGCGCTCAACGCGGAGATCTGGTTCCACACCCAAAAGGACTCATTCAGCGATTCGCGGAAGGACCAGCCGGGATAAACCTCAATAGCCTCAAAACCCGCTCTGCTGAGCAGTTCACGAACTCCGAGGTGCGTCATGTGGAAGTACGTCTGCTTATCCTGAGCTTCGAGAAAGGCAACCGTTCCCACCAGCGCGCCTCCCGGACGCAGTACCCGGGCAATCTCCGAAATTCCCTTCAGAGGATCGGCCAGATACTGGAAGACCGAGATCGCCGTGACGATATCGAACTGGCTATCGGCGAAGGGCAGTTCGTGACCGTCACAAACATAATCCGAATGGTCTGAGGGGTAGACATCGAAGGCGGTCACCTCCAGCCCGCGGCCTTCCATCCATGCACGGTCGCCGCCCTCTCCGCAACCGTAATTCAGCACGGTCTTGCCGGGCGTCGACACCAGAAGTTCGGCCAAGACTCCGGTTCGCCAGTGATTTCTCAGTCTGCGATGCCGTCGCTCCAGTGTGCGTCCCTTCGGAGCGCTCATGGTCTCCGCCGCCAGTCTACTGCGGCTGGAGATCAGAATAGGAATAGACCGGTATGAATGCCTCGCAAAGCTATGATTGCAGACCTTGCAGCGATACGTGCCATCCGGGGCAGGCAGGAGCGAATTCGCGCCACATTCCACACAGCGTAACGCCACAGCAGTCATGAGGTGTCCACATAACTAAATTCCCACTGCCGAAATTCCGCCAGTGGGCACATTAGAAGACAAGATTGTAGCGGAGGAGGGATTTGAACCCCCGACACCAGGATTATGATTCCCGTGCTCTGACCAACTGAGCTACTCCGCCAAATGCTGACCCGTGCCTCCGCGGCCATCCAGATAAGCCGCCTAATATACGACAAAACCGATCTTCTGTCAAGAGCATTTCGCACGGCCTAGCCTCCCTCCCGTCACAAATCCCCCGGATCCTCCGCACCGTGCATATCTCCTCTTGACTCTTCGCCGAAGCGGCGCTACATTTGCATGGGTGAGTAATGCTCGACAGAGCCTCTCATCTCCGTCGCTCATCGAAAAACTTACACTATATGAACGATTTCAATACTTTACGCGTACTCGTCACTGGCGGCGCGGGGTTCATTGGCTCGCACCTTTGTGAGGCACTCCTGACCCAGGGGGCCAAGGTTGCCGTCTTGGACAACTTTGACCCCTTTTATCCCCGTGCGTCTAAGGAGCAGAACCTCGCGTTCTGCCGCAGTCTCCCCGGTTTTTCGCTGGTGGAGGGCGATCTGCGCGATGCCGACCTTGTCGGACGGCTCTTCGGAGAATTCCGTCCGCAGGCGGTGGTTCACCTCGCTGCCCGGGCTGGTGTGCGGCCTTCCTTGGATGATCCGGCCCTCTACGCCGATGTCAATGTGCGCGGTACTACGGTACTACTCGAGGCGGCGCACCTCACTGGTGTGAAAAACTTCGTCTTCGCCTCGTCCTCTTCGGTGTATGGCAACCGCAACACCGTGCCCTTCCGCGAGAGCGATAACACCGACTTTGCGGTCTCTCCCTACGGTGCCACCAAGAAGGCCGGCGAGGTGCTCTGCCATTCCTATCATCAGGTCTATGGCATAAGCACGGCCTGCCTGCGCTTCTTCACCGTGTACGGCCCGCGCCAGCGTCCCGACCTGGCCATTCGCAAGTTCGTAAGGCTCGCCCTTGCCGGTGAGTCCATTCCGGTTTTCGGCGATGGCACCACTCGCCGCGACTACACGCATGTCCGCGACATCCTCACAGGCATTCTGGGTGCGATCCGCTGGGGACAATCCCCCGAGCCCCGCTACGGCATCTTCAATCTTGGCTCGTCGCACCCCATCGAGCTGCGCGAACTCATATCACTGATCGGCGACTGCATCGGCCATCCCGTCGAGACAAAATCTTTGCCCTTCCAACCGGGTGACGTCGTCCAAACCTTCGCCGATTCAAGTCTGGCTGAACAGGAACTCGGCTTCAAACACGATGTGAATTTCCGCGACGGCCTCAAAGATTTCGTCGCATGGATGAAGCAGCAAACCGAAGGCTGATGGCAATATCGCGGTGTAGGGGCGGGTCTAAGACCCGCCCGCTCTGTTTGAATTACCCCGTCGCGACATCAAAGCGCCCGCATTCCTGCGGGCGTTTTCTATCGGACCTTCCCACTTTGAAAAAAGGGGAACAAGAAGTGGGTTCCGTTCACTTCACAGCGAGCGATTCGTAAACTACCTCTCCCCCCACCACTGTCATCAGTACTCTGGCATCTTTGATCTCGCGCGGCTCGCAGTCGAAGATGTTCTTCGAGAGCACCGTAAAATCCGCCAACTTTCCTGTGCTGATACTGCCCAGATCCTTCTCCCAAAATGCCGCATACGCGCCGCCCGCCGTGTAGGCATGGAGCGCTTCCGCCACGGATAGTCTCTCCTGCGCCAACCAGCCACCCGGCGGCTCATCGTTCTCATTCTGCCGTGTCACCGCCGCATGAAGCCCCGCCACCGCATTCAAATCTTCCACCGGCCAATCCGTGCCAAACGCCAACCGTGCGCCGTGCTTCAGAAGGCTCTTCCAAACATAGGATCGAGCTGTGCGTTCGGCTCCCAATCGCGGTTCGACAAACCGCATATCCGCCGTGCAGTGAATCGGCTGCATCGAAGCAATCACTCCCAATTCCGCAAAGCGCGGAATGTCCCGTTCCCGTAGGTGCTGGCAGTGTTCGATACGTGGCCTGTATTCCGGCCCGCGACCGCTGGCCGTTGCCATCTCAATCGCGTCGAGACAGATGCTGTTGGCCCGGTCTCCAATCGCGTGAATCGCAATCTGATACCCTTCGCGGTGCGCCGCCTTAATCCATCTCCCCAGCGGCCCTTCCCGCACTAACGCTACACCCGTCCCCCCCGTATCGCTGTAGGGCTCCCAGAACGCCGCCGAACGCGACCCCAGCGCGCCGTCGGCAAAACCCTTCAGCGTCCCGTAGCGGAATCCCGTGCGTGACTGCCGCTCAAAGCGGTCTTCCTCGAAATTGAAATGCTCGCTCACACGCCAAAGATTGATCCGGATCCGGCAATCGGCGCTGTCAGCAAAACTTAAGTAGTGGGGAATATCCTCTACCCGCGCACTGGAACTGATCGCCGTCACCCCCAAAGAAAATGCGTACTTTTGAGCACGCAGCAGCGCCTGTCTTGCTTCACTGTTCGACACCGGTGGAATCATCCTCTCCACCACGTGCGCCGCGCTTTCCCGCAGCACGCCGTTCAGTTTTCCCTGTGCGTCCCGCTCGAAGTGTCCACCTGCGGGGTCTTTCACGCTGCCGTCAATCCGCGCGTGAATTAGCGCCGCCGAGTTGACAAACGCGCTGTGCAGATCATGGCTCCAGATAAACACCGGCACATCACTGCAAATGCGGTCGATTTCCAGCCGCGTGATTCTGACCCGCGTCTCATCCAGACTCACGCCACGAATCCAATCCGTGCCGTTCTGCTGCCGTACATAGTGTGCGAACACATCGGAAAACTGCTCGAGCGTCTTCACCTCTTGAAACCTGCACCACCCAAGTTGTAAACCACCGATCACCAAATGTGCATGGGCATCATGCAGACCGGGAATCAGCAACGCTTCATCGGGCAGCGTAATCGCGCCTGCCAATACGGGCCGCGTTCCTTCGGGCACAACCGTCGTAATGCGATCTCCTTCCGTCTCGATCAGCACACGCCGTGGCGCGCCTTCGCCCGTCCACGCATTTGCGATGAACTGCCGCCCGCTCACAAGGTCACCTTTCGCTGAAACCGCTGAATAGCCAGCGCCTTTCCCGTCTGCGGATCCGCATCGACGATGACTCCATTCACCCGCAAGTCCCCTTCCGCCACACCTGCCCGCTGCGCACTCATCGGATAGAGAAACCGGTTCAAAGCATGTTCGGTTTTCATGCCGATCACGCCCGAATGCGGCCCGGTCAGTCCCACGTCCGTAATAAAAGCCGTGCCGCCTTCGAGGATCTGTTCGTCGGCTGTCTGCACATGCGTATGTGTGCCGAGCACCGCCGTCGCCAGTCCATCCACGTAGCGCGCAAAGGCCAGCTTTTCCGCCGAGGCCTCCGCGTGGAAATCGACAATCACCAGCGGCGTTTCCGCCCGCAGTTCTTCAATAATCGCCTTGCCCAGCCGGAAAGGATCATCACTTGGCGGCAGCATCGCCCGCCCATGCAGATTCACCACCGCAATCCGTTTGCCGCCCGACGCGTCGAAAATTCCCGCGCCGCGCCCCGGGCTACCCTGCGGAAAATTGTATGGCCGCAAGAGTCGCGGTTCGCGGTCGAAGGCCTCGTGAGCCTTTTCCCTGTACAGGCTGTGATTGCCGCCGGTGATCACATCGGCTCCGGCATCGAAGATTTCGCGGATCTGCTGCGGCACAATGCCCTTCCCCTGCTCCGCATTCTCCCCGTTCACCAGGCAGAAGTCCACCTCTTCGGAACGCAAAAACCCGGGCAGTAGACGCCGTAACGCGTCCACTCCGGGCTTGCCAAATACATCTCCCGCAAACAGGATGCGCAACGCACCCCGCGGTTTACTTTGCGACACCGGTCGCTCTGAATTCACGCAGAACCGTTACCTTAATCTGTCCGGGATATTCCAGTTCCGTCTCGATCTTCTTCGCGATCTCCATCGCCATAACTTCCGCCATAGCGTCGGTAATTTTCTCCGGTTCCACCAGCACGCGAACTTCACGTCCCGCCTGAATGGCGAAGGAACGCTGCACGCCCCGGAAGCCGCTGGTGATTTCTTCGAGCTTGTGCAGCCGCTGGATGTAAATTTCCAGTGTCTCGCGCCGCGCACCGGGACGCGCTCCGGAGATGGCATCCGCCGCCTGCGCGAGGACCGCGATGGGCGACGTAAACTCTTCGTCTCCGTGGTGCGCCGCAATGGTGTTGATCACCACCTTGGGTTCGCGGTACTTCTTGGCCAACTCCACACCGATTTGCACATGTGTACCCTCGGTGAAGCGGTCAATGGATTTGCCCAAGTCATGCAGCAGGCCTGCCCGGCGGCCTAACTTAGCATCGAGACCCAACTGTGCGCACATCAAACCGGTCAAGTGCGCCACTTCAATCGAATGCTGCAAAATGTTCTGACCGTAGCTGGTGCGGTACTTGAGCCGTCCGAGCAGTTTGATGATTTCGGGATGCAGTCCGGCCACTCCGGCTTCGTGGGACGCGCTTTCGCCGATCACCACGAGCTGCTCCATCATCTCCTTCTCGCACTTCTTCACCAACTCTTCGATGCGGCCCGGATGGATCCGGCCATCGGACATCAACCGTTCGAGCGCCAAACGCGCGATCTCCCGGCGCAGCGGGTCGAAGGCCGAGATGATCACGGCTTCGGGGGTGTCGTCCACAATGATGTCCACGCCGGTCGCCTGTTCAAAGGCTCGGATGTTCCGGCCTTCCCGGCCGATGATCCGCCCCTTGATTTCGTCGTTGGGAATCGGCACGACAGAAACCGTGCTCTCCACGGCATGGTCGGCGGCGCTCCGCTGAATCGCGGAAATCACCACCTCTTTAGCTTCCTTATTGGCCGTCAGGCGCGCCCGGTCGCGGAGTTCCTTGATCATATCCGCCGTGACTTCACGGGCCTTCTCGACCAGGGATTCCTTGAGTTCCTCGAGCGCCTGCTCCTTGGTCAGACCGGCGACGCGCTCCAGCGCGTTCTGCGCTTCGGATTCGAGCGAGTCAATCCGCGACTGTTTGGTCTGCAGGGCCTTTTCCTTGGCCACATTCGACTGCAGCAGCCGGTCGGCTTCCTTGGTCTTCTTGTCCAACTCTTCGGCGCGAACCTTGACGTGCTGTTCGCGGTCACGCAGCGAGCGTTCCGTGCGGACCAGATCGTCCTGTTTCTGCCGGACATCATTCTCGAGGGTGCTGCGCAGCTTGAGTTGCTCGTCCTTCAGCTCCAGCATCTTCTCTTTATAGAGAGTCTCAGCTTCCTTCTGCGCATCAGCAATGATGCGATCCGCTTCCTGACGCGACGCGGATAACTTGGCCTTGATCAGTCGCCGGCCGACGATCCAACCAATGGCAAAGAAGGCCAGCGCGGTGCCGAGTTCTATGGCCAGGTAGAGTATTAAATGCTTATCCATGTGCTTCCCCTTGCGGCCTATAAAAAAAACAATCCCTGCAAGGCGCGGCGATGTACCAAGAACCTGGTACATACATGATGGGAACCCTCCTGGTTCGGTTCTCGCTTCCACTATCCGTGGGTCGGCGCCCCGAAGGACACCGCGGAATCCACCCCGTGAAGGATGGACTTAGGCTTGCGATAGACGCCAGAGTAGAACTCCCTTAGCTTTTTCCTGTTGGTTCTTGAAAAAGCCTGGCTCAAGCAGGGACAGTTTTTAGATCACTATGTTAGAAAGAACGTGTACTCGATAGCGTTTGACCTCGTGGGTAAACGGGCAAGTGATTACATCCGCAAAAGTCACTCCAGAAGCCCTCGATTCAGGTGTTCCGTGAACTCTTTGACTTTACGCTCAAAACGGTCCGTAAGTTCCTGTTTCTCCTTCTTGAGCGCAAACAGTTCGTCAATCAAATTCAGTGCCGTCAGAATCGCGATTTTCAACGCAGGCCGATTCGGGTCTGTCTGTTGCAGATTCCGCATCCGGGCATCCAGATGAGCGGCAATCTCACGAACGTAGACAGCGTCGGCCTCGGCCCGTACAGGATATTCCTGCCCAAGGATGGTCACTTTTACGATGTTCGCCCGGTCCCCAGTGGGTCGCAGGTCCTTGTCGTCGGCGGTCATCTCTTGACCTTCCGATACTGAGGTTAAGCAGTTTCTAATTTCGTCAACAACGCCGAGATCTTTGTGCGGATCAGCTCTTCCTGCTCGAAGTTTCGCTGATTACGCGCCAAAGCATCGCGTTCACGAGTCAACTCTTCAACGTGACGCGCCGCGTCTTCGTATTGCGACTGCACAGCGTCAAGCTGCTTTTGAAGCTCAAGCTTTTCCGCTTGAACGGTTTGCAGGCGATCCACGATCTGGCTAATCTTGTTTTCTAAGGCTTCAAACGTTTGGGAGTCCACCAGCCCCGTATCCTCAATTAAGTCGAATAAACCGTTTTCCATACCCTATCGAAGGTTCGCGCCGTGCGCGGCCTTCAGGCCCTCCACAATGTTGCTCATCCATTCATCCACTTCCGGCGACTCGAGGCTTCGTTCAGGATTCGAAAACTCCAGGCGGAAGGCGATAGATTTCTTGCCCAGTCCCAGTTTCTCCCCGCGGAAAATATCGAAAGGCAGCGCTTTGTCCAGGAATTCGCCGCCACGTTCGCGGATGGTCTTCACCAGTTCTGCCGCCGTCACCGTTTCATCCACCACCACGGCCAGATCACGCCAGGAAGTAGGAAACTTGGGCAGCGCCGCGTAGCTGATGCCGCGCCGCCGGTGCGCCTCAACCGCACCAAGGTCGAGTTCGAACCAGCCCACGTCCGCATCAATGTCCCGTTTGGTCATCAAGGTCGCCGGCCACAGGCCCCACTTGCCGACCCGATCCCCGTCAGAACGCAGTTCTCCGCTCAGAACTTCACCGCTTTCAACATCATAGCAAATAATCTCGACATTGTCAAGCGAAATCTTGGCACAAAGAACTTCGAAAACACCTTTCAAGTCATAGAAATCAAATGGTTTGACCGCATGTGCCCAGCTTTGTGGATAGCTTTGTCCGGTCATGACAGCACATAGCGTTTGACGCTCCCAAGTCCGTGGATCTTCTCGAGATCCCTCTTCAAAAACCCGTCCCACTTCAAACAACCGCAAGGTGCGGTCACCACGCTGCCAGTTTGCTGCCGCTGACCGCAGAAGCTGCGGCAGCAAAGACCCTTGCAGCAGAAGCATATCGTCGGTTACTGGGTTCTTTAGTTCAACACCCCGCGGCATATCCGGTGGATCCCGGCGCTCGTCTGGGGTGTACATCGAAAGCGAAAGTGTCTCCTGAAATCCGAGCGAAACCATTACATCTACCGTCTTGGCGCGGAGCTTGAACAGCGGATTGTCGCTCCCTCCAAGCACCACGCGGCTGGTGATCGCCGACGGAATATCATCGTATCCGTGGACACGGATCACCTCCTCGATCAGATCCACCTCGCGCTCCAAATCCGGGCGGTAGGTCGGGGCCTCCACCTGCCAGATTCCGTCGCTCGAGCGCACGTTGCAGCCCAAACGCCGAAGAGTATCCTCCATCTCCGGAGAGGCGAGGTCGAGGCCAACCAGCGCCACGGCGCGCGTCGGACGGAACGGGATCTGCTTGGGCTGGACCTTCGCCGAATAGTTGTCTACACGGCCCCTGAGGACCTTTCCTTCACCAAGCTTCTGCATCACAGATGCCGCCGCATCAATCACCCGCGGCACACCGTTGGGATCCGTGCCTCTCTCGAAGCGGCGGGAGGATTCGGTACTCATGCCGTTCGCATGAGCGGTGCGTCGCACGTGAACCGGATCGAAATATGCGCATTCAATCAGCACATCCTGCGTATCGTCGCGGATCTCACTGTTGAGTCCGCCCATGATCCCCGCCAAAGCAATTCCCTTCTTCGCATCCGCAATCAGCAGATCGCGTGAGTCCAGTGCGTACTCTTTGCCGTCGAGGGTGGTAAACTTCTCCCCCGCTCCCGCATACCGCACCACGATCTTCTTGCCGTCCACAAATCGAAGATCAAAAGCATGCAGCGGATGTCCGAACTCCAGCATCAGCAAATTGGTCGCGTCCACGATGTTCGAGATGGGCCGCGTTCCGCAGCGGATCAGCCTCAGCCGCGTGGCAAACGGGGACGGCGCAATCTTTACGCCCTTCACCAGCCGCGCTGCATAACGCGGGCAAGCCTCCGGCGCGTGAATCTCCACCGATACCTCCGCCGCCTCATCCGCTGCTTCGGTCAGAGAATACTCCGGCCAGCGCCACGGAATACGGAACTTCGCTCCCAGATCCCGCGCCACACCCACATGGGAGAGGAAATCCGGACGGTTCGGCGTGACTTCCACATCATAGGTTGTATCGCTGAGGTCAAGGTACTGCGCCGCCGGGTTTCCCACCACCCAGTCGCCGTCGCCCTCGATAATTCCTGCATGCTCGTCGGCCAGTCCCAGTTCCCGCTCCGAGGCCAGCATCCCGTGGGATTCCACGCCGCGCAGCTTGGCCTTCTTGATGGTCATGCCTTCAGCGGTCACCGACCCCGCCAGCATTACCGGCACCTTCAGTCCCACGCGCACATTCGGCGCGCCGCAGACAATCGACAACACCTCGCCGCCCACGTTGGTCCGTGTGGCCGTCAAATGCTCCGTGCCTTCGATGTGCGCACATTCCACCACCTCGCCGATCACCACCTTGTCCAGCGAGGCCCTGTAGTGCGTCACCTTCTCGACTTCCAGTCCCAAAAACGTCAAGACCTCCACCAGTTCCTCAGAAGAAACCGGCAGGTCAATCATTTCTTTCAGCCAGCGATAGGAGATTATCATGAACTTGCCAAGTACTTGCTTTGATTCTGTTGAGAGTTGCAGAAACTATTTTGAGATCGAATCACCGAAGTGTTTGCGGACTAGATCTTCCACATCATCGAGAGAAGGGCCACTCAATGTGTATGCAAAGAACAAGGAAAGGGCTCGCACCTCAGCTTTGATAGCCATCCAGCGCAATGACACTTGCTCTTCAAAAGATCTACCTGCGTCGTCAAACTTTCCATTGCCTGAGTACGACTCGAGAATCTCGTTATCACTTAAGTCAGGCAATCCGTGATACCATTCTAACACGCTTACGGTGTCGTCGTCTCGATATATCTCCCTGTACAAGGAGAGAACGTCCTCGCCAACGGCGTCAGAGAGGAAAGAGTAACCGGAGTCGTCAAAGAAGAGATTAAGCGGCGCGTTAAAACCGAACTTCTGAATGGTGTTAACTGGAAACAAGCATATTGGCCGCTTGACGACGGAAAGATGCACAAGGCACGCCACGGCCCGCCCAACCAATGCACTCCAGTAATCCAAAGCCTCATAGCCATATACCGGAGAATTCGTCCTTCTCACGGATGTGATTGACTCATCCAATGTGGGGCGATGCGCATACGCATTTACCGCCTTGTAGACTTTCTCGAATTCGCCACGGTCCGACCCCCCGTCTGGAAACGCCACTCCAGTGTAGATATCTCTCCGAATATCTGTAAAGGGCACAATACCGGAATCGCCTTGTAACCAGCGGTAAAACGTGTGAAATTCTCGATCCAACAGTCCGCGAGATTTCCACCAGTAGTGCGCTGCCATAAGTTCCATGCTCGAGCGCATTCCAGCGAAGGAGCAATGGAACGCTCCATTTAATCCACTGATAATCACCTCGCGCAAGACACTAATCGACTCGTAAAAGCAGTAGTTCTGACTTGTGAAATAGCCACCGCGCGGCGGGAAGTTCAGATCTTGAAGATCCTCGAATGCTTGAAGCGCTTGACAATTTGCAGCTAGTTTCTTAAGCCCGACAGCCGAATCACCGTGCTCATCCAAAATTCGATCCAACGAAAATCGGCCCATGTCTGAGATCTCCGAATCCGGGATCAGCCAAGCATCAAGGATAACTTGTCTCGCGTTTTCGGATGGCTCCACGCTCATTCTCCATTGTCCCACGAACGAGTTCGCAATGAACAGGCGTGGCCGTGCTGATGTTACACCATTCCCACAAACTGCCGCAGGAACCGCACGTCGTTGTCGAACAGCAAGCGGATATTGTCGATGCCGAAGCGCAGCATGGCGATGCGGTCGATGCCCAGGCCGAAGGCATAGCCGGTGTATTTTTCGGTGTCATAGCCTACGCCCGCCAGTACGTTCGGGTCCACCATACCGCTGCCACCCATTTCCAGCCAGCCGGTCTGCTTGCACACACGGCAGCCATTGCCCTTGCAGAAGAAGCAACTGACGTCCACCTCCGCCGACGGCTCCGTAAACGGAAAGAAATGCGGCCGCAGCCGGATCTTCGTCGTCTCGCCGAACAGCTTGCGGTAGAACTCCAGCAGTGTTCCTTTCAGGTCCGCCATCGTCACACCTTCATCCACATACAGTCCCTCGCACTGATGGAACATCGGCGAATGCGTGGCGTCGGGTCTGTCGCGGCGATAGACTCTGCCCGGCGAAATAATCCGGATCGGCGGCTGCTGCGACTCCATGGTGCGCACCTGCACCGGCGACGTTTCAGTCCGCACCACAAAGCCATTGGCCAGATAAATCGTATCGGTCTCGTCGCGCGACGGATGCCATTGCGGAGTATTCAGCATGTCGAAATTGTATTTCGTCAGTTCGATCTCCGGGCCATCCGCCACCTTGAAGCCCATGCCGCGGAAAATATCCGTGATCTCCCGCATGACGATGGTCAGCGGATGATATGTCCCTACAAACGGCTTGCGCCCGGGCATGGTGATGTCCACCACGGGGCCGCGCTTCTTGGGCGTGAATCCTGCGACCAGCGCCTCGATCTTCGCTTCAAGGTCCGCGCGCAGTTCATTCAGCGCCTGCCCCATCCGTGGACGTTCCGCCGGCTCCACCGTGGGGACCAGCTTGAACAGATCCGCCACCTTGCCCTTGCGGCCCAGATATTTGATCTTGAGGGATTCGGCATCGGCCAGCGTGCTCGCGGAGGAAATCTCCGCCTGGGCCGAATTACGAACCGTTTCAATGTGCTCGTGCATGCTTTATGACTTTCTCACAGTAGAAACAGCTTAGCGGAAAAGCAGACTGGACATGTCAGTTTCGCGGCTTCTCCGGCGCAGCATCGCTCTGGGATTCTTCTTCATTTCCGGCGTTTCGTTCGACAATGACTTCCACAGCTCTGGACTGGTCGCGCGACAAGAACTCATCCGTCGCGCCCATTGCCACCGTCGTCATACTCCCGCCGCCCTTACGGACCCGTATCCCGATCCATGCCAGCAAAGCCAGTATGCCCACGACAACGATCAAGGGAATCAAAATTGAAGACCATTCGTTCGACATGCCAGCCTCCTGCCTATGATTCGGATAGGGCGTGTCTAAAAAAACAAGCGATCCCCAGAAACTGTGGAATCGCTTGACATCGGTCTCATTCTCACTCTGTCTTCACCCGCTTTGAGTCGTTCGCGGGATCGGAATCAAGCGGCGATCTTGCGGGCCAACGTTTCAAATCCCGCCGGGTCGTTCACCGCCAGTTCGGCCAACTGCTTCCGGTCAAGTTCGATCCCCTGCGCCTTCAAGCCCGCCATAAATCGGGAGTAGCTGAGGCCACACAGCCGCGCCGCCGCGTTGATACGGACGATCCACAGGCTGCGGTAGTCCCGCTTCTTGCGATGGCGATCCTTAAAGGCGCGGGCAAGACCCTTTTCCACCGTCTCCGTGGCCGCCTTGATCAGCGTACGGCGACGACCCCGGTATCCCTTGGCCGCTTTGAAAACTTTGTTCCGGCGCGCCCTGTCCGCCGGGCCGTTTGTTGCGCGTGGCATGGTATATGTTCCTCTCTAAAACGCGATGGATAACCGGGTCACTTGCCCGGCGACTTTGCCCCTGTCGCCAGCATCCGCGCGACCTGCTTCACGTTGGCGGACTCGACGATATTATTGCCCATCAACTGACGCTTGCGGTTGCGGCTCTTGCATTCCAGCATGTGACGGCGGAAGGCGCTGTGGCTGACCAGCAGGCCCGTGCCCGTCTTGCGGAATCTTTTGGCGGCCGAACGCCGGGTCTTCATCTTCGGCATGTGGTGCCTCGTGTATGGTAAAAACCTTCTTACTTCTTAATCAAGATCATCGTCATCATCCGCGGGCCTTCCATCTTCGGCGGCATCTCCAGCTTGGCGATGTCCGACAGCTCACTGGCCATCTTATCCAGCATCCGGGTCCCAAACTCCTGATGAGTAATCATGCGGCCGCGGAACACAATCGAGGCTTTCACCTTCGCTCCCTCCTCGATGAACTTCCGGGCCATCTTGACCTTCGTCGCCAAGTCGTGTTCATCGGTGGCGGGCGATAACCGAATGCCCTTCAAGACCGTCGCCTGCTGTTTCTTGCGTGCGACGCGTTCCTTCTTCGCCAGTTCGTACTTGTATTTGCCGTAGTCCATGATCTTGACTACCGGCGGTGTCGCCGTCGGGGCGATTTCCACCAGGTCAAGAGTTTCCTGCCTTGCCAGGCTCAGAGCCTGGTCGGACGGCATGATACCTAACTGCGATCCGTCACTTCCGATTACACGAACTTGCGCCTCGCGAATTCGCTCATTCAGGCGCACTTTTTCAGTCTTGGGATCAGATCTGATGGCGTGACCTCCGAAAAAACCTTTGGATTAATGCGAAACTTTGTCGTGAACTTCCTGCTGCAGCCGGGCGGCGATATCCGCTACGGACATCGCTCCAAGGTCGCCTTCCTTGCGGCGGCGCAGCGACAGCGTGGCGGTCTCCGCCTCACGCTTGCCTACCACGGCCATGTAAGGAACCTTGTGCACTTCGGCGTCGCGGATCTTGAAGCCCAGCTTCTCATTGCGCGGATCCAGCGACGCGCGCAGCCCCTGCGCGGTCAATTCAGCAACGGCTTGGCGCGCGAACTCCATCTGGTCTTCCGTAATCGGCAGCACACGAATGTGCTCGGGAGACAGCCAAAGCGGCAGGTCGCCTGCATAGTGTTCAATAAGGATGCCGATGAATCGTTCCATCGAGCCCAGCAGTGCGCGGTGAATCATCACCGGATTGTGCTTGCCCCCATCGGCTCCGATATACTCCAGACCAAAGAGCCGCGGCATGGAGAAGTCGCACTGCACCGTGCCGCACTGCCATGTCCGCCCGATGGCGTCCTTGATGTGAAAATCGATTTTCGGCCCGTAAAACGCGCCGTCGCCCGGATTCAGCTTGTAAGAGACTCCGAGACGCTTCAACGCCTTGTCCAAAGCGTCTTCCGCCAGATCCCACACCTCGTCCGATCCCACGCGTGACGCGGGACGGGTGGACAGTTCGATATGGAAATCCTTGAAGCCGAAGTCGCGGTACATCTCGAAGATCAGTTCCACAACCTTGGCCGCTTCCACCTCGATCTGCTCGGGAGTCACATAGATGTGAGCATCGTCCTGGGTGAACACGCGCACGCGGAACAGTCCGTGCAGCACGCCGCTCTTTTCATAGCGGTGTACCATGCCCATCTCGCACAGTTTCCACGGCAGGTCGCGATACGAGACCTGATGGCTGGCGAACACGAGGCAATGGCCGGGGCAGTTCATCGGCTTCAGCGCGAACATCTGCTCTTCCACTTCCGTGAAGTACATGTTCTCACGGTAATGGTCGTAGTGTCCGGACTTACGCCACAGCTCTTCGTTCAGGACCAGCGGAGTCCGCAGTTCCTCATAGCCGTGTTCGCGATGCTTCTGCTTCCAGTACTTGGAAACTTCATCCCATATGACCATGCCGCGCGGGTGCCAGAACACCGACCCCGGAGCTTCATTGTGGAAGCTGAACAGATCGAGTTCCTTGCCCAGCTTGCGATGATCGCGGCGCTTGGCCTCTTCTATGCGCAGCAAATGCTCGGCGAGCTGTTCTTTGGTGGGATAGGCCACCGCATACAGCCGCTGCAGCATCTTGTTGTGCTCGTCGCCGCGCCAGTAGGCGCCGGCCACGGAGAGAATTTTGAAAAACTTGAGACGACCGGTGGTGTCGACGTGCGGTCCGCGGCAAAGGTCGGCCCAGTTGCCCTGCTCGTAGATGGTGAGTTCCGGATCGTGATCGCCCCCGGCGGCCTCCACGTCCCCTTCCATCGGCAGGCCTTCGGTCTTGCCCGACGTCAGATCGCGGATCAACTCAACCTTGTAAAGCTCTCCCTGACTTTCGAAGAACTTGATCGCCTCGTCCTTGTCCATCGTCTTGCGCTTAAGCGGGAGATTCCGCTTGGAAATCTCCGCCATCTTCGCTTCGATAACCGGAAAGTCTTCCTGGGTGAAGACGTGGGGCGAATCGATGTCGTAGTAGAAGCCTTCGGCGATGGGCGGACCGATGGTGAGTTGCGATTCCGGCCACAGTTCCTTCACGGCATGAGCCATGAGATGCGCGGCCGAGTGCCAATAGACGAACTTCCCTTCGGGGTCGCTAAAGGTCACAAAACGCAAATCGCCGCCGTGCTCGAGCGGGCGGTGCAAATCCCAGATCTGGCCATCCAGCACGGCGGCGAGCACACCGGTCGCTCCCACCTGCTGGCCTTCTGGTAATAGATCTTTTGGTTTGGTACCTGCCGGAGCCTGGACGACTCTTCCGTCGGAGAATTTGACTTCCACGTCACTCATAGTGTGGGCGTTAGAAGAGTTGAACTTCTGACCTCTTGCATGTCACGCAAGCGCTCTAACCAACTGAGCTAAACGCCCGGTATCCGAAAAACAAAAAAGCGAAAAAACGGAAATCGAAAATCAGGAAGACTCGGCTTTCAAATTTCCCGTTCCCAATTCCATCTGATACGAAAAAAACCACAACCCGTGGCCGTGGTCATGCTGTACAGCGTGTCCTTCGAGACCTCGCTCCGCGGACGCGCGAACAGTGGAACGGGACCAAGAGGGGTGCCGGGAGCCGGACTCGAACCGGCACGGGGTTTTTGGCCCCTGAGGATTTTAAGTCCTCTGTGTCTACCATTTCACCACCCCGGCGCAAGCACGGGATCGGTCTGCCTCCGGGCGTGATCGCGGCTGCGACGGACTGGAGGCGCCGAGCGGATTCGAACCGCTGAATAGAGGTTTTGCAGACCTCCGCCTTAACCACTTGGCTACGGCGCCAAAAAAAGGATGAAGGATGAGGATTGAAGAATGAACGAAGACTCACCGGGCGCCACGGCTTCATCGTTCATCATTCATACTTGCGTTGAGCGGGAGACGGGACTCGAACCCGCGACAGCCACGTTGGCAACGTGGAACTCTACCACTGAGTTACTCCCGCAAAGAACAGACTAAGACTCGAGACCAGAGACTTGAAAATGCCTTGACACCCCTACTCAGGTCTCAAGTCTTGAGTCTCCGGCTTTTGTCTTGTGGACCTGAGGGGGATCGAACCCCTGACCTCTTGAATGCCATTCAAGCGCGCTCCCAACTGCGCTACAGGCCCATGGGACTTCTGAAACGAAACCGAAAGATAAGGATTTCTTTCAATGATGTCAAGCCACCCTTGCCGACCTGCCTCAGGACTCACAATTAAGATAAGTCCAATTTTGACAAAGACCAAGCAAGCACGTATTGCACTTCAGCTTAGGAATCTTATATTGCGACGCACGAGGTTTTTCGAAGTGATCCCTCATGCCCGGCACATCACCGAAACTGTCCCGAAGTTAAGCATTAATAGAATGAATCGCAAGTGCTTTTTCGGGCAGTGAGGCGCCGGATACAAATAAAACGCCGCGAGGCTTGCACCCCGCGGCTAAAAGGCAAAAGTCAGTCTTGAATACCTATCGTGGTGAGGTCACCCCGCTTACCGGGGAGATCCCGAAAGAACACAGGTCAATAAGATTCTGATTTAGTTATGGATACCGGACTCTACCGCCGACAGATTCACGGTATCACTTAGGTAATACCGCTTTCCATCCCGGACTTTCACCGGCGAATCTGCCGTCACGATAAACACCTGCCCCGTTACCGGGCACTTGGCAAGGATCTGCCCATCCCGATTCCCGATGACGTTTCCATCCACAGTAGCCAAGGCCACTGCCTCTCGGTCCAGTTCGGAGGCCACTGCCTCCGGATCAGCCTGAAACGCCGGCTTCATGCACTCATCCGCGACATAGTAGCGGGCATCCCCCATGTCTACAAAGGGCGTGTCATTGTGGACTTCAAACACCTTGCCCTCGCACACGGCATACTGACGGCCGTCGCACACGTCAAATACATTCGCACCATAATAAACAATCGAAGAAGAGTGATTGCATGTCATTTGATTCGAACTTTTTTGAGCATCCTGCATCTGTTTCATGTACGGGCAGTTCGCCGCACTTCCGCAACCACTATACGGGCAAGCCGCTCCACTCTTCTCAAAGCTATTCATAACCTGGTTAGAAGAGGCCCCGTGGCCCCCACAAGCGAAACTGGCAACACCGATGGAAACCACCGCCACTGCGACCAGAACCGCCATCGAAATACCAAGTTTTTTGTTCATGATTACCTCGCACTCATCCATTAAGTCGGTCTCGTTTCCGCAAGACAATATACGAAAATATTAGCCAATTTATCTAATTAAAATGCCGCCTTGTCACAGCGACTGAAACTGTATCCAGATAGATAGTTGGCACAATTAAAAGACTATTTTAATCCTATTTAAAATTCTACCCAGCGGCCGCATCTGCCCCGCGACACGTACATGTTGACCAAGTAAATGAAAATCGAGAGGCATACCTCCGAGGAGTGGACCCGTGCTTCCCCCGATCCGTGAATTCTCTATCAGCAGTGTCCCCATGCGGGATTTCGCAGGCCTTCCCGGCTTTACCCTCCGGGAGCTGGCTCCGGCCGACATCACCAACTTCATAGAATTGGGCCTCCCCACTTGCGCCTTTATGCACGGCAGGCCAGATACGCCGCCCGACAAGATGAAGCGCGATTTTGCCGGCTTCGTTCGCGACTATGCTTTTGACGGCGAAAGCGAAGTCTACATCGTCGAAGCTCCCGACCGCACACTCGCCGCTCAGTTGTGGCTGCACACCACCCGCAACCGCTTCAATCGGCTTGATGAACTCTGGATATGGGATATTACGGTGCGCGAGGACCAGCAGCGAAAGGGAATTGGTCGAAAACTGATGGAATTTGCGCGATTCCGGGCAGAAACTAAAAGCTGCGCGGAACTATGGCTTTTGGTATCCAGTAAAAACAATAGAGCGATTGGGCTGTATGAGTCCGCAGGCTTGAGTGTGGCTGGCCTGTTGATGTCGGCTGGCATGAACCGTGACCATGCATCTAACCGCTCGCCTGTGGCACTCAGTAGCGCAATCCTGCAACCGCTGAAACCAGAGAACGTTCAAGATCTTTATGATCTCTGGACCGCCGCCGGTTTGCCTTTCCGTCCCGAGGGCCGTGACCGCACCGACCGCCTCACTCTGCATCTTAGTCAACCGATGCTCGGTGGCTGGGGCATATTCGACGGCAAGACCCTGATCGCAGCGGCGCTCGTGAGCTTTGACCGTCGCAAAGGTTATATCGAACGCATGGCGACTCGTCCAGAACACCGCCGGGCCGGCATGGCCAAAGCCTTGGTCATGGCCTGCCGCCAGACATTGCAGGAGGCGGGCGCACTCGTCATATCGGCCTTGATTGAATCGGAAAATTCGGCCAGCAGGCAACTCTTCGAGTCCTGCGGCTTCGTCAATGAGCCGACGTTGTGCTATTATTCGTATCGTGAAAACAAGAACTGTTAGGAAGTTTACATATTGGGTTTTTGTAATTAAACGGAGGTCGTATGTTGCATCGTTTACGATGGGTTTTTGCGTGCCTGGCTGCGGTACTGATTGCGATGCCTGCGTTGGCTGCGATTGACTCGGTCGTCGTGCAAAATTTCAGCTTTACGCCGGCGAATCTCACGATCAACGAGGGGGATACCGTTGTCTGGCACAACATCAGCGGTTTTCATAATGTGCATCACCTCGGGGGACTTTTCGGAAACACAGCCGCTTCAGCGCCCTGGTTCTATCAATTCGTTTTCAGCGGTGTAGGCGACAGCACTTTCCATTATGAGTGCCAGATTCACCCGACGCTGATGCAGGGTACCATAACCGTACAGGGGACGTCGGATGCGCCGCCGCCAAGGCAAGCGGCGAACGCTTCCGAATTCAGGCTGGCGCAGAACTATCCGAATCCGTTTAACAGCCAGACCAATATTGAATTCACGGTACCGACAGATGCCAATATCCGGCTCACAGTGATGGATGTATTGGGGCAAACGGTTCGGCAGGTGTTCACAGGGCGGGTATCCGCGGGTCAGCATACCGTGCCCTTTAATGCAGACGGGTTGACGTCAGGGATTTACTTCTATCGGCTGGAAGCGCCGGGAGCCATGATCGTGCGCACGATGCATTTCATCAAATAGAGCTTTGGGATTCGGACAATGACTTAGGCGTGGGCGACATAGATTCGCCCGCGCCTTTTGTTTGTCAAGACTTCTGGTACTGATTTTGCAGAAACCTGTTCGGGCAGGTAGACATTCTGCGACGATAAACCAGGTAAGTAAGTATGGCACGCAAGCGTGAACGCGGCTTCATGATTCTGGAACTCCTGATTGTAATCGTTATCATCGCCATTCTGGCCTCGCTGACGGTGGTACGGTATCTCAATGTGCGGGACAAAAGCCGGATTGCAGCCGCGACATACGACTTGGACTGCGTACGCAAATTCCTCGCGTACTATTCCACCGACTACGACGGTTTCCCCCCTGCCGCTGCCACCTATGACGATCTCAAAAATCAGATGGTGGATCCCCGTGGAAATCCTTATGGCCGGTTGCCGCTTAGCAACACCTACACCTGGATTTCCTACGCCTTGAACCCCGACGGCACGTATCGCGTGCGCATTCAGGTGGTAGACAGAAACCATACCGTCCTTGTGGCCACTCCCGATGGAGTCCATCCGGAATAGCCGCACCCTCTAAGTCTCCATTTTGAGGCGGGCTCCCAGCGGTTCGCCTTTTTCTTTTGCCCTCGCTGAACAAATATACAAATCCACTGTACAAATGTCAAGTGCCGCTGGCTCAGGCTCTATGCGTTTGCATGCATATTGGAATACAGAGTTCATGAGTCACGTTATGTGACGCCACATAATCTCCTACTAACAACAGAGCCGCGCTTCCATGAAGCGCGGCTCTGTTTCACTTAATGTGCTGACCTTGTCAGGCAACCGATACCGGTGCCCAACAAACCAAGCCCATTTTCAACGGATTGCCTATCAGCGGATGATACGGAATCACCCGCACGGTGTAGCCGAAGCGGCCACTCTCCGGGAAGGTTACCGTGCCGAAATAAGCTCCCTTGGTGCCGGAATCGGCCTCGAGCACTTGGTAGCCCGAGAAGGCAATCGATCCGTCGGCGCGCAGCGGGCCGAAATAGGCCTGCACTTCCACATCGCCGGGCTGTAATGTCCCCAAATTCACCTGCGTTGACAGTTCAACTTCCGCCCCCGAACTCAGCGTTGCGGACGGCGTCGTCTTCACACCGGCGATACTCACGCCATTCCATGCGGCGCGGATCCGCTCTTTCCACACGGCCAGAGCCTTGGCCCCCGCACAGTTATCCTCCATCAAATGCCGCGAACGCGCCAGGGCGCGCGAATAATAATCCTCGCAGTATTCCTTGACCATGCGGTTGGAGTTGAAACGCGGCACCAGTTCGGCAATGGACTCCTTCATCGAAGCAATCCAGCGCCGCGGAATCTTGCCGTCTTCATAGCCATAAAAGAGCGGGACAATCTGTTTTTCCAGCGTGTCATACAAGGACTGCGCGTCGCGGTCATCCTGCGTCTTCTCATCCGGAACGGTTCTTCCCCGCCCTATCGGCCAGCCTAAACCCGGCGCGTAGGCTTCGTCCCACCAGCCATCGAGAACCGAGAGATTCAAACCGCCGTTGGGCAGAATCTTCATGCCGCTGGTGCCGCTGGCTTCGAGCGGACGGCGCGGAGTGTTCAGCCACACGTCCACACCGTGCGTCAGATAACGGGCCACGCCCAGATCATAGTTCTCGAGGAACACAATCCGGTTTTCCAGTCCCTGTGAACGCGCGAAATAGATAATGTCGTGAATCAGCGCCTTGCCCGCGTCATCCTGCGGATGGGCCTTGCCCGCAAAGACAAGTTGCAATGGCCGCTTGGGGTCGCGCAGCAGCGCCAACAGACGCTCCGGATATCGCAGCAGCAGTGTGGCACGCTTATAGGTGGCAAAACGTCGCGCAAACCCTATGGTCAGAATCTGCGGATCGAGGATCACCTCAAGCTGCTCCGCACTCATCTCCACGCCGGTTGTGCGCGCGCGGTGCTCGGCCAATCGGCGGCGTGTGAAGTTCAACAGCGCGTTGCGCCCGACCAGGTGCGCTTCCCACAGCTCCTCGTCGGGAATATCCCGCACCTTGGACCACAATTCCTTGTGGTCCGGGTTGCGCCGCCATTCGATTCCGAGATACTTATCATACAACGCCGCCATGTGCTCGTCGATCCACGTGCTCATGTGAACGCCGTTGGTCACATAGTCGATGGGGATCTCATCGTGCGGCAGATTGGGCCAACTGTCTTCCCACAAACTACGGGACACGTCCGCGTGAAGCCGGCTGACGCCATTGGTGTAGTCCGATGTGCGGATCGCAAAGATCGCCATGTTGAAAAGCTGACCCGGGATCCCCGGTTGGCGCGAGCCCAAAGACAATAGCTCTTCACGCGACAAATTCAACTGGCCGTAGATATGCCCGAAGTAACGGTCCATCAGGTCGCTGGGGAACTGGTCGATGCCCGCCGGGACCGGAGTATGCGTCGTGAAAACCGTTCCCGCGGAAATGAGCTGGACCGCTTCATCCGTGCTGAGGCCGCGCTTGGTTTCGCGGGCAATGCGCGCCAACTGAATGAATGCCGAATGGCCTTCGTTCATGTGGCATACGGTGGTTTCGATTCCCAGCCGCGATACCAGTTCCACTCCGCCCATGCCGAGTACGATTTCCTGCTGAATCCGCGTCTCCCGGTCCCCGCCGTACAGCATGTAGGTGATGCGGCGGTCCGCCGGTGAATTCTCCGGCACGTCGGTGTCCAGCAGATACAATGGCACGCGACCAACCTGAATCCTCCAGGCCTGCACGACGACATTCCGTCCGGGAAACGACATCGTAATCTTCAGCCGCGCACCCCGCGAATCCAGCACAGGCGTCATGCACAACCGCTCGAAATCATTCTCCGGATAGGTCTCGGTCTGGTACCCATCCGCCGTCAGAAGCTGCTGAAAATAGCCTTGGCGATAGGCCAAACCGATACCCACCAGCGGCAATCCAAGGTCCGAGGACGATTTCAGATGGTCGCCACTGAGCACTCCCAGACCGCCGCTGTAGACCGGCAGCACCTCCGAGAGTCCGTACTCCATCGAAAAATAGACCACGTCCGCAGGCGTTGCTGGCATACACGTCTTATCGAACCACGACGGTTCCCGCATATAGCGTTCAAGGAAGCGCAGGCAACGGTCATAGTGTTCGAGAAACGAGGGGCTCTGCGCCGCCTCAGTGAGCCGGTGCTGCGAGACTTCCCGCAGCAAACGCGCGGGGTTATGCCCGACCGCTTCCCACAAGTCCGCGTCCAGCGCCTGAAACAGGGACAGGATGTCCGGATTCCATGACCACAAGACGTTATACGCAAGATCCCGCAGGCTGCTGATGTTCTCCGGCAGAACGGGTACCACCTCGACGGTGGCAAGAGGTTTTACCTTCATGGGCGATGCATACCTTAGTGTTCTAAACTGAGGCAGAAGGAGCAACTATCGTGCCGCCTCCTGCACACGTGCACCCAAGCGTACACGTTATGCAGCAGAGGGTCACACTGTGCGACCCTCTGCTGAGTTACCCTATGCGTGACCGGCGACTACCGCATCAGTAGCATTTTCTGAACGTGGACAAATTCGCCCGCTCGCAGGCGGCAATAGTAGATGCCTGACCCAAGGTTCGTGCCGTCAAAGGAGACGGTATGGACCCCGGCGTCCTGCGTGCCTGCGCTGAGGACCGCCACATTCCGGCCAAGGATGTCAAAGATATCGAGGCTCACCGGCGCGGCCTTGGGAAGGCCGTACTCGATGCGCGTGGTGGGATTGAAAGGATTCGGGTAGTTCTGCTTGAGGTAGAACGTCGTGGGAATCGTGTTCGTGTTGTCATCTGCGCCCAGCACCACCGCCACGCGGTAATGGTTAGACGTGTCCGACCGGCCGCCGTCATACAGACCTACGACCCAGAAAATGTGGTTTCCGCTCTGTGTGACGTGGTAGTTGTAGAAGGTATCCGTAACCGTGGCCACCGGCGTGCCTACATTGAACCGCCAGATCTCATACCCTGTGAAACCATCCAGCGGCGAGCCGCCTTCAAGGCAGGCCGGGCGGTTCCACGTCATCTGGATTTCCCGCACGTCCGGCGCATACTGGCCGGTCAGATTCCGCGGCGGATCCAGACGCAGCAGCGTGAAGCTCAGATTAACCGTGCTGTCCGGACGAAGCAGGAAGGTGTCCGCGCCGACTTCGTACGTCGCAATGGTCGCGTGGGCAATGTAGTTGGCCGCAAACATGCTGTCAGCCACGAAGTTGCCGCTGGCATTCGGATGAACCGTGCGGCTGCCGATGGTCACGGCGACCTGAGTGATGTCCGCTACCGGCGGCACGGTCGTTACGTGTCCAGTCACCGTACCGTATCCCGCCACCCGGCCCGTGGTAAAGAGCAGGGCATGCTCGGCGCGCAGCGGGAAGCAGTGCGGATCATAGCCACTGTCGAACACCACCTGAATGCCTTGCGTTCCGTCGCCGTTTTCGATGCCGATCGTCGCGTCTGCATCCGCCACCGGGTTGTTATCGGAATAATCCACCGCCTGGTACTGGATCTGGAACTCATTGTCACCCGTCACTGTCGGATGTGCGGTCTGCGGATACAGAATAAGCTGCGCCGTTACATGGTTGGTGTTCGGCGTGTAATGCGAGACGTAGTGGAACTCGATAATGAACCGCGAGTTCGCCGCGTCATAATAGGTGGCGTAGTCGCCGTCGCCCGGTGCGGGTGCCGGATTGAGGTCATCCCAGAACACGCAGATCATATTGTTGGGGACGCGCGCATTGGGAATGTCACGGTTCACGTAGACACTATCCCAGCCCGTGGTCGAACCAAAGGCCACATAGCCGTCGGCGCCGACCGAAGCCGTTGTGTAGTCCTGCCCATAATAGCGGAAGGTAAACGGCAGCGTGACCGGCACGATCCAGTCATTGCCCGTGCCCGGAGTGATCGTCGTTCCCGGGCCGCCCACGGCCGGGCTGACTTCCAGCCAGTCATATTGCGCCGTCAAACCCGAATCCTGCTCTTCGAAAGCATAATAGCCGTGTGCATCGGGACCTGCCGGCAGGAACTGCGGACTGGTGATGGTGATATTCGCCGTCGTTGTCCCGTTCGGAGTCGGAGTCACATCCACTGCGGCCTTGGCTCCGTAATAATCCGCCACCACATGATAGACAATCGCTCCGGGCATCGAAGCCGAATAGGTGCCCGTTCCATCCGTCGTATCCGGTGCAACCGTCGCTCCGGGGAATCCAAAGCTGACCACCGCGCCCGGCAGATGTGCGCCGAACTGATTCGTCACCACGCCCGTCACGGTGCCGTTCGCCGCCACCGTCGGGAAGACGATGTTCACCGCGTTCTGTCCAGATACCGGCGTGAAGGTCGTATCGCGCGGAACATAGCCGTACGCTTCCGCATGCAGCGTCACCGACTGCCCACCCGGAACATACAGCGCATAATGCAGCGTGCTGTCAGTCTCCGCAAGCTGAATGTCATTCACCACCGCCACGCGTCCGGGGAAAGCCGTCTGCGCGCTGTTCACCAACTGGCCTGTAACCGTCGCCCAGCCGGCCACCAGAGCCGCGTTGGAGGACAGTCCGAAGGTCTGGGTCTCGCTGCCGTTCAAGTGGCCCGTCACATGCAGCGTCCACGTTCCCGCGGCGGGATTGGCCACGTGCACGCGCTCGCAGACGTTGATCGAATCCACACCCGTCTGCGCGGGCGAACTCGGACTGGCCGCATTCAATCGCCACGGCAGATAGGACGTGCCGTTGGGATCCACCAGGCGCAGATCGAGGTCGTTCACCAGCGTCGGAATCACGTTGCCCAAGGCGGCGACGTCACTCCACGCCAGGCTGACATCCAGCGCGCTCTGTCCCGAGCCCACCGTAAAGCTGTGCGTATAATCTTCGTCCGCACCCAGTTCACTCTCCAGAATGCCGCCGGCTTCCATGTTCTGGATGGCCTTGAGAGCATTAACCAGGCCGAAACCCGTGCCGAAATCCACGCCGGCCGTGCCCATATCCGTCGCGGAGTTAATGAGAATCGCCTTCATCGTTTCCGGCATCGGATCCGGCGCGCCCGGAAACATGCGGTGCCAGCGCTGAAGAATCAGCAGGCCCACGCCGGCCACTGCGGGCGTCGCCATGGATGTTCCGCTCATCTGGCCGTATCCGCCGCCGGGCATCGTGCTGGTCACGTTTTCGCCCGTCGCGCAGACTTCCGGCTTAATGCGCCCGTCATCCGTCGGACCGAAGCAGGAGAAAGACGAAATGCCGTCGGACGTATTGGTCGAACCGACCGTGATCACGTTCTTCGCGCAGGCCGGGACCGACATGGACGAATAGTTCAAGCCGCAGGTTGCGCCGTTGCGGTCATTGCCGGCCGCAAAAAACATGGTCAGCGGCGAGCCTTCCGTGTCGCGGGTCAGAATATCCAGCGTACGGGCCGTCAGCTCATAGTCACCGAACCACGCGCAGGAGTAGCCGTTCTGCTCGATGTTGATACCGATAGAGTTCGTAGTCTCTTCGATATTGAACGTGCGGCGCGCGCGGCGGTAATCGGATTCGAAATTTCCGGGATTGTTGTAGAAAATCGGGTTCGTCGCCACGGTATAGGAGCCGCTGATGATTCGCGCCATGGGAGCCATGCCGCGTTCCGCGCCGCCCGCCTGCCCCGCGCCGCCCACGGTGCCCGCCACGTGCGTCGAATGGTCCAGCACCGCGCCTGCGGAGTTCCACGTCACTCGGTCGCCGAAAGCAGGATGCGTGCTGTCCACCATACCGCCGTCAAACACCAGAATCGTCGTGCTGTCGCCGTTCAGGTTGTACGGCGTGGTCTGCACTTCGTTGACGTGCAGCCGTGTACGAGTCACGTCGTTCACCATGTCCAGCGGCGGTGAGATCTCATTGATGAAAAGCACGGCGTCAAGGCCCGCAATGTCCGCGGCATTCTTGGCGTCGAAAGCGGCAACCACACTGTGCGCCGCCTCAAAAGTGTTGCCCAGTTCGCAGCCGGCGGCAAGCAGTTCCTTGCGCGCCTGCTCCAGAGTCACATCGGGCATAATGTCCACCGAAAACACGTGGCGGCCGTTGGTGTACTCGCTCCACTTGCCCAGCTCTCCGGCAATGACGCGCGGGTGCAGTTTGTACACCGGCAGCATGGCCGAAATGTGCCGCACTCCCGCCTGCGCGGCGGTGGCGGCATCCAAACCCACTCTCACCGATGCCACGTAAGCGCGGTCCGGCAAATACCCCAGCAGTTCGATTCCCGCCGCTGCCAGATCCTGCTTCTGTCCCGCATGCAGATAATCGGCAAGCTGAACCAGTGCATGAACATGGTCAGCGCCCACGGTCTGCGCGGACAGCGCCGGAACCTCGTACACTCCCTCAGCGGGTGTGACCGTTCCACTCTGGAACCGAACCTCAAACGGTGCGGCCATTGCTCCGCGGATCATCACGAAGCAGGCAAGCAGCACCACGCACGTTGTCAAAAACATTCTCCGTGAATTCACCATCGCAACCTCCAAGGCCTCTTTGCCTTACGATTATTTTTCGCGACTTACGGGACGGTTCTCTGTCCCCTCAACACAAAGGTACATCCAGCACACGCAATTCATGTCTCGAGTCTCTGGTCTCACGTCTTAGATATCTTCCTCGTCTTCGTCCTTCGTCTCAATATCGATCCAGACAAATCCTTCCTCGATCTTGAGCGGATGAGTCTTCAGGCGAACACCGGGGATAGTCAGGCACTCCCCGGTGGTGACATCATATTCCCAGCCGTGCATCGCACATTCGACAATGTTGCCATACATTGCGCCCGATGCAAGATTGGCCTTCATATGCGCGCAGCCGCCGTCCATGCCATAGAGCCTGCCGTCCACATTGAAAACGGCATAGGGGCGCGCATACAGCGAAACGGACGCGGCGTGCCCGGGCTTCACATCATCCGTGCGGCACACCTTAAACCAACGGGGCATAACGTCTCAAGGGCTAAAACAGCTTGACAGTAATCGACACGCCGTCCCGCAGCGGAACGACGCTGGTGCGCGTGCCCGGTGTGGCGTAAATCAGTTTCGTAAGATCACGGACGCCGCGCGTCGTCGGCTGCTGATCATCCGAGAGCACATTGCCGTGCCACAGCAGATTATCCGCAATAAACAGCCCGCCCACCTTCAGCTTCGGCCATGCCGCGCGGAACCCCTGCGGATAGCCCTGCTTGTCGATATCCATGAAGATGATGTCGAACGGCCCGGCAAACCGCTCCAGAATCGACACCGCATCTCCCACGTGGAACTCTAACTTCTCGCTCAGTTCGGCATCCGCAAAATACTTTTCCGCCCGCACCTTGTTTTCCGGATCCCCGTCCGTGCAAATCACCCGGCCGTCGGGCGGCATCAACCGCGCGAAATGCAGCGCGCTGTAGCCGAATCCCGATCCCAGTTCAAAAATTCGCCGTGCGTCCGTCGCTCGCGCCAGAATCCCCAGCAGATTGCCTGCCAGCGGCCCGATGAACGGAAATTTCTTCGTCAGTGCATACTGCTCCATCCGCGCCAGAACCCCGTCCGGCGGCGAGAGCAGGCTCAGAAGATACCGGTCCGTTTCCTTGTTGAAGGATTCATCCAGATAACCGTCCATAGCATACATCCTCTCGGTAGAGAGCTTCTGTGACTATATCATCGTATTAAAGGTGCGCGTGTTCCGGGCCGGGCCGGACTCACATCTGCGCGTGCGCCGCCAGCAGACGCTGCCGCACATGCGCGATAATCAGTTCGCCGTGACGGCGGCTGTTCTCGATAAACACCTTGCGGTGATCCTTGCCGCCCGTAACCACGCCTGCCACATACAACCCGGGCACATTGGTTTCCAGGGTTGCCGGATCACTGGCCGGAGCCTGAGCTGCGCCGCCGAATTCCACTCCGGCCCGCTCCAGCAAAGCATAGTCCGGATGATAACCGATCAGCGCCAGCACGAAATCGTTGTCCACCCAGCGCTCGCCCTTGGACGTCCGCAGCAGCACCCGCTCCGGTTCAATCCGCAGTACCGAGCTGTTCCAGAAATGCGCGATCTTCTCCTCTTTGAGACGGTTTAAAAAGTCGGGCAGCAGCCAGTATTTGATTCCCGATTCATCCAGCGACGCGCCGTAGTCGAAAGCCCCGCGATGCACCACCGTCACCTGCGCTCCCTGCCGGTACAGATCCAGCGCCGTCTCCACCGCCGAATTCCTGCCGCCGATAATCATTACCCGCTTGCCGATGTACGGCTGAGACGAGTGATAGTAATGACTGACATTGGGCAGATCTTCGCCCGGGACGTGCAGCAGATTCGGGCAATCATACGACCCCGTTGCCAGCACCACCGCGCCCGCCGCCAGACACCGCTTCGACGTCTGCACCTCAAAGTGGTCGTCCACCCGGCGAATGGAGGAAACCGCTTCGAAGGTGGAGACCGGCATCTCCTCCTTCAAAGCGATTTTCGTAAAATAGGACATCACTTCGTGGCGGTTCGGCTTGTCGCCGCTGATCACCATCGGCGCGTCCGGAAATTCCAGCAGATCCGCAGTCGAGAAAAACGTCATCCGCTCCGGGAAATGGAAGATCGTGTTGCAGATCGCCCCCTTCTCCAGAATCAGAAACCGCAGTCCCGCGCGCCGCGCCGCCCGGCCCACCGCTATTCCCGCCGGACCCGCTCCGATGATGATCAGATCCAGCGGGGCGTCCATGCTATTCTCCCATCACCTTGAGCACCACGCGTTTGGGCCGCTGCCCGTCGAATTCCGCGTAGTACACCTGCTGCCACGGACCAAAGTCCGCCCGGCCGCCGGTGATGGGAATAATCACTTCATGGTGCAGCAACAGATTCTTCAGATGTGCCGCGCCGTTGTCCTCTCCTGTCCGGTGATGCCGGTAATCCTTGTCGGGAGCCAGCACGCGGAGCCAGTCCTTAATGTCTTCGATCAGGCCCGACTCCGCGTCATTGACATACACCGCGGCGGTAATGTGCATCGCCGACACCAGTATCATTCCTTCCTTGACGCCGGACTTGCGAATGGCGTCTTCCACCTGCGGCGTAATGTTCACGAACTCTTCACGCCGCGCCGTCTTTAAGGTCAGATACTCGGTGTGCGTTTTCACGACTTGTCTCCGCGAATCAACCGGAACAGCAGGCTCAGCGGATCGTAGAACCGTCCTGCAACCCGCTCCTTCAGCGGAATGATCGCGTTGTCGGTAATATGGATATCCTCGGGGCACACTTCCGTGCAGCACTTGGTAATATTGCAGTAGCCCACGCCTGCCAGATCCTTGATCAGCTTGATGCGGTCTTCGGCGTCCAGCGGATGCATCTCCAGCGACGCCAGCCGCACCATGAATCGCGGCCCGTAGAACTCGTCGAACTTCGAACTGTTGCGCAGCACGTGGCACACGTTCTGGCACAGGTAGCATTCGATGCACTTGCGGAATTCCTGCACGCGGTCCACTTCGTACTGGTACATCCGCCATGTGCCGTCGGGATTCTTCGGCTGCGGTTTGAACGGCGGAATCTTCTTGTTGACGCCGTAATTCCACGACACGTCCGTCACCAGATCCTTGACGTGCGGGAAGGTGCGGACCGGCTGTATCGTAAGGGCTTCGTCGGGCCGAAAGGTGTCCATGCGCGTCATGCACATCAGTTTCGGCTTGCCGTTGACTTCCGCACTGCACGAGCCGCACTTGCCGGCCTTGCAGTTCCAGCGTACCGACAGATCGGGAGCCTGTTCCGCCTGAACCTTGTGCACGACGTCGAGCACGACCATGCCCTCGTCCACGTCCACCTGATAATCCACCAGCTTTCCGCTCGCCAGATCGCCGCGGAATATTTTCACGGTTTGCTTAGTACTGCTCATCTTACGCCTCCTCCACAAGCTGCTTCAATTCCGGAGGCAGCTCGGGCTTCGGCACTTTGACCACCGTCATCTTGCCGTTTTCCTTCCGCACCACCAGATTCACCTTGCTCAGTTCCGGGTCATAATTCGGATAGTCCGACCGCGCATGGCCGCCACGGCTTTCCTTCCGTTCCAGCGCCGCCATCGCAAGTGCATGTGACACCGTCAGGATATTCTTCAGATCCATCGCCAGGTGCCAGCCCGGATTGTAGGTTCGCGCGCCCTTCACCGACATGCGCGGCACGCGCCCACTCAGCTTTTCGATTTCCACCAGAGACTGCTTGAGTTCGTCTTCCGTACGCATGATGCCGACCAGATTGTGCATCATCTCCTGAATCTCATGATGCAGATCGTAGGGGTTCTCGCCATCCTTGCGCTCAAAGAAACTCAGATTATATTTCACCGCCGCATCCGCCTGCTCGGAGTTGACGCGACCCGCTGATCCGCTCTTCTTCGCGTAATCCGCCGCGCCGGCTCCGGCGCGCTTGCCGAACACGATCAGGTCGGACAGCGAATTGCCTCCGAGACGGTTAGCCCCGTGCAATCCGGCGGCGCACTCGCCCGCCGCAAACAGTCCCTTCACGGTCGCCATCTCCGTCTGCGGATCCACCCGGATGCCGCCCATCGAGTAGTGCGCCGTCGGGCCGATTTCCATCGGCTCCTTGGTGATGTCCAGATTCGCCAGCTTCATGAACTGATGATACATCGAAGGCAGGCCGCGCTTGATCTCTTCGGGCGTGCGCTGCGAGGCGATATCGAGGAACACACCGCCGTGAGGGGACCCTCTCCCGGCGTTGACCTCGTCGCGGATCGCACGCGCCACCACGTCGCGCGTCAGCAGCTCCGGCGGACGACGCACCGTAGCCTGTTTTCCCGCCACGACTTGCTTCACCCACTCGCGCGCCTCTTCTTCCGTGGAAGCCACGTCGTTCTTAAAGGCTTCGGGAATATAGTTGAAGATGAAGCGCTCGCCCTTATTATTCCTCAGAACGCCGCCGTCGCCGCGCACCGCTTCCGTGACCAGCAGCCCGCGCACCGAAAGCGGCCACACCATGCCCGTCGGATGGAACTGGAAGAACTCAATGTCCATCAATTCCGCGCCCGCGTCCAATGCCAGGCTCTGGCCGTCTCCCGTATATTCCCAGGAATTCGTTGTGATCTTGAACGCCTTGCCGAATCCGCCCGTGGCGATCACGATGGCCTTGGCGTGGAACAGGTGAAACTCACCCGTGTCCCGCGTATAGCACAGCGCGCCGCACACCGCGTCGCCGTCCTTGAACAGATGCGTGACCGTCATTTCCATGAAGATCTCGGCCGGCATATGCACCAGCTTGTCCTGCAGCGTGCGGATCATTTCCAGGCCCGTGCGGTCGCCCACGTGCGCCAGGCGCGGATAGGTATGCCCCCCGAAATTGCGCTGCTGAATCAGCCCGTCCTTGGTGCGGTCGAACACCGCGCCCCACTCTTCAAGCTCGAGCAGCCGGTCCGGCGCTTCCTTGGCGTGGATTTCCGCCATGCGGTAGTCGTTCATCATCTTGCCGCCCTTCATCGTGTCGCGGAAGTGCGTCTTCCACGAATCACGCGGGTCGGCATTCGCCAGCGCCCCAGCCGCGCCGCCTTCGGCCATCACGGTATGCGCCTTGCCCAACAGCGACTTCATAACCACCGCGGTCTTCGCACCCATCGCCGCCGATTCAATCGCCGCGCGCAATCCCGCGCCGCCGGCGCCAACCACCAGCACATCGGTTTCGTGTGTGATGTAATTTGCCATTAGAAGAACCTCACATCGGCGCACTTGCCCATGGCAATCATGCGAATGTAGAAATCGGCGAAGCCCACCGCAATCAGGCTGGCCCAGAAAAAGAAGTTGTGGAACTGGTTCAGCCAGCTCACGCCCTTCCACCCTTCATATCGCAGATGCCCGGCCTTGGCGCAGGAGAAGCAGTCCACATTGCCGCCGAGCAGGTGGCGGAAGGAATGGCAGCTCGCCACGTACAGCGTCAGCAGAATCGTATCCGCCGCCACCACCAGCGAGCCGATGCTCATGCCGAAACCGCCTTCAAAATGAAACGCATCATAGAAGTGCTTCCAGTGAAACAGCACCAGCAGCACGATCAGGTAGAAGAAATAGCGGTGCAGGTTGTTGATCACCCACGGAAACGCCGTCTCTCCTTTGTACCCGCGATCCGTTCCTTTGCCCACGGCGCACCCCGCCGGATTCAGCAGAATCGAACGGTAATAGGCCTTGCGCCCGTAGTAACAGGTCACGCGGAATGCAATCGGCAGCCACACTACCCAGAACGCCGGGAAATACCGAAACGCCGCCACTCCCGGGAACATCTCGTGAAAGTTCGGGGAGTAGAACGGGGACAGGAAATGCGCACCGTCCAGATCGTAATAATAACGGTCGGGACCGGCCGCCGGATTCACAATCGCCGCAATCGTCGCGTAGATCACGAATCCGGTAAAAACCAGGAACATTGCCGATGGAGTCGCCCACCACGAGTCGCGCCGGAAGGTCTGACCGAGGCGATCCTTCATCGCAGGTGTAGTGTAAGCCATGATGCATCCAGACTTGAAAGGAAAGAAATAAGAGTGTGTGCAGCGGAAGAAAAAGAAGGGAACAGGTTTGCCCTGCTGGAATTCGTGGACAGGATTCGGGTTCTTTGTTCCCTCCACTTTAGTGGGGGGATTCAGGGGGGTGGCCGAAGGGCCATCCGCTGCCCACTCGAATCCTGCACCCTTTTCCCGGATAAACAAAAAGCGCAGCGAACTCACGCCCACCGCGCTTTTCTGAAGATCAGAACGCGGCCTTCAAACGCCGCCAGGTATCGATGAGGCTCTCCGAAATCACTTTCGTGTCCGCCACCACCGACATGAAGTTCGCATCGCCGCTCCAGCGCGGCACGATATGGTAATGCAGATGATCCACAATTCCCGCTCCGGAAGCCCGGCCCAGGTTCATCCCGATGTTGAACCCGTGCGGCGAGAGCGATTTAGCCAGCGCCGCGTGCGACCTCGCGATCAAGGAATCGAGTTCGAGGTGCTCGTCCGCGGCCAGGGACGCAAAATCGCCCGTATGCCGCGTGGGAACCACCATCAAATGACCGGTATTGTACGGGAAGAGGTTCATGACCACGAAGGCATGCCCGCCGCGGTAGATGATGAGATTGCGCTCATCCTCCGCCTCGGCGAGCATCCTGCAGAAGACACAGCCCTCGTCGTTCTGTTTGACCGTGGACATAATATACGGCATCCGCCAGGGGGCCCAAAGGCGATCCACAGGCTTCTCTCCTATTCTTCTTCCTTCTCTTCCACATACTCGGCCACGAGACGCTGCTGGATTTCCGGCGGCACCTCTTCATAGTGAGAGAAGTTTTGCGTCGCCGCGCCGCGTCCCTGCGACATCGAGCGCAGGGCGGTGGCGTAGCGGTACAGCTCCTTCTGCGGCACCTTGGCGCGAATAATCTGGTAACGGCCTTCACTCTCCATGCCGAGAATCTTTCCGCGGCGGGAAGACAGATCGCCCATCACGTCGCCCATATACTCTTCGGGCACCTTGACCATCAGATCAAAGACAGGCTCCAAAATCACCGGCTTGGCCTTCTTGAACGCCGCGCGGAATCCGAGCCGCCCGGCAATCTTGAACGCCATTTCCGACGAGTCCACATCGTGGTACTTGCCGTCAAACGCCGTCACACGCACGTCCACCACCGGATAGCCGGCAATCACGCCGCGCGGGGTGGTGTCCTGAATACCCTTGTCCACGGCCGGCACAAACTTGGTGGGAATGGCGCCGCCCACAATCGCGTCCACAAACTCGTAGCCTTCGCCGCGCGGCTTGGGCTCCAGCTTCAGCCACACCAGACCGTACTGGCCGCGTCCGCCCGACTGCTTCTTATGCTTGCCTTCGGCGTCGGCGCTGCCGCGAATCGTCTCGCGGTAAGGAACCTTCGGCTCCACCATGTCCGCATCCACATTAGTGCGCTCTTTCAGGCGGGAAAGAATGTTGTTCAGGTGCAGGTCGCCCTGTCCCTTCAAAACCATCTGCCCCAGTTCCGCGTCCTGATACAGCGTAAAGCTCGGATCTTCCGCCCGCAGCGCGTTCAAGCCGCTGGCGATCTTGTCCTCGTCGCCCTTATTCTTGGGAACCACGGCGGTCTCAAGCACCGGCTCGGGGAAGGCGATGTCCGCAAACTGCACGGGCCGCTTGGAATCGCACAGCGTGTCGCCTGTGCGCGTCGTCTTCAGCTTCACCATCGCACCGATTTCGCCCGCAATGAATTGCTCCGCCGGAATACGGGTCTTGCCGCTGATGTAGAAAATCTGACCGACCTTTTCCGTCTTGCTCTGGTTGGGATTGAGCAGATCCGCACCCTGCATCACCTTGCCCGAATAGACGCGTACAAAGGAAAGTTCGCCCACGTGGGCCTCGGCGGTCGTCTTGAAACAGAAGGCCGAGAACGCCTCGTTCGCGTCGGCTTTGACTTCGATCTGCGTCCCGTTGTTCGGTCCCTTGCCGATAACCGGCGGCCGGTTCAGCGGCGACGGCCCGTAAGTCGTCAGGAACTCCACATATCGCGAAACGCCGATATTGCGCGCACCCGAACCGCATAACACCGGGAAGAAGGTCCCCTTGGCGATGCCCTGCCGGATGCCGCGCTCGAAGTCTTCGTCGCTGAGTTCGCCGTTCTCGAAGAACTTCTCCAGCAACGCGTCATCAGCCTCCGCCGCCACTTCCATAAGCTGCGCGCGCAAAGCGTCCGCCCGCTCCTTGGCCGCGGCACTCAGCGGCTGCTCCGTGACCTTGCCCGACCCGTCATCCTGATAATGATATTCCTTCATCGTGAGCGCGCTGGCGATCACGTTAAAACCCAATCCCGCGTTCACCGGAAACTCAATCGGGCTGACGTGCGTGCCGAACTCCTCGCGCAACCCGTCCACCGTCTCGTTCCACTTGATGTGTTCCCGGTCAAGCTTCGTCACATAAAACATGCGCGGCAGCCCCAGCTCGGTCGCCATGTTGAAAACGCGCGAATGCCCGATGTCGTGCCCCGTGCTCCCGTCCACAACCAACACCGCCAGATCCACCGCCCGCAGGCTGGAAAAGACTTCGCCCACGAAGTCCGCAAATCCCGGTGTGTCAATACAGTTAATCACGTGGTCGTGGTGCGTGCCCCGCAGCACTCCCGCCGTAATCGACATTTGCCGCTCCATCTCCTGCTTGCTGTAATCGGAAACGGTCGTGCCCTCTTCGACTTTACCCATACGGGTGATGACGCCCATGGAGTATAACATGGCTTCCGCGAGCATCGTCTTGCCACTATGGCCATGACCGAAAAGTCCAATGTTTCGAATCTTATCTGTAGACAGTTGAGCCACAACAACCTCCTCGGGGCAGCAATTCACCATTTTCTTCGGGCGGACAAGGCTCATGCCCCGCCCGAAACCTGTAAGCTTATAAAGATAAGCTTATCGCTGAAAGAGTCAAGCCAATTGACGGCTTCAAATGCCTTTGGCCGTCAGTCGCGGCGGACCTTCGCTGCAGCTTTCTGCCGCTTTGAATCCGCGGGCTCATGCAGCATTTTCACAATCTTTACCAACTCATGCACTCTGTCGCGGCATGCCTGCGAAAACAACATCCCACCACCAATTAACGCAATTCTCAAGCGCAGCAACGCGCATCCCTGCGTCCGCCATAAAGCATGTTGTCGTCTGGATTTATGCTTCCACCACAGCCGGTCCATCCCCCCAATCCGCCATCCCAGCACCGGCTGGTGCGGCAGCCTGTTCTGGCGGTAGCCTGATGCCTTGGCGTCCAGATGAATCACCTGCGCCTGCCGCACCGACCAGACTTCCCAGCCCGCTTTTCGCAGCCGGGTGCATAAATCCATCTCCTCGTGGTACAGGAAGAACTCGCCGTCAAATCCGCCGATCTGTTTCACGGCGTCCGTCCGGGCCATCAGCGCCGCGCCGCTGACGCAGTCCACCTGTATCGGTTCGCGCGGTTTATGAACATCCGTCACTTTCAGCCACGTGACCTGTGGCCGCAAGATGGCTTTCAGTTCCGGCAGGAAATTCCAGAATTCCCGGAACAGGCTCGGAAAGCGAAAGGTCGATCCCTGTAGCGATCCATCGGCATAGGTCAGCACCGCCCCCGCTACAGCCGCCGTCGGATTCATCACCATGAAGTCCATCAGTTTTCGGAGCGTTCCAGCCGGAACCACCGCATCCGGATTCAGCGCCAGAAACAGTCCCCCCTGACAGGCCTCGATGGCCTCGTTCATGGCGGCAGCAAATCCAATGTTTCTATCCAGCCGGATTAGCCGCACCTCCGGAAATTGCTCCACCACATAGTCCGCCGAGCCATCCGAGGACGCATTGTCCACCACAATCGTCTCGAACGGTGCTTCATCCGCCACACGGCGGAGCGAGCGCAGGCAGTCCGCGAGCAGGTCCCGCGTATTGTAGGAGACAATCAGGATAGATAAGAGAGGGTGTGACATAGACGGCAAACTCGGGAGGAAGTGAATCTAAAATATGCACTTTTCCCCCCTGAGTTGCAAGCGTGCTGCCGCTCCACGGTCTCCAACGGATGGCCTACAACCTACCACACCGAAAATTTTCTTAATCGAGATCCTCAAGCGTTTCCTGACAAAGAAGTCAACTATTCTAAATGCCTCTCTGCCCACTAAAAACATTTGCTACATCACGCTCTTGCACCCTGATCATATCATTTAAAAATTTATTATTCCGGTATATATGACAGCGATTCCGTTATGGTTTCTAACATTGACAATATGTGAAATAATTCCTAAGTTTAATCGTGACAATAACGATCACTATTCTCCTGTTCAATCAAAACTGTTCCCTATATAGAGGCTCCATCATGCAGATTACTATGACCACTGAGTACGCCGTCCGTGCACTCCTTTATCTCTGCTCCGGAGACGTGAATTCTCCGCGCCGCATCGGAGAGGTGGCATCCGGCGCTCAAGTCCCGGAAAGCTATCTCCGCAAAATCGTCCCCGTGCTCACCAAGGCCGGCTTTGTCAGGTCTTCGGTAGGCGTTACCGGCGGCATCCAGCTCGCCGTCAGCGCCACAGAGCTGACATTACTCGATGTCTTCGAGGCGGTGGAGGGCAAAATGTTTTTGAACAAGTGCCTGATCCACCACAATGTCTGCCACCGCTCGCCCTACTGCGCCGTGCACGTCGTCTGGTCCGGAGTTCAGGAACAGATCAAAACCAGTCTGCGTGCCAAGACCCTCGCCGATCTGGCCACTGAAACCGCCGCCAATTTCGCCAGCTATATGAGCATGGCTGCGGGCGCCAAGGCCGCGCCTGCACCTGTATCCAATTAATCCACTGACTACTCATAAGAACTGCGAAAGGAGTAATCCGTATGAACCTCGATGTCGAACTTTTGTCGCGGATTCAATTCGCGATGACAGTGGGCTTCCACTTTCTATTCCCGCCCATAACCATCGGTCTTGCCTGGCTTCTGGTCATTATCGAATGGCTGGGCTGGCGGAAGAACAGTGCCGACTACGTGCGGCTGGGCAAGTTCTTCGGCAGGATTCTCGCTCTCACCTTTGCCGTGGGTGTTGCGACCGGTATCGTCATGGAGTTCCAGTTCGGCACAAACTGGGCCCAGTATTCCAAGTTTGTCGGTGATATCTTCGGCGCGCCCCTCGCCGCCGAAGGCGTGCTTGCCTTCTTCCTCGAATCCGCCTTCCTCGGGCTCTATCTCTTCGGCAGAAACCGTGTCAGCAAAGGCATGCACTGGTTCTCCAGCCTTATGGTTGCTTTTGGCGCGACGCTGTCCGCATTCTGGATCATTGTCGCCAACTCCTGGCAGCAGACTCCCGCCGGGTACTCGCTGAATGCGACCGCGCACCGTGCCGAGTTGTCCGACTTCTGGGCGGCAGCCTTCAATCCCTCCACCCTGCCGCGCTACTTCCACACGGTAGATGCCGCTCTGATTGCCGGTGCCTTCCTCGTCGCCGGTCTGTCCGCTTACCTCATCCTGCATAATAAGGAAGCGGCACTGGCCCAAAAGTCCATGCGCATTGCGATCATCTTCGGACTCGTTGCCAGTTGCCTCGAGATCTTCCCCTTCGGACATGAGCATGGCCGGCAGGTTGCCGCCACTCAGCCGGAGAAGTTCGCCGCCATGAACGGCCTCTACACCTCCGTCGAAGGTGCGCCCATTGTACTGTTCGCAGTTCCGCAGGATCAGCCGCCACCCGTTCTCCGGGCTGAAATCAAAATCCCCGGCCTTCTAAGCTGGCTGGCCTTCGGTGATGCGCACGCGCATGTGCAGGGAATCAACGAATTCCCTCCGGAGAACATTCCGCCGCTGTTTCTGACCTTCGTTTCGTACCATAATATGGTGCTGCTCGGCATGTACTTTGTCGGCATCATGGTTCTGGCGACCTTCCTGCTGCGTAACGGCGTGTTATTCGAGAAGAAATGGCTGCTCAAACTGTTTGTCTTCTCCATTCCCTTGCCCCTGTTGGCCTGCCAGCTCGGCTGGATGGCCGCAGAGGTTGGCAGGCAGCCTTGGATCGTCTATCATCTTATGCGCACCCGCGACGCCTTCTCCCCGGTGCTCAGTGAAGGCCAGGTCTGGTTCTCTCTTACGTTGCTCACCTTGATGTACGCCTTTCTTGGCGTCACGTATGTCTACCTGCTGAAAAAGAAACTGGCCGTCGGGCCGGTAGCCCTCACCGGAAAGGAGAAGTAAACCCATGGATTTGAACACCATCTGGTTTCTGCTCGTCGGCATCCTGATCATCGGCTATGCCATCCTTGACGGTTACGATCTGGGTATCGGCGCCTTGCACTTTTTCGCCAAAAATGAACGCGAACGCCGCATTCATCTCAACGCCATCGGTCCGCTCTGGGATGGCAATGAAGTCTGGCTGTTGACCGGCGGTGGCGCACTTTTCGCCGCCTTCCCCGTGGTCTATGCTACCGTCTTCAGCGGGCTCTATACGGCCTTAATGCTGCTCCTCGCCGCCCTCATTTTCCGGGCTGTAGCCATCGAATTCCGCAGCAAAGTCGAAGATTCCCGCTGGAGATCCTTCTGGGATTATGCCTTCAGCATCGGCAGCATTTTGCCTGCGGTGCTGCTCGGTATTGCCTTTGGAAACATCCTGCGCGGCCTTCCCCTTGACCAACAGGGTAACTACACCGGCAGCTTCTTTGGTCTGTTGAACCCCTTTTCCGTGCTCGTCGGGCTCGTCAGCCTTGCCGCATTTACCGCACACGGCGCCATCTTTCTCGCCATGAAATCCGATGGCGAACTTCTTAAGCGGCTGTCTGCGCTGATCCCCAAACTCTGGCTCAGCTTCGTCGCCCTCTATCTGGTCGCATCCGTCACCGCGGTCTTCACGGCTCCCTTGCTGTTCGATGATTCCCTGTCAGATCCCCTCTTCTGGATTCTGCTCCTGCCACTCGTCGGAGCCATGCTTTACATGCCTGTTGCGGCCAAGTCGGGAAAATTCTTCCGTGCCTTTATCGCCTCATCGGTCACCATTGCCCTGATGATTGGCGAAGCGGCCCTCAGCCTCTTCCCACGGCTGGTGCCGTCCCTGACCGATGTGCGCTACAGCCTCGACATCTACAATGCGGCCTCCACACCGCAAACGCAAACCATCATGCTGATCATTGCCCTCATCGGCATGCCGCTGGTGCTGCTCTACACCGTTTATATTCATCGCGTCTTCCGTGGTCAGGTCATCCTCCATGAGGACAGCTACTGACGGCTGACCTACATCTTACGCACGCATCGGGGCCGACATTTGTCGGCCCCGATGCGCTCCAAGAGCATTCACCCTCTTTCACACGTCACCAACCCTAACTCGCCCAAGCACGGCCTCGCAGCCTGCTGATGCGCAATGTGCTGTGCTCGGACTTTCGGGAATTCCTGTCATACACAATGTCAATGCGCATGTTCAGAGTTTCATGTGAAACCTCAGATTTCGCAGGCGCACGCAGTCCTGTCTCACTCGGTCGGCACCCCCACAAATCCTATTGCACGTAAGGGAAAGACACAAAAAAGCGCGATACGAACCCGTACCGCGCCATTTACACACCTTTAACCTCTACTGTCCTGCGAGCCTCCGTAAGCGTTTCGAGTGTCCGGTCAGTAGCCTCGACGGCTCCGCTGCCTGTCAGCCGGCGGGCCCATTCTGTGATCCTGCCGCATGTCCCGGTGTTCTTCGATATACTGCCGGATCCGCTGCGGAAGTTCATCCAGCAGAATCGAGCAGCGCGACACCTGCTGCGGTGTCAGAAAGCTGGACACATCTTTCAAAAACTCCTGCTTGTTGCGCAGCATCTGCTCCTGATCATGGGAGTTCTGCTCCACCAGAGTATTGACCTTCGTCTGGTCCGCTTTGGGATCCTGCGACAGCACATCAAGCTGGTCTCGACGGTCGCGCTGACCGCGCATCATCTCCTCCGTCGAATTCCGTAACTGCCGGAACCGTGGGAAAAACTTCTCCGCCTGCTCAGGAGTCAGGTTAAGCTCGGACGAGAACTTCCCAATGATCACCGTCTCGATCCGCTCGCGATTCGGACGCTGTCCGTCAGGCGGAGTCGGGCCGCCATCCGGTGGCTGCGCAAAGGCAGAAGCCATCAGGAAGAGCCCGGCAACGGCCGCCAGTAATTTAGAAGAAATTCGTGTCTTCAAGTTCGTTCAACACCTCCTGCAAGGTTTGGGGATCGAGACTGAGGAGTTCATCCGTCAGCGGCTGATCCGTATCCGTATCGAAATCCCAATTTGAAACGAGGTCGGGAACATCAAGGTAGACCGCCAATGACTCGGCATCCACCGACGCATCGGTCATTGAATCCGGCACCATGATGGCCGTCGGGTCAATCGCCGAGGCAAAGCTCTCCAGGGCCTGAGCATCTTGCGTCTGCATCGTTGCCATGGTCTGTGGCGTAACCTGATTTCCCGCCGTAAAAATCACCGCCATCATCAGTACGCAGACCGACGCCACCGCGCCGACTAACCGCCACGAACCGAAAAGTCCCCGTATCACGGGCTCTTTTTCAGCTTCAGCCAATTTATTACGCAAAGCCACCAGAAACGCTGCGTCGCTGGTCTTCGGCGTACCGTACAGATTCAGGTCCACAACCCGCCCCAGCGCCAGGCACTGCTTCAACTCCTGCGCGATCTCAGCATCCGTAATCGAAAGAGCCTTGGCTGCGGCAAGCTGCTCGGGGTCGAGCGTCGCAAGGGGCTCGCTCAAGACCTCAAGTAACTTCTCACGCGAATATGTGCATCTTTCCTGATCCACGGCTCTATTCCTTACCCTGCATGTACGGTCCCAGCTTGGCCCGCAGCTTCCTTACCGCCTGAAAGTAGTTCGCCTTAATCGTCCCCTCATCCCGGTCCATGATCTTCGCAATCTCGGCGTGCGGCAGTTCTCGAAAGTGTCTGAGAATGAACACCGCCCGCTGCTTCTCGGGGAGTTCCGAAATCGCCTGCCGGGCATGCTCGGACAGTTCGGACAACTCTACATCCTCATCGGCCTGCCTGTTGTCCGGCAACGTCGCCGCCACCTGCTCCAATCCGAGGAAGGTCCGCGTCTTCCGTTTTCGAAGCTGGTTCAGGCACAGGTTCACCGTGATCCGGTAGAGCCACGTGTAAAATGCCGAGTCCCCGCGGAAGCTGTCCATCGACCGGTAGGCCTTGATGAACACCTCCTGCGCCACGTCCTCCGCGTCATCTGTGCTGCCTAACATGCCGGCAGCCGTCAAATAGACGGCTTGCCGGTGTTTCAGCACAAGCTCGTTGAAGGCGCGCTCGCTTCCCGCCCGGAATTCCCGGACAAGATCGAGATCATCCTGGCCATCGGTCATGATGGGGTTCGCCTATAAGACACGCGAAATCCGCATAGGTTTAATGCCTATTTCCCCGCCGGGAAAACTGTCCCCAGAGTGAAACGGTGCAGATAACCCACTTCGCCCTGAGAAGTCAAGGCGTAGTCTAAGCTTAAGCTCTTCATGTGGAGCCCCAATCCTGCCGAAAAACCCGCCAGCGCGTCCTTGTTCGTCCCCACGCGCTCATCGAGGCCCACGGTATTGTAGCCGATTCTCCCCTGAATATACTGCGAGAACGTCAGCTCCAACCCACCCATGCCGCGGATCCCCTCTTTGTCCATATAATCCCCCGCTACGGAGAACCGCACCGGCAGATGCTCCAAAGGAACAGAGAACCCCAACCGGTAGCTGGTCGGCAGTTTGTCCTTCGTCTTCAGGTAGGCCGAGGTCGCAAAGCCCGCATTGAAGATGCCCGCGCCCACGTCCCAGTTCTTTACGCCTGTATGATAAAGTAAACCAACATCCGCCGCCATGGCCGAGGCCGTGTAGGAATCAATCGTCGAATTGAGGTACTTCAGCGAGATCCCGCCCTTCAAATTCTCGTACAATTCTCTCGCCGCGGATGCCGTCACCAGAAAATCTGAAGCCCCGAATTCGCCTGTTTTCTGGCCGAATTCCGTCGCCCGGTCAAACTTTCCATAGTCGAAATAGGTGAGCCCGAGCCCGAAAACGGCGATCCCGGAGAACGGTCTCGCGTACGCCAGACTGCCTGAATTGATGTCCAGCACGTGCTTGAAATAGCCCACTGTGCCCATCGGACGGGTCATGTCACCCAGTCCGGCGGGGTTGGCATACAGGCTTTGCAGGTCGCCACCGACGCCAATCTGGCTCCCCCCGAGGGCGCTATTCCGCGCAAATCCGTCCGTGCGGAACAGTTCAAAGCCCGTCATTCCCGCCGAAGCGGCAAAGGCCGAAGCTGCCGTCAGCACCAGCAGCGCAATCACCAGCGTTCGTCGCATGAAGATTCTCCCTATCGTGAAGATGAACCAACCATCAGGAACCCCATCACAGAATCATTATCTTCACGTCATTCAACACCCTTTTTACATGAATTAGTAGACTACAGCGATCTGTGAAGTGAGATCGACCCATTTTGGCTTCTTGGCTTCTTGGCTTCTTGGCTTCTTGGCTTCTCGGCGTCTCACTTCAAAACAAGAACTTTCACCGCCCGCACTCTCCCTCCCGCAGTCACCCGCAAAAGGTAGACCCCAGATGCTGCCTCTAAGTTACGATTATCCATCAAACTTATCAACTGCCCTCCCTGCCCCGCAACCTCCCTTTCCAGCAAACACCTCCCCAGCACATCATGCACTGAAATTCTCACTACCCCGTGCCCAAACCACCCCGGCGCAAGCTTAATGGAAGGCCAGCCATTGCTGGGGTTAGGGAAGACGGACACCGCGAAGGATAACGGCGGAAGGGTGACGGATGAAGTTGCTGACCAGCCGGTGGTGTGAAAGGTGAAGGCTCCGGTGTCCGGGAAGGCAGATACGTTTTCCCACATGTCTTCGGCGCGGTAATAGTAGACCCACTGGGTGGTGTCTTGGGGTACGGTCCACGTGCCGCGATAATCTACGGACGTGATCCGTTCGGAGAGTGGCACCACAAGTGAATCGGCTGATCCTTGCCGCCTCAGCACCACATCCATGCGCACGAGCGAGTCATTATCCATGGCCGAACCCATGAACTGCACGGTGGTACCCTGCCCCACATCGTTAGGCAGTGGGATGCCGATCTCGATTCCGGGAGCCAGTGTATCCACCGCCATGCGCCCAACCGCTGTGGCATAGTCACTTTGAGCATTCCAGTACACATGTACTTCGTCACCAATGAACTGACCGCCGCTATAGTCCAGTTGACCGACGTCCAGTCCCAATGGCTGCGCGGGATACCAATCCTTGCCGTGGTTAGCAGACATGCGATAATATACCCCCCATTGCGTGGTGTCTGGATTCCAGAAGTCCTCCCACACTACGCCCCACAGTTTGCCGCAACAGAACAGCTCGGGATGACACAGAAACCGACTGTACGGATGGCCCTCGGACAGGTTCCTGCCGGGCTCCCAGTTCTGGCCTCCGTCGGTCGTGCGATACACAAACAAGTCGGCTTCGTCCATGGAAGCCCGTCCCACTGTCTGGCGTACCATCGCCGTTTCCGAGGTACTATCCCCAAGTATGAACGGAGTGTTGGTGTTTCCCGGCCATGAACTGGGCAATGCGACAAACGGAGACCACGTTTGGCCGGTTCGATCCGCCGACGTTGTTCCCAGTTCACCCAGGTCGTCGATATTCGCCAGCACCAAAAGGTGCCCCCGCGTCATAGCCACATCCAAAAATTCGAAGGTTGGCGGAAGATTCAAGGCAAGTGCCGAACCCCAGTGATCACCGCCATCCTCGCTAATCACGGCCCAGTAAGTCGGATCGGACTCGCCGCCTTGCCAGTGCCATTCAATCGTGATGGCCTGAGATCCCAACATTGTACCCCAGCAAATCCCCGTATCGGATCGACGCTGGCGGTTGAGCTCCCACGTGGCACCTGCGTTCACGCTCCGGTAAAGGCAGCACATGAGGTTCACAAAGTCAGTCCCACCGTTGCCGAAAATTCGGCTCTCCGGGTATGCGAAAAGGGTGTCTCCCACGTATCGCCATGGACCAAAGGTCTGGCCGTTGTCATAACTGGCGATTACCGCTGGACGGAACATCCGAGGATTACCCGGATCGGGCACTGCGCCACAGAAAAGCAGTGTATCTCCCTTCAGCAAGGCAGGGTGCAGCGACGGACTCATTGCATTCCCGATCCCCAGCCGCCGCGGCTGTCCCCACACCACCGGCGCCTGCGGCTGTGCAAATAAAACCCCACTTGATAGCAGGCCCAACACAACAAAGCCCCACCGCACCATCCTGCGCAGCAAGGCTTTTAGGTCAAAATTCAAGTGATGTGCGCGCTGAAGCAAATTACTCCGCTTTCCGTTCATCGTTCATCATTCCTCGTTCATCGTTTCCCCCAAGGCTTTCCAGCAGCTTGGTAAACACCGGGTTTTCCGGCTGCAATTCCACCATGATTTTCACCAATGGCAGAATCCTGTCACTCTGGCCGCGTTTTGCATAAGCCTTGCAGAGGAACAGCAGGTACTTGGCTAAATCGGGCCGCGCGCTGGCCGCCGCAATGTACAGCGGCTCGGCCTCCTCCAACCGTCCCGCCAGCCGCAACTCCTCGGCCAGATTCAGCTTGTAGCGCGGATTTTCGTCCAGCGCCATAGCTGCCTTTACAGCCCGGATCGCATTGGGCGCGTCCCCTTCCCTGCGGTAATAGGCCGCCACACTCTCCCATCCGTACGCCGCCCTCGCAGGCTCAAGGCCCAGAATCATCTCGCTGCGCGCCACCTCACTGCGGGCAAAAGCATTTTCCAATACATACGGCACCGGAACCAGCAGGGCAAATCCCACAATCACCGCCAGCACATCTACCCGCCGCCCCTCCGCCATCTGCGCCAGCTTCCAAGCCCCCAGCACCACCAGCGGCCACAGTCCCAAACAGAGCAGATCCCAATCCCTCGCCGCCCCCAAATCCGGACTGATAATAAACACAAATGCCCCCCCGCACACCCCCATCACCTGCAACACCCGCGAAGCAAAAAAGGCTGCTTTCTGCTCCCCTTTCCCCTCTTTTCCCCCTACTTTAGTGGGGGGAATACAAGGGGGGTGGGGAAAGTCTTTAGACCTCGACGAAGGCGGGGGGCCGGGGGATAGAGGTCTGCTGGCAAAATCTAAAGAGGATAAGGTTCCACTCAAGGAAGCACCAAGCTCTGAATCGCAATCACGTCTCACGTCTCGAGTCTCAAGTCTCCAATCTTCCTTTTGGCTTTTTGGCATTTGAGCTTTTTGGCTTTTGAGCAACGCCGCTCCCCCCGGCAGCGCCACGCACAGCAGCAGCACATTCAGCATGTCCCACCAATGCCGCCCCGCCAGCAGACTGTAGCCATCGGGAGAATCCGTCGGATACGGCGACAGCATATAATGCAGCCCCGGCCCGTAAAACACCACCACATAGGTCAGCACCGCCGCCACGGCCATCGCCGCCACAAACCACCGCCACCTCACCGCGCGCCACAGCAGCCCCTCTTCCCCGCTCTGTTTGAGCAGCACCAGCAGTGCCACCGCCGGCAGAAACACCAGGGTCAATAAGTGACATCCCACCGCCACCGCGTACGCCAGCAGCGTCTTCAGCGGCCAGCGGGATCCGTCCGCACTCTCTTCGATGGCAAACAGCGCCACGGCGCAAATCGCCAGCGCCGTCCACGCATAGTCTTCCACATAGCCGAAGAAGAGCAGCACCCCTCCGCCGCATAAGAGCGTCGCCACAAACACCGCCCGCGAGTTTTCCGGCAGCATCTTTCGCGCAAACCGCACCGCCAGCAGCACCAGCAAGGCTCCGGCTATGGCCGCCAACACAATATAGGACCACCGCCCCGCTTCAAAGAACCATGTCTTCTCCGCGCTGATCAAATTGTCATCCACGTCTATATCGTCGGGCCTGTCAGGCGGTGGGCGGAACTTCGCCACCAGCCGGAAGGCATTCTCGTGGAGTTCATACTCGAAAGGCTCCGTCCAATGTACGGAGCCCTTGTCCACCGAGGGAATCAGCCGCGCCTCCAGCCGCCCCAGCGTCACCAGATGCGTCAGCAGCAACTGGCCGTCGCCCATAAACGGCTCCTGCACACGCAGCAGCAGAAAAAGGGCAAAAGCCACTGCGGCCCATACCCACAACGGCTGGGCCGGCGGAATCTTCCGCGCCAGATCCACCACGCGCCGCATCAGCGGCACACTCCACGGCGTCAAAAAGAATCCACCGGACAGGAGCAGCAGGATGGAAACAGGCGGGGACAGAAACGCGAGATGATGGACTCCCCACCACCGCGCGGACGGAAAGACCCAACCGATGCACACCAGAACCAGCAGAATGGCGCCCGCGATTCTCAGCGGGACAAGGAAGGAACGGCGATCGGAGGACTCCGATCCGGAGGGAACTGCCATTGCGCACAAACCCCGAAGGTTAGCTAACGCACATCATAAAGACTGACACCGCCATGCCCGGCACAGCGGGCTCCAAGCAGCGGTAACTGAGCCAGAAAACTCGCCGCAGGCTTGGACTGAATACTGCGGTCCACCACAATTTGCGCCGCGCCGTAACGCCGCAGAATCGATTGACGCTCCCCAAGAGTCAGAGGACTGTTGAAGAAGCGGTGAGCATCAATGCACCTCCGCTGCAATTCGTGGGGGATAATCGGACTGCCGTGCACGTGCGCCACCACCTTGCCGTCCATCACCACCGGCAAGATCAGCCCCAGATTTTCGTCCGACAGCACCACCGTTCCCGCCGGAACATAGGCTCCCAGAAAGGACAGCCTCGCCGCCGCGCTTTCCGACGGCAAGTCCCGGTCCATCGCATGCCGCAAATCCAGCGCAATCGCCTCGGCTTCGTGCACCCGGAATCGCAATCCCGTCAGAATAATCAACGCGCACAATCCCGCTTTCAAATACGTGCTGGGCCATGCCGTCTGCACCCATCTCCATCCCACGGGCAGCGCATCGGCGATAAACAGCGCAATCCCCAAATGCAGAAACAGCGTACCGAAAAAGATAAATCGCCCACCAATCGCCGATTGCGCCAGAGCCGCCGAAACATACACTCCCGCGCAGAACAGAAAACCGTACACCACAAACGTGTGCCTCCCCACCCATGCATAATAGATGAGAATCGGAATCCCCGCCAGCGCCGGTCCCAGGCTCGAAATCTGTCCCGAAAAATGCGGCGTCGTAAACCATGATTCCGTCGCGCCGTGCGTCAGCACATGTCCGTAATCGAAATACGGCCAGACAAACGCCGCCGCCACACACACCAGCGGCACCAACTGCACCGCCAGGGTCTTCTGCCACGTGCTCTCGGCCAGAAGCATTGCCCCTGCCGCCACAAACGCAAACATCGCCGTAATCGGATGCGACAGAAACGCCACCAGCATCAGCACCGTGTACATCGCCGCATCCGTCCGGCGCGCACCCGCAATCCACTTCCGCAAAAATGCCAGCGCGTGAAAGCTGATCCCATACGTAAAGGTCGCAACGTACGGCAGCGTGTACAGAAACATGTGCAACTGATACGCATTGGACTGCCCATACCCCGTGCCCCACACCACAAGCAGCACCAACAGCGCAATCAGCGGCAATTTCGGGTCTTTGAACTGCAGCCGAATCAGCCGCGCAAACCCCGTTACAAAGAGCACATAGTTCACCACCCCCGCCAGCATCAGCACCGCAAACACATCGAGATGCGTCACCCTGAGCACCACTCCCCAGAACACTGTGTACGGCGTAAACCTCGGCGACGTATCGCCCGGCAGCGCCAGCAACGGATTGGCCGGATGCGCCACATCCTGCGCAATCGCCCGCATCGCCGCCGCCTGTTCCCAAATGTCCGCTGTATCCCGCCACGGCATCGAAGACAAATACAAAACAATAATCGGAAGTAATATCAAGCAGAACGCCCAGTACGCCCGGGCCGTACGGCTCCTTTCCACACTCATAACCATCCTCGCAAATCCACTCCCCGCCCCCACCCATCCACGTCGGCAGAGAGTCTTTCATGTGTATCGAATTTTAATACATCGTTCTCATAATGGTGCGGGATCAGTCGCCCGGCGGCTGATCACTGGCCTCAGTCGGTTTTCCCTGAGATGTGTCCTCCTCTTCTCCTTGACGGCTGCGAATAATCGTATAATTGACAATATACGGCGGCCACGTTTCCCGCGGCCCACCGTGAGTCCCCATCTCTTCATCTTTCCATTTCGCCAGTGTGCGCCGCCGCCGGTACCACATCGCTGTCCCTGCCGCCAGCACCAGCAAAACAAACAACCCCGACAGCCACAACTCGGTATCGCCAATCAGCGAGAGCCGGTACGTGCTCTTGATGTACGCCACATACTGGTTCTCGAAGCTCCCGCTTGACACGCCGAAAATCCGCGCGAATGCCTCATCGTAATCCTGCCCTGTGCGCAGTTCATGCACCAGATTGGACAGCCCCGACATTCCGTAGCGCAGTTGGAGCAGTTGCACCGCCACCGCCGACTCCGCGTACCCCTGCCTCGCCTCCAGCCCGCTCATGGCCAGCATGCTCTCCAGTTGCCGGAAAGAGTGCAGCCGGTTCGCCGCCGCAGCCCGCGCCAGCGCCGCCGACTCCACATAGTCAAATTGTCCCGACAACACCTGCGCCAAACCTTCATCCAGCCAGCGCGGAATTTCCGCCCGGGGCGCGCCCGCATGCAGCAGCAGATGGACATATTCATGCGTCGCCGTTGTCGGGAACGGTCCATACTGCTGGCCAAATGATGGCGATTTCAGAATCGCTATGCCCCGTTCGGAGTATGCCACTCCATTCGCCCACAACGGTGTGCCCTGAGTGAGCCGCCCCCACTCCATCTGATCCGGCGCGATGATAAACCGAACCGTATCACCCAGAGCCAGTCCTAAGTTCTGTTCAATCACAGGCACACGTTCCCGCAACACCCGCCACAAATCCCGCACGACGCCCGCATCCTTCGTGCTATACAGGATACGAAACCGCGCGGAGTCTTGTTCCATGTACTCCCGCTTCGATGTCTGCGCAAAGAGCGCCGTACACAACCACAGCACGCATAGGACAACTCCCATCATGCCGTGCAGTCGTCGCGGAACAGGCACACTATGACACCGATTGCGGATCAACATCCACCTCAATCTCTACGCCGGGTTCGCCCTTCACCTGCCTGTATTGCATCAGCGCCATTCGCACCGCCTGATGCAGATGATTCCCTGCCGGGTCATCCGCCCGCGACGTCCTCACCAGCATCTGAAAACGGTACAATTCACGGATCTTCGCCACCATGGCCGGGGCAGGTCCCAAAATCTCTACCTTGCCGATGGTTTGCAGCAACCGGCGAATCCTGAGCAAGGCCTTCGCCGGCGGCGTCTCTTCTTTACCAATCGCCCGCAGCAGAATCAGCCGTGCATAGGGCGGAAAATTCGCCTGCTGGCGGCTCTGCAACTCCGTCTGGACAAACGTCTCCCAATCGTGCTCCACGGCCACTTGCAGCACCGGATGTTCCGGCACAGATGATTGCAGGATCACCATTCCCGTTTCCGCGCGCCGCCCGGAACGTCCCGCAATCTGCACAATCAGGCTCGCGCCGCGCTCAGACGCTCGAAAATCCGGATAAAACAGTTCCGCGTCCGCCTGCACCACCGCGGACAGTTCCACATTGGGAAAGTCCAGCCCCTTGGCAATCATCTGCGTTCCCGCCAGCACATCGTATTCGCCCGCCGCAAAGGCCGTCACCATCCGTCCGTGCATGCCCCGTCGCGATGCCGTGTCGCTGTCCATTCTCAGAATCCGCGCATCAGGAAATTCCTTCACCAATTCCTCTTCCAGCCGCTGTGTGCCCAGCCCTTGCGTAATCCAATCCGAGGCCCCGCACTTGCCGCACGTGTCCGGTGCAGGTTCTCGATAGTCACAATAGTGGCAACGCAACACCTGCCCCTTGCGGTGATACGTCAAACTTACCGAGCACTGCGGGCACATCGGCAGATTTCCGCATTTCCGGCAGATGATGAACGGCGAGAAACCACGGCGGTTCTGCAGCAGGATGGCCTGCTTGCCGCGCTTCAGCGTGATGGCAATCCGCTCTTTGAGTTCCTCGGTCAGAATCGGCGGTTCCTCGTGCTTCGGCGGTTTGTCTTCTTTCTTCGGAGGCTCTCCGTTGACCCATTTCTCCTTTGGGACCTCGCCCTCGATCTGCGGTTTAGGAAAACGCTGCACGATCCGCACTTCGGGCAATATGGCTCCACCCACGCGCTCCGGCAGTCGCAGCATCGTGTATCGCCCTTCCAGCGCCTGATAAAACGACTCGATGGAGGGCGTCGCGCTCCCCAGCACAATCACCGCATGTTCCATTCGCGCCCGCATCAGCGCCGCGTCCCGCGCATGGTAGCGCGGTTCCGGCTCTTCCTGCTTGTAGCTGGCTTCCTGCTCCTCATCCACCACCACCAGCCCCAAATTCGGCAGCGGCGCAAACACCGCCGAACGCGCGCCGACTACCACGGGGAACCGTCCCGCGCGAATATCCCGCCACAAATCAAACCGCACCGAAGATCCCTGCGCGCTATGCTGAATCGCCACGCGATTGCCGAAGGCCTGATAAAACCGCCCCCACACAAACGGTGTCAGCGCAATCTCCGGCAGCAGCACCAGCGCACTCTTCCCCATCTCCAGCGTTCGGCGGATGGCCTCGATGTACACCTGCGTCTTGCCCGATCCCGTCACCCCAAACAGCAGAAACGGGTCGAACTGCCCGCGCTCCAGCGAACGGCTGATGGCCTCCACCGCCATCTGCTGATAGTCCGTAAGCTGTTTCGGAACGCTGATCTTCGGAGTCGCTTCGGTGTGCGGGTCCCAGCGCGTCACCTCCTCCAACCGCAACGCCAAAGAGCCTGCCGCCAAAAGCCGCGCAAAGGCCTGCTTCCGCGCCGACGTGGCCCCCTTCAGCAGGTCCGAACGCAAAATTCCTTCGGGTCCGCATTCGAAGATCATCCGCAACAGATGCTGCTCGTGCACCGAGCGCAGCCGCCCCAGATAATCCGGCCCGTATTCCGCCTGCACCTCCGCCGACAGATTCACCACCGAATCGAAGTGCGATTTTACCTTTGGCGGACGGAGTACAGGTCGAAAACTGACCAGCCCCGCATCCTGCATTCGCTTCAGCATCGCCGACCGCGGACCGAAGCCGTACTGCTTGGCCATTCTCTCCGGCGGCACAGGTCCGGCCTTCAGCGCTTCCACCACATCGTGCGCGTCCGGATACATCTTCAAAATCTCCGCCAGCCGCGCTTCATCGAACGGCTCGGAGAGCACCCAGTGGCGCTTTTCGTCGAGCGAAATGCCCGCGGGCAGAGCGGCTTTCAGCACGTCTCCCCACGGGCAAAGATAATACTCCGACATCCAGCGCGTAAACTGCAGCATTGCCGGCGAAAAGGCAGGCCGCTCATCCAGCACATGCTCAATCTCCCGCGTGGCCTTGGGATTCTCCGCCGTATCGGTGCGGATGATAATCCCCGTCAGGCGCCGATGTCCGAAGGGCACCAGCACCCGCATTCCGGGCAGAGCCGACGCGGCCAGTTTCGATGGCACGCGATAAGAAAACGCGCCCTCCACGCCCGGAACAACCACATCGGCCGTGAGCGCGACGGACGAGGATGCTATGACTTCTTGCGAAACGCTAATCGGATCGGTACTCCTTGAAATCCATATTGCTCACGCAGCTTGCGCTCCAGATACTTCCGGTAATTATCCGTCATCAGTTCCGGATAACGCATCCAGAAGACAAACAGCGGCGGTTCCACCGCCGGTTGCGTGACGTAGTGCAGCCGCATGTCGCGGCTCTTCACGGACGGCGGCGGATTCGCCTGCATGAGTGCCTCGAGGAACCGGTTCAACTCCGGCGTGGCAATCCGCTTCTGCCGCTCTTCATGCACCTTCAACACCAGTTCGAGTGACTTGAAAACGCGCGTCTTGTCCAGCGAGGAAATGAACAACTTGGGAACATGACTGAACGAGGCAAACCGCTCATCCAGCAGCCGCCGGAAATTGTCCGCCGTCGCGGTCTCCTTTTCGATCAGGTCCCATTTGTTGATGCAGAGAATAATTCCCTTGCCCAGTTCGTCCGCCATTTGCAGAATGCGGATGTCCTGCGCCACCACGCCCTGCGCCGCGTCGGTCAGCACTACCGCCACGTCGCATTCGTTCAGCGCGCGCTCGGTGCGTACGGTGGTGTAGAATTCCACCGCTTCTTCCACCTTCGTTTTGCGCCGCAGACCCGCCGTGTCGATCAGCGTCATCTCCTGGCCGTAATACGTAACCACGGTGTCGATGGCGTCCCGCGTCGTACCGGCAATCTCCGTCACAATCCGCAGTGGCTTTCCTGCCACGGCATTCACGAAGGACGACTTGCCCGTATTGGGCCGTCCCACAATCGCCACCAGCGGACGGGGGCGCGAGAGCGCCTCACTGCTTCCCGCCGACGGCAACCGCTCGGCCAGCAGGTCCAGCATGTCGCCCACGCCGCTGCCACCCGCGGCGCTCACCGGCACCGGCTCTCCAAGGCCCATCCCGTAAAAGGACGATACTTCCGGGTACTGCTTCGGCCCGTCGGTCTTGTTCACCGCCAGAATCACCGGCAGCTTGGAACGCTGAAGCATGTGCGCGATGTCCATATCCACATCCGTTGGCCCGGTGTGCGCGTCCACCAGGAAAAGCACCAGATCGCATTCCTCCAGCCCGAACTCCACCTGCTCGCGGATGGCGCTCTCAAACACGTCTTCCGAGCGCGGCACCCAGCCGCCCGTATCCATCAACAAAAAGGTGCGTGATTTCCACTCGGCCTCGGCAACATGACGGTCGCGCGTGACACCCGGTTCGGGCGATGTAATCGCCCGCCTCGAGTGAGTGATTCGATTGAAGAGCGTGGACTTGCCGACATTGGGACGGCCGACGATGGCCACCATGGGAATTTTCATAAAATTGAATTGCTATCGTATAGTGATCAGCTCGAGGCGCGGCGAGTGTGCGTCGCCGACAACGAGCTGGTTGGACGTCACGTCAAGACCGAACGCCGAAATGGATGTATCGGGAATGGTGCGTGTGCGGAACGGGCTGACCACGGGCCGCAAACTGTTCAAACTGTACTGCCCGATTCCCACGTCTGCGCCGTCCTTTTCGAGAAGAAACACTGAAAAAACCGGCTCCGCCGGATCTACCTGTATGTCCACGCCCCGGAAGGCGCGATAGTTCCACGGCATACCCGTCACCGTGCCCACATTCACGCTATCATAATCCGAGCCGAACCGCGCCAGGTATCCCGCGCCGTTATTGCGCGCCGCAAACACATTCTTGCCCTGCGCGCCGATCATGCTCTCCGCCCGCAGGCTGGCCACGCCCCCGCCCACCGTGCTCAGCCGCGCAGTCCCGGCCAGGCCGGGGAAGGAATGCGGGGTCTGACGGTTCAGATGCCCCCACACACTGCTATCGATCACCGAGATGTAATCGTCGCCGAGATTCGCCACCATCAGCTTCCGCGTCGAACCGTCGAACACCATTCGCGACGGCTGATCGAAGATCCCGCTCACCAGCCCATTATCAAATACAAACGGCGCCTGTCCGTCGTTATCCGCATCCACCAGCGTCTTGGTCGTCAGCGAAATTTTGTAAACGCCGTCGCTGCTTCCGCCGCCGGAGTGCGAATAATACACAGAGCCGCCCGCCGAGTCCACCGCCAGATACCCGTGCGCACCGCCTGCCGTCGCCGTGATGACGCGCGCTTCCAGCACCAGGTTGGGCAGACTGAGAAACTGCACGGCATAGCCCGTGCCGCCCATCATCGCGCCCGCCACGCAGGCTTCGTCATTCGGCAGGAACTCAATATCGTAAGCATCGTGATAGTCGAGAATCCGCGTCGCCAGCACGCTGCGCCGCTGCAAGTCGACCAATTGCACCGCCGGACCGCGCGAGGATGTGCTGTCATGCAGCAGCAGTGCCCAATGCCGCGACGGACTGATCTTAATCGCCACCGGGTTGTCATAGGTCAGCCCGATCACTTCCGCCCGCGGACCGGGATTGGTCAGTTTGTCCTCATCACTGCTGCATCCCATCAGGAGCCCGATCAGCAGCAGGGCCAAGCCTGCGATCACAAAGCGAAGCCAGTTTGCCTGCATATCTTCCCTACCTCACATAAGAAACGCGCTGCACGCTGGAAGCGGCAGGCGTGTGCCATTGAACAAAATAGGTGCCCGTACCATACGCGGAAAAGTCAACCTGCAACGGACGGAGCGCCACGCCGTCGCCGCGAAAACTCCGCTCATACACCGGACGGCCCAAAAGATCGTAGATCGTCAAGGCTGCCGCGCCACTCACCGGCGGCAGCTCAATCGACAGCACCGAATTGAACGGATTCGGATAACAGACGACCAGCCCCATCTCTCGCGGAACCGCCGGACGCATCGCAATCGCCGTCGGCTCGCTGCGCAGCACCATGTCCACCACCACCGGAAGATGGTCCGATTGGTGATGCAGCGCATACGCCACGCTGTCCGGAACCGAGTGGTTCGTCCCGTCATCGATGGACTGATTGAAATGCTGCCCGTCATTTCCAAAGGAATGATAGGTCCCCGGAATCACATGGCTTCCCACCGTATCCATCAGCGCCGCCGAAACCAGAATAAAATCAAACCGGTCATCCAGACCGCCGGACGCCCCGCCATCGCTCTCGCTCCCCGTGCGCGTAGACTGCGTATGAATACCCGCAAAACTCCCGTTGTTGTTCCAGTCGCCGGGCCGGTTGATCGGATCGAAAAACTGTCCATTGGCGTTCGTGCCGGGCGTGATCATCGTCTGGTAGGCCGGCTCGGTCGACGTGTACAGGTTGAAATCTCCGCAAATGAAGAAATTCGTCCCCGCCGGAAAAAGATTCGTCGCCTTGCGCGCCGAATCCGCCTCCTGCCTCCGCTCTTCCTCGTAGCCCTGCGATGCTTTTAAATGCGTCACCAGCGCGTGCAGCCGAACCGACGTGTCCCCCACCGCCGGCCGCAGCACGAATTCGTTGATGTTGCGCGGTTCCGCGCGGATCGCCCGCTGCGACACCAGCGCCAGCTTCGACATCCGGTAGAAACACACCTGATTCAGCGAACCGTTGTACATAAAGCTCGCCGTCGTCCAATCCGTGTCGATCTGCGCAAATACCTGCGCCAGCATCAGGTCCATCGCCTGCTCGTTGCCCATCTCTTCCACCAGCACCAGGTCCGGATGAATCGCCCGCATCACGGTCCGGAAATACGGGATCCGCGTCGTCGCCGACTGGCCCGAAAAATCCAGCGCATTCTGCGTCACCACCCGCAGCGTGTCGGCCAATCCGGTCTGCGCAGCCAGCAGGACTCCCGCCGCGCACAACATCACACACATCGAAGAGCGCAAGGCACGTCTAACAACAGTCATCACATCATCCTTATCGAAGTAACAGAGCTTTGGTGATGCGGGTCTGACCCGCCGCCGTCAATTGAACAAAGTACGTGCCGGACGCTGCTCCCTGGGCCGGCCACTGAATGCGCCCGCGCCCCGCCGGCTGAAAACCGCTAAGCAGCGTCGCCACTCGCCGCCCCGTAATATCGAACACCGTTAACTGGGCACGCCCCGCCGCCGGAATATCATAATCGATTGTCGTCAGGGCATTGAATGGATTCGGATACAACGATACCGTCAGATACGAGGACGGCACCCCGCGCGGCGTCTCCCCTGCGGCAAGCTGCGTCAGATCCAGCGTGTACATCGAGCGGCCGTAGGTTGCCGCCACCAGTTGGTGCGACGGCGTATGCAACACCAGTTGCATCACCGGCAGCCGGGGAAGATCCAGTCCCAGCGGCATCCAGTTCGCACCCAGATCATTCGAATAGTACACTCCGAAATCCGATGCCACATAGAGCCGTCCCGGCACCGAGGGATCGCGCACGACGTCGTTCATCGGCCCCACCGGCAGGTCGCCGCTGATGCTCTGCCAGGTGCTTCCGAAATCCGTGCTCATGAACAGATGCGCGTCTTCGTCCACATTGCGGTAACCGGAAATCGACACAAACACCGTCGCGCTGTCCACCGGGTCCGGCGTCACCCGCGTCACCCAGCGTTGCGGCAATCCCGCGCTGATGTCCGTCCATGCGTTGCCGCCGTTCCGCGTCACCCACACATGCGAGTCATCCGTCCCCGCATAAATAATGGCCGGATGAACCGGTGACACTCCAATCGTGGTTACCGTTCCGAAGAGCACATTGCCGCTCCCGCCGCCGTTGGTCAGGTCCGGGCTGATCGCCGTCCAGTTTGCGGCGCGATCATCCGACCGGTACACCCGGTCCGTGCCGCAGTACAATCTCGCCGGGTCATCGGGAGCAATCACCACCGGCATGGACCAGTTGATCCGGTTACTCTGATCGATCCCGCTTGTCCCGTCGAACCATGACGTCCCGCCGTCGGTCGAGCGCCCTAACCCGCCGTACTGATATTCCGCGTAAACGTAATTCGAATTCGTCGGATCCACCAGCGTATAGAAGCCATCGCCGCCGTAGATCTGGTCCCAGTCGTTCAGGCCGCCCGTCATCGTCCGCATCGTGCCCTGATCCTGCGTGCCGCCGTAGCGCCGCTCGGGATGCTGAAAGTCCACCGATGCCGCATAAAACTGATTCAGGGGCATTCCCGTGAGGAACGTCCAGTTGTTGCCGTTGTTAGTCGAGCGGTAAAACCCGCCGTCATTGCCTTCGAGGATCGTCCCCGTATGCGCCGCATCGAACCACATGGCGTGGTGATCCACATGCACGCTGTTGGCAATCTGCGTCCACGTCTGACCGCCGTCCGTCGACCGCACCATGCCCACTCCCAACGCGAACACCATGTTCGGGTTATCGGGCCGCACGCGAATATTCCCGAAATACCATCCGAAATTGCTGAACAGATCCGTCAGCGTGCCGTCATTGGTACGGCTCCAGGAATCGCCGCCGTTGGTGCTCTTGTAGATGCCGGCAAAAAATCCGGGATGGTCTGCATATATCGCGTACAAAACGCTGGGGTTGGATTGACAAATCGCAATCCCGATCCGTCCCACCGTATCGCTCTGCGGCGGCAGTCCGTCCGTCAACCGGCCCCACGTCTGCCCGCCGTCGGTCGTGCGGAAAATCCCGCTGCCCCGTCCGCCCGCGCGGCGGTCCTGGGGAGTCCGGATCCTCTGCCACATGGCCGCGTACGCGATCTGTGAGTTCGTCGGATGCACCACGATGTCCGTTGCGCCCGTCGAATCATTTACGAAGAGCACATTCGCCCAAGTCGTACCGCCGTCCGTGCTGTGATACACGCCGCGTTCGGTGTTCGTGGCAAAGAACTCGCCCGCCGCCGCCACCCAGATGCTCTGGCTGTTCTGCGGATCCAGCACAATCCTCGCAATGTAGCGGCTGTTGTCAAGCCCCAGATGCTCCCACGTGCCGCCGCCGTCTGTCGTGCGGTAAACTCCCGTTCCAAAATAGCTGTAGCCCGACGCGCACGCTTCACCCGTCCCCGCATAAATAGTATCGGGATGTTCCATGTCCAGCGCCAGTGCACCCATCGAGAGCGACGGCGACTGATCGAAGATCGGTGTCCACGTCGTGCCGGCGTTCGTCGTCTTGAAGATGCCGCCCGTAGCCGCCGCGGCATAAAACAGACTGGGATTGGTCGGATGCCCCAGCACGTCGGACACGCGTCCGCCGATGTTGTTCGGTCCGGCGGGAATCCAGCTCGGATCATCCAGCACCACATGCTGCCGGCTCATGCGCTGCGCGGCTTGAGATGCAACCAGGTAGTCGGCGGTCTCGATCTGAGTATCCGGCCAAGTCCGCTGCACCATAAACCAGTCGGAAGGAAACGGCCCGCCGCCTTCCTTCTCTTCGCCTTCTCCCTCCCCGAATTCCATAGGCCGTGAGCTATACCACTGCCACCCGTAAAATACCAGTCCAAAGGCCAGTAGCGCTGCAAAGATGATTTTGAACCGTGTCATGATGACTCCTTTCTCACGGGGCGATGTTTTCGAACTCTTCGCCATCCCGGAACTATCCAAGTTCTGAATATACACAAGAATATTCAAAAGAGCAACGCTCTTCACCACTCTGGATCTGTCACTTCTTTCTGATTTTTACATTCTTTACTTCATCCTTCATCCTTCATCCCTCATCCTTTCTTCTGGAGGACTGTGGAAAAGATCGGAAAGAAACACTATATTCTCATCCTATGTCCACAGATTACCAATTTGCCGTTATCGGCGCGGGCGTGGTTGGCCTCGCCATTGCCGCCGAACTGGCCCCGCGCGGCTCCGTGCTGGTCCTCGAAAAGGAATGGAAATTCGGTCAGGCGACGTCCAGCCATAACTCCGAAGTCGTCCACGGCGGCCTGTATTATGCTCCCGGCTCTCTGAAGGCCCGCCTCTGTGTGGAAGGTAATCGCCTGATTCGCGATCTCGCCGCACAGCATGGCATCGGCTACAAGCAGGTGGGCAAATTCATTGTTGTCGCATCCGCTGAGGAACGCGCCTACCTCGAAAGCCTGAAAGCCAATGCCGAAGCCAACGGTGTCACCGATCTGCGCTGGGTCCCGCTCGAGGAATTGCAGGAGCAGGAGCCCGATGTCCGTGCCGTTGCCTGTCTCTTCTCCCCCACCACCGGCATCGTCGACAGCCACGCCCTGATGGCCCATTTCAAAACCTCCGCCGAACTTTCCGGCGCCGACTTCGTCTTCAACGCAGAGGTAACGGGCATTACCCAATTCCCCCCCGTTCACGGGGGGGCTAGGGGGGGTGAGGCCAGGGGGGCCAGAGGGGGTGAGCCAGGGGGGGCCGATGCGGATGCGACCTCATCCTTCATCCCTCATCCTTCATCCTTCATCCTTCATCCTTCATCCTTCATCCTTGCCATCCGCGACTCCGACGGCGCCGAAATCGAAATCTCCGCAGAGAAAGTCATCAATGCCGCCGGACTGCATTCCGACGAGATCGCACGCCTGGCAGGACTGGATGTTGACGGCCTCGATCTGAATTTGAACTGGACGCGCGGCTTCTACTATGCTCTGGAGAGTGGCCCGCGCTTGCACATCTCCCATCTGGTCTACCCCGTGCCGGACAAATCTCTGAAGTCCCTCGGCATTCATGCCACGGTCGATTTGCAGGGCCAGGTCCGCTTCGGCCCCACCGCCGAATACATGCCGCGCCGCGTGGAAGACTATTCCTTCAATGGCCTCGATGACATCGCTCTGGTTCGGGAGAGCATCGCCCGCTATCTTCCCGCGGTCGCCGCTGCCGAACTTGCCCCCATCATGACCGGCATCCGCCCCAAACTCGCCTCGCCCGGACAGCCCCCGCGCGATTTCTACATCTGCGAAGAATCCGCCCACGGCCTCCCCGGCTTCGTCAACCTCATCGGCATCGAGTCCCCCGGCCTCACCGCCGCCCCCGCCATTGCCAAACTGGTCAGTACGATGATTCGCGATTTATAACCGATCGGAGGCGGGCTTCCGCCCCATAAGACGCCGAGCCGGGTTGAGCCGAATAATAATTTCGCAAGAACAAAGCCACAACCCGGCCGAAATACAACGCTAAGACACAATCCCGCGCGAGACTCATCTCCGCCGCGCCCACAGTCACGTTTTGTAGGGGCGGGGCAAGCGCACTCATTCGCCCGCAGCATCATCTGCCACGCGCGACCCGCCCGCACCCTCGCGCCGGAGACCTAATACTCCACACCCTCCGGTTGCGGGTGAAAAGAGGCCCCGCATCAGTGACACCCCCCTGTCATGCTGAAGGCCGCAACACGACCTTCGCAAAAACGAAAAGCCCACACGCGGCCTGAAGCATCTCAGCCCACCTGCCGGGCTCACTAATTGCGCAGCTTTGAGATTGGTTCCGCACGTTGAATTCGACTTACACTCGAAACACAAATGAACGCCGACCATGGAGTTTGGCAATGAAAATCGAACGTATCAAATCAATTAAAGGCCACAGAACCTACCGTGATTTTTCATGGCCAGCTGCTCTCCGTGATTTTGGAAGGTTCAATCTAATCTATGGTTGGAATGGTACTGGCAAAACGACTCTGTCGAATCTGTTTACCCTCATACAGAAGCGAGAGGCTCTGTCATTAGGAGAATGCACATTCATCATCGACGGCCGTGAAGTAAAGGGACGCGACTTTGCGACTGACGTGGCGTTACCTAACGTGCGCGTCTTCAATCAAGATTTTGTTAGAAAACATGTATTCACTCCATCAAGATCCTTAACACCAATATTCTACCATAGTGAGAAAAGTTTCGAAGCTCAACAGGAGATCATCGCACGTAAGGCAAGACTAAGTGAACTATCGGAAGATTTGCCAAGACTCAAGGCAACGCTTGACGCAGCACAGTCCGCTTTAGACAATTTCAATGTCGATCGAGCGAACAATGTAATCAAGCCGTTACTTAGGTCTAATGGCGACAACATATATAATAACTATAACAAAACTCACTTCTCAAACAAGTGCGAAGAACTCTCCAGACTATTCGCTCCATCAGCCCATATTCTTACCGAAGACGAAGAATTCGATCTGATGAGCAAGAAGAATGAGCCCGTGAAGCCAGAATTGCCGCTCATTTCGTTCGAGTTCTCGGACCTCACAATGCTCAGAAAGCAGGTTGACAACCTCCTCGCATGCACGGTTGTTTCCGCCATCTTGGAAGATCTGCGTGCAGATGAACGCTTATCCGGATGGATAAGAGATGGCCTCCACATCCATCGCGATAAGCAGTCCAAGAAGTGCCAGTTTTGCGGCAATGAAATTACGCCCGAACGACTCGAAACTTTTGAGGCCCATTTCAATGACCATTATGAGCAATTCCTGCGCGAGATAGATTCGCAGATCCAATGCCTACAGTCTTTGATCAAGTCACTGGATGGCGTTCGCATACACGATGGAGCCAAGCTTTATTCATACCTCAATGAGAGATACACCCTTGCCTCCGCAAAGCTAATCGAAGAAATCAAAGACTACAAATCCGTACTCAACCGCTTCATCTCCGAACTTGCCGTGAAGAAGTCTGTCCCATTTCAGGAGATCGCCTCAGCTGTGGCGATGCACTCCATTGAATTCGGCAGCTTGACAACTGTAAACAATGTTATCCACGAGCACAATGATACAAGCGCGCAGCATGGGACGATTTGCACTGATGCCAGAAAACGTCTCGAGGAGTCTCGTGTTGCAGCGGCATTGCCAATTTACCGCGAAAAGAAGAACGCCATAGAGACCGCCGAAGAGGCGTACAAAAAGTTCGACAACGAGTGTCGCTCCTTGCGCGCGAGAATCGACGAACTCGAAAGAGAGGTGCTTGACCATGCACAGCCTGCACACGAACTCAATGCTGATTTGCGCGCCTACCTTGGGCATGGCGATCTCCAACTGGAACCTGCGGAGTCTGGCTACCGAATTAAGCGGCATGACTTGTTGGCCACAGATCTCAGCGAGGGCGAGGAAACAGCGATTGCTTTCCTTTTCTTCCTAAAGTCGCTTGAGGACAAGGATTTTTCCCTAAAGGACGGTATCGTTGTAATCGATGACCCTGTCTCCAGTCTTGATACGAACGCCCTCTTCTACGCATTCGCTTTCTTGAAGGATCGGACAAAAGCAGCAAGTCAGTTGTTTATATTAACTCATAATTTCGCACTCTTCCGTCAAGTAAAAAACTGGTTCGATTTTGTAAATAGGGGTACAAGGAAGAAAGGTGCAACGGACGATGCTCCTAATTCGCCAGCGGCATTTTTCTCCACCACGTCTTTCACCGTGCATGGAGAGCGGGGCTCGCGAATCACTAAGCTGGATCCACTACTGCGGAACTTCGAGTCTGACTATCACTATCTTTTCAATCGTGTTTTGGAAGGTGCTTCGGAGGACGGTATTGCGAGCGAGACCGAATCATACTATGACATGCCGAACATTGCTCGCAGGCTATTAGAGGCATTCCTCTCTTTTCGAGTGCCTAACCATTCGTCGCTGAATGCCCAACTGGAGGCAATCAAATTCGACCCCGAGAAGAGTACCCGAATCTACAGGTTTCTGAATACATTCTCGCACCATAGTTTTGTGGATGAACCGCAGATCGACCCATCGGCTCTTGCAGAGACTCCTTCAGTGATGTCCCACGTTATTGAGTTGATTCAGACTGAGGATCCTCGCCATTTTGCTGAAATGAAGTCCTTGATTGACCGTCACAGAGCCCAAGATGAATCGGCGTCGAGTAAAAGCCGGGAGGGGAGGACTGGATATAAGGAGCGCCAAAAGCAAACGGAGTCAACCTCTTAACTCCAATGCCACCCCCCCGCAACCCCCGCCCTCCCCGGCACATAAATTCACTATGAAAAGCCCTTGACTTCCGCCCCTTCCCGCCGTATCTTTACAGTCCGTCCGACGCACTCCAGTGCGTTAATGTTTCACAGTGAATGACCTTTCACATGCACCCTGTTTGCATCATGGTTTTCGGGTCTTTTGACGGCTTATTTTCGCCTTTTCGCTTTCCGTTTTTCGCTTTTTCTTCAGCGTTTTCTTCAGGTTAAGTAGTTCGTTTGGTCACAATTAATTTTCGTGTAAAGTTTTTGCTTAAGGTCCTGTGAATCATGTTTGTGCCGCGCGGATTTACCCTCGAACCGTCGCATCTGGCCAATATGGTCAAGTGCACTGCCAGTGTTTTGGTGTCCCATCTGCTGCGCGCACCTGTGGTGTGGGGCCGTCCAGTGAGCATTTTCATCGAGCCTATCAGCCGTTGCAACTACCAGTGTCCCCTCTGCCCCATCGGAGCGCGGGAACTCAAGCGGGAACTCGGCTCGCTGTCGCTGGAAAATTTCAAGATCATCCTCGACAATGTCGGCCCGCAAGTAAGAACTCTGGCGCTCTGGAACCAGGGAGAGCCCACCATCAATGATGCCCTGCCGGAGATGATCCGCTATGCCCATGACAAGGGCATCTACACCATGACTTCCACCAACGGCAGCCTGCTGCTGCGCCGCAATCTGGTCAACCGTCTCATCGACTCCGGCCTTGATGAACTCATCTTCTCCATCGATGGCTTGACTCAGGAGACCTATCAGACCTACCGCGTCGGCGGCTACCTCGAACGGGTGGTCGACGGCATGAAAGCCGTGCATATGCGGCGCGATGATCTGCACAGCCTTACGCCGCGCATCGTCATGCAGTGGCTTCCCATGAAGCACAATGAGCACGAAATCCCCATGCTGCGCCGCAAGGCCGCCGAATGGGGTGCCGATACCGTCGAAATCAAGACCACGCAAGTTTATGGTGAGGAGCAGGCCGACAAGTTCCTGCCGAAGATGAAGGAACTCACCCGCTATGAACGGAAGGGTAAGCGGTGGGAGACGCGGCGGCGCTACCAGTCCTGCAAACGGCTCTGGTTCTCCACCATGATCGACTGGAATGGCACCGTCGTGCCGTGCTGCTTCGACAAGGATGAAGAATTCATCCTCGGCAACGCGCTGATGGAAGATTTCGGGGAAATCTGGACCGGCGCCGCCTACAACAAGTTCCGTGAAACCTTAGTCACCGAAGGCCGCGTCCTCGACATGTGCCAGAACTGCACCGAAGGCCTGAAAAGCTACTACGTCCCGCTCAAGAAACTGGAAATGGGAAATAGGAAATAGAAAAGCAGAATTCTCTTCGGCAGTTTCCTATTTCAAATTTCCTATTTCCTATTTTCTGCTGATGTACCCATTCCCTTCTTCCCAGAACCGCCACGGCAGCTCCGTAGCCTTTGTAATCCCGATGCGCGGACCAGTAGTTATTCCTTTAGCCTTGCCGTGAAAGAGCCGGATCTGCTCGCCGATCTTTGAGCCGTTGTATGACAGGTCAAGGTCAAAGGCCCGGCAGAGTTTTCCCGGACCATTGGCGAGCAGCCTTATGTCCTCCACGCCGCGCCGTGCCTGCATCAGGCTCATCCCGGACAACGGTTCCACCGCCCGGATGAGCACCGCACCCACGCTGCTGCGGTCCGTAGTGAAGTTCAGACAGTGATTCGCACCGTAAATCAGGTAGACATACACGCTGCCATAGGTGTCATACATGATGGCCGAGCGCGACGTCCGCCGAAAGGCATGAGATGCCGGATCGTCGGTGTAAGCCTCGACCTCCACAATCCGTCCCGAGACTCCGTTGGCTTCCATCACCATCCCGATCAGCCGCGGCGCCACCTCAAGGGTCGGCTTGGCAAAAAGCTCTATAGATACCTGTTTGGGCATTTCCTGAAAATCCGGCCTTGACAATAAATCAGGAAATCATTATACTCAAGATCTTGAACTAATTCAAGCCGATGTAGCTCAGTTGGTAGAGCAGCTGATTCGTAATCAGCAGGTCAACGGTTCAAGTCCGTTCATCGGCTCTAATAAAAACACCAGCTTACGCTGGTGTTTTTGGCATCCGGGGGCCTCCCCGCCAAGGCCGCTTCAGGTCCGCCGCCGAGTCGTCATGCGGGTCATCCGCGCCGGAAGCTCGTGCGAGGCGGAGGTCACAACATACCAAACCCCTGCTCTGGCGAGCAGGGGTTTGATGTTTGACAGCGGAAGTTTGCCGATGCGTTCAGCGGATTAGACTATATGGCGCGGCAGTTTCCGGAGTGCTCTCTGGCATCTCACTTCAGGAGTTGAATCTTCTGGACATTCTGCACAGTACCCGCACTCATCCGGACAAAGTAGATGCCCGTGCTGAGATTGGTGCCGTCGATGGTGACGGCATGGGTGCCGGCTTCTTGCGCGCCGTCCATCAGGGTTGCCACCTGGCGGCCGGTGATGTCGAAGACTTCGAGCCTGACGTGAGTAGCTTCGGCAAGCTGGAAGCGGATCTGGGTGGTGGGATTGAAGGGATTCGGGTAAGCCGCTTCAAGCTTGGTTTCGGTGGGAAGAGGACCGTCCGCAAAATAGCTGCTGGAGACGGTGAAGTTCGCGTTGGACGTGTCGCCGATAGCGTAGTTGGTATTGCTCAGAATGCGGATGCGGGCGTGGGTGGTTGTGGCACCATAGACCGGCCAGGAATACGAACCGCTATTCACGGCGCTGTAGTTGAGATTCTCCCACAGGCCAGTCGGATAGTTCCGGTTGATCTGGATGCGCACGGTGGACGAACTGCTGAGACCGGAAGAGGACCAGCGGATGGGATAGAAGACATTCAGCCGCGCGGTCTCACCACCGTTCGGAGTGCTGATGGTGATAGTGCCGCTGCCGCCACCGGAGGGCGCCAGGGTGAAGTTGGCATTGGACGTGTCACCCACGGTGGGGCTGGTCGTGCCGCGCACGCGGATACGGGCGAGGCTGCTGGTCGATCCGGCGAGGGTCCACGTATAGCTTCCGCTGTTAGCTGCGCTGGATGAAATCACTTCCCACGTCCCGGACGGATAGCTGCGGTTGAATTCGATCTGGACGTTCTGCGAGAAGTTGGCCGATGACCACGTGATTGCGTGCTGCGAACCGATAGCCCAGGACTCGCCGCCGTTGGGCGAGGTGACGCTCAGAGAAGGAGTCGTGCTGCCGCCACCCGTGATGGAGAAGTTGGCATCGGAAACGTCCGTGACGCTGGTCTGAGAGATGCCGCTGATGCGGACACGCGCGGCAGAGCTGGCGGCGCCGGAGACGGCCCACGAATAGCTGCCGGTGTTGGCAGTGCCTGCGGTGAGGATTTCCCATGCACCCGTGGGATACGCGCGATTCAATTCGACCTTGACATTCTCATTGAGGTTGGAGGATGTCCATGTGATTGAATGGGACGTACCGGTTGCCCAGGACTCCGCGCCATTCGGCGAGCTGACCGTTACAGAGGCGGACGGCGGAGGAGGCGTGTTGTTGGGACGGATACCGCAAATGGCCTGTTCAACGGTCGGCGAGCAACCTGCCCACGGGCAGTAGAGATTGTCAGCCGTATACCACGTGGTATGGCCTTCAGCCCAGCCGTAATTGAAGTGAAGCTGGTTGCCGCTGCGCGCGCCGTCACAGACGATGGCATGGCTGCGAATCGTGTAGAACATCGGACGGCCCGCCGTCAGTTCGGTCTGTAGAGCCGTCCACCATGCGGTAGCGGAGCTGTAAGAACTGCGGTTGATAACCGTTATGCCTCCGGCCATGCCGAAGTAGTTTTGGAAGGCCGAGGTTACGGGGCCGGGCACATAGGCGCCGGAACCGCAATGGCCGTACATCATATTGACGGCAACACCGGTCTCATAGCTGATTTCGGCGACAGCGTCCTGTTGAACCTGCGGAGCGGAAGACGAGACCACGTTCAGCGCGTTGGCCCAATCATAGGAATCGCTGAAGGTCGCGGAGAGGGTCGCGCCCGGGGTAGCCGTGCCGCAGGAATTGTCACCAGCCCACTGGTAGCTGTGGGAGCCGGTGCCATTGGCCGGAGAGTGCCAGAAGGCGAGAATCTGCGACATGGCGGTAGCCACACAACCAACTACCGTGCGGCCGCCGCTCCCCATAGGACAGAAATTATTGAACGGTGCGCCCTGGTGCCACACGGTCGAACACAGAGGGCCTACATCCTGCGTGGCATCCAACTGGCTGCGGGGATGCGCGGCCTGCATGGCGCTGTTAAACTCTTGATAGCTGGCAGAATAAGTGTGCCAATCCTGACGGTCTTTTTCGATCTGTTCGCGAACGGGCTGCATCTCGGGAGTGGGCTGATTCGCGTCGAGGACGGTTTGCACAGCCTGGATCTTGTTCGCGAGTTCTTCCTTCAGCATCTGCACCATGCCTCCCTCGTCATTGGGATCGAAGCGGGAGTCGGTGGAGTAGGCGGTGATGGGCGGCAGTTCTTCATAGGCCGGGACGATAACATAACCTTCGCCCTGCTGCGCCACATACCCGACGAGCTGTCCATTGTAGAAGAGTTCCTGAAGAGCCGGTGCCGCATCGAGCCTCGAGGAGTGGCTCCAGTTCATGTCCCGGCTGTACTGCATCCAGTTGTTGACCACTGCTGTGGCGGCGTCGTGATTGGAACTGGTAAGCTGTGCAGCGTAGCCCGCCAGAGGTCCAAAAACAGCACAAGCCACGATGATGATCATGGCCATGTGCAAACGCGTAGCGAAAGTCTTTTTCACAGGTCGCTCCCTGATATCGCATCCCCGGCTCACGCCGGCCGGAGGGCACTTGGTGGATAGTGTAGAATCCTGCCGTGGCGTGAACGTCGTTTTGCAGGTTCTCTTACAGGTCCGCCCGCTGAATTTCAGCAGGATCTCAAGTGCCTAAAAATCTGAGCGCCCAGTCTTACTGACCCCAACTTAGTCATCGAGCGGCGCATTGTCAAGAGAAAAATTCAAAAAGTGCATGAAGCTGATAAATTCGATCTCATTCACTCTTTGCACGATGATTGGGGAGAATATCCCACACACACATTTTCATAGTGTAGGCTGGCAAAAAACGGCGAGAAAAAGTCGAGGGACAAACAGCATTGCGGATCATGCCACAAAAATAACGGCGGCCCTTGGCCGCCGTTATTGCGATGAAAGGAATGGAGTGTGACGAATGTCATTTAGCGGGCACGGATGGCCTTAGGGCACCCACATCCACAGAAGACGGGCACGACATGGCCCTTCGGTCTCCTGGTCGAAAACGGGCACGACATGTCGTGCCCCTACGGCGGATGCCATGCCTGCTAGAGGTGAGGCAGATGGGCACGGATAGCCCCTCGGTCTCCCCATTGAAGTGGGGGAACGAAGATCCTTGCCGTCTACCGATTATTGATACCAGCGTTGCTTCAAATCTTTTAGCACGGCGGGGGTGTAGTATTGATCTCCCCAATCGTAATAGAGGACTCGGGATGGATGCCATGGCTTCCATGCGGGATCTTCCCTGTTACGATTGGCGATAGTAATACCCGCCGTCCATGTCCAATTGCCGCCAAAGGAGTCCAGCAGCGCCTTGCAGGTGCGCGTGTCATCCTCACCCCAAAGCAGTACATCAAGAATGGCAGTATCGGGCTCGGCATAGTGACGGCTGCCGCTGAAGCCACCGCCGCGAGGGTTGCAGGCTCGAGTGTACACCTTGGAATTATGGAAGGGATCCAGCATGTCGCCATAGAAGAGCAGGCGGCTGTCGGGAAAGAGACTGTGAGCTTTGCGCGCGATCTTTCGCAACAGATCCACATAGCCTTCACCGGCATTGGCATAGGCGCGGGTGAAAGCGGGTTCCCAGCCCATCACAAAGACTTCATCGCAGGAAGAAAAGAAGCCGATCAACGACGGGTGATGATGGAAGCGCGCGTAGCAGGAGTCCATGGTTTGGGCAATGGCATCCATCGAGCCTTCCAACTCGGGACGGAGACTCATGGAAGCAAGATAGGTAGACAGCGCGCCCTTTTGATAGAGCTTCCAACCGGACGGCAAATCCGCCGTTGAGCAGGATGCGACATCACCGGGGCCGGGATTGACTTCTTCGATACGGACCGAATCGAGATAGGCACGACCGGAGGTGCACTGAAAGTGGGCCGTCCAATGGAGCTGTTCGAGAGTGCAAACGGTGTCGCGGAACGTTTGCCATTCGGATGTCAGCGAAAATTCGCGGCGCATGACAACGGCATCGGTATGGGGATCGGCATAACGGTCATTGCGATACCACATGATGCGGCCACCCGCGCCCTTGGCATTGTCTTCGGCGCGCATACGGTAAGAGAGCGCCCAGAGACGAAAGGTGTCATCATCGCGGGGAAAGTCCACAGGGATATAGAAGCGGTTGGCTTCATTGCTAGCCGCATCGAGAGCCGCGCCGCCGCGGGAGCGGGTGTTGGTGAAAAACTGCTGAGATTCGGGAGTTGCACGCCGGGGGCGAATAGGAATCCCCGTGCGAAGACAGCGATCCGTCGGCACAGTGCCGCGCCACCACTTGCTGAAGGTTGCAGTGAGCAGGCGCGCCTGAAGACCATATTGGTCACAGATCGAGAGCATTTCATCCACACGAGATACGTTGTGCGGTTTCCATACAGTAGGGAAAGCAGCAATGATGATTTCGCTGGCCCGCCCGTAGTAGATGGCATTATAGAGTTGAGTCCTTGCTTTGGGCCAGGCATCGTCCGGGCTCTGGGTGATCGTGACGATGCGGCCGGAAGTCTTGGGGGTGAAGGTCCAGGTCTGTTCACCTGACGAGGGCAGCAAGGGCGTGAGGCCGCGAGTGCTGACGCTGTCCAGAAAGTCGAGACAGGCGTAGGTTAAGCCAAGGCGGTCGCGGCCAGAGAGGTCTGCGCGGTTAGGCGAAATCCGGACCTGATAGGCAGAGGACAGACCGGAGGTGATTTCCAAATGGCAATACGGCGTGCCCGATTCGGGTCCGGCGGCGGACAGAGTGCTGCCCGTTCGGGCAGCAAGGGTGTCGCCGAACCATTGGAAGTCGGGTGGACCGTACACGGACAGGGCCTCGGCATGGGCGGCGAGTGTCAGCCCAAGCAGCAACATGCCCGAAAGGAATCGTAATCGCCGCACGGGACGGCCTCCTTGGTTGGATCTCATGATCAACACCAATTTAGCACATAATCTGTGACGGGTCAATGGGAAAATAGAGTTTGCCGGATAGATCGGTTCTGGGATCCGGGGCGGGTTCCTGCTGAAGGCGATCTTGAAATCCATTGAGGGGCCTTTGCCCTTTCAAATCAACAATTTGGCTCGGTCCAGGGAGTGCCCGCCGCCACAAATTGTCGATGACGCGAGGCTTTCGTATATTTGGGCTTCGGTAAGCGAACAGAAAGTGTGATGGACACCGTGACAGATACGTACAAGAAGGCTGCGAAAGTCATCCGCTCGGCCAAGCGGGTGGCCGCATTTACCGGGGCGGGGATTTCCGTGGAAAGCGGGATTCCTCCATTCCGCGGGGATAACGGGTTATGGGTAAAGTATAACCCGGATTTTCTGGAGATTGGCAACTTCAGGCGCAGCCCCAAGGCCTCTTGGGAGTTGTTGAAGACCGTCTTCTATGAAGGAGTTTCAGCGGCGCAGCCCAATGCCGCTCATTTTACTCTGGCGGCGATGGAAAAGAAGCACATGCTGGAGACCCTCATCACCCAGAACATCGACAGTCTGCATCAGAAAGCGGGCAGTCGCAAGGTGTACGAATTCCATGGCACCTTGAGAACACTGGTATGCCTCGGTTGCTCCAAGACGTATCCGCTGGCCGATGTGGATTTGGCTTTTCTGCCTCCGGAATGCCGGATATGCGGTGGCCTTTTGAAACCGGACGTGGTGCTGTTCGGCGAACCGATTCCCGAGCCGGCCAATTCACAGTCGTTTTTTGAAGCGGAGATCGCGGATGTGCTGCTGGTGATCGGCACGTCGGGCGAGATTATGCCGGCCTCGCTGATCCCACACATTGCCAAGGGCAACGGAGCGACGATCATCGAGATCAACGTGCAACCTTCCGAGTTTACACGACAGATCACCGACATCATGATTCAGGCCAAAGCGACGGAAGCGATGAGCGGACTGGCGCGGGCCTTGGATATAGCGATACCATCTCAGAGATAGGCATCATAGCAGAGAGTGCTGGAGCGACCGGATGAACATTCATAATCTCGATCAGATTTTCAATCCGAAGCGGATTGCGCTGATCGGAGTCACGATAAATCCCAATAGTGTGGGCGGCAAGGTTCTGGGGAATCTGGTGGGCGGAGGGTTCCGTGGTGTGGTGTATCCGGTGAATCCGGATAACGAAGCGGTGTTAGGCGTGCCGTGCTTTCCGAGCGTGGCCAGTTTGCCGAAGACGCCGGATCTGGCGGTGATTTGCACGCCGCCGGAGCAGGTGCCGGGACTGATTACGCAGTGCGGCGAAGCGGGAATCCGCGGCATTATTATTATGTCGGCGGGATTCAAGGAAACCGGAGAAGCCGGCAAGGCGCTCGAAGAGCGGATCATGGCAGAAGCGCGCAAGTATGACGGGATGAGAATTCTCGGGCCGAATTGCCTGGGGATCATCGTTCCGGCGCTGAGTCTGAATGTGAGCTTTGCTTCGGGAATGCCGAAGGCGGGGCACGTGGCGTTTATCTCGCAGTCGGGAGCACTGTGCACGTCGGTGCTGGACTGGGCGCTGGAAGGCAAGATCGGGTTTTCGCATTTTGTGTCCATCGGCAACACGAGCGACGTGGATTTCGGCGACCTGATCGACTACTTCGGCGAAGACGAGAATACGAAGTCGATTATTCTGTATATCGAATCGATCTCGCAGGCGCGGCGGTTCATGACGGCGGCGCGCGCCTTTGCGCGGACGAAACCGATTCTGGCGATTAAGGCGGGACGGTTTCCGGAATCGGCGCAGGTGGCGGCATCGCATACGGGAGCGATGGCATCGGAAGATGCGGTGTACGACGCGGCGTTTCAGCGGGCAGGTCTGGCGCGGGTGTTCGAAATCGGCGACATTTTCGATTGCGCGGAACTGATCGGCAGAAACAGGCATCCGCACGGACCGAATCTGGCGATTGTGACGAACGCGGGTGGGCCGGGCGTGCTGGCCACGGACGCACTGATTGCCGAAAAGGGCGTGCTGGCCAAGCTCACCGCGGACACGATGGAGAAGCTGAACGAGAATTTGCCCTCATCCTGGTCGCACGCGAATCCGGTGGATGTTCTGGGGGATGCCAGTTCGAAGCGGATTGAAAAGGCCGTGCAGATTGTGCTGGCAGACAAGGGCGTGGATGCGGTGCTGGTGATTCTGACGCCGCAGGCAATGACCAATCCCACGGCAACGGCCAAGGTGCTGGGCAAGCTGGCGGAGACCACACCGAAACCGATTCTGGCGGCATGGCTGGGCGGCAAGGCGATGCGCGACGGGATTTCGATTCTGACGGATGCGGGCATTGCAGCCTATAGGACTCCCGAACAGGCCGTACGCTCGTTCATGACGCTGGTAGCTTATTCGCGTAATTTGGACACGCTGTTCGAGACTCCGAAGGACGTGCCGATTACGTTTTCCATTGACCGGGACGACATTCGGCAGCACTTCCTTTCGGAGCATATTGGAGAGTCGGAAATCATTTCGGAAGACATTTCCAAGTGGTTGATCGACGCCTACGGGATTCCGACGACGCGGGCGATTCCGGCGCGGAACTCTTCGGAAGCGGTGCAGATTGCGGCGAAGATCGGCTATCCGGTGGTGTTGAAGATTCACTCGCCGGACATTACGCACAAGTCGGATGTGGACGGCGTGTCGCTGAATCTCGAAAACGAAGAGATGGTACGCGGCGCGTTTGACGGGATTATTTACAGCGCCAAGGCTCTGCGGCCATTCGCGCGGCGGTTCGGGTGCACGGTGCAGCCGATGATCAGCACCAAGAACGCGCTGGAGTTGATTCTGGGAATCAAGAAGGATTCGGTGTTCGGCACGGTGATGATGGTTGGCATGGGCGGAACCGGCGCGGAGCTGTTGCAGGACCGGAGCTTGGGTTTCCCGCCGCTGAATGAGCGGCTGGCGATGCGGATGCTGGAGTCGCTGCGGATCTGGCCGCTGCTTACAGGGTATCGCGGCAAGCCGCCCGCCAACGTAGACAAACTGGTGGAAGTGCTGATCCGGCTGTCATACCTCGCGGCAGATTATCCGGAGATCAAGGAATTGGACATCAATCCGCTGCTGGTTTCTCCGGAAGGCGCCGTGGCACTGGATGCGCGGATTGTGATGGACCGGGAACTGATCGGAAAAAACGTTCCGGCTTACTCCCATCTGGTGCTGCAACCCTATCCGGAAAAGTATGTGAAGCCGGTGACGCTGAAGGACGGCACGGAAATTTTGCTGCGACCGATCAAGCCGGAGGATGAACCGCTGTGGATGAATCTGCTGGCGAGTTGCTCGAAAGAGGCGATTTACTCGCGGTTCCGGTATCTGTTCCACTGGGCCTCGCATGAGGTGGCGACGCGGTTCTGTTTTATCGACTATGACCGCGAAATTGCGATTGTGGCGGAAACGGTGGAGAATGGCGAGCGGAAACTGGTAGGCGTGGGGCGGTTGATTGCCGATCCGGACCACGAGACTGTGGAATATGCCGTGCTGATCACGGACGCCTGGCAACAGCGGGAAATCGGAAGTCTGCTCACCGATTATTGCATGGACATCGCGCAGAAATGGAATTTGAAGCGGGTGGTGGCACAGACGACCACCGACAACCGTCCGATGATCTCCATTTTTCAGAAGCGCGGGTTTGAGGTGCGGATGGGCGAGGATTCCACGGTGGATATTGTGAAAGAAATCCGGTAGAACCCTGCGCACGAATCGTATCCGAGAAGAGGCTCCCTTAGGGGAGCCTCTTCTCGCATGTTGCGGTGAGAAACGAATTCTATGGGTTGGTTTGCGCCGTGACGTAGTAAATGTATTCGATGCCGGTGGAGTGAGTATCGGTGTACGCGGTATCCGGCACCGTAGCGATCAGAACAACAGGAAGCGACGGTTGCACCTGTTGGCGGTACAGGCGGTAGACAGGCGCAGATGGCAACGGCTGACCGAACGCCGATTGCGTAACGGCGGACCATATCAACCGTACGGAAGAAGGAGAATCGGGATAGACGGTCAGACCTTGCGGCATGGCAGGCATGCCCGGGCAGATGATCACGGTGCCGGGATGGTACGTGACGGTGGGATAGGTCCCGTCCGCCGCAACAAAGAAGGGCGCATAGGGAGCGGCGATTTCCTCAGCGCCGCACCGGCGAAGCGTGAAGCGGGCGCGGAAGAGTTCACCGGGGCCCTGCCAGAAATCGGTGCCGAAAACGGTGGCTCCGACCTCGAGCAGCGTGGGTTCAAAGGCCGCGTGATCGAAGTAGTTGAACTGAAGACCTTGACGATTGGCCACCAGCGCGCCGGCCACGGGAGGTTCGTCCAGATCAATCACGTTGGTGTCGTAGGACATGTAGACGGTGAAGCCGCGCATCGGCTGCGACGCCGACAGTTGCGCGGAGATCCAGACGGATTGACCGGCATCCCCGGTGGACGTATCGGGAGTAAAGGTAAGATCGAGCGCCCAGGCGGACGTGCCGAAGGCCAGTCCGGCAAGAAGCAGCGTGACGCACGTCAGGCGTGCCAGCATAGAGACCTCATGATACAGGGCCGCCGCCGCCGGGCGCAAGACCCGGCGGCGGCGAACAGATGATACATCCGAGCCCAAGGCGAAACGGTTATCGCGTCAGCAGCATTTTGTGCAGAGCGCTATAACCATTCACCTCGATTTTGTAGATGTACAGGCCCGAAGACAGGCCGCTCGCGTCAAAGGAAACCGTGTGATGTCCGGCTTCCATGCTGGTGTTCACCAGAGTGGCCACCGACTGACCGAGCAGGTTATAGACGTTCAAACGGACGAAGCCATTGTCCTTCAGATCGAAGGCGATGGTGGTGGTCGGGTTGAACGGATTCGGGTAGTTCTGGAACAGAGCGTAAGCGGTCGGCAGAATGCCCTGCGCGCCGATACCGAGCGTTGAGCCACTGCCGGTAATCGCGACGCCGCCGGCGTCGGAGATCTTCACGGACTCGAGGCTGATGTTCGCCATCGCAACGCGAGTGGATTTCCAGCGGAATTCGATCACGGCCAGCGATGCTTCGCCGGCGATGGTCGCAGTCTGCCCCATGGCAGCGGCGGCGACAACCACCTTGCCGGGCTGACCTGTAACGGCCCTGGCCGTCGTCCACGGCAGACCATCCGCGGCATCAAAGCTCGCGGGCGTCACGGAGACGAGTTCCAGAACCTGCGGATCGAACTTCACGATGGATTCGACGGCCTTGACCGAGTGGTCATTGCCGGTCAGCGACACCGCAACCGTGAAGGTGCTGTTGGCGGTGATTTCACCATCGGATGTGCGGGCGAGGTTAACGACAGGCATGGCGGAGAGGCTTGCAAACGGCTTGGCCGGCGGCGGAGTGACAAGGTAGCCACCGCTCGCAACGACGCCGAAATTGAAGCTGAAGGGCACCAGGTCATTGAAGTCAATGACGCCGTCGGGCGACGGAATGCCCTTGCCCATGCCGTTCTCGTGATTTTCCGGGCCGATGTTCACATGCTGGGATGCGGCACTGACCGTCTGGAAGTAGTACATGGAGAGTTCGGAGAGGTCCGAACCGTTGACGATTCCAGCCGAAGCAGGATCCGGCGAGAAGTCGCCCAGCCAGTAGTTAGTGGAGCGGTCAGCGTTGGCGCCGATGGTGTAGCTCGCCACCTGCGACCAGTTTCCGGTTGCGTCCTTCACGAACGTCACGTAGCGGTAGATGTCACGCGCGGTGACGGCGTCCTTCCAATAGTCCGGATGTCCCGGCGCATGCTGGGCCGGAGTTCCGAAGTCGGTGGAGTTCACACCGCCGGTCAAGGTGGCTACCAGAGTCCAGCCGGCAAGATCCGTGGCGAAGTTCTTGGCATAGTGGCTGTCATTAACATCCGTGCGCCAGAATGCACCCGCGTAAACGGGGTAGTCACCCTCGCCTTTGCGGAAGATTTTGGCTTCCACGGCGTCGGTGGTGCCCCATGCCCACTTTAACCACACGCCGTCGCTGGTGGGACGGGCATCGAACGTGGTGAAGGAGTTGGCCGGGGGCGCGAAGTCGACGCAGAACGCAAAGGAACCGGCGGTCTCATTGCCGAGGCAATCCTTCAACGACCAGTTGACAGTCACGCTGCCGGAATAGTCCGGGGCAACGTTGGCAAGGATGAAGGTCCAGAGATTCGCGGCCTGAGTGGCATCGGGGTAGCCGGTGATGGCCGCGCCCGAAATCGGAACCAAGCTGTTGGCCCCCATAGTGAAGGTCAGCGTGAAGCCGCCGGTCTGGCACGCCGCCGGAGCATCGACGGTCATGTTCAGCTCGGTGTTCAAACGCGCGGCGCCGTTGTTCGGATCATCCGCGATCTTGTTGTAGCAGGGAGCGGCCTGTGTGAAGTACACCGGCGGGGTGAAGACGGGCGCCTGCGTGTCCTTGATCACCGACACGTCGGCGGTCGTGGTGGAGTTGCAGGTGGCATCGGTAACGGTCAGGGCAAATGTGTTGCAGCCTTCCGTCATGTGGCCCCACACCGTAGCGGCATCCGCCGTCAGCGGCCACGCGCCGTCGGCCAGCGGGACGTTGTACGTATGCGCGCCGCCGTTAAGGGAAATCACAGCGCTCGAAAGAGAGCTGATGCTGGCGCCAACCACGGCACTTAAGGCGTTGGTGAAAGCCGCGGCGTCATTATAGCCCGCGCATGTGCCTTCGCCCGCGCCACCCGTTAACGCGGTTCCCACGGGAGCCGTGCAATCCACGGTGAGGCTCGGCAGCGAGAAGTCAAATCCAGACGTGTGATGGCCGGCGGCATCCCAGAAATCGGTGCCGGAGACGGTCACATTGTAGGCGCCATCCGTCGCGCCATTGTTCCGAACCGGCAGCAGGGCGATGTATTGTCCCGGCGTCCCCGTGCTGTAGGGCGGCTGCCAGGAGACGTCGAGCGTAATGGTGCCCGTTCCGCCGCCGGCGGCGTTAATGAAGTTCAAGTTGGTGGAACGGTTGCTGGACGGCATGGTCTGATATTGATTGCCTGTCCAGTTGGCCACGATCCCCGCAGGCAGCGAGATGATCAGATGGCCGCCAATATACTGAGCCCGGTCAAAGGCGACACGCAGCACGGCATCGGTGCAGCTTGCGCCGCCAGTGCAGCCTACGTACGGATCGTCAAAGGAAAGCGTGAAGTCGTAGGTGTTGGCGTCGTTGTAGATGCAGGCCGTCAGGCTGGCATCATTCCAATTCTCGTAGTCCACCTGAGCGGGGTTGAAGATTTTGGACGCGATGGTGGCGCTGTTGAGCGTGCCCCACCAGTTGCATTCGGCATTCACCACGCCGGTGTAGCCCGGGGTGTTGACCTTCATCTCATAGAATCCGGCGCCCGTGTGGCCCGTGAAGCTGTTGTTGTGAATAACGAAATCCGAATTCGTGCCGGCGCCGAACTGGTCGTTAAAGCTCATGCCGTTCGCACTTCCGGTGTCGAAATGGTTATCCGTTACGGTCACGTTCGTGCAGCCGCCGCCGACGTAGACATGCGTACCCGTGGTCACATTCAACACGGAGTTGCCAGTGATCGACGAGTTTTGCAGGCCGAAGAGGACATACTGGCCGTGTGTCGAGCGGTTGTTGGAAATCGTGACGTTGCTGACAGGGTGAGTCAGGTCGCCCTGAATCTCTACCACGCTGCTGTAACCGTCGAGATCATTGTTGGTGATCAGACCCGTGTTGCAGGATGTGCCGTAATCGTCCACCCACAGGCAGCCGTAGTTATAAGCGGCGTTTTCACCGTGCAGCCAGTTGCCGCTGATTTCGAAATTGTCCGAGTTGTTGAAGTCAACCGCCTTGAACTGGTGGCTGATGACGTTGTTGCGTACGGCCACGTTGGAGAACTGGCCGCCGCCGATCTTCTCGATAGCCACAACACCGTAGCGTTCGCCGGACGTGTACGCAGCGGAATTAGTGATGGTAAAGCCATCGATGGTCACCTGGCCGGCGTGCACGGCAAACCCATGCGCCGCGGTGCTGTTGGGATCTACAATCGACTCTGCGCCGGAGCGGGTCCGGGCAAGAATGCCCGCCTGGGCGCCAAGGAGGGTCACCGATTTGTTGACGACGACGGCCTCATTGTAGATACCGGCGGCTACGTTGACGACGCTGCCGGAGGTCAGGTCAATGCCTTCCCGAATGCGGCCCGTCGCGCCGCTCTGCGCACTGGCGGCGGAGACCCACAGGTTGGAGAAGTCACCCTGAAAACCTGCGGCCAGAAGATCGGTATCCGTACCGCTGTTCAGCCACGGAGTGTAGTCCATATAGGCAAGACCAACGCCCTTGACGGTGATTGCGCCGCCGGGGTTGCTCGCCGATCCGCCGAACTCCAGAGGAATCTGCGACGTGTAGCCGGGCTCTCCGCCGTTGGCGCTCGTGGTCGTCGGGGCGCTCGTGCCAAGCCAGTTGCCGGAGAAGTCTTTGAGGAACGTTCCGGTACTGCGGTTTTCAATCTGACCGTACCAGTTGCCGGAGATATTGTTGTTGAAGTAGCGGGTGCCCGTGGTGTTTTCGCCCAAGCCGCCGTCACCAAGCCAGACGATACCCACCGTCCAGTTGTTCGTGATCTGGTTCTGCTCGACCGTGGTGTTCAAACTCGGATTACGGAAGACTATACCTGTCCGGTTGAAATCGATCACGTTGTTCAGAACCTGAACGTTGCCGGCATTATTAATGTCAATTGCCGTCCGGTTGCCGGTAAGCTTGTTGTTGCGCACGGTTGCGCCACCGGTGCTCTGAATCGCCACGCCCGCGCTCTTGACGTTGGCGGCCCAGTCCGTGACATTGTTGCCATCACGAGTGATGGTGAAGCCTTCGATCACCGAACCGACCGCGGCCATGCGGACCGTGGCGGAGTTGGCGCCGGTTTTAAGGCCGCGAATGGTCGAGACATCGATCCCGGCACCGGAAACGGTGACAGCCTTGTTCACGAGGATATCTTCGGCATAGAGCCCGGCCATGACATGGACGGTGCCGCCCACGGTGGCCAAACCGATGCCCTGCTGGATAAAACCGGGGGCATCCACTTCCACGGTTGCAGCCGCGAGCCCGGTTTGGGCAAGCGTGCCGAGACCGGAAACGACCACATCCGCGACGCTGCCGCCAGGAGTGACGTCCGTGGTGATGGTGGCGGTGTAACCGGGATAAGATTCGGCAAAGAAGCCGTAGTCACAACCGGAAACGGTGTTGCCGGAGAACTGAGCGTTGACGTTGGCCACCCAGATTGTGGGCCAGCCGGTGGTGGCATAAAGGCCGATGTCACCCGAGGCGCCAGCTCCGCTGACGGTATTGTCGGTGAAGATGGCCGTGCCGCCCGAGGTGCCCCAGGCAAAGAGGTCCACGACCGCGCCGGTCACCGAGTTGTTGGTGGCGACGGCATTGAGGTAGGGGAAGAAGATCATGATGCCCCAACCGCCGGGAAGCGGGTTGGAGACGTTGTTGCCCTGAATCAGATCGGGGGAGCCGCCGTAGCCGCCATTGTTATCGGAGTGGATGCCATAGCCCGCGCTCTGCGTGACGGTGTTGTTCAGGAACTGAGTTCCGCGCGACCAGTTGCTGACAATGGCGTCGTTCACATTGCTCACGGTGTTGTTGGCAATGATGCCCGCGCCGCCAAAGTTAAAAATAGCGATGGACTGGTTGCAGCCGGTCACATTGGACACCGTGCAATGATGGATATTGAATCCCGAACCACCGCTGCGCGCATAGATGGCGCGCAGCCAGATGTTGGTGACGGTTACATCGTGAACGGTCAGGTTGTTCCAGGGACCGTTGCCTTCGATGATGCCGTTACGGGCATCGAGGCCGACGCCATTTGCCGGGCTGTCGCCGTCAATCGCGAGATTGCTTATCACCACGTCATGGGCGTTCACCACCATCACCTGAGTGTTGCCGAGGGTGGGGTGAGTGGCATCGGGGCAGATGCCGACATCGGAGCCGGCCGGATAGATCACGGTCAGGCCCTGGCCTGCGCCGTCGAGGGTGACGGATCGGTCAATCAGAATATCTTCATAGTAGGAACCGGCGGCGATGTGAATGACGTCGCCCGGTCCCGATGCGGCGATGGCGGCCTGAATCGAAGCGTAGTCGGGGGTGCCACTTCCCAGCGGGACATAGCGATCCACCGCATCCAGCGTATGCCGAACCGCGCGCACGGCCGCGGCGGGATTGGTTCCCGGCCGGGGCTCATCGGATGCGCGCAGCGGCGGATTGGCGCTGGCGGACGCCCACAGGGAGCCGCAGAGAGCCAGAGTGATCAGAATCGTCAGCCCCAGTGCGGGCCAACTCATGCGCGCAGAGAACGCGCCCAAAGTCCGAACGTTCCTCATTTTCTCTTCCTCATCGGTTAATAGAGAGTGACGTTGTATAAAGTATGTGCGCTAAAAGAACTCGCGCAGGTGGGAGAAGGAGACCTGTTTGCCCTACGGCTGAGTTTTGCAGGCACGCACTTCGTACACGCCGATATTGACAACCGTCGTGCAGGGGAACGTGATGTGAATAAACTCATCGTAGAGGAAGGTATCCGGCAGCGTGGCCAGCGCGAGCGACGTGTCATTCAACACATCGTGGAGATAGATCGTGTACTGCGGATGGTTCACCGGATGGCCGTGGATATCCTGCGTGACGCGCCGCCATTGCAGGCGAACGGAATCGTCATGCGCGGGATAGGGCAGTGTGATGATGATCAGGCTATCGGGGGGACGCGGCGGTGTGCCGTCCACGATGACGGTGGCGGTATCGCCGCTGAGCATAATGGGCTGGGGAGTGTCGGTTGTCCCACTGAAGCCATTGCCGTTGACAAACCCGATGGCCGTGGTGGTGTCAAACGGCGCAATGGCCTTGACGGTCAGAGTGGCCAGCGTCACCGCGCCGGCGGGAAAATTGGGATGAAAAAAGCCATCCACGCGCAGGGTGTTGGCCGAGAGTTGAGTAGGGAGCAGATTAAGACGCGGATCGGAGCCGGGAGTCACGGATAGCAGTTCGAGATTGGACTGATCAAAGGCGAAGCTCAAGCCGAACACCCGTGCGTCAGTGAGCGTCGCGACAATTGAGACGGAAAACTCACTGCACCCGTTATTGGTTTGAATGACGCCGGGGGTCAGATGGATGAAGCCGCCCGTGTCATCAAGCCCGTTCCCAGCGGGGCGCAAAGCCGTCGAAGAAGGATCGGCGGCAACGGAAGACAATGCCGTGCAAATGCCAAGAAAAGTAAGGGCTGCACGACAGGTTCGGAAGAAACGATTGGTCTTTATACTCACGTTCAAATCTTGTCACCTGGGTTACATATTCGACGATGTGCGAATAAGACGACGACAACGGCCTGTACTACTACAACAACGTATAGATAATTTATACTCAGTCTACGGCAAGCGCAAGCAATGCAAAGTTATAAGATGGCGAATTTTTTAAGCGGATCGTTGAACCTGATTGACCCACATTGGCGACCTTGGCACCACATGAACATGTTGCGCCTGAGGAAAACACCGTCGTTTGGCAAGTTAGACGACAATGCGGATCTTGCCATATATTTATCCACATTGGGCTCAGTTGCCTTGGGCACCCGAGAGTACATTTAGGCGCATCGATTGCCTCTCTTCCGCTCGGAAATTGTACAAAAAGGATAGCATTAAGTATAATAAACCACTAATATTAATGCCCCGGGTGGAGAGATGAATACTGGCATGAGACATCACGATTTCGTACATTGGATTTTCGCATATATGCCGCAATAAGGAGAATTCTGTGAGCATGCGCAGCGTTATTCTGGTTGCCGTGCAAGTTGTCGCCATCGTGGTGATGGCGGGCAGCGGCAAGCTGGTACCGTCGCAATTCTGGCTGGTGGTGCTGGGTATTGCGGGAGTGCTATTGGCGGTATGGGGCATTGCGACTATCCGGCTGAAGAATTTGCGAGCGGTTCCGGAGGTCAAGCCCGGGTCCACGCTGGTACGGCGCGGACCCTACCGGCTGATCCGGCACCCCATGTACGCGGGATTGCTCGTGGTGGGTATTGTGTGGATGATCAGCGACTTTTCGTGGCTGCGTCTCGGGGCAATGGTTGTGCTGACGGCAGACCTCTTGGTGAAGATGCACTATGAAGAGAGATTCCTGCAAGCGGCCTTTCCCGAGTATGCCGACTACAAGCAGCAGACAAGAAAACTGATTCCCTTCGTGTATTGAGCTGGTCCGGTCATTGCACGGATGGAAGTAATGCGATGCGGGGACCACAACGGCGGTTGCGAGAGTGCATCCTGACGGCATGACGGAAACGATTGTTCACGGGAAATGGGACCTATGGCAGGAACGGCGGGCGGAAACGCTTTCAATATCGCAGGCGTGAGAGTCGATGACGTCACGCGGGACGATGTACTGGCGGCGGTGGAGCGGTTTGTGGCGGACGACGGGCTGCACCGGATTGTAACGCCGAACGTGGATCACATCCTTCACGCGCAGCGAGACCGGATGTTCAAGCAAGCGGTGAACAGCGCCGCGCTCTCGATCCCCGACGGCAAGTGGCTGCAACGGGGTGCGCGCCTGCTGGGAGTGAACATCCGCGAAGGAATCGCCGGCAGGCTGCTGGTGGAGCCGATGTGCGAACTGGCCGCACGCCACGGGTGGTCGGTGTATATTCTCGCGTCCATCGGAAACATTGCCGAGCGCGCCGCCGACACTTTGCGAAAGCGATACCCCGGATTGAAGATTATTATGGCGCGTTCACCGTCGATGCGTTTCGGACAGGACGCCGCGGAGACGGCGGAACTGTTGCGCGAATTGAATGCACTGCGGCCCGATATACTTTTTCTGGGACTGGGCGCGCCGAAGAGCGAGAAGTGGCTCTATGAGCACCGCGAACAGATCCCCGCGCGGGTGGCCATCGGCGTCGGATACGCGTTCGACATACTGGCGGGCCGGATCGCGGAATGTCCGCGCTGGATCACCGCGGCAGGAATGGAATGGGCCTACCGCCTGCTCAAGGAGCCGCGCCGTTTGTGGAAGCGCTATCTGGTGCGCGACCCGCAGTTTTTCGGATTATTGATCAAACAGAGACTCTCCGGCGGTTCCACCAAATGGGTGTGGGACGCTTCCGCGCAGGCTCCGACCACGCACCCCTGATTTCCTTCCCCTCCTCCCTCCTTCCCTTCTTTTCCACATGATGACCGGCATCAACTGCGAGGTTGATGCTTTTCGACAAACGTTTCCGAATCCAACCCTGCAACCCGCTGCATAGCATCGTGCCGAATGCGGCGGCAAACGTCCAAGTCGCGGAGGCGTGACGCGCAACACCCGCCCCTGTGGCGGCAATAAGCGGGTCAGAACGGCGGAAAGATCTGGTACGGGATTTGTACCTTGCGGCGATGAATAGATGTATCTGTGAATCGCCATCGATGAACCAGGCTGCAGAGACGGATCGCCGCTTTGCAGGATGTGACGAAAGCAAGGTAACGTATGCGTGGTCTGCCCTTCCACCGTATTCTCGCTCTTTTGCTGCTGGTGTGCGTTGCCCGGTACTCCTACGCCGGACTGAGGGACATTCACCCGCGCCCGCAGCAGATGGGTTTGCTGGCCTCGCAGCCTGTTGCCCTGGCGGGAACACCCTATCTACTGATTCCGGATAATCCCAATAACGACGAACAACTGGCGGTGACGGAGGCGCAGCGGCTGGTCAGCGAGCGCACCGGCCAGACTCCGATTGTGGTCAACCAGTCCGCCTACACCGGGCAGAGTCCGGCGATCTGGCTGGGCACTCCGGCGCGATTTCCGGCGCTCGAAGCGGCTCTGGATTCGACCGGAATTGACGGGATGGGCTTGATTACGCATCCCGAAGAGTACCAGCTTGTGGTACAGGACGGCCGTATCCTGCTGGCGGCGGCGGATCAGCGCGGCGTGCGCTGGGGCATGATGTCGCTGGTGGAATTGATGTCGACTGTGATGGGGCGAATTTATGTCGATCAGGCGTACATCCGGGACTGGCCGCTGTTCCCCAAGCGGATCGGGACCATCAATACGCCGCTGCGCATCCCTTCCGATGTGAGCTATGCCAACCTCGTCGCGGATTATTCCTACAACGCGCGGATGAATGAGATCGAGGCGAATCTGCCCGAATGCGGCAATCGCAGCGCGTATCCGACGTGGGTGGAATACATGACGAACCTTTCAGCACGCATCCGGAACCGCGCGCAAGTTGTGACGATGTCCACCGATGCGACGGCGCACAATGTACCGGTCATGTGGTGGCAAGAGGGCGTTCCGATTCGCGGGACCCTGATGCGCGTGAACGGCACGGCATTTGTTCCCGTGGCGGACGGATACCACATTGTGATGCCGAACGGCGATTTCGAGAGCTGGACGAACAGCAGGCCGACAGGCTGGCAGATGGCCAACGACACCCGATATGCCTATGTTTTCCGCGATGCGGTCACCCAGCATTCCGGCCAGAGCGCGATCAAATTCACCGGATTCGGTTCGAATTCGCCCAGCGACATGGAGATGTACAGCGACGTATACTTTGGTCCAAGCCGGTTGCTGAAGATCAAGTTCTGGTATAAGACGTCCGGGTATCGGGGCCAGGTGCTGATCAATTTGACGGAAATGCGCCCGCCTTACAACCGCTTCGACAATCGTTTTCTGAGTTTCAGCGCGCCGACGACACAGGATTGGACGCTGCAAGAGGTCAGTTTCTGCACGTACAATGCCGATACGGGCACCTGCATGATCGGCCCCTGGTGTCCGGCGGAAGGCACTCTCTGGCTGGACGACATCACTTTTGAGACGGCGGATCTTTCCGAAATGGTGCGGCGTAGCGACACGCCGCTGGCGGTCAGAAAAGCGGGGCAATTCACCACACCGCTGATCGAAGGGGTGGATTACCGGGCCGTGGAGACCTACAGCACGACGTATCCGCAATATCTTAAACAGCCACGATTGGAGCGGCTGACCGGCGGACAATTGAGCGACGGCGACACAGTAAGCGTGGACTGGTCAAGCGCCATGCGGTATCAGGGCGGGCGGCAGACGGAATGTTTCAGTTTGCTGGATCCCTTGCTTGCCTATCAGGATCGTATCGCGGCTCTGGATTCCATGCTGCATCCGGACGGATTTAAAATCCACATCAACGAGGTGTCGTACGCCAATTACGATGAGACGTGCACGAGCAGGCACATGACTCCGGCGCAACTGGTGGGGAGCTATTGCCGGCAGATGTACCAGATTATTCAGGGCCGGCGGCCGGGCGCACCGGTGCGGATTTATGGCGACGCGTTTGACACCAATGTCCACGACGTGCGGGCCATGCCCGTGACGGTGACCCCCTGGACCATCGGCTCTTTACAGGAGCTTCCTTCAGCGGTCGAGATGATGGCGATGCTGGGCTATTCGGACAACCTCGACTCCAGCATGACGTACTTCAACAGCAACGGGCACTCCTCGGTCATGGCGGTTCAACTCTGGACGAATTACGGAGACTTCATAGAGGCGGTACGCGCGGCGAAACGACATATCGCGGCCTGCCCGGGCGTGCAGTTTTATATGTGGGATGGGGATTGCAACGACCAGTTGAACTGGCGCATTCCCGATTTCGGCGACATGGCGTGGAATATCGGGCCGTACATCGTGCACAGCCCGCCGCAATTCAGCTCGCGACCGGATAGTATCCGTCTGTTCGCCGAGATGTGGACGGACAGTTTTCACCGGGCAGAGCCGACGTTTCTGACGTCCACCACGCTGACCTATCGCTGGCTGCCGGCAGGGAGTTTCGCCACGGTACCGCTGGCACGGACAGGAACAGACGGCTACGCCGCGACGATTCAGGCGGTGCCGTCGGGAGCCACGGGGATCAGCTACTACCTGTCGGCCACCGACCATCGCGGCGAGACTCACAGCGCGCCGGCGGATGCGCCGCAGCGGACCTTTACGGCCATGTTTCCGTTGAACGGCCAGCCGCCGGGCAGTGAGAATGCAGAGCCGGTGACATTTTCGGTTCGAAGCTGCGGCGAGGGAACCTTGGTGGAATGGCCGCAGGTCAGCGGCATCCAGTGGTACGAAGTGCATGCAGGGACGTCGCCGGATTTTGGCGAGCATTCCCGGACACTCCTGTCGCGGCAGAGCCCGTCGTGCCCGCGGTATTTGCTGCCTCCCGAGCGTGGCGAAACACCGGCCGGGAACATGCAGGTTTACGGATTCCGAACGCCGGACGCGCGTAAGCAATACATCGCGGATCGAAAGAAGTAGACTGCTGCTTATGAACCGCCAAAAGCCCCGTTCGCACTGCGAGCGGGGCTTTTCCTAATGAGCGCCGGAGGCGGGCCGGCACCGATGAAGTAATCGATACATTGGCTATTGAGCGGCAGCCCGAAGGGCGTTCAGATCCGAGGCGACGATGTGCTGGAGGTTGCGCGTGATCTTTTCGACGGGCCAGTTCCACCAGGCGATTTGGAGAAGGGTTTCGATGGTTTGGGGAGAGAAGCGCATGCGCAACACCTGAGCGGGATTGCCGCCGACCACCGCATAGGGAGGAACTTTGCCAACGACGAAGGACTTGGCGGCAATGATGGCTCCATGTCCGACTTTCACGCCGGGCATGATGACGGATTCGTAACCGATCCAGACATCGTTGCCAATCACGGTATCGCCCTTGTACGGCAAGTCACCCGGCTGCGGAAGAACCCTTTCCCAGCCTTGCGCGAAGATCGAAAACGGAAACGTGGAGAAGCCGGACAATTTGTGATTGGCGCCGTTCATAATGAACTTGACGCCTTGCGCCAGAGCACAGAACTTGCCGATGATGAGCTTATCCCCGATGAAGGGATAGTGGTAGAGCACGTTGCGTTCGAAGTTCTCCGAGTCGTCGGGATCATCGTAGTAGGTAAAGTCACCGATAAGGATGTTCGGATTTGTGACCGTGTTCTTGATAAAGCAGACGCGGGGGAAACCCGGCATGGGATGTTTCTGTGCGGGATCGGGTCCGTTCATGGGAAGCACACTCCATGATATGCGGCAGGGGCAGTCGTGGACCGCCCCTGCTTAGACAACGAAGGAAAATGGCTTAGAATCTTTCGGTGACGCTTTTGCCTTGCAGGAAGAGTTGCAGATAGTCGCGGCCACCGGCCTTGCTGTCGGTGCCGCTCTGGTTGAAGCCGCCGAAGGGCTGCACGGCGACGAGAGCGCCGGTGCACTTGCGGTTCAAATAGAGGTTGCCGCAGTGAGCATGAACGCGCACTTTCTCGATGTGATCACGGCGCTTGCCGAAGTAACCGCCGGTAAGGCCGAAGATGGTGTTGTTGAACACCTCGAGGCCCTCTTCGAAGGATTTGACCTTGCACACGGCGAGCACCGGGCCGAAGATTTCTTCCTGCATAATGCGCGAGGTGGGAGCGACGTCGGCGATAATGGTGGGTTCGATAAACCAGCCGGGGTTCTTCGTGTTGCCGCCGGCGACGAGGCGACCTTCCTTCTTGCCAATCTCGATGTACTCAAGTATCTTTTTGTAGGCGCCTTCTTCGCTGACCGGTCCGTGCCAGTTGGAAAGATCCTTGGTGGGACCGCACTTGATCTTCTTCGCGCGCGCTACAACGAGGTCGAGCAGCTTGTCGTAGACCTTCTCGTGGACAATCAGGCGCGAGCAGGCGCTGCACTTCTGGCCTTGGAAGCCGAAGGCGGCGGTGACAATCTGCTCGGCGGCAAATTCGAGATCGGCGTCATCGTCGACCAGAATGCCGTCCTTGCCGCCCATTTCGAGCACGGTGCGCTTCAGCCACTTCTGTCCCTTCTGCACTACGGAGGCGCGCTGGAAGATACGCTGGCCGACTTCCATCGAGCCGGTGAAGGCGATAAAGCGGGTGAGCGGGTGGTCCACAATGGTATCACCAATGGCTCCGCCGGGTCCGGGCAGATAGTTGACGACGCCGGCGGGAAGTCCGGCTTCTTCGAGAATCTCCATGAAGCGATAGGCAATCACCGGAGTGATGGATGCGGGCTTCAGAATCACCGTGTTGCCCGTCACGAGCGACGCGGAGGTCATGCCGGCCATGATGGCGCCGGGGAAGTTCCACGGCGGAATCACCGCGCCAACGCCGAGGGGAATGTAATAGAGATTGTTTTCTTCGCCGGGGAATTCCACGACGGGCTGACGCTCATTCAGACGCATCATTTCGCGGGCGTAGAACTCGAGGAAGTCAATCGCTTCGGCGGTGTCGCCGTCGGCTTCCATCCAGTTCTTGCCGATTTCCATCACCATGGTGGCGCTGAACTCATGCTTGCGGCGGCGCAGAATGGCGGCGGCGCGGAGCAGAATGCGGGCGCGGGCATCGGGATCAGAATTCTTCCACCACTGGAAGGTCTTGTTGGCACTGTCGAGCGCCTTCAGAGCCAGTTCCTGCGTGCCCTTGCCGACATAGGCCAGAACCTGATCGGGATTGGCGGGGTTGGTGGACTTGATGGTGTCATCGGTAAAGATGCGTTCGCCGCCGACGATCAGCGGGATCTTCTCGCCGAAGCCACTCTCGACCAGCGCCAGCGCCTGCTCGAAGGCGGCCTTGTTGGCGGGGTCAGCAAAGTTGGTGAACGGTTCGTTTTTGAACGGGGGAAGCATGAAACTACTCCTCAGAAGTTCGGAAAGGCAGCGGGAGCGCCGCCGTTAATGAGACCTCGGGCAGCTTGAAGGGCTGCTATGCAAAAGCAGAGAATCCAAATCGCAATAGAAATCACAATATAGGGTAATTCTCGGACTAATTCAAGCGTGTAAATGATTGATAATGTTAAATTGGACGCAGCCGGAGGGGACAGAAACCGCCATCTTGAGCGCTGTACGGACCATGAAAAAGCTGACCAGAAGGTCAGCTTTTTCGGTCAAACTCTGCGGTCTCTTGTGCTCTACACGTTCAGTAAGGTCAGGGATGACACGGCGATCCAGAGAATTATTCCCATGACAAAGGGCCGGAAGCCGACGGATTTGAGGGTTGCGCGGGAGAGGTTGGCACCGATCAGGAAGAGGGTTACGACCAGGCCCTGTTTAGCGATCAGGTAGATAATATGAAAGACGCTGCTGCCGGCGACAAGATAGGTGTTAAGCAGCATGGCCGCGAAGAAGGCAAAAATGAAATAGGGGATCTTGATCCCTTTGGCGCCGGACTTGAAGATGACCGCGGAGATCAGTGTTACCGGAATGATCCACAGGGCGCGGGTGAGCTTGATGGTGGTTGCCGCCTGCAGGGCTTCTTTGCCGTATTGGGATGCCGCGCCGACGACGGAACTGGTATCGTGGATGGCAATGGCCGACCAGAGGCCGAACTGCTCCTGCGAGAGGTTCAGTTTGTGGCCGATGACGGGAAACAGCAGCAGGGCCACACTGTTGAGAATGAAGACGACGCCCAAGGCGACGCTGGTATTCTCACTCTTGGCACCGATGGCGGGAGCGACCGCCGCGATGGCACTGCCGCCACAGATGGCGGTTCCGGTGGAAATCAGATAGGACGTGGTCTTGTCCACCTTCAAGGCGCGCGAGATCAGAAAGCCGAGGGTGAAGGTGAGCAGAATGCCCGCCACGGTGAACAACAGCCCACGCGAACCGACTTCGAGAGCTACGGTGGCATTCATGCCAAAGCCTAATCCGATAACCGACCCTTGCAGCAGTTTGTGGGTGGCGGAGCGGGTCTTGTCGATGGCAGGATTGCCGACCGTCAAGGCAAAGGCAACGCCCAAGAGCAGAGCAAGCGGCGCAGAGATTACAGGCAGAGCGCAGATGACCAGCAGGAGGACGAGCAGGATTTGATAGCAGGCTTGTTTTGTCATACCGTCACAGCGAGGAAGGCAGGCCCTTAGATGTCATATTGTTTGCGCCGCCGCCAGAGCGTCGCGGTGTCTATTCCGAGAATTTGCGCGGCTTCTTCGAGGGATTTGGCTTTGGCTAATATGCGGCGAATGTGGGCCTCTTCGATCTTCTCAATGGGGACAAGATCTCCGATCTCCACCCCATTGGCTGCCGGCGCCAAATTCGGCGGCAGGTGTTCGGTGCCCACCTGAGGGCCATGGCAGAGGATAACTGCCCGCTCCACGGCGTTGCGCAGTTCGCGAACGTTGCCCGGCCAATCGTGACTTTCGAGGATTTGCAAAGCCCCATCGGTGAAACCGGAGCAGTTGCGGTGGTTTTGCGCAGCGAGGAACGCCAGGAAATGCTCGGCCAGAATCGGGATATCCTCGCGCCGCTCGCGAAGGGGCGGAATCGTGATCTCGAAGGTATTCAGACGGTAGTACAGTTCCTGACGGAAGCGACTATCACGCACGGCATCCTGCAAATTCACACTGGTGGCCGCGATGATTCGCACGTCGGCTTTGCGGGTAACCGCCTCGCCGATGCGTTCATACTCATGATCCTGAAGGAAACGCAGGAGCTTCGGCTGGAGCGGAAGCGGCAGATCGCCGATCTCATCGAGAAACAGCGTGCCGCCTTCGCAGGATGCGATACGGCCCGGCGAGTCTTTCACCGCGCCGGTGAAGGCTCCCTTTTTGTGTCCGAAGAGTTCACTTTCGAGAAGCTCTGCTGGCAGAGAGGGACACGAAACCACGGCGAAGGGGCGATCATGGCGCGGGCTCCATTGATGGATCAGCCGGGCGAGCAGGCTCTTCCCCGTACCGCTCTCGCCGCGAATCAGAACCGTCACATTGGCCGAGGCGGCTTCCTTCGCCAGACTCAACGACTGCTGCATACCGATATGGGCCGTGGTCAGGTCCACCTCGGGATGAAGCTGGCTCAGAGTTTCCTGAAGGGTTTCGACCTTTTGCTCCAGGCGCCGAAAATCCGCTACGCGTTGCAACAGAATCTGAATCTGCGCAGGGGTAAAAGGTTTCGGGATGTAGTCTGTGGCACCTCGCTTGATGGCTTCCACGGCGGTATCAATGCTGGCGTATGCGGTGATGACGATGATTTTGAGCCACGGCTGCACGGCCAGCAATTTGGGGATCAGGTCAAGGCCGGAATCCACGCCGAGGCGGAGATCCACGAACGCCAGATCGAACGCACCGCGCCCGGCTTCGGCGACCGCGTCGTCCACGTTGCTGACAGCCACCACGGAATGCCCTTCAGTTTCCAAGAGGATGCCGAGGGTTTTGCGGATGTTCCGTTCGTCGTCTACGACAAATATTCGCATGAATGGCCATCGGGATTAGTGGACGGCTTCCGACCCTTGCAAATTCAAAACGCAAGATACTGCAACCACACCTTATGCGCAAGCCGCCCTCCACAGTTCTCGCGCCTTCTGATCGACGGACCCACTGAAAAGTAGCGTCTCGGCTGCAAAGTTCAGTTATGGCTAAACTTATGCGAATGCGGGGCAGGATTGCATTCCGTAAGTCGGATTTGTATCTTTACCGTGATGTCCAGTCCACGACTTAGTGTCTAAGCGGAGTAATGCGACAGCATTTATCGTATTGAAGCAAGGGTATCCGATTGTCGGAACCCTACGGTATTTGCTGGGTTGAATAAGCACGATGAATCGTCTCCTCCTCATAACCACACTGCTTGCGTTCCTCGCCGTCGTGATGGCTCCGGTCGTTGGTGCCGTGATTCCGCATCATGACAACGCGGAGGTGCCGCATGCCGCCCAGGATGATGACTGCGGGTGCATGTGCCATGTGGCTCTGGATGCGGTGGTGGCGGAACACGGTTTGGATATTCATCTGATCTCTGCGGCTGCTGAACATTTTTACAGCCATTCCCTTCCCGATCCTATCCCCACGTCTTTCGAACGTCCTCCCGAACTGCTCTCCTGATTCTCTGAGTCTGAACTCCATCCTTTGATGGAGACCATCCCCTCATGAATCTGGAGGACAGGAATGCGATTTCCTTTTTTGAAATTGCCGCTCCCCGTCCGAGCGGCGCTTTTGTTTTTTCTCGTGACCTTTCTTGGCTCGTCGGCTCTGGCTGCTGGGCTGAAAGACCTATTTGCGGCGGCGGATACGCTGTCGCCTGCCATGACGGAAGCCCGGTTGGACCTGGCCCGGGCGCGAGCGGAGTATCAGGCAGCGCGGGGCATGCCGAATCCGAAGCTGTTTGCCAGCCGCGAGACGGTCTCTGACGGTCCGCTGGACGAGACGGAGCAGACATTTGGAATCCAGCAATCGCTGGGTTACCTGTGGTCCTATGCTCCGAAACGCGCAGCGGCCCTGCGCACGTACGAATCCGCACTCACCGCTTATGATGAAGCCCGGCGTCAGCTCCTGGTAGAGATGACGGACCGGGCTTTGACGGCTCTGGCACTCCGGCAGCAGGTTACGTTAGTGGATACCGTGATGTTTCATGCGACGCATGCGGTGCAGTCGATGGGAGCGCGGTTCCGGCTGGGCGATGTTTCCGAGTACGATCTACACCGTTTGCAGGCAGAACTACTGCGACTGCACCAGCAGCGGCTGAGTCTGCTCGCAGAGCAGCAACAGGCCGGCAATGACTTCACCCGCCTTTCCGGGTTGCCCGAAAGCTGGCTGAGTCAATTGACCGTGCCAGAGCCAGCTTCGATTACTCTGACATCGGAAGATCAGGCGGTAGAGACGGCTCTGCAGCATCGTCCGCTACTGAAAGCGCGCGCGGCATCGCAGGCGGCCGGAGAACAAGCTTACCGTGCCAGCAAGTGGAACCAACTGCCGGATATTGCGGTTGGCATTGGCCGCAAGACGGTCGATCCGGGCTTCCAGGGTGTCGCCCTCGAAGCCGAAATCGAGTTGCCGCTCTTTACGCAGCGGCGTTACGAACGTAACCTGGCGCGAACGGTTCGAGATGAGTCCGAGATTCAACTGCGAGCCGCGAGACTGCAAATTGAGCAGGAGGTGCGCGGCACGTACCGGCGCTGGCTGGAGCTTCGGGACAGAACACCGAGCATAGCGCCCTTCAACGCGGAGCAGGCGCGGCTGGATCTGAGTCGCGGTGTACTGATGTACCTGCACGGCGAGTTGTCTCCCGTGGAAGTGGTAGACATTCTGCGCAGCACCCTCGAATCCTTCGAGGCGTATCAGCAACTGACCAATTCGCGCCTGCTCACTGAAATTGAACTGCGCCGGGTAACCGGATTGCCTCTTTTGGAGAATCACTAAATGTTAAAGATATTACTGATTGCCATCGTTGCGGCCGGTCTTTTCTTTGGCGGCTGCAAGCAAACATCAAAAGCCGAGCAACAGGGTGAAAGCGCTGCCGAACATGCCGCGCATGCGAAGACGGCTGCGGTTGAAGACGCGCACGGGCACGAAGGCGAAGCCGCCGACGAGCACGAGACTCACGCAGGTGAAGCGGAAGCGAAGCACACGGAGACTGCCGGTTTGATTGTCTTTCCCGCCAAGTTGCAGCAGGAATTCGGAATTCAGACCAAGCCCGTGGAACGGCGCAAGGTTCATCAGACGATTCGGGCCATGGGCGAAATCAAACCCGCCGGCTCGCGGGAGGCTGAAGTGATTGCGCCCTTTGCAGGCATCCTGATGCCGGACATCGAGCGCGGTATCGTCCGTCCCGGTGAACGGGTTCAGAAGGGAGAGCATCTGGCGGTGCTGGCTCCTTCCACGGAAGAGTCAGGCTGGTCGCAGCTTTTAAGCGAATACCGCCTGGCCCAGGCGGAGTATGACCGCGCTCGAGAACTTGCGAAGACGGGCGCGGTGGCGCCACGCCGCCTGCAGGAAGCCGAGCTTGCGTTCTCGCAGAAAGCGACGCGCCTGCGCGCGGCTTTGGGTGGCGTGGATCCGGCCACTTTGGACAGCATCGGCCTGACTTATCATCTGACGGCCCCGGCATCCGGCATTCTTTCCGATGTGCACTTGCGTTTCGGACAGCATGTGGATATGGGCGAGCATCTCTTCAATATCGTGGATCCGGCCCGAGTCTGGCTGGAGGTGCAGGTTCCGGTCTCCGAGACGCAGCGACTGGAGCATGTGGCCGACGCCTATTTCACGATTGGCGGCTATGCGACGATCTATCGCACGGGAGACCTGAATGGGCGCCTGATTACGGTGGGCGGACTGCTCGACCCTATCACGCGGCGTGTGCCGGTGATCTTCGAAATGGATAATCCCAACAACATTTTCAAACCGGGAAGTTACTCTCAGGTTTACCTGCGCGAAGACGCAAATCGGGAGGTTCTGGCCGTGCCGCAGTCCGCCGTTCTGGATGAAGACGGCATTCCGGTGGTCATGCTGCAGGTCCATGAGGAGGATTTTCGCAAAGCCGTTTTGAAAACAGGAGCGCGGGACGAGGACTATGTGGAGGCGCTGTCGGGATTGCAAGAGGGAGACAGGGTCGTGGTGGAAGGCGCTTACAAGGTGAAGCTTGGGGCGCATCAGCCGGCGGCCGATGCACATGCCGGACACGGACACTAAGGAGCCCCCACCATGTTTGATCGACTCATTCGGCTCTCGCTGGAGCAGCGCCTCGTTGTGCTGCTCGCAACCATCCTTGTGCTGCTGGCCGGACTGCTGGTCATGCGGCAGTTGCCGGTGGATGTGTTTCCGGATCTGAACGCGCCGCAGGTTACGATTCTGGCCGACGCGCACGGCATGGCTCCTGAAGAGATCGAGACACTGGTAACATTTCCGATTGAAACGGCGATGAACGGGGCTACCGGTGTGCGCCGCGTACGCTCTTCCATTGCACCGGGCATGGCCAGTATCTGGGTGGAATTTGAGTGGGGAACGGAAATCTTCCGGGCGCGACAGATTGTCGCCGAAAAGCTGCAGTCGGTGCTGGGTCAACTTCCTCCCGCGCTGGATCCGCCTGTGTTAGCGCCCGTCTCCTCGATTATGGGTGAGATTTTGCTGATCGGTGTGGAGAGTGATTCCCTCTCTCCTATGGAACTGCGCGCGTTCACGGACAACGTGCTGCGTCGCAGGCTGCTGGCGATACCCGGCGTGGCGAACGTGCTGCCGATTGGCGGGGAGCGCAAGCAGTATCAGGTTGTGGTGGATCCTGACCGTCTGGCAGCCTATGGGATCAGCCTGGACGAACTCGTGAATGCCGTGGAGAAGAGCACGCAGAATTCGACGGGCGGAACGTTTGTTGCCTCGGGGCAGGAATATCTGATACGCGGTGTGGGCCGGGTTCGGGACATGAGCGACCTTCGCCGTGCAGTGGTGGCCATGCGCAATGGACAGCCGGTGCTGGTGGAGCAGGTTGCCGATGTGCAGACAGGAGCCGCGCAGATTCTGGGCACGGCATCCGTCAACGCCAAACCAGCCGTCATCATGTCGGTGCAGAAGCAGCCCAATGCCAATACGCTGGACTTGACCAAGCGCATTGACCAGGCCCTGGTGGAGATGAAATCGCTGTTTCCGGCGGACGTCAAAGCCAACGCCAGTGTTTTTCGCCAGGCGGATTTCATTGAACTGGCGGTAGACAATGTTGTCGAGGCGCTGCGAGACGGGGCGATTCTCGTAACCATTATCCTCATTCTCTTTCTCGGACATCTGCGAACGACAGTGATCAGCTTGACCGCCATTCCGATCTCATTGCTGATCACGATGTTGATGATGCGGGTGCTGGGATTAACCATCAACACGATGACGCTGGGCGGCATGGCGATCGCGGTGGGTGTTCTGGTAGATGACGCGATTGTATACGTGGAAAACGTTTTCCGCCGGTTGCGACAGAACCGTCTGAAATCCGCGGAGGCGCAGCGGCCTGTATTCGACGTAATCTTTGAGGCTTCGCGGGAAATCCGGCAGCCGATGGTGGTGGCAACGGTGATCATCATCGCGGTCTTCCTGCCGTTGTTTTTCCTGAGCGGTTTGGAAGGCCGCCTGCTCAGGCCATTAGGCCTGGCGTTTGTCATTTCCGTGTTCGCGTCGCTACTCGTCGCCGTGACCATTGTCCCCGCGTTGTCCTACTGGCTGCTGCCGTCGATGAAATCCCATCGGGTCGAGCAGGAGCCGTGGCTGGTGCGTAAGCTGAAAAAGGTGTATGAGCCGACGTTAAGGTTCACGCTGAATCACACGCGATATGTGATGGCCGGTTCGGCGGTGCTGCTGGTGATTGCAGGGTTTGTGTATGCAAGCCTTGGGCACAGTTTCCTCCCCGAGTTCAACGAAGGTTCCATGCTGGTGATTGTCACCACTCCTCCCGGCACAAGCCTGAAAGAGTCTACCGACTACGGGCAGTACGCGGAGAAGTTTTTGACGAAGCATCCGGCGGTGGTCGGGGTGATCCGCCGAACGGGGCGCGGAGAACTTGACGAGCACACCTTCGGCTCGAATGTGACGGAATTGGAAGCCCGGCTCAAACGCGGCGTGGACAAGGAGGAGGTCTTCAAGGATGTGCGATCCCGCCTGTCTGTGTTGCCGGGGGTGATCATTACCGTGGGCCAGCCGCTGACACACCGCATCGACCATATGCTGAGTGGGACGCAGGCGGCGATTGCGATTAAGCTGTTCGGCGATAACCTTTATGAACTGCGCCGGGTAGCCCAGGAGATCAAGACGGCGGTTAAGGACGTGGACGGGCTGGTGGATCTGTATGTGGAAACGCAGGTGGACATTCCGCAGCTTCGGATCGATATGGACCGCGAAGCGATGGCCATGTATGGGGTTCAGGTGGAAGATCTGGCCCATGATCTGGAGACGGCGTTCAATGGAGCGACTGTCGGGCAGGTGCTGGAAGGCCAGTACCCGTATGACCTGACGGTGCGCTTTACGGACGCGGCGCGGGACAATTCCGGGGCAATTGGCTCGGCTCTGTTTGCCACACCCGCCGGGCATCAGGTGCCGCTGCGGGAACTGACGCGTATTGAGCGGTCCACAGGACCGAATACCATCAGCCGGGAAAATGTAAGCCGGAAGATCGTGATCCAGGCCAATGCATCGGGCCGTGATGTGGGAAGCGTGATTGCCGACGTGAAAGCCCGCATTGACGAGCGGGTGAAGTTTCCCGAAGGCTACTTCGTGACCTACGGCGGACAGTTTGAAAGCGCACAGTCGGCCAACCGGATGATTCTGCTGTTGTCGCTGTTGTCTATCGGCGCAATCATCGTGCTGCTCTTCGTCGAATTCAAGAACTTCCGCGACGCGCTGCTGGTGATGGTGAACCTGCCGCTGGCGCTGATCGGCGGCGTAATTGCGATTCGCCTGACGGACGGCATTATCTCCGTGGCTTCGCTGGTGGGATTCATCACCCTGTTCGGTATTGCCGCGCGAAATGGCATTCTGCTGATTTCCCATTACCATACCCTGATGGATGCGGAAGGCATGTCCGTACGGGAGGCGATTACTCGAGGCAGCCTGGAGCGGATGAACCCGATTTTGATGACCGCGCTGTGTGCCGGTCTGGCGCTACTGCCGCTGGCGCTGGGAGGCGGACAGCCGGGCAAGGAGATCCAGACGCCGATGGCGATTGTGATTCTGGGCGGACTTTTGACGTCTACCGCGCTGAACATGGTCGTGATCCCGGCGCTGTACTACCGCTACGGGCACCGTCGATCCGGATCCGCGGTTCCTGCGAAAGGATAATCTGACCGTCGGCCCCGTTTGAGACGCTACGGATCATCACGCGCAAAGCCCCGGCCTCCCATAGGCCGGGGCTTCTATTCAGTTTGGGCTCACGCTATCCGGTAGGGTTCAAGGTCCCGCATCTTCAGATCCAGCCCGTTGCCGGGCCGGCTAAGATCCGGTTTCAGGCAGCCCTGCCGAGGCGGCGCGGCTCCGTCCATAAAGCGTTGTTCGATGCGAACGTGATCGTGAAAGTATTCGATGTGCCGGAATTGTGTGGCGGCGCACCCCAGCGGCACATGCAGGTAGGGGGCGCAGTGGGATGAGAGGGGAATCCTATACGCTTCGCACAGCGCAGCCACCTCGAGAAACCCTGTGGTGCCGCAGCGCGTAGCATCGGCCTGAAGCACATCCACCGCTCCGTCCTCCAGCAGGCGGCGAAAGTCTGTGATGTGATAGCCATATTCCCCTGCGGAAATCTCCATTCCTGCCGGGGCACGGTCCCGGATCAGCCGCAGGCCTTGATGATCTTGATGGTGCACAGGCTCCTCGAACCAGATGACGCCATCCTGTGCGAACGTTTCGGCCATGGCCAGCGCCTGTTTGCGCGAGTAGCCGCCATTGGCATCCACCATGAGTGACACGTCACGGCCAATCACCCTGCGGGCAAAGCGGACGCGTTCCGCATCGTCGGCTGGATGACGGCCGACTTTCATTTTGACGTGACGGATGCCATCGGCGGCCCAGCCCCCAAGCTGCGTTTGCATCTGCTCCGGGCTGTAGGAGGTGAATCCGCCGCTGCCGTAAATCTCTACCTTAGGGCGTGCCCGTCCCCATAGTGTCGCCAGTGGAACATTGAGGAGCTTCGCTTTGAGATCCCACAGGGCATTGTCCACAGCGGCCACGGCCATCATGGCCACTCCGGTCTCACCGTTGTTACGGATGGCGTTCCGCATCTCCAGCCACAGGCTCGGAATGTCCAACGCATCCGTCTCACGAAGGCGCGGCGCCAACATGGAACGAATCATATCAGCCGCGGCTGATGTCGCATACGTGTAGCCAAAACCTGTCTGTCCCGCAGCGCTCACCTGCACGGTGACCAAGGTTGTGCTGTCCCAAGCGTAGGTACCATCCGACTCCAGAGCGTCCGTCGGAATGGTGAAGGAGTGTGCAACGACGCTGACGATGGCACTTTCTACCCGGCGATGAGTCCGCAGGACACCGTTTGCAGACCGTACCGCGGAATTGTTCCGACGTCCAGGGCTCGCTATCTGCATCTTCCGTAATCTCCTCATCGTGAGCGTAGACATTTAATAGGTATACGCCACGAGCGGGATAAAATCTCCGACGATCCGTGAAAGTTGCGCCTTGGGCAGATGCAGCATACCGGGCACAACTACCACTCTCCTGATTAGAGAACTCTTATCCGCTTTTCGATGTGGCGGCAGCCGCCTCCCTTAGAGTGCGCACCCATTGTTACCTCACGTCGTCCTTAACTTGCTGCAGCAGCGCCAGAACATCGAATGAGTTGGATGCCTGACGAAGGCTGCCTTGGGTCTGGCGGTTACGAAGAAACTGCATGGCTTGGCTCATCCATACAAGGTATTGCTCGGACAAGTCAGCCGGGTACAAGGCCATGAAGATGGCGTGTACCGGGCCGTTTGTCTCCGCATCGCCGACACCGGCTTTCGCCAGACCGAAGGCGACACAGACCTGACGCACCGAGTCCAGCCGGGCATGGGGAACCGCGACATCTTCATTCAGGAAAGTCGAGATCTCGGCCTCGCGGGATTCGATGGATTCCAGCGCGTGCTCCAGATTCTCTTGCGGATACCGCCGAGTCATGGCTGCGACCAGATCGGCCATGACTTCGTGCTTTGTAACAGGTTTGTCCCAAACAATGACCGATGCAAGGCTGAATGCCTTTGCTAAATCATCCTTCCGAGGTGCAGGATACAACGGTTTCGACACTGCGAGATTGGATGCCGCGATCCTGCCGGAGTCCATTTCCGGCAGCCGCTCATCGAGGACCACAATTCGAAAGCCACTGCCCTCGGCAATCAGCCGCTCCACACTATTTCTGAATCTGAGCAGCCGCCTCCACCACCGATCAGGTCCCGGTCTTCCGATGACAATGTGCCCCACGCGGTATTCGCGGGCAAAGCGCAACACTGTTTCCACGACGCCCGCACCCTTGAACGTGAAGACCATGGCGCCGAGTTGGTTTGCCAGTGTAAGGGTTTCGGACAGCATGCGTTGCCGGGCTGCATCAATCTTCAGCGGGTCGTCTTTCGGTGTCTGGACGTGCACGGCGTACCAGCGGCGGTTCAGCCGCCCGGCGAGGCGTGAGCCATAGCGCAGAAGATGAGCGTTGTTGGTGCCCGAGGCGCTAAGACACACTAAGATTTGATCCGGTGCCACACGGGCAGGTTCGCCCGGTGTTTCCCGGCGCTTGAAATCGATCTGCGAGGCGGCTTCGCGCAGAGTCAGTTCGCGCAATTGCTCCAGATTCAGCGGCTTAAAGTAGTTTTCGCTGGCTAAGGCAATACGCTCTGGAGGATAGATCTTGCCGCTTTGCAGCCGTTTTAGCAGGTCCGCAGGCGCGAGGTCTACGTTAACGATTTCGTCGGCCTCCTTCAGCATCGCGTCGGGCAGACGCTCTGCGACGCGGACACTGACCATGCCCTCTACCGTGTTATACAGGCTCTCCAGATGTTGAACGTTCATGGTGCTGATGACATGGATACCAGCGGCCAGAAGGTCCTCAACGTCCTGGAACCGCTTGAGGTTCTTGCTTCCGGGAGGATTGGTGTGAGCCAGTTCGTCTACCAGAGCCACTTGCGGGTGACGCGCCAGCACGGCAGCGGTATCCATCTCCTCCAGCGTAATCCCCCGGTACTCTATCCTGCGGCGCGGGATGACCTCCAGCCCTTGCACCAAAGCCGCCGTTTCCGACCGGGCATGAGATTCCACGAAGCCCACCGCCACATCGATGCCTTCCTGTTTGAGGCGGTGCGCTTCCTGAAGCATGAGGAAGGTCTTCCCCACTCCCGGCGCATAGCCGAGGTAGAGCTTAAGCCTTCCCTGCTCCGAGCGGCGGATCATTTGCAGGAAAGTAGACGGCATCTTGTGGGCATCCTGCGGCATTATGGAATCCTGTCCAAGGCGAGGTTCACCTTCAGCACATTCACTCCGGCTTCACCGAGAATGCCCCATTGCGGGCCTTGCGTATTCTCGTAGATCAGCCGCCGGACGACGGCCTCGTTCAGGCCGCGCGCCTGTGCCACGCGTACCGCCTGAAGCCGCGCATTGGCCACGCTGATGTGCGGATCAAGACCGCTGCCTGAGGCCGTAACCGCATCCACGGGAATCAAAACAGATACCGGAAGATTATTCTCCGCGCGATAAGCGGCGACGCGTTCTGCAACCAGCGAGTCCAGTTTCTGCGACAGGGGTCCGAGGTTGCTCCCACCGGAATTGGCCGCATCGTAACCGTTGCCTGCAGCGGACGGACGGGAATGAAAATACCGCGAAGACGTGAACGCCTGTGCCAGTAATCCTGAACCCACAACTTGTCCGTGCGCTCCGTAGACAAGGCTGCCGTTTGCCTGACGTGGAAACAACGCCTGGGCCAGTCCCCACACGAGAAGCGGATACACGCCGCACAGAAGCACAGTCAGGCTGACCGTCGCCCATATCGCGACCCGCAGTTCACGCACAATGGTACTCATTTCACACCACATGCAGAGCGTTGATAAAAAGGTCTATCAGCTTGATCCCGGCGAATGGGGCGACGACTCCACCGAAACCGTAGATGGCAAGGTTACGCCGCAGGATCACGGCTGCGCTACTCGGACGGAAGCGAACTCCACGCAATGCCAGCGGCGTCAGAGCGATGATGATCAGGGCATTGAAGACGACGGCACTCAGGATGGCACTGTATGGGCTGGCGAGCCGCATGACATTCAGCGGGGCCATGACCGCAAAGGTGCCCATCAGCATCGCCGGGATGATGGCGAAATATTTGGCGACATCATTGGCAATGCTGAAGGTGGTCAGAGCGCCGCGGGTGATGAGGAGCTGCTTGCCTGTTTCGACAACCTCGATCAGCTTCGTGGGGTTGGAGTCGAGGTCCACCATGTTTCCGGCTTCTTTGGCCGCCTGCGTGCCGGTATTCATCGCTACACCCACGTCCGCCTGCGCAAGAGCCGGAGCATCATTGGTGCCGTCACCGGTCATGGCTACAAGGTGGCCTTTCGCCTGTTCGCGCCTGATAAGGGCCAGCTTGTCCTCGGGCGTAGCTTCGGCGAGGTAATCATCCACACCGGCTTCTTGGGCAATGGTGGCGGCGGTCAGCGGGTTGTCGCCGGTGATCATTACGGTTTTGATGCCCATGGCGCGCAGCCGGGCAAAGCGGTCGGGAAGCCCGGTCTTGACAATGTCTTTCAGGTAGACAACGCCCATCACCTGTTGGTTGCGGGAAACCACAATCGGTGTTCCGCCCTCGCGCGCGATACGGGAGACGATTTCATCAACGGCTGCGGGATAATGGCCGTCGGACATGGCCCGAATCGAATCGGCGGCTCCCTTGCGGATGACCAGATCGGGGGCATCCACGCCGCTCATGCGGGTCTTTGCGCTGAAGGGCACAAAGGCCAGACCCGGCATATCGTGCAGGCTGCGCGCACGAAAACCGTGTTCCTTGGCAAGCACGACAATGCTTCGGCCTTCCGGCGTCTCATCGGCCAGCGAGGCAAGTTGGGCAACCTCCGCAAGGTCAGTGACGGTGACTCCCGGTGCGGGAATGAACTCCGTGGCCTCGCGATTTCCCAGAGTAATGGTTCCAGTCTTGTCGAGCAGCAGCACATCCACGTCGCCGGCCGCCTCAACCGAACGGCCGCTCACGGCGAGCACGTTCTTGCGGGAGAGGCGGTCGATACCCGCGATGCCGATGGCGCTGAGGAGTCCGCCGATAGTTGTCGGAATCAGACATACGAGGAGCGCCGTCAAAACGGTGACCGAGAACCGGATCCCGGAGTATAATCCGAACGGTTTCAGTGTTACCACTACCAGCAGAAACACCAGCGTTAATGCCGAGAGCAAGATGGTCAAGGCAAGCTCGTTTGGCGTCTTTTGCCGGCGCGCGCCTTCCACCAGTGCAATCATCCGATCCATCAGACTTTCGCCGGGGTTGGCCGCGACGGCTATGAGAATGCTGTCCGAGAGCACCGTGGTGCCACCGGTCACGGAACTGCGGTCACCGCCGGACTCGCGTACGACCGGTGCGGATTCGCCGGTAATGGCAGATTCGTTGACCATCGCCGCGCCGTCGATCACTTCGCCGTCAGCGGGAATCACTTCGCCCGCACGAACGCGGACAATGTCTCCCTTACGGAGCAACTCCGAGGAAACTTGCTCCTCGCGGCCGCCGGAGTCCAGCCGATTGGCAACGGTCTGTGCTCGCGATTTGCGCAAGGCATCCGCCTGTGCTTTGCCGCGGCTCTCCGCGAGGGATTCGGCGAAGTTGGCAAAGAGAACCGTGAACCAGAGCCAGAGGGCAATTTGAATTGTGAACGCAACAGGCTCGCCGTCCGTCCAGCCGAGCAACGGCGCGAGCGTCGTGACCATGGCGCCGACTTCGGTGACGAACATCACCGGGTTGCGCGCCTGCTCGCGCGGACTCAACTTGCGGAGCGCCGACCAGAACGCGGGCTTGATATACGCGTCCTTCAGAAACATGTTTGATTTTGCATTCATAGCGTCAATACAGAATAGCCGTGTGCATCATCTGGAAATGTTCCAGAACGGGACCTAATGCCAAAACAGGCAGGAATGTGAGAGCGCCGACGATCACAACCGTACCGATCAGCAGCAGGATGAAGGTCGGCCCGGTAACCGGAAAGCTGCCGGGCCCCAAGGGTACCGATTTCCTGGCTGCCAGATTGCCCGCCAGGGCCAACACCGGAACGATGATCATAAAGCGCCCGGCCAGCATAGCCAGTCCAAGAAGCGTGTTGTACCACGGCGTGTTGGTGGCAAGTCCGGCAAAGGCGCTGCCATTGTTGCCTGTGCCCGAGGAAAACGCATACAAAATCTCGGCAAGACCGTGCGGGCCGGAGTTGTTCAGCCCAGCCACACCCCATTTTGTCATCACGGCCCAAGCGGTAAGGCCGAGTGTCGAAACCACCGGCACAAGGATGCCGATGGCTGCCAGTTTGACCTCGGAGGCTCCAATCTTCTTCCCCAGATACTCGGGGGTACGTCCAACCATCAGCCCCGCAATGAAGATTGCCAGAATAACGTAGAGCAGCATCCCGTACAGCCCGGATCCTACTCCGCCAAAAACGACTTCGCCAAGTTGGATATTGAATAGCGGCACAAGACCGCCAAGTGGCGTAAAGGAATCGTGCGTCGCGTTGACGGCACCACAGGACGCATCTGTGGTGATCGTCGCAAAGAGAGCGCTGTTGAAGATGCCGAAGCGCACCTCTTTGCCTTCCATGTTTCCCCCGGCAGGATCAATCCCTAATGCGGACAGGCGCGGGTTCCCCCCCGCCTCTGTGTGCCACGCCACGAAGACTCCTCCCAAAAACAGCAGAGCCATTGCAATCCAGACCGCCCAGCCATGCTGTTGCGATTTTACCATACGGCCTAAGTAATAGGTCAAGCCGGCGGGAATAAGGAAGATCGAGAGCATTTGCAGGAAGTTCGAGAGCGGTGTCGGATTCTCGTAGGGATGGCTGGCGTTGGCATTTGTGTAGCCTCCGCCATTGGTGCCCAGCATCTTGATAGCCACTTGCGATGCCATAGGCCCCTGCACAATCGATTGAACCGGCGCAGTGGAGCTGTCCGCCGCCGTGGTCTGTACTACGGTGGCCATCGCGTAAGGCTTGAAATTCTGAATCATACCCTGACTGACCAGCATCAGCGCGAGCATCAGGCTACCCGGCAAGAGCAGATAGAGATTAACACGTACGAGGTCAACCCAGAAATTGCCGATAGTTTTCGCCGTTGCCCGCGAGATGCCCCGTACGAGCGCTGCCGCCACGGCAATGCCCACGGCTGCCGAGAAGAAGTTGTGAGAGGCAAGCGCTACCATCTGCGAAAAGTAGGACATCACGGCTTCGCCGGCATAGCTCTGCCAATTGGTGTTGGTGGTGAAGCTGGCGGCAGTGTTGAAACTCAAATGATTGCCGACCGCAGCGAGATGCTGAGAATTCAACGGCAGCGCGTTTTGCAGCCGGAGAATTGCATAGGTAACCATCATCCCTGCCAGACTGAACATCAGCAGCGAGAGCGAATACTGTTTCCAATCCTGTTCGCTCTGCGCATCAACCCGGAAGATCCGATAGAGCAGCCGCTCAACCGGCCCGAGTACCGGCTCCAGATGGGTGCGACCGTCCGGCGTGAGCACGCGGCACAGATACGCTCCGGCCGGTTTCGTCAGAAGTGCGAGGAGCCCGACATAGAGCAGCAGTTGAATCCAACCTGATCCGTTCATAGTGCCTTCTTAGAATTTCTCAGGGTGAATCAGGGAATAGAGCAGGTAGATCATCAGCCCTGCGGCGAGCAAGCCTAACAGAATGTTGGCCATATCATAGCCTCCCGCAGACATCGGCAAACTTGACCATGGCCGCAAAGAAACCGACAGTCAGGAGTACGAAGAACAGGTCGCCGATCACTGCAGGCCTCCGGTTTCCGAACAGCGAAGGGTGAACATGAAGGTGGTTCCCTTGCCGATCTGGCTCTCCACTCGAATTTGTCCTCCGTGAGCTTCGACGATTTCGCGGGCGATGGTAAGGCCAAGGCCTGCTCCCTCCGAGCCGGCAGTGTCCTTGCCCCGGTAGAAGCGGTCGAACACCCGCGGCAGGTCCTCCTTGGGAATGCCGGAACCGTGATCTTGCACCGCAAACGTTACGACTCCTTCGTCCGCAGAGGCCGCCAGCTCCACATTGCCGCCCGGGGCGCTGAAGCGGAGCGCATTCGACAGCAGATTACTGAAGACAAGCGCGATTCGCTGGTCATTTGCCAGCACATGTGGCAGATCCGGCGGTGTTTCCGTGTGCAAAGTCACGCCCGCCTGTTGATAGACCGTCCGTGACCGTTCTACGGCGCGATCCACGAGCTGCTGCGCAGGAACAGGTTTCAAATCGATCGTCGCCTCGCCGGATTCATAGCGGGCAACGTCCAGCAGATCATTCACGATGGAAAACAGCCGTTCGGCATCTTCTCTGGCTGTAGTGACAAGCTCGGATTGCCGGGGATTCAAACCGCCGACGCGTTCGTCAGACAACAGGTGAAGCGCCATACGAACGGACGTGAGCGGGGTTTTCAGTTCATGAGATACCGTGGAAACCATGTCGTTTTCCATCTCAGAAACCCGCCGCAGCCGGGTGACGTCGATAAACATGACAATCAGACCAACCAGTTCCTTGCTTTCCGCTTGAATCGGAACCACACGCGGCAGGAAGAAACGCTCTTTGCCGTCCACAAATGCCTGTTTGATCTTGGGCGATGACATGTCGGACGCGGATTGCCCCCGCGGTGGATTCAAGTTGAGGGATCTTACCCACGGCGCGGACGTCGAATAGATGGTACCGCCGGGATAGACGCCGAGAATTTTGCGCGCGGCGTCATTGACCAGTTCAACAGTGGCATCGGGAGCCATGACCACGACCGCGTCCGGCAGGTTATCCAGTACAAGCTGAGCGCTTTGCTGGCTGCGGGTAAGCTTCGCTTGTTCGCCGAGCTTCAGCGCCCGGAGTTGAGCAGCCATATCATTGAAGGCTCCAATGAGCTGCCCGACTTCATCTCGATGCTGGTGGTGCAGCACCAAGTTCAGGTTTCCCTGCTGCACCTCGCGGATGGAGCGCGTCAAGGTGCTCAACGGTTGCAAAACGGAGCGTCCCGTGACATAGAGCAGACCCAGAGCAAGCAGCATTCCGGCGGCAATCAGGGCATACGTGATCCGCTTCCCCTCCTCCGCCTGCACCTGTGCTTGGCCGTCTACCGCAACCATGTTGCCGAGATTCATGTCGCTGATGTGCTGCGAAAGGTCATGAATCCGGGACACCAGCGGCTGCAACTGGTCCGAATAAACGGCGCGGCGCGCCGACTCAGGTGAAGCGATTCGGTAGAGTGCCGGATAGCCGTCCGTGAGTTGCTGCCACGCGGTGGTGAGAGCGCGCACAGAGTCCGCCTCGCCCAGCAAGGTGATGTTGCTGCGTTCACGTGTGAGATGCTGCTCAAAGATCCGGCTTTCGGTCTGGATGGCTGCCAGAGTATTCTCGGGCTCATGCCAGATCGTTTCCTGGAGCGCCATATTGATCTTGCTCAGGGCGGCTTGCATCCCTTCACAATAGACCATGCTTTGGTAGTTCTCGCGCAGCACCCGCTGAAGCGCATCGCTGTATGAATTAATGACCGACATTCCAACAACGCTGACAATGATCGCCACTGCGAGCAGGCCGGCGAAGCCGGCGATGAGTTTGTTTTTGAGTGTAAACATGCCGTGCTATATGGCGAATGGTATGCCAAGGATTAGCCGTACTTGCTCTTGCTTCCAAATCATAGAGTTACGCCCACAACAACGCCCTCCCACAGTGGGGAGGGCGTTTCAGATTTCAATGGCTGAAAAGCCGGGGATTGAATTTTGAAATACAATCACTCACTCAAGACTGGAGGAGGGCTTAGGGAAGGGGACTACCGGTCGAATTACTACCGACCATTGGCTGGCAACCGGCCCAAGTAGCTGAATACCACCTCACGTCCGGCAGGCGAAGATTGTTCCGAGCTTGCCGCCCATGAGTCCCAAACCCAGAACGCCCAGGCCGTGCAATCGCGCTGCTCCTGAATTCAATGCGCCGCAGCTAAATGAAGAGAGTCGTGGCTGCCGAGGAGTCCGGCCATGTGCTACGGCGGCGGAAGGCCACGCGGACCGTACCCCGTATGAGTCGTGCGATTACGCGGCACACCGTGCCGATGTTCCAGGTCATGCTGTGATCATCCTTTCTTCGTTTGGTCTGCAACCATAGATGGTCATTACGTCGAGGCGCGGACACGGCGCGGCAGAATGGCGCGTGAATGTTTGTCCGCGAGCGTGAGTCTGGCAGAAGGTGCGCCTGCTTTCAGATCTCTCCCGTTCCAGTTGAACCGGCCACCGCGCAGGAGGCAGAAACATGAGCATCCTCAGGTCAGGCAAGATTCACCGGTCAGTGTGTGCGGCAGGGCAGGAAGTTCATGGCCGTAGAAGTCCGCCATCACTCGCATCGCGCCCGCTCCGAGAAGCCGCCACGGATCATGCCTGCCTATTCCGACGACCGCCATTCCGGCGTCGACGGCGGCCTGAACACCGTGCACTGAATCCTCATAGACCAGGCATTGAGACGGCAGCAGTCGCATGTGGCGCGCCGCGCAAAACGGAATATCCGACGCCGGTTTGCCCCGAGTCACCATTTCGATGCTGACACGGATCTCGATGATGGCGGACAGGCCAAGCAATTCAAGCGCCGCATTCGCTTCCGTTAGAGAGGCGTTCGTGGCTAAGGCCAACTGTACTCCGAGGTCCGCGAGGCTCCTCACGTAAGACACCACCGCAGGGATCGCCTTGACATCGCCGGCCCGAAGGTGCGCAAGATACCGGCCGAGTTTCAGCGCGACCAGCTCTTCGGCGGAGCGCGTGCGCCGCGCCGCCGTCAGCAGGTATTTCATTGCATCCACATCGCAGAGTCCGCCAAGTTGCACATAATATTCTTCATCGCTCAACCGATAACTCAGGGAGCGCGCAATTTCTTGAGTGAGCGACTTGTGTAGCGCTTCACTGTCTATGAGCGTACCATCCAGATCGAAGATGACTCCGAGCGGGAACGGCGAATAGTCCATACGGTGCAGGGGGATCATAGTGGAAAGTCCCAGTGTGTTTCGAATTATGGCAGTGCCGGTTCAGAGCTGTGCGAATGATCTTCTGTCTTGCGATTCAAATATACGTATCCCATATTACCGGAAGATGCCGGTCACGTTTCCGTTCGATGATCAGGCTTCATCGCTTTCGTTGTCACGGCGGAAGCGATAGCCCATCGTGCGGACCGTTTCGATCCAATCGCCGTAGACTCCAAGCTTATTTCGCAGACGAACGATATGGACGTCTACGGACCGCAACGTCACGGACGAATTATCGCCGCGAGCAAGGTCCACCAGTTGGTCGCGGGTGAAGACCCAGCCGGGACGCCGGGCCAGCGTCACCAGAATCTTGAACTCGGTAACGGTCAGATCCACGGTGGCAGAGCTGACCCTGACTTCGTGCTGGATCGGGTAGATGACCAGGTCACGGAATTTCAGCACACTGCCAAGATCCGAGCGCGATGTCTGGCGCTTGCGAAGAATGGTCTTGATCCGTGCGGCCAGAACCCGCGCGCTGAACGGCTTAATCACATAGTCGTCCGCACCGCACTCCAACCCTACAACAATATCCACATCTTCGCTCTTGGCGGTAATCATAATGATCGGAATATCCGCAGTCTCGGGGCTGCGCTTCAGGCGGCGGCAGACTTCGAGGCCATCTACTCCGGGAAGCATCAGGTCGAGGAGGATAACGTCTGGGGTGGACTTGCGCACGGCCTCAAGGGCCGACTCCCCGCTTTCTGCGCAGGTGACCAGGTAACCTTCCCGGGTAAGGCTGTAGCGGATGACTTCGAGAATATCATCTTCATCGTCTACCACGAGGATTTTACCTTTGCTGGGTGGCTGTTGGGGGACCGGCGAAGTTGCTGGCATAATCATGTTCATTGACGTTTGTAAATTCCTGATAACTTTTAACCCGGGGCGTCCGGATGCCGAATTGTACTTCCAGCCGTTAAGTTACAATATCAATATGAACTCCGTGTCAGCGCTTGGTTGATCTTCTGTAAAGCCGGATTTCAACGGCCATTTCCGGTCCAAAGAAGAGGGCGGCCATAGGGCCGCCCAGGTATGTCGCCAGCCTGAACACTGGCGTGGCAAAATTAGTTCACGAATTAGTGTTTCGTTACGACCGAGGAAGGAAATACTTACTTGACGAGCAGCATCTTGCGCGCGGCTTCGAAGCCGGGGGCGGACAGTTTGTAGAAGTAGATCCCCGAAGGCAAATTGGCGGCGTCGAAGCTCAGGGTGTGGTGACCCAAGGCGAGGTTTCCATTGACAAGTGAGGCGACCTGCTGGCCAGCCGGATTGAAGACTTTCAGCGTCGCGAAGCCGGATTCGGGCAGGTCAAAGGCAATCTGCGTCGTGGGATTAAAGGGGTTCGGGAAATTCTGGTAGAGCGCGTAGCGGGAAACCACCGCCGAGCCGGTTCCGTTGACGCTTACCGTGCGGGTCCCCAAATCGTTGCGCGAGCCGTTCACGTCCACCGCGACCAGCGAGTAGCCATAGGTATTGCCCTGCTGCACGTCAAGGTCCGTCCACGAATAGCTGTGGCCGCTGGCGGAATTGCCGAGGCCGGCGACCGTAGCGACGGTTCGACCGTCACGGACGACTTCGAAATGGTCATTCTTGCTCTCGGAGGCAGTAACCCAGTTCAACACCACACCGTTGTCGTGCGCGGAGACTTCATACGACTGCAGTTCGACGGCGAGAACGTGGTCGTAATAGCCGAAGATCACCCGCGCAATATCGGTGTTGTCCATGTACGCTCCGCGCCGGGAATCGAAGCGCGTAGCGAGCTGCGAAAAGTACTGGCTGCCCTCGCCCTTGGCGAACAGGGGAATCACCTGATTGCTGTGGTTGCCGCTGTAGAACCACATGCCCGGCACGTGGCCCGCACCGTTATCGACCAACGTGTTGTAGGTGGTCGGAGCGCCGCTGTTGGGACCCCAGAGGTAGCCGGTCTCGTGGTCGCCGGTGACGATCAGCATGGTTTCGTTCCAGTTGCTGTTGGCTTCTACCCAGGCAATAACCGTGTTTACGGCGTTATTGAAATCGGTCTCTTCTTCAATCAGACGGCCATGTTGGTCTGCGTGATCGGCCCAGTCAATGGCTCCGCCTTCGATCATCAGAAAGAAGCCGTTGGGGTTATTGTCGAGCACGTTGATGGCGCCGCGGGACATCTCCGCGAGCGAGGGGACGTCGTTCATCGGAACCGTGAACGGCGCGACGGGATTGTTGGCGCCTTCAGCGGGGATGCGAGCCTGCTGCGTGGTTGTCGCGCACTGGAAAGTACCGCACACGCGTTCCGGCGTGGGGCCACTCTGCAGCGCCTGGAACTCGGCGCGGGTCTGGATCAGATTCCAGCCCAGAGGGTGGGTGCCGTTGACCAGTTGGTTCCACTTGGCCTGACCGCCGACAAAGCTGTAATTGTGGGCGGCGGCAGGAGTGTGGTTGTCGGTGAAGTCGGGATGGCCGGCGCCCATGATGACGTCGAGGTTGCAGCTATCGAGCATTTCGGCGGCGATCTGCGCATAGTTGTTGCGGCTGACATTGTGCGCGGCGAAGCCGGCAGGTGTGGCGTGGCTCCACTCGACGGTGGTGATGACGCCGGCGCTCTTGCCGAGCTGCTTGGCGCGCTCGGTGACGGTAAACAGGCGGTGGCGGTCAAGAGGATCCACGTTGATTTCGTTGTCGCGATTCTTGACGCCGGTGGACATGGCCGTAGCGGCAGAAGCGCTGTCGGTGGGACGGAGCAGCATGTAGTTGAAATTTGTCCATGCCTGAGCGGCGTCGTATCCCGCCGGATCGCCTTGCAGCGTGTTCCAGGAGTAGTTGCTCATGTGCACGCGGACGGGGAAGCTCTCATAGGTCTGGGCGGCACCCCAGTACAGATCGGTGGCGCGAATTTCGTTGTCGCCGCAGCCATCGGAAATCATCAGGATTACATTCTTCATGGCCTCCGCGTTCGCTGAATGGGGAGCAAGGAAAAGGCCGCCCAGCAAAACGGACAGAACAAACATCCGGAACAAATTTTTCATCACGTTTCTCCAGTTAGGTTCACATTCAGACCTGAGTGCGGTACATCATGTTCGACGGTCTTCATGGCCCTAATTTACCGAGACGAGATTTCGCGCTTGCTATCTCATCGTTGCGTGTTGCTAACTGTGGCGGGGCCGAAGAATTTCAATTCCAGTATCATCGCAGGTTTGCAAAGCACTCGCGTTGCCGGGCGTCCCCATTTCATACTCCGGCGCACGAGGCGCGCCTCCCGGCGGCGACCAACAAAAAGAGGGCCGCTCGGCGAGCGCCCTCTGACACCGTCTCGTCCGGCCATTTCTACTTGTGAAACGCGACCACCTTGCAGCGGCCTCCGACCATCGCGACAACGTTCATGAATCGGAATTGGATCTGCTGACCGTCATCGGGTTTCTCGGCCACAATTATCACGTTGCGGTAGGTGGTTTTGCCGGGAAATACGGTCGTCGCGGTGGAATCCCCGACGAACGTACGGATGAAGCGCAGGTTTTGACCGCCTAACGACTCCAATTTGCGGCGGATGGCCAGATGCGAATCACTGACATTCATCAGCCACGCTTCATTCCACGGCAGGCCCGCCTTCAGGCTGTCCGGTGTGCGCGCGAAGATCACATCACGGAATTCCGGTTCAGTAACCATTAACTGCGCCAGTTCATCGGCGCTGGTGTCGTTGAGTGCCTGAACGGCGGCACGCCCCAAATCGTTGAGGGAACGGTAGCCTTGGGAAAGAAGACTGCTGTCGGCACTCATGCGGTTTGTGCCATCATCGAGCGTGCTGCCCGACGGCGCACAGGAAGTGGACATCAGCGCAGTGCTCAGCAGAATTATGATACACATCCCCATCAGACAACGCGCGAGACACCTTTGGCTCTCTCCAGATACCTGTGTCATGTTTCGATTTCTCTTCATACGTTTCATTACCTCGCGCATTGTCTGATGGAGACGAAGTCACTGCACCGGAGCCGCGTAAGACCTCGCGGATGCCTCTTGACGCGGCCCGGTGCTTATCATCTTCCGATTATTGCTCGTAGAAGTCAGGAAATGCCGTCCAGCCTTCCATCCAGTTGTCCGTGGGGCCGCTGAAGGCGCCAACATACGGAACATACTGGAGGCCGATGGACTGCATCGTCGCCGGGGCCGCCGCATTGGACGGGACCAGGCAGGGCGAACCGGCCTGCGGGCGCGGATCGTACGCGTTGCCCGTGCCGCGCGGATTCGTCAGCAGCGGGTTAGCAACGCGGTTGGTGGCGTTGGTGCCGACGAAGCCGCAACCACGGTAGTTGGTGATATCCTGCGTCCAGCCCGTGGGCGCGCAAAGAGTCGAATTATTGATGCACATGCGCTGCGTGGGGCGGCAGTTGGCTTCATCCCATTCCGCCTCTTCCACCCAGAAGTGACCATCGCCGATGCCTGCCGGAGTGCTCGGGTCAATGACTTCCGTCGCTGCCGGACCGTTATCCCAGAAGAAACTGTTGTCGAAAACGGAATTGCCGTTCGGGATGCGGTGATAGTACAGACCATCCACGTCCTGCGACGCCTGCCAGGCGGTGGAACTGTCATCGAAGTCCACGCCGCCATTGCGGCCGAGAGTCACGATGAAGTTGTGAATGTTGAAGCGCGTGCCGCGTCGCAGCATCATATCTGTGCCGGTATTGCCGGTGGGGGTCAGGTCCTTGGCGTGGATCAAGGTGAAGTTGGCCAGAGTCGGGTTGGAGCGGGGCTGATAATCGTAGCCGTTTTCGTAGTTGTCGGCTTCGATGCAGTGGTCGGACTCGGGACCACGAGTCTGAATGACGACAAACTGAGCGTGGCCATTCCAGCCGTCGGTCCAGTCAAAGCCGTCGTCGCCGGTGTTGTGGCTCACAAAGTGATCCACGTTGAAGCAGCCGCCGAAGAATTCCATCTGGTCGTCTTTGCCGCAGGTAGACTCGACATAAGAAACGGTGGTGCCGCGACCGACGCCGTACATGGCCCAGCCATTCAACTCGTTGACGTCATTGAAGCGGTAACCCGCGAACTCGAGGCGCGCATAGCGATAGACGCCGCTGCTTTCACTGTCGAACAACGTATCGGGACGCCCCGCCGGGCCGGTGTCGCCTTCGCCATTGGGAACCACGGGGAACGAACCCGCGCCGTTGGTGCGGTTGTTGTGCGCATGGCCCATGATCGTCACGCCACCCCAGTCGCCGCTGCGGCGCTGGCCGATGGCTCGATTGCTGGTGAGGACGATGGGCAGGTACTTGTCGCCGTACATATAGCACTGGCCGCCGGTGCGAATTACGAGCATGGACAGCGTCGGGTAATTGCCGACAATGGTGGTGCCCTTATCAATGGTCAGGGTCGCGCCGCTGTCCACCCACGTGTACGCCGTAAGCTGATAGACGTTGTTATTCGTCCAATGCTCATTGCCGGTGATGTGGCCGGAATGCTGTGTCCAGGCAAAGGGCTGCCACTGGGCATTCAGCGTCACCGGCTGGCCTTCAAGAATCGTCACTTCATACTGCATCACGGGGCGGTATTCGAGGTAGACGTACACATTGTACGTACCCACCGTCAAATCGCACGCGGTATACGTCCCGTTGGCAAGGGTCTGCGCGTGGAAGGTGACCGTCGTGTCGCTCTGTAATTTGCCGGAAACCCACACGCCCGGCGCGGCAACGCCGCTGGTGTCGGTGATTGTGCCGGTGATGCACCCTGCCGGCACATTGGCCGTTACAGCGTAAAAGTACTTCGCGCCACTCTGCATGGCATCCGTGTAGCTATTGGTGGCCGATACATCATACGGAAAGCTCATATCCACATTGGGATTGATATCCTTGTAGATGTTGTAGCCGATGGCGCCGGGAACAGCTTCCCAGCGAAGAACGATGTCTGTGCCATCCCAGCTTACCGCCAGGCCTTGCGGTGAGCCGACCTGTCCAAAAGACATACTTCCAAACGCGCACAAGAAAATCAGAAGCGCCACACCGTAAAACCATTTCCTTGAAACCATGAGGCATTCCCTTTCGATTATTCATCCACATTTGCACAGCAACCGCCCGGTGAACCTGAGCATTCAGCGAATTTGACACACGGTAATATACCTGATATGCTTTACAAGCCTGTTAGGCCACTGTTTCGAGCCTGTCAAGTTCGAAGCGACAGAGTCAGATGCTGTAGCTGAAACCCGCCGATAAGGTGCGGCCAATGCGGTACTTCTGAATCACGTAGGAGCGGGAGCGAAATTCGACCGTGGAGTTTAAGAGGTTCGTTGCCTGAAGCTTGACCGCCCAGTGAGCAGACAGCCTCTGATTGGCGGTCAGGTCCAGCTTGGCGAAAGGCATTTCATAGGCATCATCCAGACCCAGGGCACCCACCGCGCTGATGCGCTTACCAAAGGTATTATACATCAGGCGGACACTGCTGCCCCACACCGGCTGATCAAAGGCAACGCTGCCGTTAAGGACATAGCGGGACTGTTCGATCAGCGGTCTGTGCTTGTTGGTAAGCACGTTCTGTCCCTGGCTGTTCAGATCCACATCGGAAGAGATAAAGGTCGCGTTGCCGATCAGCGAGAAGAATGAAATCCATTCCCCTGCGCGTGGCGCAAGCATGGACAATGTCTTGCGGAACTCGATTTCTGCGCCGAAATTGTGGGCGCTGGCGAAGTTCTCGGGGATGGTGGCAAGCTGCGAATTGCCTCCATTGGTCAGCACCCATTCGATGGGGTCTTTTATGTCCTTGTAGAACAGGCCTGCAGAGATGTTCTCTCCGACTCCGGGATAGTAATCGGCGCGGAGGTCATAGTTGGCAATTTTAGAGTGCTTGATATTGGGGTTGCCCTGCCGCTCCCGGCCCTGGGCATACTCCTGATCGGTGGAAGGCACGATTTCCGCGTAGTCGGGATTGGCAATGGTCATGCTTCCCGCCGCACGGAGATTGAGACTCTCGCTCACTTTGTACGTGACATTGATCGAGGGCAGAATGTCGGTGTGTTTGGGACCGCCCTCGCTGATCTCGGCGCTGGTGCTGCCGGCATAGGGGAAGGTCTTGTAGTGCTGATCGGTGTCCTCTACCCGCACGCCGCCGATCACCCGCCAGCGAGCGCCGAGCGCCACGTCCCCCATCGCGTAGGCAGAGGCCACTTTCATATCGGCATTGTATGAATCGAGGTTGTTGCGTTGTACGTCGAGACGGAAACTGCTCTGGAGATTCTTTGCCGAGAAAATCGCATCGGGCGGGAGTGCCCTGTCCATCTGGGGCTGATCGGTCGAGGTCATCAGCATGAAGTAAAACGTATTGGTGGGAAAGGTACGCTCCAGTTTGCGATAGGAAGCGCCGAATTTCAGCTTTGAACCGGGAGCCTTGATCATGGAAAGCGGCATGGTCCAATCCACGATGCCCTCGTACACATTATCGCGCATTTTGGCATAGCGCCGTACGCCACTGGCTCCGTTGAACTGCGCTTGATACGTGCTGTCGCCCTCGTAATGGGCATAGGACAGATCCCGACGGTCGGGTTGATCGAAAGCGCCGCGAGAATAGGCGCCGGTCCATTCAAAACGTGAGCCAAGGAGCGCGGGAAGTTCGTGCGCGCCTTTGAGCTGACTGGTCAGCAACGAGCGCTCCGTCCAGGTCAGGCGGTAATTGCGGTAGGTAACGCCTTCAATGACTCCATCGGCGATACGGGCTTCATCATCGGCGCTGCGGGTATAGAGGCTTTTCAGGCTGAGTTTATGATTGCCGCCGAGGCGAGTGTTCAGGTCGAGAATTCCGCCCCAGTTCACGGAATGAATCGAACGGTCTACGGTCAGGTTTTGGCGGGCGTCATAACGGGTACTGCCATCGGCCTGCTGCTGGAGGGTATAATCGTTGGCTTCGCCCTGTCGCCGGGAATAGGTGTTCGCGTAGTTCAGGGAGATCAGGTAGCCCAGCGGCCTTCCCAGCACTTCGGATTGGTTTCCGAAAGCGAGGCTGCGCGAGCCGTTGAGCGGAGCACTGGACTTTACGGGACCGAAGGAGTAGTTGCTGAAGCTCTGCGCCGCTTGCCGCTCCTTTGCGGTGTTGCCCAGCCAGCCGCCATGGATCACATAACCGGGGATAGAGCGTGTGCCGTCATCCATCGCCAGCCAGTCTTTGTTGCCGCCGGCATAGGTGTTGAAACTCTTGAGGGAAGATTGCGTGTTGTAGCTGCTGGTGGCGCTCACGGAGAGAGTCAGTTTCTCCGGAAATTCACGGGTGTTCAATTGAACCGAACCGCCGGCGAAGTCGCCCGGTTGATCCGGCGTTGCCGTCTTCGAGACCACCACGTTGTCCAACAGATTCGCCGGAATGATGTCAAAGGGTACAGTGCGCTTTAACGGCTCGGGGCTGGCGATGGCCGTTCCGTTAAGACGGGTATTGTTGTAGCGCTCCCCCATGCCACGCACGTAAACATATTTGTCACCGACGATGGTGACGCCGGTCACGCGCTTGACGGCGGCAGACGCGTCCGAGTCCGCGGACTTCTTGATCTGCTCCGCGCTGATGCCATCGGATACGGCCACCGCTTTCTTCTGGATGCCGAGGAGAGCGGCTTCGGTGTTGTTTACCTGTGTGGCTTCGATCACGACCTCGTTCATCTGTACCGCTTCCGGCCGGAGCTTCAGATTCAACGTTTCGGTTTTTCCCCCTTGGATGAGCACGGCAGCGACGGTGAGCTTTGCGTACCCCACGGCTGTCGCCGCCACGTCGTATTTGCCCCCGGGAACGTTTACGACGCGGAAGTGGCCGTCGAGATCCGTCGCGGCTCCCATGGCGGTGCCCTTCAGCATGACACTCACGCCGATCATCGCTTCCCCCGTTTCGCCGTCGACCACCAGACCATCCAGCGTTCCGGTGGAATCAGCGGCTGCGAGCGAATGGCACAGCAGAAGCAGGCTCAGCATCAAGAAGACAGTCGTCAAAAGTCGCATAGTAAGGGATCCGTTAGTTTCTGGTTAGGCATGCGTAAAGCACAGACGGCCATGAAAGGAAAGCGCCCGCAGAATGATCCGGCGGGGCGCTTCATGTGAGCGAATCAACACCAAACTTAGTACGTGCGGGTGAGGTCAATCTGAATGCTGTCCAACTCATCGCCGCTGCGAATGGTCATCCAATCGCGCAGAGGAGCTGAGTTACGGTGGTAATAGCCGTAGCGGTCACCGGTGGAGAGTTGCCGGTTGTTATCCAGATCCTGAAAGACTCCAATGTACGCCGCGGTGGAATCGCCCTCCAGCGCAAAGGACGTCTGGAACCCGGCGTTATCCGGCGTGATGATGGTGGTCAGGGGCGCTGAAGCCGTCAGCGAAATGGCGGGTGTTCCCACCTGTGCCGTGTTCAGAAACACATACAGGTTTTGCAGCGTGTGCCCCGCCCAAGTCACAGATCCGTGGACCTGCACCAGCGCCGAACCGGACTCCTGCATAGCCACTAACAGCCCTACCCAGCCGGGCTCTTCCTGGGACATGCGCAGCGTGTGGTAGATTTCCAGATCGGCGGGAGACGGAGTCATGGGCGAGTAGATGGTCATCCCCTTCCGCATGCTGCCTGGCCGGGTGCCTCGCGTTTCAATTACCATGTGATCCAGAGCAGACTGAACACGATCTGCCGTCTGGCGGATGCCCTCGACGGCATAGAAAGTGGAATCGGCCCGAATTGAACCGACAAAGGCGGGAAGATCAACCGTTGCGGAGTCACTGACCTGCAGGTCCCACAGCGATTGCCAGATCTGGAGGATTTGCGAGGAATGATTGTGCAGGACAACGCGGATCGAATCGGCCATATTGTTCACGTCACGTGCCAGCGACTCTACGGAACGGAGGTCCAGCAGGTCAAAGATGGCAAGGGTATCCCCGGAAGTCTGCGCCCGTGTGGCCATACGAGCCACCATGAACCGGCCCAACCGTTCGGCGTCCATCCCCGGATTTGTGGCCAAATCCAGCAGCCATTGCTCCGAGGCCAGGAAACCCGGTTGCGGCAGAACAGACGAGGTCGCTACCATGTAGTCTACTTTGCCGCTCATCTCATAGGCGACTTCCATGGTGCTCATACCGGGAGTCAGCCAGAGCAGCAGATCGAAGTGCACCGGCAGCCCATTGTGGCCCGTGGATGCGTCGAGCGTTTGAGACATGGCAGGGATCGGCATGATACGCCCGCCGCTCACATCGTCCCGGCATGCGCCACGCCACGCTTCCCCTTCACCGCCGATGATCAGCGCGTAGTGCCGCGCTGGATACAAAGCGACGGCAGAGTCCACGAATTGCTTAAGAAGCTGGGGCGAGGACATATCCTGCTGTCCCCAGGCTTTCCCGATGGAGCTGATGCGGTTTCCCGCCTCGCCCGGTTGAAAGCGGATGTCATAAAAGCGGCAGACGCCATTGTCGGCGGCGGTTCCTACCAAGGCCACCGCATGCACCTTGTCGGTCGTATACACATCTTGAAGCCCATGTACGGTGGCAATGGCCTGCGACTGACCATTAGACAGCATGTCTCCGGCGTAGTTGCCCGCACCGTAATACAGGATGGTCCACTCGGCACTGGTCTCCTCCGGCGGATTCGTGATGGCGGCATGATCCGTGCCTCGATGGTCCATCGAGCACGAAGACAAGATTGCCGCCGCGACGATCACGGTAAAGAACCGTAAGTGACTGTAATTCATCTACCACTTGCTCCGCGAATTTTGTAGTTGCTGGTGCAATTTCTTAGCACCCTATACTACGAAGCCGATGTTTCTGTGCCGTCAACAGAATGTTACGGGATTGTTTCGGCGAGACTCTGACAGCCAACTCACTCAACGCAGAAAGCCCCGGTGGGACACCGGGGCTTTCTACGCTTCTTGGCTACTCTACCCTTCTCGGGCATCCTACACACTCACTTTGACGATCTGGAAGGGCCCTTGTTCATGCACGCCGGACACGCAAGATTTGGTAGAAAGGGTGGAGAGGGCCGCCAGAGATCGGGACCGTTGGGTTCGGGATGTATTACAGCGGGCTTGCAATTTTCTTATTATCGAGCCGATTCCTGCGACATTCAGCGGCAAAACATTCGGCTTACGAATGCCGAAGGATGGGCTAAAAAAGCAAAGTCCTCACGGCAAAGCGCCGCGAGGACTGAACTTATCGTTGTAGCGGGGGTAGGATTTGAACCTACGACCTTTGGGTTATGAGCCCAACGAGCTACCGGGCTGCTCCACCCCGCAATAATAGAAACCCAATATACGGATGTTGACAGGATTTGTCAAGCCGTTCAATCTTCATCTTCTGGCGCAGAAAGAGGTAGCTTGAGCAGGCAGCCTTCTACCCGACGCGGAGTGCGCTGCAATACCCTCACGGCAACTCCATCAATATCAACGTCTTCACCGGCATTCGGGATTCTGCCCAAGCGATCTGCCAACAGTCCGGACAACGTGTTATATTCCCCCTCGGGAGGAGGCCAACCGGTAACCTGCTCGATGTCCTCAAGGAAAGCCGAGCCGCTGACCAGAAACTTGCCGGGAGCGACCCGCTTAATCACAGCCTGATCCGGATCGAAACGCTCGCCTACAGGGCCAACCAACTCCGCGAAGATATCGGCGAGTGTCACCAGGCCGTCTGTACCGCCGTACTCATCGACCACCAGCGCCACCCGCCTCCGTTGAACTTTGAATTCCTGCAAGAGATCCACAATCCGCTTGGACTCGGGAACCGCATGCAGCGGACGAAGCACATCCCGCAAGGAGCCAAGGTCCGCGAGGAAATCACGGGCACTGATGAAGCCGACGATATGATCCAAGTCACCGTCGTAGACGGGAAGGATATTGTAACGGCTGCGGCGAAAGACATCGCGCACTTCCGCAGGAGTCATATGCAGCGAGACCGCGACCATCTGCGTGCGGGGAGTCATGATCTGCCGGACCTTGAGTTCCCGCGCATCCAGAAAGCGCTCCAGAAGTTCTCCTTCCTCCGGCGAGACGGCTCCCTCCGCCTCCGCTCCAACCAAGACCATATCCAGTTCACGGCGCATCGCCAGAGGTTCCCCGCTGACGAGCTGATCCACAGGCTGTGCGCTGCTCGTGAGAAGACGGGTCATCGGCCAGAGCAGCCAGCGAATTGGGGTAAACAGGTAGTAGCAGGCGAGCATGGGAAAAGACCAGCGGCGCACAATGCGGTTGGCCAAGGCATAGCCGACCGTCTTGGGAAGCAATTCAGAGAAGACCAGCACGGCCAGCGGCGAAAGAGTCAGCAGCCAGAAGTCGCCGATTCCCGCCGCTTTGGCCAGCACCACCAGCAGCGACGAATAGGCGACATTGGTAACATTATTGCCGATGAGCGTGGTACCCAAAAACCGTTGGGGATGAGCCGAAAGAAAATGCACCGTGCGAGCGCCGAAGCGCCGCGCCCGCATCCAGCCAAAGGTCAGAATGCGGTCGAAGGCCGTGTAGGCGGTTTCCATCGCCGAGAAGTAGGCGCCGCTGATGAAGATCAGCAGAAGCAGCAGAAGCAGCTTCACTCGGAGATCTCCTGCACCAGCATGCGGCCGCTGCCGGCATCGATCAGCGCGGCGATCAGCGCGGGCATGGCATCCGGCGAAATCGACAGCAGAAAGCAGGCACCTGCGGACGAAGGCTGCAGTTCTACGGCGGCGTTATGACGGCGGGCTATGGTGTACACGGCATTTTGAAGATCATAGGAGCATTCGACGCGGCAGCGGGAAAGAATCGGCACGCGCAGGACAGGCGCGGCGTCCAGGCATTGTGCGGCACAGTCACCATAAGCGCGGGCAAGCCCACCGGTGCCAAGCTTGGTGCCGCCAAAGTAGCGAGTAACGATCACCAGACTCGAGGTAAGATCGCGCTTCTGAATTTCCCGCAGGATGGGCGGGCCGGCGGTGCCACGAGGCTCGCCGGCGTCGCCCGGTTTTTCGATCAGATGCCGGTCGCGACCGAGACGATAGGCGAAACACCAGTGCGTGGCATCGTAGTACCGCTTGCGCTCGGCGTCCAGCAGCGCGGCCACCTCCTGCTCAGATTGAACAGGAGTGGCCGTGCCCAAAAAGCGCGAGCCCAGCACGCGTGTTTGCGCGTGACCAGGCCCGGCTAATGTCAGATAGTCTTCCGCGGACATGCGCGGTTACGCATCCCTAATTTTGCTTCTTCTTTGCGCGAAGCGCTGCCTGCGCCGCCGCCAGACGGGCCACGGGAACGCGGAACGGGCTGCACGAAACGTAATCGAGACCGACGTCATTGAAGAAGTACACGGAAGACGGATCGCCACCGTGCTCGCCGCAAATACCGACCTTGAGTGTCGGGCGGGTGGCGCGGCCACGCTCGGTGCCCATGCGGACGAGCTGTCCCACACCGGCGGTATCCAGCGACTCGAACGGATCGTCCGGCAGGATCTTGTGGCCCACGTAGAACGGGAGGAACTTGCCGGCATCGTCGCGGGACAGGCCCATCGTCGTCTGCGTGAGGTCATTGGTGCCGAAGCTGAAGAACTCGGCCTCCTTGGCGATCTCGTTTGCCATGAGGGCGGCGCGCGGCAACTCGATCATTGTACCGACAAGGTAGTCGAACTTGACGCCGGATTCCTTCATGACCTCCGTGGCCACGCGGCGGATAATTTCCGCCTGCATATGGAACTCTTCGAGAGTCATGATCAGCGGAATCATGACTTCGGGATTGACCTCGATGCCAGCCTTCTTCACGGCCACGGCGGCTTCGAAGATGGCGCGAGCCTGCATTTCGGTGATTTCCGGGAAGACAATGCCCAAACGGCAGCCGCGATGACCGAGCATAGGGTTGGCTTCGGCAAGGAAGGCGACCTTGGCGTTGATCTTCTCGGCGGGAACGTTCAGCTTCTTGGAAAGATCGGCAACGGCCTTCTCCCCGTGAGGCAGGAACTCATGGAGCGGCGGATCGAGCAGACGAACCGTAACGGGACGTCCGGCCATCTCGGTAAAGATGCCTTCAAAGTCCTTGCGCTGCATGGGCAGCAGCTTGGCCAACGCGGACTTGCGCTCGGCCAGGGTGTCGGCGATAATCATCTGGCGAACCGAGTCAATGCGGTCGCCTTCAAAGAACATGTGCTCGGTACGGCAGAGACCGATGCCCTGCGCGCCGAAGGCGACGGCGTTCTTCGACTGATCCGGCTGATCGGCGTTGGTGCGCACTTTCAGACGGCGATATTCGTCGGCCCACGAGAGCAGGCTGTTGTAAAGCTGATAATCAGGCGCGTCCTTGGGATCGAGAGTCTTCTCGAGGAGCACCTGCAGCACTTCCGACGGCTTGGTGGGAATGCGCTCGGCGTAGACATCGCCGGTGGAACCGTTCAGGGAGATCCAATCGCCTTCCTTGACGACCTTGCCCTTGACGGCCATCTCATGCTTGCCGTAGTCAATTTCCAGAGTATCGCACCCCGCGACGCACACCTTGCCCATCTGACGGGCAACGAGAGCGGCGTGGGAGGTCATGCCGCCACGCTGGGTGAGAATACCCTGCGCCGCGTCCATACCGCGGATATCTTCGGGCGAGGTTTCGATGCGAACCAGGATGACCTGCTCGCCCTTCTGCGCCCATGCTTCGGCGTCGCTGGCATGGAAGACCACGCGACCGGTAGCCGCGCCGGGACCGGCATTGAGGCCCTTGGCAATGGGCTTGGCACTCTTGATAACCTTCGGATCAAAGATCGGACGCAGCAATTGATTGAGCATCAAAGGCTCGACACGTTCGATGGCGTCTTCCTTGGTGATCAGACCTTCGGCGACCATTTCCACCGCCATGCGAATGGCGGCCAGACCGGTACGCTTGCCGACGCGGCACTGGAGCATCCAGAGCTTGCCGTTCTGAATGGTGAACTCGATGTCCATCATGTCGCGGTAGTGCTGCTCGAGACGGTCGGTAATCGAGATCAGCTCCTTGCAGGCGGCAGGCATCTTCTCTTCGAGCGACGGAAACTTGGCGGCACGGTCGGCTTCGGGGACGCTGTGGTTTTGTGACCATGTCTGCGAACCCTTGAGCGTCACCTGCTGCGGCGTACGCGTTCCGGCGACGACGTCTTCGCCCTGCGCATTCACCAGGAATTCGCCGTAGAACGCCTTTTCGCCGGTGGCGGGATCGCGCGTGAAGGCGACGCCGGTGGCGCAATTGTCACCGAGGTTACCGAACACCATGGCCTGCACGTTGACGGCGGTGCCCCACGATTCCGGAATCTTGTTCAGGCGGCGATAGACAATAGCGCGCTCGTTCATCCAGGAGCCGAACACGGCGCCGACCGCTCCCCAGAGCTGATCATAAGGATCTTCGGGGAAGTCCACGCCCTTGCGCTCTTTGATAATCTTCTTGAACTCGGCAACCAATTCCTTGAGCTGCGCAGCGGAAAGATCGGTATCAAGTTTCACGCCGGCCTGCTTCTTCTTGGCGGCGAGCATGACTTCGAACGGGTCTTCCTCCTCCTTGGTCTCGGGCTTCAGTTCGAGCACGACGTCACCGTACATGGCGACAAAGCGGCGGTAGGAATCATAGGCGAAACGCGCGTCGCCGCTGCGGGCGATCAGGCCTTCCACCGTCTTGTCATTCAGACCAAGGTTCAAAATCGTGTCCATCATGCCGGGCATCGACGCGCGAGCGCCGCTGCGGACGGAGACGAGCAGCGGATTGGAAGGATCACCGAACTTAGCGCCGGTGAGAGATTCGATGTAGTGAATCGCCTTGTCTACTTCACTCTTGAGCGTCTCGGGATATTGCCGCCCGTGCTCGTAAAAGTAGGTGCAAACCTCAGTAGAACAGGTAAAGCCGGGCGGGACAGGGATGCCGAGGAGATTCATTTCGGCGAGGTTGGCTCCCTTGCCACCCAGCAGGGCTTTCATGTCGGCTTTGCCTTCAGCGGTGCCGTTGCCGAAGGTGTAAACGTACTTAGTCATAGAACAACCGTGCTCCAAAGTTTATTTGAGAAGAATCGCTTTAGCGACCCTGCATTCTTGTTCGGATTCAAGACGGAAAAGATAGACGCCGGACGCGGCATTCGTGCCATCCCAAGCCACCTGATGCGTGCCGGCGGGAAGCGATCCCAGATCGCGGGTGGTTTGCTCGCGCCCCAGAAGGTCGAAGACCCGTAAACGCACCGTGGCAGACTTGGGGAGATCAAAGCGGACAACGGCCGCGCTATTGAAAGGATTAGGCGAGACGGAAGTGATCCTGAACTCTTTGGGCAATGCCGGAGACAGCGGGGTACCGGTGCCCAAATACGTGTAGGTGGCCCGCTTGAGAATCTTATTGCCGGGGTCGATCTGGACACCGCGAATGTCCGTGAGGCCGGTCAGTTCAAAGGTCTGATCCGCTGTCGCATCATTCCAGACGGTGAAGACAGAATCCGGTCGATTGGCAAACGAGACGCGTACATCGACCGGCATGCGAAAGAGCGTGCCCGTAGTTTGTGTCTGCGCAATGTGAAAGACAGGAATGTCGATGAGATCGATCAGTACATGGTACAGCGGATAGCGCGTGCCCGTGTACACCCACTCATCGAAAAACCACTGCAAACTGCCGCCGTAATGCTCTTCAAGTTTGAGCTGCCATTCCGCGGTCACGGCGTTGCCGAAGGCGTGTTCCTGACCATACTCACGCCAGGCATCGAAAAAGGCGGTATCGCCGAGAAGCTGGCGCAGCATGTGCATTACGCAGGCGCCCTTCTCGTAGACGGTCGATCCCCAATAGTAATCCGGATTGTAGATGGGGAAGTTCTCGTTGGTGGTGAGTGCCGCAGGGAAGAGATCGGTCTCGACGTAGTCCTGATAGGCGGCATGGCCGCCGAGGGCTTCCATACCGAGAGCCTCACAGTAGGTGCCGAAGCCTTCGTTCAGCCAGAGGTCGCGCCAGTCGCCGCAAGTAACCCAGTCGCCCCACCACTGATGAGACATCTCATGGAAGAGCAGCCAGTCGTAGGTGTGATTGGCCTGCACCGCGTTCTCGACATGGAAGACACAGGTGGCATGCTCCATGTCGCCGATGGGCGTCATCGCGTAGCCGAAGCGGTCGAACGGATAGGGACCGAAGCGGGCGGAAAAGCTATCGAGTACGGCGGGAACATTCGCGTAGGCAATCTGCGCCGCGGCAAGGTGGTTCGGATAGACCCAGTTCATAATCAACGGGTGTTCCGTTCGCTGCACAAATGTCCGATAGTTACCGGCAGAAATCGCCAACAGGTAGGTGGAAACAGGCTGGTCGAGGCGGTAATGCCAGACCGTGCGCGATGCGGAACTGTCGACCGAGACCGGCATGCCGACCGTCATGAACTGGGTAGCCGTTTGCGAACGGCTCAGTTCCGTCTCGGCATCCCACAGAACCTTGTCCGTCGGATCGGCATAGGAAGGAAGCCAGTTGTAGTTGGCCGGAGGCAAGTCGAGATTGAGACCGTCCCCCATGCTGAAGCCCATATTGCCGCGATCCCCTTGAGCGCGCACGAAACGGAAGCCGCCCCAGGAATCGATAATCGCGGGATTCCCGTGGTAGGCGATACCGAATTCCACCGTATCATGGAGGGGCACGGCAGGGCTCAACAGAATCTGCAGGCTGTCGAGACCGTCGCGGGTGTATGTGACGGTTGTTTCGCCGAGCGACCAGACGGAGTCCATGGTGAGCGACTCCGTGAAGCGCAAGTCCACCCGGTCCAGCGGAATCTGGCTCGCGCGAACGGTGTAGATCACGGAGGAGCGGAAGATTTGACTGTCAGGGTTCATGCTCATCGTCGGGTGGATTTCCAGCATGTCATAGCGATGCAGGCTGTCATCATCCAGTGACCCGGCGCGGCTGTGGAGTCTATGGCGCAACTCGGAATTCGGCGTGGGAGTTCCCCATGGGCCGGTCTGGCGCGGCGCCGCAAACACAAGAGTACTGGCCAGAATTGCTAAAATCAGTGATTTTAGATACATAACCACCCCAGCTTGTGCAAAATTTAACTTTATAGAATACGAATGTCTGGTGCCAAAGTCAAGCCCGGACCGAGGAGAAGCAGCGGGCCGCATCAGCGGCCCGCTGCCGAATTTCGCTATGATTCTCCCTGCCTTCAACGGCGTGCCTGCGTCTGGAGCTTTCGATTCCATTTCAGGTCGGCGGGAAGCAGTTCAGCAGCGCTGCGCGAGGCGGAAATCGTGGTACTGCTTTCCGTGAGAATGGCCTGGACCTCATAGTAGCGCGTGGGCAACGTGTCATCCCACTCGGCATACGTCGTATCACGGGTGATGATCAAGTCCTTATAGCCGTCGGCAAAATGGGTGGACACCGAGCCGCGAACCACATAGCGGCCGGCGCCGGGCACCGGGCTCCATGCGAGTTGAATGCCTGTGGGTACGACGGCGATCACCAGGTCCTTGACCGGCACAGCCTCAGAGGGTGCGGTGGATCGGACGGCGATGTCACGCAGACGCCAGTAGCCATTACCAAAGAACTCGAAACGCAACGCGACGTTCTGCCGGCCCTGCATCCAACTCAGAGCAGCCGACGGCTGCACACCCTCTTCCAGCGCGCCTCCCCCCTGCTGGGTGAAGGCCCAGACCGAATGCGGGAAGGTTTGACCGCCGTCTGTGCTGCCGCTGACGCGGGCAAGCAGCCGCTGCTGCTCGGAAGTTTCACGCAAATACTGCCAGAAAGACATGGCCGGATTTTGCAGGCGGGATGCGTCGAACACCTGTGTCGTATAGGCAATGGACTCGCCGTCGCGGGAGTGAAGTTCGAGCACCGGAATACCCTGCGGATACTGCGTGAGCGACCACGAACAGCCCTGGCCCGCCGTGATCCGCGAGGACAGCTCCGCAGCGCACGTTCCGGAAAGATCATCGGCGAAAATGCCGCCGGAATCCGGCGGGATGTCCAGCGGGATTTCGGGAGTGGTCACGGTGTAGTGCGCGGGACTCGCGTTTGTGGCGCGGACGCTGTAATAGACCGTTGTCCCGGCGGGAATCTCCTCAAGCGTTGTCCGGTAGCGGCCCGCTACGGCGTGCATGGGTATGGTGAGAATCATGCCGTCGCCGATACGATAGCGCAGGGATGCGCTCTGTACACCGCTAAGATCCTGCACATCCGCACTGATCGACACCGGAGCATGCACCGTGTAGACCGATGCTGACGCGAAAGAACGAACCGTGGGTGCCGACGTGTCCATGCGGGCAGGGATGCCGAACCAGTTCAGGATGTCCCGAAAAAGATGCACGCGGGTGGACGGCAGCGTGGTATCGGCCAGCGCGCCGAGTTCGATGGAGCTGCCTACCGTGCGATAGGTCGCACCCGCATAGGCGATGCACAAGGGATAGACCGCGCCGGGGCGCACATTGCGCAGAATCGTGACGGCGTTATCGAGGGGGGCGAGCCGGTCAATAAAGCTGTTCTCACCCGCGTATCGGAATTCATAAGGCGCAAAGGCGGTTCCGGTTTCACCCTGTACCGGTCCGGCATCGGATGAGCCGTCCTGCATGCCGCGGATGTGAAAGTACGGATGCAGCGGAGTCTCTTCATCGAAGACCCACACGTCGCCGCCTTCCCAGTAGCAGTTGCCGCCGCTATCGAGATACTGTGCGATGCGCGCGGCTTCGGCTTGCGGCAGCGATACGACATTGGGGAAAACGCCGCAGAAGATCCAGATGGACATGTAGCGGGACAGATCCGGTGGCAGATCCTGTGCGCGCTCATGCTCCACACCGAGCGCGCTCAAAGCGTCCTGCACGGCGTCAATCGGCTGCGGCATAGGATCGAGTTCGTAGAGGAACACCGGAATCTGCCCAATCCGCGCGCTGCCGATTCCGGTAACCGGTGCGGCATGGGCCGCTGACAGTTCATAGCCGTAGGTGAACTCGAAGCCGCGCGGTACGGTGCTGTCAGCCCGCAGGAAGGCGGTCGCAACCAGCGTGTCGCCGGCAGCGATGGATGGCGAATCCAACTGCACGTCCAGAATGTGCACCGCTGGGTCTGCCGTGCGAATCGAGCACGCGGGAGACCAGGCGCGGTCGCTGCCGGAATTGGGGAATTTCAAATGCAGGGCCAGGCGTTCGCCGGCATTGGGATTGCCGTCGCCGTCGCCGGAATCTTCCTGCAGAGATGCGCTTCCAAAAACCAAGCGCGGAGCATGAAGCACCAGCGGATAGATGGTAACACTGCTGTCGCCGTTGCCGGGCAGCGTTACCACACGCAACAGCGCGACGTCCTGATCGTTGACGGAATCCGACACCGCGACGCGGAGCGATTCCGGAGCATGGACCGTTTGCCCCGAAGCAATGGAAGGCAGCGTTAAGGCCTGGGACGATAAGATCAGGCGGATGTCTTCACAGGAGACTCGAACGAGACCTTCCGGCGAGGCGGCCCTGCCGGAATTGAAAAACGAAAATTGCAGAGCGCAGCTTTCGGAGCGGTCCGCCTGATGATCATTGTCCCCGGTCGCATCCATCACCCGCACGGCATTCAGCGTCAGATGCGCGGTAGTGTCAGACACAATCGAGATGGCACGCATGGCCGGGATGGCATTGTGTCCGGTTACGGTCAGATGCAGCGTGCCGGGAACGGTCAGTTGCAGCGGAATCGACACCTGTCCCAGCGAATCCGTGTGGTAGACTTGATAGAGCCGCGCCGAGTCATCCATCAGGCAAATAGCGGCTCCCGCAACGAGCTGACTGCCACGCTGCACGGACACGGGCAATCCGGTCGAATGCAGCGGAAGCGTGGACGGCGCATTGACCGTCAGCGATTCAGGAATGGCGGAGAACACGTGCATGGACGGATCACCAAGCAGCACGAATTGCTGAATGGTCTCTTCCGTGACACCGCCCGAAGGCTGCGGGAAGGATTGCGCCGTCGCCAGACGGCCAAGGTCGGCAGCGGTGCCGAGACGGTCACATCCCTGCAGGAAGACGGCGCGCAGCATGCCAAGGCCGAGAGTATCCGAGTAGTAAAACGGCGTGCGCTCCGTGGCGCCGAAATAGGCGACAGGTCCACGGCCCCCCGGCTCGGGGAGCCAGTGCTCGGCGAACGATTCACCGGGATAATCCAGGTCTGCCGTGGCACAGGCTACCGAAATAACAATGGGCGCAGCCTCCGACGTGACCTGTTCCTGATTGCCATTCACAAAATTCGGGTGGATCGAACTCCAGCCCTGGGCGAAGCCATGACCGATGTAGAAGATCCATTGCCGCCCCGCATTCATCGATGTGAGGAAATTGGAGAGCGTAGTCGTCTGGGGCTCCTGCAACTGGTCGACGGTATCCATGCCGCTGGAGCGGAGCAGGTTGCCGACGTAGATGCCATGTTGCGGATCCACGCCGGAGTTGCTGGACACGACCAGGCCTTTGAAGTTGCGTTCGGGCACGGCGTCACGTTCATAGGAAAGCAATCGGTTGACCCAGACTTCGCAGTCATCTACCGTCTGGCAGGGAATGCGCCCAATGGAAATATCCGGCAGATAATCGTCATCGGACAGCAGGCTGTAGGGATGATCGGTCAGGCTGTTGTTCAAGCCGTAGAACGCCGGGATGACATTCACGTCGCCGACAATCAACAGATAGCCGGGAGTAGGACGCAACGTATCACACACGCCGCGAATGTAGGTGCGCAGCGCCGGACCGTTGGACGCCACGTGCGAGTAGATGGCCGTGTGAACAAGCACGCCGGTCTGCGCCTTCCAGGCGATGAACGGCTGAAGCGCGGGAAGGAACTGCGGCTCGGTAATCAGCAGCATCTGTTCCGGATTACCCGCTTCACTGGACTCCTGCCCGCGTGTCATCAGCAACCGCACGAGCAGATCCCGGGTGGAAGCGGGCAACCGCCCGTCGGAATCGAGCGCCGCACGCCCCGCATGAGTAACGCGAACGCGCATCCGGGTGTGAATGATGCACTCTCCAGTGCCGGCGTTGGTCTGGAACGGCGAAAAGGTAACGAGTGCCACCTGGGCGCGGCCAATGCCGCCGCGCAATGTGACCGTTACCGAGTGAACAGGATACGTCTGATGTCCGGTATAGAACTGCGGTGCGGGATCACGGCGCAGTTCCAAACTCTGGTCACGATCGAGAGGATCGGCGGCGGGGCGGATGGCTCCGTACGCACGATGCAGCGTATCGTCCTCCACAATGGCGACGTCGGCGGACGCAGAACTGATCTGCACGAAGGCGGACAGTTGCGGAACTTCCGGCCAGCCACTCTGCGCAGCATTCACCATACCGGGAACGGCGAGCGTGGTCCACGCCTGACCGACGGCACTGTCACGGCCAGCGTACACCGCGCTCAGGCGAAATTCGAGCACGGTTTCGCCGCGGTTTTCGGAAACGACAGAAACCGTCGCGACGGCAGGGCCGGACGGGTCAAGCAACTCGGCGACCGGCCCGGTCTGGGCGGCCGCGAGAGTTATCAACAAAATGATGTGGATAAGTACGAGAAGCAGCCGATGTTGATACATGTCTACGTTGGTCTTCTGGTGCGTTCAGACCGTCAAGACTTGCAAAATGTCTGCCCCATAATATACAAAATAAAAGGGTCATCAGCTATCGCCGATGACCCGTGTCAACTGGTTTCGAACGTCTCTATTGCGGTTTCAAGACCACAACATGGAAGGCTTGATGCCCCTTGGGGCCCGGTACTTTTTCGAAACTTACGCGGTCGCCGGGCTCAAGAACCCGATAACCTTTTCCGGTAATGGACGAGAAGTGGACAAAGATCTCCTCTCCCCCATTCGTCTCAATAAATCCGAAGCCCTTCTTGGTCGAAAACCATTTTACAGTCCCCTGATCGGTGGACTGACTGGCGTTTCTGACTGCTTGCATTCCCCACTCACAAGTGAATTGTTAGAATAAACAACGTATTGGTGCCCGAGCGGCACGTGCAGGATCAGACTGGAATCTCCGCATTCATATAATGCAGGCGGTACAGCACATAGTGTTCCGCCGTGTTTAGCAATTCCAGCTTTTCCTCCGGCTTTAGATCACGTTTCTTCACCGCCGGTATGCCTGCCCAAAGTTCTCCCGATGGGACATGAGTGCCTTCCCGGACCACAGAACCGGCGGCAATCAGGCTCTGGCTGCCGACGACGACGTGGTCAAGCACCCGGGCACCGATTCCTACCAGACAGCCCATCTGCAGCGTACAGCCGTGCAGCATGGCTCCATGACCGACAGACACCTTGTCCTCAATCGTGAGCGCGGCATCGGCCACGTTCACATGACAGATCACCCCATCCTGAAGATTCACCTTGCTGCCAATGCGAATGCGATTGACATCCCCGCGGATCACGGCCGCGAACCAGACAGAAGATTCGGGTCCGATAACGGTATCGCCAATGACCACTGCGCCCGGTGCGATCCAAGCGGTCGGATGAATCGTCGGAAACTGCCCTTCAAAGGGTAGAATAATGGGCTCTTTCACCATAGTTATACGATCTGACTGCCCCAAAGTTGCGCCTCTTGCGAAAACTGTGACATTAATGTATGCTGAACAGAATGGCAGATTGCCATAAAGGGGAAAGGGGTTGCAGAGTATCAGCACTTTACCCGACAACTCATCAAAGATCAGATATCTGAGGCTTTGTCCGTCACGTCGCGACGCACAAAGACCATCTGCACCCCGGTAGAATTACTCGCTGTGAGTAGACCCTGCGGGAGGAAGCAGATTGGCAACCGCCCATTCCTTCCGGTAGGTAATTACCGCCGAGGCCGTTCCGAGAGGGGCACGGACCTGAATGTAGCGGATATTGCTGGGGAAAGGCATCGGCGTGGTTCCGCTGTGCCAGTTTTCCCACTGCACCAGCTTAAGGTCATCGAAGTTGGCGTAACCGGTCCCGGTGGCCGGGGAGAGCAGACGGAGCTTAATGTCGTAGCAGTAGCCATACTGCGGATCCACCAGATCCCGCCAGTATTGCGTCCAGCCAAAGGTCCCATCCTGCGGGCCGGCGACAAGAACGGAATCAATAAGATGACCGCCGGAGCGCGCATCCCAGAACTCGAACTGCAACGCAATGTCATTGCCATTCTGCCCGCGAACCCAACCGGACATGGTGCAATTGGCGCCGTAAGGGAATACCTGGCGATACACCAGATTGGTGGATACGCTGTTGGAGCCGCCGCCGGAGCGGTTCAGCCCGATGCTGCGGCGTCCGGCATGGAAGGTGACGGTGTCATACTTTTCGTAGGCGCTGTTCAGATTCCACGGCGTCGCGCCTTCCGCTTCAATGTTGCCCCACATCAGCAACTCGCGGCCCACGCGGTACTGGCCGCCTGCAGTTCCCTGAAGAGTAACGCTCACCGGATAACCGTCATCCCGCAGGTAAAACGGCGCGGAATAGGCAAAGCTGTCACGGTTGGTCAGGGCAAGAGTATCGGTGTAATTTACGCCACTGCGGCTCCATGCCGTAGTGTCCATGACAATGAACGACGAATCCGCGAGGGGCTGGCGGATGGTCCACGTGCGCATCGGACGGGACAATTCCGCAATGTAATCGAGAATCGCACCGCCGAGGTAGCCCGTGGCGACGCTGGGGATGTAGCGGTCAATGAAGACGGGATGCACGACGAAACTGCTGACGCTGTGGTTGTCCGCCAGTTGCGCCTGAATCGCCATGGAGACGAAGGTCTCAGGCAATTGCTGGTCAAAGGCGAAATTGCCCATGCTGTGAGCGATCACATGGCCGTCATACACCTGGCACCCCTGAATAACGTGGGGGTGATGGTTGATGACCAGATCGGCGCCCATGTCGATGGCGTACTTGCGCAGAGCCACGTCACCGGTGTCGGGCAGCAAACTTGTGATCAGGGGCGGCTGATCCTCATCGTCAACATCCTGCTGCATGCGTTGCTGGAGGGTCGGCGGCTCGGTGGCATATTCGATGCCCGAATGCACCTGAACGATCACCACATCCGCAACCTGCCGCGCCGCAGGAATGGTCTGCTCGATGCTCACCCGGTCCCACATGGCAAAACCGGGCTTGGCGGGTCCTGCTCCCATGAAGGGCTGCTCATTGTCCGCCGAGCCATCGCGGTTGCAATAGGATAGAATGGCGACACACAGGCCATTCTGCGAGAAGAAGACGGGCTGCCGGGCCACTTCATCATTGCCGCCGGTTCCGGTGGAGAGGATTTGCAGGGAGTCCAGAAGATGCTTGGTGTCGATCATCCCCTGCTCCATGTAATCCATACTGTGGTTGTTGGCGAGGGCCAGGAATTCAAAGCCGGCAAACTTCAACGCTTCGGTGTACTGGGGGCGTCCCTTGAAGTAAATAGATTTGGTGGGGTGATGGCGATTGCTGTTGGTGAACGGACATTCGAGGTTGGCCATAGCCAGATCCACCGACTGCAGCAGCGGTTGAATGCGTCCGAAGATGGAATCCGGCCCATAGGTATCAATGACGCCGCCGTTGTCTTCATAGCGCCGCGCGATCATGACGTCGCCGCCCCAGAGCGTGCTGATATGGCGCGAGGCGGTATAGGACGTGTCGGACACCTGCTGAGTAATGTAATCGGCACGGTCGGACGTGTCGATCACACTCAGCGTTACGACATAGGAACCGTGCGAGCGGTAGCGGTGAACGGGATTGGTCGTATAGGCGGATGTGCCGTCGCCGAAGCTCCAGAACTCGCGATAAAGCGGGCCTTCCGGGTCGCAGCCCATCGAGCAGAAGGTGACCTCCATGGTATCCACGGACGGTCGGTTGGTGATCTGCCAGTGGAAGCGGGCCACAGGCGGCAAACTGATGGACCCGGTGACATCGCGGATTTCGTCGATGCGCAGAACTCCAGCGGCCCCGGAATCGTCATTGTCATTAGCAAACAGTAACTGGCGGACAAGCGGATAGTAGCCAAAACGGCCCATCCAGTCATCACCGACGGGAAGGTCGAGCAGCACCCACTGGCTGTCGGGATACCAGCCCTGATAGGTGTTGTTCCACGCTTCGGATTGCTGCATGCGGGTGCCCCAGAGGGGATACCACATCTCGTTGGCGCTGTCTGCCATGCCGAAAGCCTGCATGGTGCCCACACGCATGGACTTTGCCGCAACGCGCCAGATGGAGCCGGCGTGCAGGCGAGCGGTGTCGGTAATCTGCTCGCGCTTCCATGTGTTGCCGTAGAGTTCGATGCAGCGTCCGGAGGTGTTGTAGGCGCCATCCTGTAAGGGCCGCCAGGCATCCGGATCGCTGTCCTGCGCGGCCGAATAGGTTTGCAGGAGGAACATGCCGTCAAAATTCTCGATGACCTGATAGTTGGTGGAAGTCCCCTGGTCCCAGTGGGCGGCAATTCGGTAATAGGCCCGAGGATGGGTGGCCAGAAAATCCGCCGATTCGAGCCATGTGGAGCTGTCATGCACCGTGGCGACCTGCTGCAAATCCGACAGGTTGGCATTGGTGGCGCGGAAGATCATCCAGTCGGTGACACCGGACAGCGGTTCCCATCGGAGCCGGAGCGTGTTGCCTTGCGGATAAAGTGTCACCCGGAAGAGCGTATCACACTCGTCGAGGCGGAGCGGCGGACGAGTCTTCTGTTGCGGCTTGAGGGGCATGCTGGAATAGCTGACCAGGCAGGCGGCAAGCGACAGGGCAAAAACAAGGAGTATCTTGATTCGAGCCACGGTTGTCTCGCAGGTCGGTGAATGAGTTCTATGCATCTGTAAGAAAGAGTATTGAAAGCGATATGTCAAGCATTTGACGATTTGTCGCACCGCCCGAAGAGAGTGTTTACTTTCTGTAATATCAACACTTAATGTGACTGACCGGTTCAATGTTCATTCAGGTGGCGTGTTTGGAGGCATGAGACACTGCGGCATAGCGCAAAAATGGGTTCTCATTCGGACCTTTACCTCGAGTGTGCTCCGTGGCACGTGCGAGACAGGTGGCTCGCTTCGCATGGAGCATGAACACATGTGCATAAAGTCCTTACAAGGCGTGCGTGGGGGTTTTGCGCTTGCCTTTTCAGTTGGAAAGACTTAGATTTAGTGGAATAGCTGTGATCAGGCACGCGTTTGATAATCGATAGACGAATCCGGTTTGCGTGCGACCAGATTCCCTTCCCGGCAGTTATGATCACCAAAGACGAAATCGTCCGCAACTGGCTTCCCCGCTACACGGGAACGCCGCTCGAAGAGTTTTCCGAGTACATTCTGCTGGTGAACTTCGAGGATTATGTCGAGAAGTTCGCGCGGGAAAACGATTGCCAGATCCGTGGCGTCGGCGGCCCGATGCAGACGGCGAGCAGCAAGGACGGGATCACGATCATCAATTTCGGCATTGGTTCGCCGAATGCGGCCACGATCATGGATCTGCTGTCAGCCATCAAGCCCAAAGCCTGCCTGTTTCTGGGCAAGTGCGGTGGGCTGAAGAAGAAGGTCAACGCGGGGGATTTCATACTGCCGATCGGCGCCCTGCGCGAAGGCTCAGCGTCATCGCTTTATTTCCCCCCTGAAGTTCCCGCTCTGCCATCGTTCAACCTGCAGAAGACCGTGGCGCAGGTCATCAACCGTCATGGCCGGGAATATTACACCGGCACCGTCTACTCGACCAACCGCCGGGTATGGGAACATGATGAGAAGTTCCACCAGTATCTGAGTGACGTGCGCGCCATTGGTATCGACATGGAGTGCTCGACGATCTTTCTGGTGGGTTTTGCGAATCATATTCCGAAAGGCGCGCTGCTGCTGGTGACGGATACGCCGATGGTGCCGGAAGGCGTCAAGACGAGCGCCTCCGATCAACAGGTTACGGCGAAGTTTGCCGACCTGCATTTGCAGATTGGCGTTGAGGCGCTGCGCGAACTCAAAGTCAGCGGCGAAAGTGTCAAGCATCTGAAATTCTGACGTCCTCGCGATACATCCCCACGCATCTCCACGATAAGCCCTTCCGCTTTTTTCACGCATAGGAAATTTGTTCATGAGTACACCCACCGCAGTCCAATCCCCTTCGACTGCTCATCCGAAGCGCTCCAAGTTCCCCCAGAGTTTCTGGGTCGCGAACACGATGGAGATTTTCGAACGGCTGGCATGGTACGGGTTCTTTGCCGTATCGTCCCTTTACATTACGGGTTCGCGGGCTGAAGGCGCGCTCGGGTTTACCTCGGAGCAGCGCGGCATTCTGCAGGGCATTGTGCCGTTCATCCTCTATCTGCTGCCGGTGTTGTTCGGCGCGCTGGCGGATCGCTTCGGTTACAAGAAGACGTTCGTCGTCGCCTATTCGGTGATGGTGCCCGCGTACTACATGCTGGGCAAGTTCACGCACTTCGGAACGTTTTTCATGGCCTTCCTGTTCGTGGCTGTGGGCGCGGCGATTTTCAAGCCGGTGATCACGGGAACGGTGGCTCGTACCACGGACGAGACGAATTCTTCGATGGGTTTCGGCATCTTTTACATGATGGTGAACATCGGCGGCTTTATTGGCCCGATTGTCGCCGGATTTGTGCGGGTGCGGTACGGCTGGGATTTTGTGTTCATCGCGTCGGCATTCTGGATTGCCTGTAACTTCATCTGGCTGTTCGTGTTCTACAAAGAACCGACCAGCGAAGCGGAGAGCGGGAAGAAGCGCTCCATTGCGCAGGTATTGACCGGCATTGTGGAAGTGCTGGGCAACGGGCGGTTCTTTATCATGGTCTTCGGCTTACTGATCATGCTCATGCTCAGCGGCCGGGTGTTAAGCTGGGGCGTGCTGGGTGTGGTAGCCGGCGGCTGGGTGCTGCTGAATTTCCTGGTGGATATTCCGCTGCGCGCACGCGAAAAGCGCGGCACGGTCTCCTCGGGTCTGAAGGCTCCGATGAAACTTGGTAACTGGAAGTTCGCACTGTACCTGCTGATTCTCTCCGGTTTCTGGACGTCCTTCAACCAGATTTTCCTGACCCATCCCGAGTTCATCCGCGACTTCGTGGACACCAGCGATATGGTGAAGACGGCGCGGAGCTGGTTCGGCGATGATTTTGCGCGGAATGTGGCGGTAGTGAACGAGGATCTGGTGCAAGCGGAGGTTGGTCCGATGATCAACACGCAGGCCAGCCGGATCGACGAGCGGATCAAGGCCATTCAGGACGGCGCATACCTTGCGGCGTTCGATACCATTCCGGGCAATGAGCGCGCGGTGACGATTCCGCCGAAGACTCTGAAGGTGGACACCGTGGGCGCGAAGCCGGTGCTGAGGGAACTGTGGGGATTCAACCTGAGAATTCCGCCGGATACGTTTGCGGCGGGAATCGGCGCCTTGCAGATCCACACGTTGAAGCTCGACCCGGCGGCGGGCAGCGCGGTCCTGCAGGTATTGCACAACAGCAGTGCGGGCACCGCCAAGGACACACTGCTGCGGGATCAGCTTTTCCAGCAGACGGGCATGGTGCTGAACCAACCCGCCGGAGCGGAACCTTCGAGGACGAACCCTGCCGAGAAGGTGATTTCGCTGGCCGTAGCGGCGAAAATCGATTCCTTTGACAAGGTGAAGCCGCTGAACGAACGGCAGATGACCTATCTGCTGGCGGGCGTGGCCTATGCCGATCCGAACGAGACTTCGGCAAAGCTTCACGCCTTCGCAGAGGAGTACCGGCAGGTAAATCCGGAGTATATTATCAATGTGGACGCCGGCGCGATTGTGATTTTCCAGGTGCTGGTGTCATGGCTGATCGGCTTCATCGCGCCGCTGACGGCGATGGTGATCGGTATCATCATTGCAGCGGTGGGTATCGGCATGGCGGCGTGGACCTACACGGGCTGGCTGGTCACTCTGGCGATTACGGTCTTTGCCTTCGGCGAAATGGCCGCATCCCCCAAGAGCCAGGAATATGTGGGCCGCATTGCCCCGAAGCAGAAAGTGGCCATGTATATGGGCTTCTACTTCTGGACCGTGGCGCTGGGCAACATTTTCGGCGGTCTGCTTTCGGGGCAGCTCTATGGATCGCTGGCGCGCGACATGGGCCGGCCCGACATCATGTGGATGATCTTCGGCGGACTCGGTTTGCTGACGGCGTTCATTCTGGTGCTGTATGACCGCCTGGTCATCGGCAAGGGAAAGATGGAATAACCGTTTTAAAGGCGCGGGCGGGTCTTAGACCCACCCCTCCAATAGATGTGGTTGCGAGTGATTCATGCCTCGCGAGCCTTCGCGAGGAGACACATACAAGGACATGTCATGAACATCAAGAGCAGACTTTCGGCGCTGCGCAAACTGTTGGCCGCATACCGGATTCAGGCGTATGTCGTGCCCAGCACAGACGCTCACCAGAGCGAATACGTGCCGACATTCTGGCATCGCCGGGAATGGATCAGCGGCTTCACCGGTTCGGCGGGCGATGTGGCGATTACGCCGCTCAAGGCCGCGCTGTGGACCGATGGCCGTTACTTCCTGCAGGCTGAGGCTCAGCTTTCAGGCAGCGGAATTTCGCTGATGAAACTGGGTATGCCGGGAACGCCGACGATTGCGGCCTGGCTGGGAAAGCAACTGAAGAAGGGTAACCGCGTTGGTGTGGACCCACGTCTGTTTTCCGTGGCGCAGTTTCAGAAGATGAAAGCAGACCTCGATGCCGCCGGGATTGAACTGGTCAGCATCGAGTCTAATCTCATTGATGACCTGTGGGCCGATCAGCCCGCGGCTCCCGATGGGATTATCGAAACCCACCCGGTGGCATATTCGGGCGAGCGCTTTCAGGACAAGCTGAAGAAGGTGCGTAAAGCCATGCACGCGGCGGGCGCGACGGGTCACGTCATTGCGGCGCTGGATTGCATCGCGTGGCTGTTCAATATCCGTGGCTCCGACGTGCTGCATAATCCGGTGGTGATCGCTTACGCGATTGTGACGGACAAGGAAGCCCTGCTTTTCACCGATCCGGCAAAGCTGACACCCGAGGTACTGCGCGCCTTCGGGCAGTCGGTGACCGTGAAGCCCTATGACGATTTCCGCGCGGCCCTCATCAAGCTCTCGAAGAGCGGCGGCCCGGTGTGGCTGGATCCGAACACCACCAACCAGTGGATTGCGGATCTGATCAAGCCGCGTGCGAGCCTGATGCTGAAGGATTCGCCGATTGTGATGATGAAGTCGCTGAAGAATGCCGTGGAGATCCGTGGCGCGCGCAAAGCCCACGTGCGGGACGGCGCGGCGATGGTGAAGTTCCTTTACTGGCTGGACCAGACGGCGGGACGGGAAAAGCTGACGGAGATTTCGGTCGCGGAGAAGCTGGAAGGATTCCGCGCGAAAAGCAAGCTGTTCCGCGGTGTGAGCTTCGATTCGATCATCGGCTACGCCGGACACGGCGCGATTATCCACTACTCGGCGACTCCGGAAACCGACGTACCGATCCGGCGCAAGGGTATTCTGCTGGTGGATTCGGGCGGACAATATCTGGACGGCACGACGGACATCACGCGGACGATTTCCCTCAGCCCGCCTTCGGTGCTGCAAAAGGATCAGTTCACGCGGGTGCTGAAGGGCCACATTCAGGTGGTGATGGCGCGTTTCCCGCACGGAACCGCAGGCCGGCAAATTGACACGCTGGCCCGCAAGGCTCTGTGGGATGCCGGCTATGACTACAATCACGGCACCGGGCATGGCGTCGGCTCGTACCTGAGCGTGCATGAAGGTCCGCAGTCGATATCCTACGCGCGAGACACAGGAATTGCCCTGCAACCGGGCATGGTGATCTCGAATGAGCCCGGCTATTATGCGGCGGGCGAGTATGGTATCCGCACGGAGAATCTGATCTACGTAGTGCAGGACAAGGAGAACTCGCGGGATGGCAAGGTCTTTTTGACCTTCGAAAATCTGACGCTGTGTCCGATTGACACGCGGCTGATCAATCCCAAGCTGCTCTCCCCCGAGGAATTGCGGTACCTCAACGCTTACCACGCGCAGGTCAAGAAGGTGCTGACGCCACTGCTGGACAAAAAAGAAGCCGCATGGCTTTCGAAAGCCACGCGGCCAATTCGGTAAATTACTTGCGGAATTCGGACCCGACATGTCGGGTCCCTACCACGGAATCGCCTTCGCGAGATTCAGGGAACACGGACATTACAATGTCCGTGTTCCTTTTTTATGCCGCGAGGATGCGTTGGACGGCGCCGCGGGCGACGGAATGGTAACGGTCTTTGAAGTCTTCGAAGATGCTGCGGGCGAGAGAGCGTGTGGCCGGATTCTCATGCAGCGCGCGGTAGAGGGGCTTCAGGTACTTGCCTCGTCCGACTGAACCGAGGAAGTCGCGGATCATGGGGTAGGCCTTGGCGTAACTGCACATGGCCGCGATGCACAACCACGGGAGCAGGATCTCGCTGTTCTTTGTGGTGCCGATGTCGAAGATCTGCTCCAGGGCGGCGCAATCGCTTTCGGTGACGGGCTGCTCGAATCCGGCAAGGAAGAGCGTCTTCTGGTCGACGTTCCACTTGGAGATGACGCCCTTCAGATCGCGCGCACCGGCATCCCACTGTTTACGGACCTGCTGCACGTCATCGATGAGCGTGGATTCGAAAGTCGGAGTAGAGTCGGGCAGGTTCGGCTGATAGATCCAGCGGCGCAGATCCACCTTGGTGTCCACTCCCGGCAGTTTCTTCTGCAGATAGTCGATGAACTCCTCGGTGGTGGCCGACTGGAAGCGGAAGTCATTGATGTAGGAGAGAATGAACGGATCGAAGACCTCGCGGCCCACCGCGCGCTCGATGGCGACCAGCAGCAGGAAGCCCTTCTCATAAGGAACCGACGAGAAGACTTCATCGGGATCTATGCCGGCCAGATCGGTCTTGAGCTTGGTATACGGCGAATTGAGGCCGAAGTTCTTGAAGGCAACCATCAGGTCATACCGGCCATTGACGGCCTGCAGATTGGCCAGTTCCTTGCCGTAGAGCCGCTCGACGATGCGTCGCTCGGCGTAGACCGTCCACCCTTCATTCAGCCAGAAATCCTCCCACGTGGCATTGGTGACAAGATTGCCCGTCCACGAATGCGCCAGTTCGTGCGCGACCACCGAGACCAAGGAGCGGTCTCCGGCGATGAGAGTTGGCGTGAGGAACGTGAGGGTAGGGTTTTCCATGCCGCCATATGGGAAGGACGGTGGCATCACCAGCAGATTGAACTGATCCCAGATGTAAGTTCCGTAGAGTTGCTCCGCGCCTTCGATCATGCGGTCGACCTCGCCGAATTCCCACGCGGCTCCTTTGACCGTTTCCGGTTCGGCATACACCCGGGAACGCGCACCGATCTTCTCGGGCACGATGTTGCCCGCGGCCAGTGCGAACAGATAGGACGGAATCGGATGGCGCATGGCAAACCGGTAGATGGCGCTGCCGTTGTTGTTGGCGGATCCGAGCATGTCGGCGGCCATCACGGCCGACAAACCGTGGGGAACGCGCATGGTCGCTTCGTAAGTGAATCGCACCGAAGGAGTATCCTGGCACGGGAACACGGTACGCGCAAGAATGGCCTGGCACTGGCTGAACATGAAGGGGTGCTTGCCGCCCGCGGTCTGCGAGGGCTTGAGCCACTGCAATGCGGCAGCATCGGGAGACGTGGCGTATGTGATGCGAAGACGTTCCAGCCCTTCTGTGCCATCAATGGTGAGGGCGCTGCCGAGCACATCTTCTTTGCCGATCTTGAAGGCAAGCGCGCGGCCGTCAGGGGCCGTCACGCTTTGAATCTGCAGATTGCGAGTGTCCAGTTCGAGCGACCGGCCCAGAGGCGCAGTGAACTGGTAATCAGCGGTGCCGGCCAGCGTGTGCTTTTCGAAGTCAACCGTCAGATCAAAGGCAATGTGCTTGATCGCGGCGGAAGCGGGGTCCCAAACGGAATGCGGGTCTTTGCGGGGCATGATCGTCCTTTACAAATCTGATGACGGATATGCGGGGGGAAATTGGGCGTGCACACTTGCCAGGAAGCGACAGACAAGCGCAACTGGCTAAGGCCACCCAATATGGCTGGGCTTATTCACTACGGTTTATGAGCTTGCGAAGAACGCAGCCCTATCCGTGGGGAGCGGCGCCTGTGATTTGCACGCACTGACAATGATACGTCTTTTTCGCCCAGAAATCAATTCCCTCGCCCGCTGCTTGAAAGTAAACTCCAGCGATTGTCATTCCGGCATGACCATGCGGGCACTGCGCTGAACAAGCATCCTACCGTTTCCCATATTGTCTAATTGAATCTTAAGTATTCAGGTGTCTACATTTTATGTCCATGCATACAGCATTGGAAGATCATCAATGAATTTAATGAATATTTACTTTACGATTTAGTCGAAGAGTAATCACGCAGCAGTTATTGCGAGGATATCCAGCAATATAATGCATTGTGCGGTTCGTTCTGTATCCTAATTATCCGGCAAATTTACAACCAACTTTACACTATGTATGAATTTACATACTTACCTCGGTATTTATCAGTTAATCTTTACCGTACTTGACAATACTGAATCATATTACTACTTTCATGCTACATGAGCTAATTGCATCCATTGGGCTACATCCTTACAACAATCATTTTTGTAAAGGAGTTTAGCTATGAGGTACCTGTGCAAAGTTGTTTTGCTGATCTGTGTGATCGGTCTGATGGTCTCGGCGACGTTTGCTTTAGTCCCCGCGCCGCGCAGTGCGCTGGCTACGGCACCAACGTATTGGGACCAATTCGGGGTTTGGAAACCGGATCAGAACCGAGTCATAGACACGCGGGATGGCCGGTTACAAGCGGTCAGTTCTCTGGCGGAAGGACCCTTTACGGGCTCGCCGGAGGCAGCTGCGAGGCAATTCCTGGTTGAACATGCGGATTGGGTGGGGATTGTGCCGACGGAACCGAATCTCAAGGCCACCCGGGTTGCCGAGAGTCCGATGGGCTATCATGTGACGTTCGAACAGATGGTAAACGGCGTGCCGGTTTACCCCGGCAATCTGGTAGTGACACTGGATCGGCGAAACATGGTGCGATTCTATTTTTCGAGCCTGATCATGGTTAAGGGCACACCTTCCAATCAGGCGTCACTTGCCGCGGCGGACGCCGTAAACATTGCTCACGCATACCTGAAGCCGGTGACGACGCCGCGAAATGCACCGCAGACCGATCTGGTGATCTGGGCGGGCGACAACCGTGATTTCGCGGCGTGCTGGCGTGTGAGGCAGTACATGGAGCAGCCGAGGGGTGACTGGGAGGTGCTGGTGGACGCAAACACCGGGGCCATCCGGCGCGTGGAAGACCGCGCCTGCTACTGGGTGAACGGCACAGGCAACGTCTACATACCGGATCCTCTGACCTCCGCAGGGGCAACCTACGGCGATCCGGGATACAGCGACAACAACAATGCGGATTCGCCGCAACTTCACGCGCAGCTTCAATCCCGCACCCTGACGGATATTACATTTTCGGGCGGGGTCTATTCGCTCGTCGGTCCGTGGGCGGCGGCGGCGGATGTCGAGGCGCCCTTTGGGCCTCCCCCTACCTCGAGTTCTCCCTCCGGTTTCGGCTTCAACCGCAGTGAGAGTGGTTTCGAATGGGTTAACGTGTACTTCAATATTGACCTGAGTCAGCGATGGTTGCAGAGCCTTGACTTCAACAACATCCAACATGGACCGTTACCTTTCGATGCTCACGGTCTGAATGGCGACGACGAGTCCCACTACGTCCCGTCTGAAAATCGGATTGCATTTGGAGACGGAGGCGTGGATGACGCGGAAGACGCTGATGTGGTGTGGCACGAATACGGGCACGCGATTCAGAACAGCATTGTCCCCGGCTGGGGTGGCAATGACGAGCGCAGCATCGGCGAAGGCTTCGGTGATTACTGGGCCGCCTCATATTCTCACAGCTTGTCAACATTTCATGACCGATGGGTAGACAATTGGGACGGCCACAATGAGTTCTGGCCCGGTCGGACCGTCAATGCGAACCTGCATTTCCCAGAACACAGAGCTGGAGATGAGCATATCGCTGGGATGATTTACAGTCAACCCTGCTTTGAATTCATGCTCGACGTGGGACGCACTATTGCGGACCAGGTTGTGGTGCAATCGTATTACCTGCTGGGCACCGGGGCCTCCATGCCGGACGCCGCCCTGGCGATGATCACGGCAGATGAGAACCTGTATGATGGCCAGCACACCTGGTCCATCTCCAATCACATGGTGCCGCGCGGACTGATGCTCCGTCCATCAAATGACACCTGTCCGGGTGTGGAATTCACCTCCTTGCCCTTCTCTTTCACCGACATAACATCCGTTGCGGCGGTGGACTACGCGAAGTGCGTGGGAACGCAATCCCCGGACGTGATGTTCACGATGACGCTGCCCACGTGTCAGGCCGTCACCGCGTCGCTATGCGGTTCGACGTATGATACCGGATTGGAAATTCGTTCCGGCGGCGCCTGTCCGGGTTCTGTGCAGGTCGCCTGCAATGACAATTTCTGCGATGAGCAGAGTCAGATCACGTTCGTGGCACAGGCCGGTGTGAGCTATTTCATGATCGTGCATGGACTCGGCACGCACGCGGGCAAATATACTTTGACCGTGACCGGCACGACCTTCACTATCCCCAACGACCATTGTCCGGGCACTACGATCGGCAGCCTTCCGTATACGGATACCGGCAACACGACGTGTGCGGCGCACGATTACAATCATGCGCACGGGGGTCTCAGTCCCGACGTGGTATACAGCTACACGGCGGATGTGTGCCGGAATATCGTCGCCTCCCTGTGCGGCTCAACGTATGACACCGAAATCGAAGTCCGCTGGAGTGGGAACTGCCCCGGCGACAGCCTGGTGGCCTTCAATGACGACGACTACTGCAATGGACACTCATCTTATCAGAGCAGTGTGTCGTTTGCGGCGATGCGAGGGGTCACATATTACATTCTGGTGTATGGACACAACAATTCATCGGGCGCGTACACGTTAAATGTATTGGGCGATCCGATCATCGTGCCGGGAGATGTCTGTCCGGGCATTCCAATTCCTTCTCTGCCTTACTCCACCACAGGGGACACGCGCTGCGCGGCATACAACTACTCCCACCGCGTGTTAGGCACCAGCCCGGATGTGATGTACACCTATACGCCGTTAACCTGTCAGAGAGTCACGGCCTCGCTGTGCGGCTCCGGTTTTGACACGGGTATCGAAGTTCGCGCCCAGGGCGTGTGCCCGGGCAACGTGCTGGTGGCGTGGGACGACGATTTCTGCGATCCGCTGTCGAGCCAGACAACCTTCATCGCTCAGGCGGGAGTCACCTACTACATCATGGTGGACGGCTACGATACGGAAGCAGGCCCGTATGTCCTGAACGTGACCGGCGTTCCTTTCGTGCCGTCAAACGACGCCTGTCCGGGCACGTATATACCAAGCCTGCCGTACACCGATAGCGGCAATACGAGGTGCGCGACGCATAATTATGCGCATGCCATCATCGGCGAGAGCCCGGATGTGGTCTACTTCTACAGGGCTCCCCGCTGCGAGACGGTGACGGTAACGCTGTGCGGGTCGAGCTTTGACACCGGTCTGGAAGTGCGCAGCGTCGGAGTTTGTCCCGGCAGCCGGTTGGATGCGTTTAATGACGATGGGGATTGCAGCGGAGGCGACGGTTACCAGAGTAAGCTGACGTTCCTGGCGGCGGAAGGCGCTATCTATTACATACTCGTTTACGGGTATCTAATGGAAGCCGGCCCCTATGTGCTGAACGTGAGTTCGACGCCGTACGTCACGCCGAATGACCAGTGCCCGGGAACACCGATTACTACACTTCCGTACCGGGACACCGGCGATACCCGGTGCGCGCAAAACGACTACCATTGGTCGTGCCCCCCCGATTCGGACGCGGCGGACGTGATGTACAATCTTCTGCTGCATGAATGCAATACCGTGACGGTGACTCTATGTGGCAGCGGATACGATACAGGGCTTGAAATCCGCAAGGATGGAGGTTGCCCGGGGTCCACGATGGTGGGGTGCAACGATGACAGCGAATGTTCGGGCATACTCAGGGGACAAAGCACGATCACATTCACGGCGATTGGCGGAGTGATGTATTACATTCTGGTGGATGGGGCGAACGGCGCCAAGGGCCCGTATGTGCTGACTGTGACCGGCGTGCCGTTCAGGCCGTCGAATGATCACTGTCCGGGGACAACAATACCCAGCCTTCCCTACTCGGATGCGGGCGACACTCGATGCGCCGATAACGATTACACATGGAAATGCCCGCTCGACAGCATTCCGGATGCGCGGGATGTCTGGTACAACTACACGGCTCCCTACTGCGAGATCATTACGGCCACCCTGTGCGGGTCCGGTTATGACACAGGTCTGGAAGTGCGGACGCGCGACGGGTGTCCGGGTTCCGAGATGGTAGCATGCAGCGACGACAACCCCTGCGGCCTGACGCCGACCGTGTTCAGCACCGTGACGTTCACAGCCATCCCCGGCTTCACTTACTACTTCATTGTGGACGGTTATTGGGGTGATGCAGGCCCGTACCTGCTGCAGGTGACGGCCAAGTCGTGTGATCCGACCCATGTTGATTCGTTGGTCATACATGTGGATGGGCCGGATATCGGTTTGAGCTGGAGTCCGCTCCCGCATGCCACGGGCTACACGATCTACCGTTGCACGGCGCCCGAGGAGATGTCGCCGATCTCTTCCAATCTCGTGGCGACATCAACAACCGCGAGTTTCGTGGATCACAGCGCTCTGAGTTCGTCACTGTCCCATTGCTTCTACACGGTGACCGCGACGCTCCCGAATGACAGCACGGTTGCGGATGTATCAGGCCCGATGCCGGACAAGGCCCATCTGCCTGCTCCTCGCTACACTGGCGGCCCGGTGTATCCGACTCCGGAGATTCCGGTAGTGGACAAGGCCCTGGTGCTGGCAGCCTCGACGATGCCGGAACCACAGGGGACAATGCCATTGCCCAATCCGGCAAAAATCGGCGCTCGACGTGACGCATCACGCTTCGCATCATATCTGCCTGTCTACATAGATGAGGTCAGCGCGCCGGTTCAGGCTCCGGACAAATTGCAAAGCTCGCGCCGGAGCCATCAGAAGCAACCATTGGGGATTTCTGACTTCATGCGGCTGCACTCCCCTTCAGCACAAGATGAAGTGAGATTGCCAAAGCCCGCTCCGAACATGCCGGGGAATATCTATCTTCCGGCCTATACGGGAGGCGCGGTTCCCCCGCAAGCTGATCCGAAAAAGCCGGCACGGTAGTGCCCTGATGGCCTTGAATGCGACACAGGCTCCCCGGCAAAGGGGAGCCTGTGTCTTTCTTGCGACGATCTCAAGCAAAACAGCCTCACGTAAGAGGCTGTTTTTATAGGAGCGGATGACGGGACTCGAACCAGCAACCTCCAGCTTGGGAAGCTAATCCCAACCTCGGCAAAATAGGTACTTACAGGAAATGGTAGAATTATGGTAGAAAGATCATCCGGCGGGGAGCACCGTGAACCGTACACGGCCAATCAGGGCCGCATGGTTCTCCTTCGCAAAGCTCGTATAGTACTCGAGCGTGGTCTTGTCCGACTCGTGGCCGACCCACTGCATGACGAGTTCGAGGGGGATGCCCGCCGCGAGGCATTGAATGATGAACGTGCGCCGGAGGTCGTGCAGAGTGAGCGGTTCCAGCTTCGCCTCGGCCTGAACTTTCTTGTAAAGGTCGTCCAGGTGGCCGCTGCCTCGGTGCAGGTTCGAAATGTTGTCGAACAGGCGGGCTCGGGTCCGTGGCATGCGGTCCAGAATCTCCCGCAGCGGTTCGGCAATCGGGACCGCGCGGCTCTGCGCCGATTTCATGGCGGGGATGAGAATGTGATTGGCGGCGTAGTCTACCCATGACCATTCACAGGACAGAGCCTCGCCCTTTCGCATCCCGGTATAGAGCACAAAGGCCAGAAACCACGAAAGCGGTTCCCCGTTGTACGTCACCTTCGCCGCCGAGGCCAGTAGCCGGCCGCATTCCTCGCCCGAATAGTACCGGATCGGCTTGGTGCGCTTGGCCTTCAGCCGTTTGATGGTGGGCGGCTTCCATCCGATAATCGTCCCGCAGAAGTTCAGGAACGCCCCGAGCCGTGTCATATGCCCGTTAATCGTGACCTGTGACAGGTCTCCAATCCGAACGCCGCGCCGGACCTTTCCCCGGTCCATGAGCCATGTCCGGAACTTCAACAGATCCGCCGCTGTCACGCTTTTGGCTGCCCGGTGAGCGTAGTTCACGAGAAAGAACTGAACGGTGCTCTGGTGAAGGTACAGCACCCGGGCGTCCGTCCCCTCACTGCGGCGGGTGTCCAAGTACCCCTTGGCCAGCCCTTCCACGCTCTCCGCGTTTAATTCCTCTTGGCGAAAGGGATCCTTTCCGCTGTCAACTATCTTCTGAGCAACCTTGACGGCCTCCATGGCCTTCTTGTAATTCGGCCATTTGGCGGGACTGGCGAACTCGCGGCCGTCTCCACCCTTCAAGTAGCGCGGCTCGGTTTCAATCCCGGTGTTGTACTTCTTGGGCGGGCCGTCCTTCAGACTGACACATCCGTACCAAAACCACCCCTTACTGAGCTTGCGGGCATACACCGAGGCCATTTGTCAACCTGTCCAGAAGGTTAAAATCTTCGCCCTTTAGAGGGATATCCCACAACGCCCGCGCCGCGCACCCCTACTCCGAGGGGCGGGAGGGTGAGCGCCGCTTGATGACTGCCGCTATTTCTGCCGAAGTCGTGCAGTCGTAGAAAGGATTCTGGCCCCTGAAATGCTCATCGAGCGAGGCTTGCGTGATACCCACGCGTCGCGCCGTGAGCTTAACCTTCGTCAGGTTCCCGGCCTTGACCATGCGCTTGACAGTCGGGATACTGCACTTGAGTTGTCTGGCAGCTTCGGCTATGGTGACGGTAGGGGGGATGATCATGGCGTCACTTGCTGGCACTGATGGGTCTGCCGGTGCGGAGGCGCGTGATTGGGCCGAACGACTTCCCTGCCTTTTTCTCCAGTTTGGCAACGTGGCCAGTTACCGCGCCTTCGATTATTTCCCCTGTGGTCAAGCCTGTGTGGAACGCTGCCCGCCGAATCTTCTCGATGGTTTCCGGTTGCAAGTACGTGGCGAACTTTTCCCGCGCGCCCGCAACCTTCTTCTTTTCAGTCATTTCTGCTTGCTCCAATGCGTATAACAGTGGATAATATACGACAATTACCCCGCAAAAACAAGCCCGGTCAGTGGGCTACCATCATTTCGGAGACCGTCATCTCCCAATGCATAACTATTCATCATGATATCAAACAGTTGTGTGGAGCGGTAGAATGGTGGGCGAAAGCAGCCGCGAATAGGCGCAAGAAACCCGACCTAAGGCCGGGTTCTCGCTCCGTCTATGCCTGCGTTTCTTATCGAATCAGCATCATCTTCTTGGCATCCACAAAGTTTCCGGCCTTGATACGATAGACATACAGACCGGAGGCAACAGATGCTCCGGATGTGGTCCTGCTGTCCCACGTCAGACGGTAGACACCTGCAGGCCTCACTTCATCGATCAGCTTGGCCACTTCCTGTCCGAGGATGTTGAACACCTTCAATTCCACCCGTACCGCGTCCGGCACATCGAACCGGATTTCAGTATTGGGGTTAAAGGGATTCGGGTAGTTCTGGTAGAGGCGGTACTCTTTGGGGATCGCCGCACTCTTACCCTTGGCTGCCAGGGCCGGATTGTCCAGGATGCGGGCCAGTTCACTGACGCGCTGCACAAGCTCGTGGACATTTGCGCTGCGCACACGGGCATTGCGCGGGCGGACGGCTTGATCGTGGCGGTTGAAGAAATACACACCCATCGCGTCGGCCAAGGCCTGGATCGAATCGCGTGGCGTGCGTGCTGTTTCCATCAACTCCTCCAAACCTGCCAAAGCCTCAGCCGGTCGTCCTTCCTTAGCCTTTGCCACGAACGACAGCCGCTGGGCAAGCTTTTTCTGCTCAGGGTCGACCAGTGAACGCGCCTGCTGGGAAAGGAAGGTGCTGACTGTCTGCTCGGCATCACCCTTGCGTGCCAACTTGGACAGATTCACCAAGGCTGCCGGTGCCAGTTTGGAGTCGGGATGATCGGCCAGAAATTTCATCGTCTCCCGTGCGGAAGCCTGCGTGTCACTCCGCTTACCCACGGCCTTAGCTTCACGCCATTGGGCAAGTTCCTCGTGATGCACCCGCAACAACTCCGCACGGTTCACCGACCGCTTTTTCAGGGAGGAAAGCGACTTGGTAACCGGCCCGGCGGGGGAGGCGGCTTTGGTTGTCTCCCCGCTGACTTTGCTGACCACAGGTGATGGAGACAGGACTACGCTGCTCGCACTCAGGCGCTTACTGTCCTCGGGGCGTGAGTCCGTTCCTGCCTGTTGTTCCTCACCGGGAATAATGAAGTTGTTGCCTTGCCCAAAGGAGGCGGTTCCGGCCTGATCACAACCGATGTAGGTAGCCAAGGACGTGTCCACCAGCCAGCGAGCGGGCGTCGTGGGCCAAAGGTAAGAGTAGAATGTGCTATCCGCCGGAGTAATCGGGCTCCACGTATTCATTCCGATGTCCCAAGTATCCGTCGTATCGCCGGATTTCAGATAGCGGCCCGTGCCCGTGATCAAAGTAAATTCATTCTCACCGTCTCCAAGGTCCACTAAAGACGGATCGGCACTGTACAACAGCGTACCGCTGCTATCGGAGACTTGGCTGTGCGCACCGACCAAGTCCACTGTGCCGTCCTCGACCCAGACATCCGCCAGGCTGTCGCCGTTATCCGTGATCTCGGTGCATTCCAACGACAGGTTGCCGCCTTCCCAGTTCAGCAGGCCATAATTCTTGCTGCCGCGAATAATGGAATTGGAAATGCACAGATCCGTGTCGTTGTAATAACTGAACACGCCGACATCGCCGCTGTTGCGGATGTCGCAGTTCTCGATTTTCAGATAGCCTCCGTCCACCAGCGCCAGACCGGTCCCGAAGCCAAGGCCATTGGGGTCATTGACCCCACACCCGCCCATGTTTTCCAGCACTGAGTTTTTGATGTAGCTGGAACTGTCCGTGCCCCAGCACCAGAGGCCTTCATCGAACGTGCGGAAGGTGCAGGAGTCGGCTTTGAAGATGGGACGGCGCGTGCTCCATTCATTAGGATTATCGTTGCTGTTGGACCAGCCTTGTCCTTGCAGGATGGCGTGCTTCAGATCCACGTAGCCGCAGATGGATTCCAGATTGACCCAATTGCCGGAACTGTCCCAGTTGAGGATCACCGGGTTATCGGCTTCGCCCTGTACGTACAGTTTGCCGCGTGGCTGCTGCCAGTCGAACCCTTCCACCATGAGATAGGCATCCGGAGCAAAACTCACCGTGGCGTTCTTGATGCCCGGATATGGCTTGATCACCAGCGTGCCGCCTTGGGCAATGTCAATCGTGCTATCCACACGGCAGGGTGCATACATCACCGTGCTGTCCGTGATCGCGTAGCGTGTCCACTTGCTTAAGGATGCGATCAAGTAGCTGATGCTATCCTGCACGGCCTCAAGCTCGCCGGCGCTGACAAAGTCGGCAGTATCCTGATTTTGCCGGAGCAGTTCCAGCGTCAAAAGGTCAATGTGCGCATCCACACGCTCCGTGTCCGTCACCGAGCTATCCCGCATCGCTTCCAGCACCGTTTGTGCGCCGTTTATGTCTCCCGCATAAGCCAGCGACCAGGCTTGTGCGCTGCGCGCTTCCCGCTTCGTGGGGCGGAAGGTGGCTGTGTCGGCCAACTGCTTGAAGTAGAGCGTGGACACAGAGGGAGTACTGGCGGACAAATCGGCAGTCAAAACTCCCTGAATACCCGACTGGCCAAATGTGGTGCGGCTGGCCGAGGAAATGGTGCTTTTGAAGCCGATCCGTGCGCTGTCATAGTCTGCTTTTGCCAGTTGATGGAGACCGTATCCAAATGACGCGTCAGCCGGGGTAATGGCGGTGTCCACGTTTGCTGTAAAGCTGCAAAGACTCCAAGACGGGATAATGCCGTCGATCCATGCATCCGCAGGGACGTGATGATGCACGGTATCCGCGACCGAAGTTCCCCACGCGTTGTAGCGCCAGTCGCGCGTGACGGTGGTTTGGGCATCTGTTCGCGGGGCATAGATCCAAGGTTGGTTGGCAACACCGGTGATCAGGTTCCGCCCGTTGATCATAACGAGGGTGCTGAGGATTGCGCTGATTTGCACACTGCCCGAGTAATTGTCTATGATCCGATTGCCGCCCCAGAGCGGATCGAGGTAGCTCGCGTCGCCCATCACCACGGTCGAAGATAGGGCGCTGATCCCGCATCCTTTATTGCCGGAAATATTGCAGCACTTCAGTCTGGCGGTACTTCCGTATAGGGACAGTGCACCGGGAGCCTTGTGCAGGGGATCGATTTCTGTAGTAGCTCCGTTATCGGTGAAGGCGTCATGGGTGAACTGCCCATCAGCGTTGGGCAGCAGACAGGCACCGTTGACACGGTTACGTGTTACCGTCGATCCGTCCATCGTCAGACTACTGCCGGAGCACCAGATGCCGGTTGCGTTTTCCGAAAAGGCCGAACTGTCTATGTCCGCCCGAACCCCCGGCGTCATCGAGAGTCCGGTGCCGCAGCGGCTGAACGCACAATGGTCTATGGTCGCCCAAGGATTGTCGAACGGGCTAAAGTCGTTATTCTCCAGCGAGAGCCCTACCTTCGCGCCCTGGATGTCCGCGTGGTGAAGCGAAATCTGGCAACTGCTCGCCTGCTCAACCGTGATCCCGTCCCACAATTTGTCCGCGTTGGCAGGCTGCAAGCGTATCTTGATGCTGTCATTGCCCACAATATTCAAATGCCTGCCGGGAGAGGTTCCCTCAAAGCGAATCCCTTTGCCTTCCCAAAAGGTCACTGTTGCCACGCTATCATAGCGATACCGCCAAGTGGTTCCGACCAGAAAGCTGTCGCGCAACGCGGCGATGTTCGGCTGGATGGTCAGGCTGCCGTTTCCCCGGATCACGATGTTGCGATGAAAATACTGCGGAGCAAAGATCACGGCGCTCTCATTGTCAATAATCCAGTCCGTCGTGTCCGCAGGATAGAAGTGCACTAACTCCGCCTCGCCGGGCTGAAGAATCACTTTGATGATTCGCCGGTTTTGAGGAGCATGGTCAGCCAAGGTACTGCTGTCCGCCAAGACTCGATCAACACGATATTCCAGCTCCGGGTGGAGGACATCTTTGACCGTTAATTCCACCTGACGACTCTCGTCGTCCTGAGCGCGGCGATTTACAATCAGAAACCAGTAATCATCAGGTCCAACGTTGGGAGTCATGAAGCGGGAGACCTGGACGTACGACGCGGCCCAGTTTTCCCACTCCGTGTATTGTTGAGTGTAGGAGTTCTTCTTCCGTGTTTCGATCAGCGCAACGTAGCTTGGCGGACTGGCATTGTTAAGATAGTCGCGCCCAACCCATGTACTGTCGCTGGAAAAGTCGTTGTAATTATAGCCAAACGCCCGGCTGGCATAGGTACGCACAAACCTCAGCGGCTCGAGCACCGGGGCGATGCGGTGGATGTCGTTGCAGACTTTTTTGGCCGCATAATAGCGAGGCGTCCGGAAAGCAAAGCGCGAATTGGCATTACAAAACGTGCCCACGGCGGTCGGAGAGTCATCAGATGCGCTCAAGCCCCACTCCATCAATCCTTGTGCGTAGTTGCCAAGCAAAGTGTCCGATGCGTTCCACAAGGGCTCCGACATTCCTTGATACCACATGATGCCGTCCACATCGCAGGCCACGGCCAGCCAGGCGCTGAGCTTCACTTCATTGCCGGATGGCTTTCGCAATTGCTCAACATAGTCCGGGGTCGTGGCATGATCTGCACCGCCCGCGATCAGCGCCCAGGACTTCGACCCGTGATCATGAACGAATTTCGTTTGCCGCAGCAGATCCATATCATAACGGTTGTCCCATGAAGCCGGAATCGGTGTGCCGTCATTCCGCGCCCTGTCAAGCACCCCCTTCTCTCCCCAAATATGTGCGTCAAACGTGGCTTGCAGCGACATCCAGCCTGCAAATTGATTTGGAACACCCTCATAGGTTCCACAAGGATTGGGGTCTATTGTCAAATGAACATATGGCGTGTCGGTTGCGGATGTCGTGTGCAGGAATTGGGTAATGGAACCCCAATTCTGGAGCGGATTACAGTGATCCCAGTTTCCGTAAATGTCGAACTCCTCCATTTTCACGGGTATCTTCACGCCGAGGCTGTCGGCATAGTAGTACAGCGAATCGGTTCCGCCAGTATTGCCATTGCGGTGCTCGTGCCCATTGATGAAGAAGGGCGGGGCATCGTTATGCTGCAAGATCTGGTTCACCTTGGCATAGGACTCAAGCATTCGCGGATTAGGCTCATCAATGTACCAACTCTTCAGCGCACCTCCACTGGCTTGTGCCTCGTTACGGAAAGAACTCGCGATGAGTGTTTGGTAGGTTGTTGTGTCCGCCCCCGAGCGGAACAGGCGGTAATAGCCTTCGTCGCACGCTTCCACGCTGTAAAGGTAGTACGTGTGGTGGCCAGTGTAGTCAATCTGGAACGCCACCGGGTTCGATCCCGGCCCCTTGGCCGCACGACCAAACATGTGCGGGCCATCACGTAACCACCACTCATCGGCGGGAAGTGTGAGAATATTGAAACTGTCACCAAGCGCCACAAATTGACCCGAACCGGCAGAAGGTGTAATTGAATATGACCAAGAAAAGAAGTATCTCGGGTCGGGTCCGACATCCCCGAGCCGGATTGGAATCCCCGGATAGCGGACATACTTGACGTCGGTATGTGCAAGGGCACTGCCGCCATAGAGCTTGCGGTCATAGTCTGTAATGCCCACAATCCAGTAAAAAATAGCTACGGTATCCGTTGGCAGGCTGTTCGGGCCGTCGGCTTCAATCTTCTGGGTGAGTTTGAAGTGCATCGGCATCACGCAATCGTTCACCTGCCAGTTATCGCGCCACCGTGCCTCCCGCGCTCCCCAACCGCCCCACGAGCTGAAGCCACCGCCGGGTTTCCAAAATGGACCGGGTCCAGCAGACGGATCAACCGCGAGGACGCGCTGATTGATCTCTGTAGCCGATATGTCCGCTCGCACGCGAGATGTGATCGTTCCCCAGTTTTTCAGCGAGTCACAGTACTCGTACCAATCCGTATAGGCAGTATGTGTGAACAAGGCCTTACTCTCGACGTACTTAAACATCTGATCGGGCCAGTGGTCGGTCATAACGTGCATTGACATGCCGTTGACGCGGCCATAATCAGACGGCTCGTACCAAACGTAGAGATTGGTCATGCCCATCTCCTGCCACCACTGCAATGCCTGATCATTGTTGGCAATCGCGTTTTGCCAGGCTGTCCAATCCGCCGGAGTGGGCAGAGAATCCTGTCCGTTGTTATCGCAGTCTCCCAGTCGGGGTGAGTGTTGTCCGCTATACCGGAAATAGCGCACGATGGAAATGGGATCATTGTAGCCACTGATGTCAAAGCCGTACACAATCGTGTAACTGCATCCTCCCAGCAATACACACCAAAGCGCCATCCAGCACAGTCTGCGCGAAATCATAGACCGCCTCCAAGTTAAGCCTGTTGATCACTTCAACAAGAGAAGTTTCGTGGTCGCCGATTGCTTGCGGGCAGTAGCCCGCAGAAAGTAGACGCCGGTGCTCAGATCGGTTGCGTTCAGCCGGAGGTGCATCTGCAAAGATGTCACCTTCACAACCTGATGGTAAACCGATTGCCCGGCTATATTGTACAGGTTAAGATCCACCAGTTCCGTAAAGTCCGGCAGGGTCAGGTTGATGGTGGCTGTGCCGTTGAAGGGGTTGGGAAAGACCGAAAGGCGGAAGGACGAAGGCGGAAGGATGACCGGATCGTCGGCAGCGGCATGCCAGTCCCGGTTGCCCGCCACGATGACGGCCTTGCCCCGTTGACCGTCGTTATTGCCGCTGATTCCGCCCACGCCGAAATCATCCACACCGTCACCGTTCACATCTCCTAAGCCAGTAACCATGCTCACACCCGGCAGATTCAACGGAGTCTGATGGCCGGTGACGGACAGCAAGGGGTAGCGATAGAGGTCCGGATGACCTAAGTACAACGAAGCATAACCGCCCCAACCTGCCAAGTCGTCTCGCGCAAAGAAGTCGTTGAAGCCGTCTCCATTGATGTCTCCTGCACTATGTATATCAAGCGCGAACGCAGCAAACACGAGCGTGGCGTTGGCCGCATGCGGCAAGCTATCCCCGCCGAAATACACATCTATCAAGCTGTCGTGCGGCATACAAACCTCTGCCCGTCCATCGCCGTTCAGGTCGTTGATCACGGCTGGTTGAATCGCATCGAAGTTTGGCCAGATTTGATCTGGAAACGTATCTGGCTGCGAGCTGCCCCGGAAGATGCGAAAGGAGGGTTGCGGACTGAGGGGATTGGTAATAAAATCGGCAAAATGGTCGCCGTCTATGTCACCGAACCCCAAGGCCAGCACTTCTTGAGGTATACCGGCAGGACTATGGCGAATCCAGTCCGGCAGACTGTCCATCGGGCTTCCGCCATAGAAAATCTCCGCATAATCGTTGTTCGGCTCGTAATTATTGTAGAAGTAAAGATCCTCAAACCCGTCGCCGTTGAAATCCCCCATGAAGCGAGGATACAGGTGCCAGCCGGTATGGAACACCAGATCCGGCAACGTGTCCCCCTGCGGCCCGCCGTAGTAGATCTCGTTGCGCACAATGTGATAGTCTTCCGCCTGCTCAAAACAGAGCATGAAGTCTTTGTAGCCGTCACCGTTCAGATCGGCGTTGGTGTGGGCGTCAGTCAGGATGTAGTCGGTCTGAGGATTGGCCCGTTTGGTCCAGTAGGGCACCGTATCGGGCGGATTGCCGCCATGGAAGAACTCAATATAGCCCTCCTGAGTCCCGCCCGGGCGCGTCACACCGTAAGCCCACACCAGAAAATCGGCGTAGCCGTCATCATTCTGGTCGCCCAACGGCATGATCCCCGCATAGTGGCTGCTGTCCGTCACGCCTTCCCGCTGCCAGATCACGTTCATCGGCTGGGCATAGACAGACGTTACCACCACACAGCAGAATACCAGCGTTTGCAAAAAGGCGTTCATGTTCGATCCCCGTGTCAAGCAATTTAAAACAAAAAACGGCGAACCCCTTACCTACCGCCCACAGGTTTCAAAAGGATTCGCCATCTGGATCTTGTATATCATATTCAGAGCACGATCAAAACGTCTTGTGCTATCAATCTACAGCACATAAGGTTAGAAATCAATAGGCTGGCAGTCGTGTTCGCTGTCTCTGTTATCACAATCTATTTGTTCCTCTTGAACTTGCCATAGCAGCTTGCCTTGATCGAGGCATATTGCTGTGCCAGCGCTCAGGATCCGGGGCAACGGGTGGAGGTACGTTCTGCGCCTCTCCGCTTCGGGACATCGCCTCTGAACGTATAGGTTCATCAGCGCACAGGCGCTTCGCCGCCTTTACCTGCCGCCCTCTTGGCGGTCCGAGCCCTCGACTTTCTCACCGTAATCCGCCTGCGCCGTGATGAAAAACCCGATCTGTCGAGTGAATGCGCGGCGCCTGGGCCTTCTATCGTCCTCTGTGCGCCTGTCTGTCTATGCAGGCGGGGAGATCGCAGGTTAGAGGTGCGTTTCTGCAAATCGTCCAAGCGGTGTCGGGTTCAGGTAAAGAGACGGGCCAGAGCGTGTGCCCTGACCCGTTAAGGTCAATCCGTCGCGGTGGGTACTACTTACGCTTCTTCGGCGATCCGCTTTCTGTAGCGTAGGCATACGCTCCCGATCCGAGGTCGTGAAAATGCGTGATGCGTTCGCCGGGCAGCAATCGAGCGCGCACCTCGGCGGGAATCTTGGCCTGCTCTTCGGCCTCACGTTCGGCCTTTTCCCGCTCCTTTGCCGTGAACCGTTCAATGAATTCCTGCACCTTGGGCGGGTACGGCCGGCCCTTGCGGGCTACTTCGGGGAAGTGGTACTCCAGCGCGAACTCCAGCCCGTAACGCCGCGCCAGATCCGCAAGCGTCTCTATGTTATCGTCCACTTCAACAACTACGGCTCCCTCGGCGCTTTCTGCCCATATGAACGCAGCGCCTTCCATGTCTCCCGCAAATGCGAACGCGGTCGGGGTCTCCCCGTACCGGTTGTTTCCGGGGTAACTGAGCGCGTGGATCGTGCCTTTGGCAATCGTGGTAAGCAATCCGTCCACGTCGTCGCCTGTCACCCGGAGGCTCTGCGCCGCACGCGTCTGCTCAGTACATTCCACGCGCCACGGCTTGCCGTCCGCCCGAACCACTTCCGCTGTCCACTGCACGCCGATTCTGAGCTTGAACCCAAGTTGACGCAACTGGTCAAAATCGTCCGGTTGATTGTAGCCAGTTTCGCCATTCACCTGAACATCAAGCGTCGCGCCGAACAAAGCGGCAAGCAACGCCTTGGGGGTCTGCTCCACGGTGAAATCGCCGGGAGTCCCTACGGTTACCTTCGACATAATCCTCTCCTTGGGTTGGAGAGGGTTAGCGCAACTGACCGGTTGACAACGGAGGTGCCGATTTCGTATATTATCCGCTGTCTGTCGGGGGTTGATACCTAACCCTCGGTTGGCCTCGGCCTGGTCGGTGCTCGTAACACTGGCCGGGCGTCTTTATGGACAAAACTCAAACACAATAACACTTGTCTTATACACCAATATACGGCAGTAATTGGCAAAAGTCAAGCGTCTCCCATCTACAGAGTTATGTACCTCTTAGCAGTCATCTGCTATGCTGTTTGGAGATTCACCTGTGTCTGACAACCGTAGGCAGAGCGCTCCGCTCGTCGCCTGTCTCCCTCTATTCAGGCTGCTCGGCAATTGTTTCACGCGCGCGAAGAGTGCCGCGAATGGTATCGCTTGAATGCTTTTACGAGGTACGTGCCATTCGCCGCGTCAACCCAGTCCACTCCATGTTTCTGCAAATACTTATCAATTACCCACGCTCTCGGATCTCTGGCGTCGCCCCTGCGCCCTGCCAATTGGCGCTCAATCTCGATTTTCACGCGCAATAGGCCTAAGATAATCATCTGTTGATGCTTGGCAAAGTACCACGACGCTGCAAAGGCAGAGTCTTGCGAGATCCATCTCCGCAGCGTGCGCGTGCCGGCTTTCACCATGGCGGCGATTTCGATGTCCGTGTGGAGTGGGCAGTTGGTTCGCGCGTGAATCGCGACCTCCTTCATGAAAGCGATCCTCTGCCGCGACCTCGTGGCGTTCCCGCGCGACGGTGGTGCTGCTTCAATGTAGATATGCAGGAAGGGCGTTAGCGGGAAAACCGGGTTTTGAACAATTGGCATGGTCGGCTCGGAGTGTAGGGTGTAACCTATACGAGTGGGGGACGTCGTTGCCGTTCTACTCGGTCAGGCACGACCTCCGTCACCACTGACCGGCCAGATCGGACCGTGACAGAAGTGCCACTGTCTTTGACACCTCCTTGGACAGTGATCATGTATCTTCCGCCCGGAAGGTGCTCGGGCGTGGTTAGGAGTACATCGTAGAAGTGCGGCCCTCCCTGGACGCTGAACTCCTGCTCTTCACCCACCCAATGATAACTGGCGTCGGTGATCGATGTTATGCCCGCACGCAGAAACACACTCACTTTGTCCGCCGCACTGCTTTCAATCTCTAACGTAGCCTGCACACGCAATGCTTTTCCGCCGCTCGTGGTTACGGTGGTCGTCAGGTCGGAAAGGGTCGTGTAACTCGTGCTGCTGATGATAACCGGTTCATCGAGTGGACTTCCGTCGTAACTGTGCTGCACCAGATTCCCGATGCCCGTGCTGCCTGAGATTAGCTTGGGTTGCCCTTCTTCCCATGGTGTGACGGTAACGGCGAAAGCCTGATTGCCGACAACCATAACCATCTCGTGGGAGGTGTCTGCTTGCCCCGCACGGTTGCGCGCTACGAAGAGCTTGCTTCCTCCGCGCTGTATGACATTGGGGGGACCACTCAATACCTCCTGATGAAGTCCGCGCCGAGCCCCTGGCTGCGGATTGCGCCTCACCACTTGCTGCACCGCAAGGTGGAAGTCAGGATCACTCCTCAACAGTCCGAGTACCGCTGCCCTGAATTCGCTTTGCGTGGTGAACGTGATGGTTCCGGTTTCTTTCTTTCCGGATTCGCTGCCTTGTCCCATGTTAACTCCTTATCTTCTCGGTTATTGCGCCGCACCGCGCGATCCGGTAGGGCGGTTGCCCTGCGATGTTGTTGCCTGGTATCCCTCATTTCGAATGATCACCGGGAACTTAGGGCGTTGACGCGCTGCGTCAAGCCTCCGCGCTCTCCTGCCCAATCCGCCGCCGCCTTCCTCGCCGGCGCGTGGGCGGATCGTCCTCGTCAGTGTCGATCTCGACGGGGTCCGCGCTTCTGACAAAGGGCTTGGCGTCGGCCATGACCGCCGCTGTGATTTCGGAAATCGACTCCGCGAGGCTGGGGTCCGCTTTGGCGGCGCGCGCGCGGTCTATCCGCTGCTGCATAAACCCGTCCACGGACCAACGCTCAAATCTATACTCTTCGCCGTGCACGCCTCGCCCTGGAATCGTCAACCATACAAACAGGTGACGGTGCGCCAACACCCACGCGGGTTTGACACCAAGCTTTTGAGCTACTTCCGCTGCTGTATACGGTGACAGGTTCAAGGGTTCCGATAGGGGTTAGAACGGCAATTCTTCGAAGTCCAGAGGCGGGAGGTCTGTCGGTTCCGGTTCGCCGGTGATGATGCTTTGGACATATGCGCGGCTCGGCATGCCATCGCGGGCACTGGCCTTTGAAAGCTGCTGCATGATGTTGTCCAGTGTGGGTGCAACCCGTTGGGCGGATAAGTCGCTCAGTGCGCGCCAGAGGTGACGGTGGCGATTATCCAGCCAGCGCGCGCCGGAGATGAGCGCGGCTGGAATGGACCGTCCGGAGATGACAGCGTGAAGGGCGTCGCGCTCGATCTGGTCTTGTGGTTTTCGTTTTGCCATGGGATCTTGAGGTTCTCCGCGCTTAGAACGGGAGGTCTTCCGTGTCTTCTTCCGATTCCGGTGGGTAGGAATGCGCCGCCGGTGCGGGAATTGAATCCGCGCCGATAGAGGTAAAGCGGGTAAACTGCCGCTCGAAGTTCAGCCAGAATGAGCCGGTATCACCCTGGCGATTTTTTGCCACGATCACCTCGGCCATTCCCGCTATGCTTCGCGGTTGTCCGTAAATGGTGACAGTCTTATCGCTCTCCTTCAAGCGCTTTGTGTATAGCTCTGGGCGGTAGATGAGCATTACGACGTCTGCATCCTGCTCTATTGCTTCCGAGTCGCGCAAATCGCTCAGTTGCGGCCGGGGGTGGGTATCGCGGCCTTCAGATGATCGGTTAAGCTGCGCGAGGCAGAGGAGCGGACAGTTCAATTCCTTAGCCAGAGCCTTCAGGTGGTTGGAGCACAGGGTAATATGCTCGTATCCCTTGACGTAGCCCTTAGATCGCTGAATGAGCGCCAGATGGTCAAGAATCAACAGTTGTGCGCCACCGTCACGGACTGCTCGCTCGGATGCCGCGCACACTTTCTCGATGCTTCCGGGCCGATCATCGTAAAGAATGGGTAAGTCTTGCAACTCGTCGAATGCCCGGAGAATCTTCTCCTGCTCCGACTTCCACAGAGCCTCGTTTCGCTGGCGGAGGCGGTTGAGTGGGATGTTGGTTTCATCGGCCACGAGCCGCTGTGTGATCTGTTCGACCGGCATTTCCAAGGATTGCACAAAGATGCGCTTGCCGCGCTGCGCCTGCCGCTTGGCTATGTTCATCGCGAGGGCGGTCTTGCCGTTCGATGGCCGCGCGCCGAGCACATACAACTGCCCCGGTTCAAACTCGCCGATGAAGCTGTCCATTTGAGGGAACCCAGAATAAATAGCGTCCGCCGGGCTTCCGAGGTGCCGGCGCATCAGATCCTCATAGGTCCGGTGACTGGCCTCCTTTTGGGAAATCAGATTCCCTTGGATCGAGACGGTTTGTATCTCGCGGATCCGCGTGAGCACGTCCGCTGCTATGGCTTCGGGCTTGGCACCTGGCGTATACGCTGCCCTCGCCACGTCGCTCCCGATTGCAATCACATTGCGTAACAGCGATTTCTCACGCACCGCTCTGGCATAGTGCAACACATTGGCGGCGCTGGGTAGGCCTTCGCACAATTCAGCGAGGTAGAGCGGTCCGCCCACTTCTTCCAGTTGCGCCGATGCCTTGAGTTGCTCAGCAACCGTTCGCATTTCAACGGGGTCTTGGCGGTGGTGCAGCGCCAGTATGGCGTCGAAAATCATGCCGTGCGCCAGCTTATAGAACGCGGCGGAGTCTTCGATGATGTCTAACACAGCGCGAAACTGACTCTCATCCAGCATCAGAGCGCCCAATAGGTCACGTTCCAGTTCGAGGGAGTGAGGCGGGGTTTTGAGGGGAGGCGTCATACATCATCTCCGATGGCAAGGCGCACGTCGCCCTGATAGATCCGCTCAGGTTGTTCCAGGCTTGGTGCAGGTGTGCCTTCCGGCCCGTCGCCGGTGGTCCAGTGCTCCGGTTTCGTGTTGCCGAGCCAGTTGTTCAGGAATCGAGTGCGGGGAACATGGTTCTTGTCGGGATTGATCTTCTTGGCTTCTACTCTACCTATAAACCACTGCTCAAACCGCTCGGCTTGCCGGAGCATGCACTGAAACCCGATCCGCTGGCCTTCGCGCATGATGTCGGTACTCCAATCGTCTAAGGTGACCTCTTGGTAAGCTTTGATCCCGGTGCGGTGTCCGATTCGGCTCAGGATCTCGACTACTTGGGCAGGGATGTCAGCGGTGTTTCCACCAGGTTTTTGGTTATAGGTTATAGGTTCATAGTTAGAGGAATTCTGTCCGTTGAGGGCCATTTCTTCCGCCCCTAATGCGCCGGAAGTCGCCCATTTACCTTCACCACCCCGACTCTCGGCCCGCTTCCGTTTGATTTCGGCAGCCAAAGGTTGATGGACGTCCTGCTCGTGAACCGTTCCGTCCTCATGCAGGAACCCACTGGCCTTGAGCAATCGGTAGAATTCCTCCGGTTCCCGTTCCCACCAACAGAACCTCGCGAGGGGAGCGATGTCCCGCTCATCAAGCTGGGCGTTCATGGCACAATTGGCGTTCACGAAATTGAAGTACCGGACTATGTGGGTCCATGCTGCGCGATCGTCGCAACCCGACAAACACGAGAAAGTAAGGAACTTGCGGTTGCAACAGAGGAATGTATCTACGTTGAACCGTGGAATAGACTCAACTCGCGGCCTGCCCTTCTTCTTCTGGGTTTCTCCCCCGCCGCTGCTCATGCGGCCTCCTGCTTTGGCTGCGCCGGCCGATCGTCGCTTGTTTCAATTCCCGCGTTCCTAAGCGACACCATCAGCTCACCTCGGCACTTGGTTAGCGCCAGAGCCGCGCCTTGCCAGTAGTCGCGCCGGTCCGGTTCTGATTCAGCCTTGCGGAGATAGTGCCTCCGTTCCGCGCTCCACTTCAACCTGAGCCTCTGGCCTTCCACCACTAACTTCTCAACATCTGGAACCGTCTGCCCTTCCATGGTCGTCCTTTCGGTACATAAAAATGCCCCGTGAAGGCCTGGACATGCACTTCACGGGGCGGACCAGTTCGGGCGAACTGGAGAAACCTGTATGATTATGGCTGTCCCGGCCACCTACCTTCTGTGTCTGTTCGGTTCCCCGACCGACTTACAACAATGTAGTAGATGGCGCAGGACGCAAAGGGGTATGCAGGGGGGTAATTTGCGGGAAAATCAGGGATCGAGGTAATACTGCCCCTTTTTGTTCCGTCCTTCAATCGCTTCGCCCCCTTTTAGGAGCGTTTTCCATGCTGGGTGGCCCCGAAACAGTTCTTTCATGCCTTTCTTTTTCGTCCCCGTCTGTTCAATGATGTAGTCCCCACTCACGAAAAGGGATCCATTATCAAGAGCTGCGCGCAGAATCCTCATCGCCGCCGCCTGCTCATTTGAGAACGGTTCCCAAATATCCGGTTGGGTGCCGTCCTGTCGAATCCAGTTCACCGCCGAGCAGTTACCAGACCAATACAGCCCCGGGCTTCGTGGTCCAAGGGGAGTGTTTTCTGAGGAGGTTTCCTGTGACACGCTGACCGTAATCTCCCGCCCCTTAGCACACGTCGCCAGATCTGCAAGTGAACCGGCGGATCTCTCAAATGCCCGCATCAGATCTGACAGGTTGCCGGGGTCAGTATACACATTGACCTGTATCCGCGAAGAAAAATTCGTGGATTCAACTCCGTCGGCAAATGTACGCAGGGACTTCAACCGAACGGACTCACATACCGCACCGAACAAGGTCGCCGCTTCGAAGCCCGCCGAGGCGACAAACCTGTCAAAAGGCCATTCAAGTGACACTTCGAAGGTCCCATCACCGCCTACAAATCTCCACACACGCGCCAGTTTCTCCCAAATGTCACCGATCTCGACATTGTTCAGCACCGTGTCCATAATGGATACGAAATCAAGAAGCGAACACAGCCCGCCAGGGCGTAGATCAACACCAGCGCTCGCCTTCGGGTTGTTGCGTACTGCGCGGTCGTAAAGCAATTCGACCTGCATGTAGAAATCAATGTCCTCCTTCTGCATCTCGTGATCCCGCAGAATCGCCATGCAGCGGCCGAACAGGGGGAACGCGTCCTTCCGCAACAGTGCCTGATACACCTCCTCCAAAATTGACCTTTTGACTTCAAATAGTTTTTCACGGGAGGATTCAATCCGATCTGCGTCGCCACCGCGAACAAAACTGACCCTTGAAGCATCCTTGTCAGTGCCCGTGACCGCAAGGCTTTCAAGTAGGCCTTCGCAGAACGGCCACGTTGAGACTGCGCCCATGTCAGGTTCGCGGGTATAGCTTAGCCTTCGCGAGTCGTGCCTGATATTCGAAAGCACTGTGCCGCTTGCGACAACTTCTCTCCACTGGTACCGGATGCTTGTTTGTCCGCCCATGTCCACCTCAACCGAACATGGAAGGCGCGTCGGGTATAGGTTGGCAAGGTGATTGTCCAGATAATCGCATGGGTAGAAGATGGAGCCGCGCAATCCTTTCTCTTGTAAGATGTCTCGGTTGCGTAGTTGGAAGATCAGGAATCCTGAGAGCAATTTCGCCATGTCATCGAGACGTATCAATGGGAAACCGCCATCCAGCAGATCCCTCAGTGCCGCCTCGTAACCTGGCTCCAAGTGCACCGTCTGCGCGTATCGAAGCTGCGGATGATTCTTCATACATTCGCCCGAATTGGTTTGGTATCTTCGTCCCGGGTAGGTGTCCAATCTGCCCGGAGCCGCAGTCCTCAGCGGTACGGCTGCCGCACGTCAAATCGTTAGACGTCTAAGTTCTACCATTTTTTCTACGGGCCGAGAATCAGGGAGAATTAGCCCGATTCATTAGACTTGCACAATCGACCCATATGCAGAAAAACAGCCCAGTAAGAGGCTGTTTTTGCTTGAGGCTTACGTCGGAGCGGATGACGGGACTCGAACCCGCAACCTCCAGCTTGGGAAGCTGACACTCTACCATTGAGTTACATCCGCAGGGCACCTTAGCCAAAGGTAATAAGGGTGCCTCAGAAAGTCAAGAGGGGATACAAAAAGCGAAAGAGCGAAAAACGAAGATCGGAAGAGCATCCCCGCTGCCGTAGATCACTTCTTGGTGACGTACTTGTCGAGGAAATCGGCGACCTGGGAATAGGCGATGATCCGGTTGCGGGTCTTGGTCAAACCGTGGCCTTCATCCTCGAAGAGCAGGTACTGGACCACCCCGCCTCTGGCCTTGATAGCGGCGGCCATCTGGTCGGCCTCTCCTTTGGGCACGCGGGGATCATTGGCGCCCTGGATCAGAAACAGGGGAGCCTTGATCTTGTCCACGTGAGTAATGGGCGAAATGTCGACCAGAAAACTGCTGTCCCTGGCAAGACTGCCGTATTCCACTTCACGCAACGCACGGCGGTAGGCGCCGGTGTTCTGCAGGAAGGTGACAAAATTAGCGATACCCACGATACTGACACCGGCGGACCAGGTATCGGGATAGGTAGTCAGCGAAGACAGCACCATGAAGCCACCATAGCTGCCGCCAAAGATAACAAGCTTTTTGCCATCCACGTCCTTGCGGGCCTTTAACCAGCGCGCGGCATATTCAACATCCTGAACCGCCTCCATGCGGTGGGAGATATTGTCGGCTGCCAGATAGCTCTTGCCGTACCCGGTGGACCCGCGCACATTGGGCTCGAGAATGGCATAACCACGGCTAAGGTAATACTGGAACAGACCGGAGAGCATGGGCCGGGCCTGCCCTTCGGGACCGCCATGAATCGAGACAATAACGGGCATCTTGCCCTTCGCGCCTTCGGGAGTGTACCAGAGCGCGGGGATCTTCTTGCCGTCGAAGCTCTCAAACTGCACCAGTTCAGGAGCGCGGAAGGCGGATTGGGGAATGCCGCCGGAGGCGCTGAAGGTTAGCTGATGCAAACGGTTCTCGAGGGATTCGTAAACCCACAGATCGGAGTTGCGATTACCCGAGCCGAAGGTGAAAATCATCATCCTGCTGTCGTTGGAAAACCGCATGCCGGAAATCACGCCTTCCGGGGTGCGATTGGGTCCAACGTCAACACTCTTCTCTTTAGTCAGGTTGCGGAAATGGAAACGCGAGTAGCCGTTATCATTGACGGTCCAAGCAAGGTATGCGCCGTTGCGGGAGACATCGAATTGCTCAATGTCCGCGTCAGGAGTCTCCACCCAGCGGAAACCGGCACTGTCCAGCGGCCAGTAAGCCAGTCCGGTGAAGTCGCGACCCTTGTCACATAGCAGATAGAAGCCTTTGCCGTCAGAGTCCCATTGCGGATTGGCGTAGAGTTCATCGCCATCATGTTTAGTCAATTGCCGCGTCTTGTGGCTCTCGCGGTCGAAAAGCAACAGGTCGGTATTGGCTGCTGAGGTCTCGCACACGATGAGCAGATAGCGATGATCGGGAGAATACTCCACCGCGGAGTTCTGGCCCGTGCCCTGATACAAGAGGAAGGACTGCGCGACCGCCGGTGTGTATTCGTAGACGTCAAAGTCCGTCTTATTGCGAGAGTTGGTGGAATAGGCGAAACGCGAGCCGTCCGTGGACCATGCGCCGAAGGAATAGATCGCTTTATCATCGGCAGAAACACGGTTCCAAGCCCCGCCGTACGGGTTGGTGAGGTAAAGCTGCGTGCGTTCGTTGCCCCCCACGGCTGCCGAAACCACCATCAGATTAACGTCGCTGGGCGACCACCAGCCGCCGCTCACGCCGTTGGTGTCGAAGGTTACCTGCACCTGATAGCCGCCGAAAGCCGACTGCCGCCAGATCTGCGGCACGCCGGTGATATTGCTCACGTAAATAACTTCAGTGCCTTCCGGATTGAAGCTGCCCGAACGGGCATACTGAATGTTCAGATACTGCATCAGAGAATAGTCTTCAGCAGCAGCACGTCCGCAAAAGACGGCCAGCACCATCAGAGCGGCCATGGCCAACGACTTAACGCTACGAACCATTTACCCGTTCTCTCCGTTGTTCAAGTTCCGGCAACACACGCTTGGTCCAAAACTCACGCACCTTTTCGAGAAACTCATCTAAGGAACCGTCATTCACCAGCACAACATCGGCACGGCGCGCCTTGTCCTGCGGGGGAATCTGTAAGGCAAGACGCGCCTCGATTTCCGGTGCAGACAGGCGGCCACCAGCTTGCATCCGGTGCGCCACGAGATTTCTGTCGGCCAGCACAATCAGCAGCAGGTCAAATTCCTCGGCAATATCCCATTCGAAGATCAGCGCGGCATCCAGCACCACGACATCGGCGGCGGAACGCGCCACGGCCTCGCGCCATAGCCGATGGATGATGGGAAAGGTCCTGTGAGTCAGCCAGTGGGCATGCTCCGGATTGGCGAACACCTTATCACCCAACATCCTGCGGCGAAGCGTGCCGTCCTGATCGAACACGTCATCGCCGAAACGCACACGAATCTCGGCCAGCAGCGCCGGCGTGGTCTCCAGCGCCTGTCGTCCAAGTTCATCGCCCGAAACCACCTCGGCGCCAAGGGACTGCAACTGGGAAGCGACGGTGGATTTTCCGGAACCGATGCCCCCGGTCAGACCAATGAGAAAGGGAGCCTTCACCTGAGAACCGCAAGTTTGCCGCGCACGGTCTTGCCATCACTTTCGATGGTGTACAGGTAGACGCCGCCGGCGACGGGATCGCCGTGGTCATTCGCCAAATCCCAGCGGGAAGCGCCTGTGGAATTGCTGTGCTCGATCTTGCGGACCAGAGTGCCATGCAAGGTGAACACGCGAATGGTCGCCTGTACGGGCAGGGCCGCAAACAGAACCCCTTGCGCACCGCCCGCACCCGCGCCCTTATAAGGATTGGGGAAGACGTAGGCATTGTCCAGTGAACCCGCAGGACCTTGCAGTACGAGGTCGGCCTGGCCGCCACTGGTGTCGAGGGCTGTTCCGGAATCATTGGTAACGCCCCGTATCAGCAGGCGGGCGGAAACTCCCAGCGCGCCCACCGGGTACCGGGGATCGAGATGCACGATCACGCTGTCGCGGCTGAACGCCAAGGCCTCTACGCTCAACACATTGTGCAGCGCAGTGATGTCGTTTTCGTAGGCGAGATGATAATGCGATGCATCCGTGGCGGACGCCGACATGGGTTCGGAGAAGGCGATCAGTACCGTGCTGGAAGGCGACGTGCCCAGCACGCGATGGGTGAGCACATGGGGAACGTCCAGCGTGATCTGGCGGACCTCGAAAACAACGATGGAATCCGCCGCCGGTAATGCGGCGCCAAGAGCGTCATAGAGCCCGTTCAGCCTCATTACGTGCCAGCCATTGGAGAAGTTTCCATCAAAGGTGAGGTGGACGGTGCGGCCATTTTCCCCCGGCGAAACCACGGCGGGCATGCGGCCGTCTTCCGCCAGATGGTAGGCCCACTGATGCTGGGCAGACGGGCCGAGCGGAGACGAGAACCGCAACTCGACAAAATGCGGAGCGATAAAGCGCGCCGTATCGTTGGCGCTGGCCGGGCGGTGGGCTGTAACCTGAACGTAGGGCGACAAGACGCTGAGTGGATTGGCAAAGCTCGCGTTGACGCCGGCCACCGCATAGGTATAGGTAACATTCGAATCCGCGGTCAGCGTAATGGCCGTATCCTGCGTGGTAACAATAGGCGCAAAATCGGGCGCGGCCAGTGCGCGGTAAACGCGGTAGCTGTCGGCATCAGCAGAGTGGCTCCACGCCAGGCGGATGGATTGAACGCCGAGCGGTTCGCCCGTGAAACTGAGCGGAGGATGCGGGCGCTGGGTCGTTCCGGCGGCATACTGGATGCGCTCCAGATGCGTGCCGTTGGATCCGAAAATCTCGTTGATCCCGTCACCGTCCCAATCTACCACCAGAGAAGTGTTGGCCTCGGAGGGGGATTCATACCACACCGGGAGATAGCGGCCGGAGACGGCGTCGCGCTTGATGATGTAGTAATCGGGGAAAGCAGAAATCAGAATCTCGGCACGGCCATCGCCGTCCACATCCGCCACAGTGACCGATGCCGGATGCTCGCTGACGGGAGCATTGCCCTGAATCAGCACCGAATCCACGACGGCAAAACTGTCGTCCGCGACGCGATGGAAAATGAAATATTCCCAGTGCAGGCTGCGGGTCTGGCTCTCGGATCCGCCGATATCCGCCGAGCGGCAGCCAGACACGAACTCCGGCCGCCCGTCGCCGTCAAGATCGCCGGACGCATACCAGGACACGGCATCTTCAAGCGGCAGCCGTTTGCTCCATTTCTGCTCGATACCTGTGGCGGTCTTCTCGCAGAAAATGATGTCGCCGTCATAATCGCCATAGAGGAAATCAAGTTGGCCGTCGCTGTCCAGATCGCCGATCAGGACTTTGGGCGAGCCCAAAGCGTTGGAGCCCGTGGTGCGATTGGGAAGTGTATCCACCGGTGTCAAGGCATAACCGGCTCCCACAGAGTAGATCACATAGCCGTCTCTATTCCCTACAAACTGCCGGCCGATGATCTCGCCGTGGCCGTCGGTGGAATCGAGATCGAGAAAGCCCGCGCCGACAAATCCGGTCGAATCCTCAAAGACGGTAGTGTTGAAGGGACCGCAGGAATCGGATTGCTCCCAGATACGGGTCGTGGTGGACGAATAGCGTCCCATGATTTCCTTGAGTCCATCCTGATCGGCGTCGCCGACAGCCTGCGGAATATAGGCGCCGTAAATCGCCAGCGTGTCGGCAAAGGCCTGGCCATTCCATTCGAAGGCGTACATGAAGCGAACGGTATTGTTTTCTCTGATGGGCAGATCCCAGATTTCGGGGCGACCGTTGCAATTGAAATCGGTCGTGAACGGCGCCATATAGCCGTGGCCTTTGTCGGTGTCGGTGCGCGTCCAGAGATTGGAACTGAACGGAGGCTCATGGACCTCGAAGGTGTACAGATCGGAATCGGCGGCAATTCCCGCCGTGTTGGTGACGCGCACACGCACGCGCCATACGCCGGGATGTTCGCGCTGCGAGAGTACGACCGCGTGGTCCTTGCTGACGTAGCCGAAATCTTCACGCACCGAATCGCCCTGCGTATTGGTCAGCAGCAAACTGGCGCCGGTCATCTCGTTGACCCAGACTTGAACCAGGTCGCCATAAGTATCGTAATCCAGCATGCGGCGGATCCGAACCGAGTCGATGCGCGGCCCATTGTGCTGAATGAACAGATGGGCGCAGTCTACCGACACGGCACCATCGGTGCCAAAGGTGGACAGCCGCAGTGTCATGACGGTGTCCACAGCCGGGAGTTGGACGCGTCCAAGCGAGTCGCCATGCACACGGACGGCGCCTGTGGAAATCTGCGTCCAGTCCGCCGGATCTTCCCCGAGCCCGGCATACAGATCCCAATAGGAGAAAGCCGATCCCCAGGCCTCGCCACGTACCACAAAGTCCGCCCGCAGACCGTCGTCGGTGCGCGGGGACGTAATACGGGCGACGACTTCCGAGCTGAAGGCCGCCTGCTCCACGGCGCGGCGGGCATTGACGCGGCCGCTGGCCGTCTCGGGGTCCCAGCCCGCTGGGCGCAGATCATCCGCCGTAGACCGCAAAATCTGTTTGATGTCGTTGGGCGTGAGCTGGGGATTGACCGAGAGCATCAACGCGGCGACACCGCACACCTGCGGGGCGGCATAGCTGGTACCCGCAGAGGATAGCCAGGGTCCGCATTCTCCGCCCAGAAGGGTCGAGACCATGTTGACGCCGGGGGCCATGATGGTCAGCCAAGGTCCGTAGTTCGAGAAGCTGGCGCGGTGATCGATCTGGTCCGATGCACCAACGGCAATCACCTCCGGATAACCTGCCGGGTAATGGATCTCATCCACGTGCAGGTTGCCCGCCGACGCCACCAGCGTCACACCCGCCTGAGACACGATCTGGACGGTTTCGCGCAGCAGCGGTGACGCCACCACGTCGCCGAAACTCATATTGACAACCCGCGCGCCCATTTGAGCGGCATAGAGCAGCGCGGCGGCAATATCATCTTCTTCGAGGAAACCATCGTGATTGCCGGCGCGCAAAATCATGAAGCGGCAGTTGTAGCCGACGGAGGCGATGCAGGAACCGTTATCGGTGGCAGCAGCGGCAATGCCCGCCACGAACGTGCCGTGGCCCATATCATCCATCGGGTCGGGATCACGAACCAGATGGTCGCCCGACGAGGGCAGCGCAGGCGAATCGACAAAATCATAACCGATGGAATCGTCCACGAAGCCGTTGCCGTCGTCATCCACGCCGGGAAGGCCATTCAGCTCCGCCCAATTCCGCCACATGTTGGGTCGAAGATCGGGATGCAAATAGTCGACGCCCGTGTCGATGATACCGATGACGATATTCGTATCGCCGCGCGTGAGTTCCCACGCCGTGGTCGCCGAGATTCGGCTAAGCCACCACTCCTGTGAGAACAGGCTGTCATTGGGAGTCAGACCGTCATCGAGGTGAGCGTCTTCCGTCCGAAACAGATGATTGGGAGAGGTCCATTCGACCTCGGGATCGGCGCTGATCAGAGCCTGAAGGGAGTCGAGATTCAGCATGGGATCCGTGCGCAGCAGTACCAGCGGAGCCGTCGAGGCAAAGCGGCGGGCAAACGGAGCCAGCGGCTGCGTCAGCGTGGCGCTCTGAGTCTCGAGCAGATGATCCACCGCAGAAACGCCGGAGCGAGTCACCTGATCCAGGCCGGTCCGCGCCGGAACATGCCGCAGCTTGATCATCAGTTCGCCGGGGACAGATTCGGCGAACGCTGCGCCACAGAACAGGCACAACGCGAGCAGGATCAACAAGAGGGGAATAGAACGCGCGGGAGAGGGATTGGAGAAGACGGAGCGGTGATGGAAGTCCGGGGGATTGGTCTGCATAGTCACCTTGTTTAGGGGAAAGGATCCGGCAGATCACGACTGATGCGCGAGAGCGAAGGACAATGCTCCCACCCATTCGACACCCGCGTCCTTAAGTGTGCGCGCACACTCGTTCACGGTTGCGCCGGTGGTGATCACATCGTCAATCAACAGAACAGCTTTGGGAATGGGGACCCCGCGCCGGAGTTCGAACGCGCCTTTGACATTGGCGGAACGGTCTCGAAAGTTGCGCGCGGTTTGCGTGGGCGTGTGGCGCGAACGGCGCAGCAGCGACACAGGCATGTCGTGACCGGTCGCGCGAGCCAACTCACAGGCAAGCAGGCGGCTTTGGTTAAAACCGCGGGTCAGATGCCGCCGCCAATGCAAAGGCACCTCGACCCAGGTCAGATCCGCCTGCACAAAACGGATGGGGAGACGTGACACCAGCTTCTGCGCCATGATGGCGGCCAGTGGCTTGACTCCCTCGTATTTCAGCGCGTGCACGGATGCCTTGACGACATCCATCGCGGCGAAGCGGTAACCGCAGGCGGTGCGGTCTATGTGGTAGAGTTTGTGCAGGTCGCGCAGGTCAGCCACGGGCGCATTGGTCCAGCACCGCGCACAAAACAGGATCGCCGGCTGTTCCAGTGCCTCGCCGCACACCGCGCATAGAGGCGGAAACACCACATCCCAGATGGGCCAGGTGCGGGGATGCGGGAGGACGAGGTTCACGATTTGTTGCGGCCATTGTTGGCCCGGCCATTCTTTACAGGCACCAGCGCGTACTCGAGAACTTCATCGACGTTGCTCACGAACAAAAAGGTCATGGCCTTCTTCACATAGTCCGGAACGTTGTTCAGGTCTTTCTCGTTAGCGCGGGGTACAATCACCGTCTTGATGCCGTAGCGGTTGGCGGCCACAACCTTTTCGCGCAGTCCGCCAATCGGCAGTACGCGGCCCGAGAGCGTAATCTCCCCCGTCATCGCCAAATCATGTTTGACCGGGCGATTGGTAAAGAGCGACGCGAGCGATGTCGCCAGAGTGATGCCCGCGGAAGGTCCGTCCTTGGGAGTCGCGCCGGCAGGGACATGAATATGAATATCGTGGCGCGCAAACTCTTCGGGGGCGACGTGATACTTCTCGGCATGAGCACGCAAATAGGACAGTGCAATCTGCGCGGATTCTTTCATAACATCGCCGAGTTGTCCGGTAACCTGTAATTGCTTGGCGCCGGGCATCCATGTCGACTCGATCACCAGCACATCTCCACCGACGGGAGTCCAGCCGAGCCCCAGCGCAACGCCCACGCCGGGAAGATTATGCACGGTATCTTCGAGAAATTGCGGAATGCCGAGATATTCCGGCACCGTCTTCTCGGTGATGGTCACCTTGACGTTTTTGCCGGCCACGACGTCGCGCGCCACCTTGCGGCAGACCGATGCGATCTGCTGCTCGAGACGGCGCACCCCAGCTTCACGGGTATATCCCTGAATAATGGCTTCGATGCCCTTGTCCGTAAAGGTAATATTGGATTTCTTGAGCCCGGTTTCTTCAACCTGCCGGGGCACCAGATAATGCCTGGCAATCTGCACCTTTTCACTGGTAATGTAACTGGAGATCTCGATGATCTCCATGCGGTCCCGCAGCGGCCCGGGAATCAGAGACCTGTCATTGGCCGTAGTAATGAAGAAAACCTTGGAGAGATCGAACTCCACGTCGATGTAGTGGTCGGCGAAGGTCGAATTTTGAGCGGGATCGAGCACCTCGAGCAGCGCCGAAGCGGGATCGCCGCGGAAGTCCGCGCCGAGTTTGTCGATCTCGTCGAGCATGATGACCGGATTGTTGACCGCCACGCGGCGGATAGACTGCATGATGCGGCCCGGCATGGCGCCGACGTACGTGCGGCGATGACCGCGAATTTCCGCTTCATCGCGCACGCCGCCCAGACTCAGACGCACAAATTCGCGGTTGAGCGCCACGGCAATCGATTTGCCGAGGGACGTCTTCCCTACTCCGGGAGGGCCGACGAAACAGAGGATCGGACCCTTGCCGGTCGGACGCAGCTTGCGCACCACGAGGAATTCAAGAATGCGATTCTTGACCTCTTCGAGGCCGTAATGATCGCGGTTCAGCACCAGAGCGGCCTTTTCGACGTCCAACTCCTCGTCCGTGTGCTTGCGCCACGGCAGTGAAACCAGCCATTCGATGTAGGTCCGAGAGACCGTGTATTCGGCGGAGGCTGGAGACATGCGCCGCATGCGGTCCAGTTCCTTGGTGGCGGCATCGAGAGCCTGCACCGGCATTTCGGCGGCCTTGATGCGCTGCTCCAGATCAGCCACTTCCGCGGCGCCTTCGGTATCTTCACCGAGTTCCTTGCGGATGGCCTTCAACTGCTCGCGCAAGTAGTATTCGCGCTGGCCGTGCGCCATTTCGTTCTCGACGCGCGATTGAATCTCCGACCCCAACTGAACCAGCTTGACTTCGCGGGCAATCTGCGTTGCCACGAGGTTCAGACGGGTTTCGAGATTATTGGCTTCGAGGATCTCCTGCTTGCGGTCGAGGGGAATATTCAGATTGGATGCGACGATGTCCGCCAGCGCGCCCGGATCGCTGATGTTGTATACCGCGATCTTCACTTCCTCGGGGATGGTCTGGCTGATCTCGGCAAGCTTCGTGAAGTCTTCGACGATCCGCTTCATCAGAGCTTCGACCTTGATCGTGCGGCCCCGGTCCATCGGCAACACGTTGACCTCGACCCGCAGGTACGGATCGGTTTCCACGATGCGAGTCTGCTCGACGCGCACCAGTCCCTGCACAAGCAGGCGCAACGAACCGTCGGGAACGCGGAACATCTTGAGGATCTGCACCGCGCTGCCGGTGCGGTAGAACTGGTCTTCCGGCTTGTCGGACTTGGGCTCGGCGATGCGCGCGAAAGCGGCCAGCATCTTGGAGCCGGTCAGAGCATCGTTAATCAGGCGGACGATGGGCTCGGCAGTGACGACAAGTGGCGCAATGGTGTTTGGGAAAATGATCACATCATTGATCACCATGGCCGGCAAAATATCCGGGATATGCAGTGTGCCTTCGCCGCCGTCGGCTTCAACCGTATCGGCCGGGCGGTCTACTGCGTCAACGGGTAACGTCATTCGAGTCCCTCCATGGAGTCTGCGGAAAAGCAGCCGTGAATTTGTCCACCTTCTTTTTTCTGGACATGTACAAGAAGAAGGCCATCATGGAAGACCGCCCTGGCGGTGGTTCCGTCGACGGCTGACGGAAGTTCCAGCGTGCGAGCGAACGCGCCGCGTTCAATTTCCATGATATGATAGCAGCGAACGCCGGGCTCGCCGAGTTCGTCGCGCTGCCCGGTAATATGCAGCAAGCTGCCTTCGAAGGACAGACGCACCTGCTCGGGAGCGATCCCGGCGAGGTTGACCTCAAGCACGAATTCCGTCGGCGTTTCGTACAGATCCACCGGCGGAAACCAGCCGGTCCCGGCGGTCAGTACGGCGTGCTGGCTGCTGTAGAATTGGAAGAAATGGTATTGGGAATGGGTGCTCCGCTTCCCGGCAAACTGAATGCCGTCGGAGGACGGGTCTTCGGACTTTATCATATCCGTGGCTCCCTAATCATAAACCGGCCCATTTGGCGGCGCGTTTTCGAGGCGGGGCTTCCCGCGTAAGAGCAAGTCATTTCTGACATAATGAACCCTGTACATCACCCTGGAAATATACACAGAAGCTTGATAAAGATCAAGTAAAATTTGGAGTTGGGTGTTCGACAGCTTGATTTGCGGCCGGATTCTTGCTAAATTGGTATGGATACACCGTGACGAATCGAGTGGCGGGTCAGGACTTGTGGTGAAACAGATTGCATCAGGTGATAGGATTTACGATGAAGAGTTGGTTTAGCGTTCTGGTGATGACTGTAGTGATGGGATGGAATGTGGCGGTGGCGCAGACCTACGAAACCGTCCGGATTGCCACCTACAATGCTCTGAATTATTCCAGTTCGAGTTCGGATACGGCCTCCCGCAATCCGGAATTCCGCAAAATCCTGAGGGCGATTGACCCGGACATCATTGTCGTGCAGGAAATGCTGTATGCGACTTCGGAAGCCGGCTTTCTCAGCAATGTGCTGAACGCGGGCCGTCCGAACACCTACAGTTCGGCGCCGTTCAACGATGGCCCGGACACAGACAACGCGATGTTTTTCAAGACTGCGAAGTTCAGTTTCATCGGTCCGCAGACGGTCTTGCATACAGCACTGCGAGACATTAACGGGTACAGGCTGCGTCCGGCCGGCGTTAGCGTGGACACGCTGGATATTCAGATCTACTCCGCCCATCTCAAAGCGTCTCAGGGCTACGAGTCGGCCCGCGGCGCGGAAGCGGAGACTCTGCGGACGTATCTGAACGGTCTCGCTCCCGGCCATTTCATCGCGGCGGGAGACTTCAACCTCTATACCAGTACGGAACCCGCCTTTCAGAATTTCACCGGCTCGCGCACCAACAACATTGGCCGTCTCTATGATCCGCTCAACGTGTCCGGTGACTGGCATGACGGATCAGGGTTCGTCAATGTTCACACTCAGTCCACGAGGCTAAGTGAAGGCGGCCTCGACGACCGGTTTGATTTCCTGCTGTTGTCCTATGCCTTTCAAGCGCTGCCGGGATGGGAGTATGTGACGGGAAGCTACACCGAATACGGCAACGACGGAAACCATTTTAACCAGAGCATCAACAGCCCACCGAACAGCGCGGTGCCGGACAGTATTGCCAACGCGCTCTACACCGCGACAGATCACCTTCCGGTTTACCTTGATGTCCGGCGGCAGGTCGCTTCTGCCGCTGTGGTCACCTTGGTCTCGCCCAACGGCGGTGAAGCTTGGCTGACAGGCAGTGCGCACAATTTGACGTGGACCAGTCAGAATCTGACGGGAACAGTCACCCTGAAGCTGAACCGCAGCTATCCGGCAGGCACTTGGGAGACACTCTTCAGCGGCGTGTCCAACTCCGGAACACAGGCATGGACGGTGACCTCACCGGCGACAGCCACAGCCAGAATTCAAATTGTGTCCGATGCTCAGCCTGCTGTCAATGATGTATCCGACGCCAATTTTGCCATACAGACGCCAACGATTACGGTTCAGGCACCCAATGGCGGCGAGTCATGGACCGTGGGACAGACGCATACGCTGGCTTGGAGCAGTAGCGGAATTTCGGGAAATGTACGGATCGAACTGAACCGCAGTTATCCATCCGCCAACTGGGAAATTCTCTATGGCAGCGCGGTGAACGACGGATCGGAACCGTGGACAATTTCCTCGCCCGCTGCGACGCATGCCCGGGTCCGCATCTACAGTATCAGCCAACCTTCCATAGGCGACACATCCAACGCGGATTTTGTGATTGCGCCGACTGCTCCACCCGTGGTGATGCATGACAGGCATGGCGATGCCGAGCCGGGATCGGTGGTCTTTACCGCGCTTGTGACAGATGATATGCCGGGACTCTCGGCGAAACTGTTCTATCGCCGGGCGGAAAGTGCGCTGTTCGATTCCCTGACAATGAATGCGACCGGTTACACCGATGAGTATTCGGCGGCCCCTTCACTCAGCACTGGACGCTGGATTTACTTCATCCGCGCGATGGACAGTGAAAATCAGGCCACGTCAACCGCAACCTTCGCCCTCTCCGTGGCTCCTGCCTGTGGTCTTGCTCTCGCTTACGATGATGGCACTGCGGAAATGTTCAACTGGTCCGCGGCTGACAGCGTGGCCTGGGCGGTAAAATTCTCACCGGCGCGGACGCCCTTTGTCCTGTGCGACGCGGATGTTTCCATTGCAGCCTTCCACCCCGATTCCTCCCATACGCCGCTGAAGATTCGCGTCTGGGCAGCGGATGGCCCGAACGGAACACCGGGCACGCTGCTCCGGGAGGTCGTGCGGGGCTCCATCGGAAATGTGGTTGGCGGATTCCCCTCTCCGGGCGCTCAAAATGCAAGGATCGTGCTGCAAGATGATTCTCTGCCGCCTCTCGTCTTCAACTCCGACTTCTACGTTGCGGTTCAGAACACGGCAGCCGGAGTGGAGGCATTCGGTCTGGATACCTCCTCAACCCTTGCAAACCGGTCTTTTGTATTTGATGCGTGTGACAGCCATTGGTACGCAGAGGATGGTACCCACGCAAACAGCCGCCGGGGCAACCGAATGATCCGTATTCAGGGTTGGACGGAGAGTCCGGTGCAGTTGGTTATTTCCCGGCAAAACAATGACGTGTGCTTGAGCTGGAGTTCAGCAGGATCTGCTTATTACAAAATTTACAGGTCTTTATCGGTGGATTTCGGAACCGCCCAGCATTTGGGAACGGTTTCCGATACCACATTCGTTGTGCCTGAGGATATCGCGACTCAAGCTAAGGCCTTCTACCTCGTCGTCTCCTCCTCAACGCCGTAGTGTTGCTTCGTGGTCACCCATGAAATGCCCGTGGGACGGTCGATTTTGCCGGATTGTGCGATTTCCGACGCGGGCGGGGCAATTATGTTTTGCTTGCTTCAATGAGCCGAAATTGCTAAATTTAGAATAAGCGTTACTTTTAGTGGGGCAGGCCATGCGTCTCGGTTGGGTTGAGATAGTACTCATTGTGGCCATAATATTGCTACTTTTTGGTGGGAAGAAGATCCCTGAACTGATGCGCGGGTTAGGACAAGGCACCCGGGAGTTCAAGGAAGGACTTCGCGGCGAAGATAGCAAGAAAGACGACACAAAGGGCAATGACAAGCCGTAGCTGAAGTCTGATTCGGGTCACGGGGACAAAAAAGCGACCTGAATAGGCAGAGTAACTTGACTTTGGGCTGCGGACAATGTATATTGCACTATAGTTAATATAGTCACGATGTCCACAACGAAATTGGTCATGAGCGACGGAAAATTCTATTCCTCCAAGGAGGTCTGTGAGCAACTCCAGATCTCGAAATCTACTTTGTTCAAGTGGGAACGTGAAGGGCTAATCACAAAGGTCCGCAGGGACTGGCGTGGATGGCGCTTGTACGATCTGCATAATCTTGAAGAGATCAAAGTAAACATTGAAAAGCAGAGGCTTGCTGAGACTGGCCCTCGTTCACGTACTGTCTTGGTGGTAGATGACGATACAATGATCCTCCAGGTCATGGCAGACCTTCTGCATGCTGCCGGACACGAGGTTCTGACGGCAACTACGGGCGACGAGGCCGTCCGGCTTCATGCGGACAAGGCCCCGGCACTTACTTTCCTTGATGTCAAATTGCGCGGGAAGAGCGGAATCGATGTGTTCCGTGAGATCCGTGCGGTCGATCCGCAGGCCACCGTGGTCATTCTTACGGGCTATCCGAAGATTGAGGACACGGTGCAGGTGATCAAGGAAGGTGCCTACAACTACCTTACAAAACCCATCAAAACCGAAGAGTTGCTCGCGATGGTCGAGGAGGTACTCGGTCCATCCTGAGCAGGTGATTTTACGGACTACCAGTCTTGAAGATGAGCCCTTTCTCCATGTGGATGACGCCCTGAAGCACTGCTTCGGGGCGTACTCACTCAAATATTCCAGCTTGGGTCAGGATAAGTTGCGGATTTATCACGGACTTGCTGGTTACACCTCACCGGAAAGCCTCCCTCAACACCCCCACAACAAGGATTAGCGATTGTCCCACTCCACCCCCAGCACCCTGAACCGCGTGATGCGCCTTATCTCCGTCTTTCTGTTCGGATTGGTTCTGACCGGTTACGCACATGGCCAAGACTTTGGCGATGGTTTTGGCAAGAACAAGGTCCAATACGACACGTTTGACTGGCGATTTATTCAGTCGGAGCACTTCGATGTGTACTTTGCTCCGGGTGCCGAGCGTATCGCCGAGTTCTGTGCGGAGACGGCGGAGGCCTCTCTGAGGAAGGTGGAAAACAGTTTCAACTACCGGCTGGAAGGCCGGGTGACGATCGTTACCTACCGTTCGCATAACGGGTTCGAACAGACCAACGTCTCGTCAGAAATTCCCGAAGAGTCGGTGGGCGGATTCACCGAGTTCATGAAGAATCGCGTCGTGATTCCGTTTACGGGCAACTATGAATCCTTCCGCCATGTGATTCATCATGAGTTGACTCACGCCGTGAACATGCGTATGTTCTACGGGACAGGCTTCCAGTCGATTCTGACCGGTGTGGCCACGTCCAACGTTCCCTTGTGGTTCACCGAAGGTCTGGCCGAGTATGAATCACGCGGCGGCTGGGACGTGGAAGCCGATATGTTCATGCGTGACGCCACCATTTCCGGCTACCTGCCGCCAATAGATTTCCTGGGCGGATATTTGGCATACAAGGGCGGCCAGTCCGTATTTTACTATATGGACCGGAAGTACGGACCGGAAAAGGTCAGCGAGTTTATCGGCAAGGTGAAGTCGGCACGCGATGTCAACCGGGCTCTGAAGAGTTCGGTGGGCGTGGATATGAAGGAGTTCAACCGCGAGTGGCAGAACTGGCTGCGCAGCCTCTATTGGCCGACGATTGCCGATTTGAAGCGGCCCGGTGATTTTGCCGAGCGGATGACGGATCACCGGGAATGGCGTAATTTTGTAAACAACGGCTCCGCGATCTCGCCGGACGGTACACAGATCGCGCTGTTGTCGGATCGTACGGGTTTCTTCGATATTTGGCTGATGAACATCGATAACGGTCACTTCACGCGGCTTCTACAGGGAGAGCGCAGCGAAGGATTTGAGCAGCTCAAATGGCTGGACGCGCGGATCTCCTGGTCGCCCGACGGCAAGTTCATCACCTTTGCCTCCAAGGCCGGCAAAACGGACGCGGTGAATATTCTCGATGTCAAGCGGCACAAGATCTCGCGTACGCTGCGGTTCGACATGGATGGAGTGTTCAACCCCACCTGGTCGCCCGATGGCAATAAGATAGCTTTCGTCGGAATGAAGGCTGGCGCATCGGACCTCTACTATTATGATCTGAGCAGCAATTCGCTGGCTCAGGTCACCCATGACGTGTTCTCGGATGACGATCCGGCATGGTCGCCAGACTCGAAGAGCCTTGTGTTTTCCTCGGATCGAGAAGACTCTCTGCGAACTTGCCGCTATGATTCGACGGTGAAGATGTGGACGCTGGATTATCACCACTCCCATCTGTACTCGATGGCCCTCGGTGATTCGCTGGCACAGCGGCTGACCAACACACCGTACAGCGAGCGCACCCCAACTTATACCGCGGACGGCAAGTTCCTGATCTATGTGTCCGACGCCAATGGCATTCCCAACCTGTACCGGCGTGACTTGGCGACCGGCGAATCGGTGGCAGTTACCAACTGTCTGACGGGATGCACCCAACCCAGTTACTCGGCCCGCACACAGCGGATGGTGTTCACGTCGCTGCAGGAAGGCGGCTACGACGTCTATCTGATTAAGAACGCGCCGGAGCTTCCGGGGTTGACCCTGAAACCGACGAATTTCCGGCAGCATGGGTCGCCCGAACCGCAAAACGGACAGGATTCCACAGCGGTAGCCGGTCTGGGCGGACGCACGGTGACGGGTTCGGATTCGGTGACCATTCCGGCCGGTGGGAAGCAAGGAGTCGCGCATCATGTCTTTGCCGAGCGCGGCACACAGGATCCTGAACGGATCGGCGGTCACGCTCTCGGCGATACGGCGCTCACGTCAACGGTCAATACGACGCGGCGGGACGGCGGCGGCTTCTTCAGCAAGAAATACAAGACGAAGTTCTCGCCGGACTTCTTCTATGCCAATGCGGCTTACAGCTCGTTTCTCGGGGCTCAGGGTACCGGCCAGCTTCTGCTTTCCGATGTGATGGGAAATCAGTTGTTGTATGTCACGACCGATTTGTATTATGACCTGAAGAATCTGGACAACACGAATTTCTCGCTGCAATACCTGTATTTGCCGCACCGGATTAATTACGGGATTGGATTCTACCGGTATGTGTATTATCTTGACGCCGGGAATCTGAAAGATCAAACCATTCAGCTTAATCTGAATGCGTCCTATCCTATCTCCAAGTATTCGCGGGCCGATCTCGACGTGAACGCCCTGGCGATTGACCGGTCGAAGTTCGATGATCCGGCGAACGACTATCTGTTTGATCACCGCCGCCGGGCCGTGGTGCCGTCGCTTTCGTACATCCATGATACAGTATTGTGGGGCTCAACGGGTCCAGTGAACGGCAGCCGTTACCGGTTTTCGCTGTCGGCCAGCCCGGCTCTCGGGAGCAACACTCCGGGAAATAGCTACCCCTACGCTCAGTTCTATACGGTGAAAGGCGACGTTCGGGATTACTTCCGGCTTAACAAGGATTTCTCGCTGGCGTCACGGATTACGGCAGGACTCTCCGGCGGACCGAATCCCCAGAGCTTCTATCTGGGCGGTGTATCCAACTGGCTGAATACCCGTTATGAGAACAGCCGGGTTCCGGACGACATCGATGCCTTCTACTTCTCGAGTTTTGTCACACCGTACCGCGGCGCGAACTACTTTGAGAAGGCCCACACCGGGAACCGCTTCTTCCTGGTGAACCAGGAACTCCGATTCCCGCTGATTGAACAGATGCAGATGCGTTATCCCTTGCCGGTAGCCTTTTACGACATTCGCGGCGCGGTATTTACGGATATTGGAGCCGCGTGGCAGGATGACGCGTTCAAACTCACAGCCGTTGGCGCCAACGGCAAGCGCGTTTTGAAGGATCCGCAGGCGGCCTTTGGTTTGGGAATGCGAGCCAATTTGGGTATGTTTATCCTGCATTGGGATCTCGCATGGTCAACCGACGGTACAAGTGTATCCAAGCCGCGTTATTTCTTCTCTCTCGGTTCGGAGTATTAAGTTCGATTAACTTCGACGGCAGTACCTTATGGCTCTCACTCTTCCCGGACGCGCAATAGCCTTTGTTGGCCGTGGCACCATCAGCTTTTTCCGCGAGATGGGGCGGTTTGGCATCCTCATGGCCAGAGTCTTCCGCGAAATGCGGGGAATCCTCGCCGACAGGGACCTGTTCTTTCAGGAGTGTGTCACGCTGGGAGTAGACAGCCTGCCCCTCGTCATTGTGGTGGGTGTCTTCACCGGAGCCGTAGCCGGATGGCAGGGGCATTACCAGCTTCAGGGCTTTGCACCGTATGATCTGATCGGTCCGGCTACCTTTAAGGCAGTGATGCTGGAGTTGGGTCCGGTGCTGACCGCCCTGGTCATTGCCGGACGTGTCTCCGCGTCCATCGCCGCCGAGATTGGCACGATGAAGGTCACCGAACAGATCGATGCCCTCGAATCCATGGCCATCTCCAGCGTCCGTTTTCTGGCCGTGCCGCGCATTGCGGCGATGACCGTGATGATGCCGATGCTGGTGATTCAGGCCGTAACAGTGGCGATGTTCGGCGCGTTCTTCGTGCTCACGGTCTTTCTGTCGATGACGTCCCAGCAGTTCTGGGGTCTGATCCCGAATTTCTTTCTAATCTTCGACGTCTTTTCCGGTCTGTTGAAGGCCCTGCTTTTCGGACTTAGCTCCGCCATGATCGGCTGTTATGTTGGTTTCCGCACCGAGGGTGGCGCGGAAGGCGTGGGACAGGCGACAATCAAGGCGTTCGTCTGGGCATGCCTGACGATTCTGGTGTTAGACTTTACATTAGCTCTTATCCTCTTCTAACTTCCGTGGGTATCCCTGCGGGGGACCTCACTCATCCACATTTTCGGCCATGATTGAAGTTCGTGACCTCTACAAGTCCTTCGGCGACAAACAGGTGCTGAAGGGTGTGAATTTGAATATTGAGACGGGCGAGTCCATTACGATTATTGGACAGTCCGGCGGGGGCAAGTCTGTGCTCCTCAAGCACCTTGTCGGCCTTCTGGCGCCGGACTCGGGCGCGGTGATTGTAGACGGACGGAATATCACCAGGGCCCGCCGGCGAGAACTCTACGCGATCCGTAAGAAGATGGGCGTGCTCTTTCAGGGGGCCGCCCTCTTTGACTCCATGACTGTGGAGCAGAACGTGGCCCTCGGTCTCAGAACCCACACGAAGAAGACCGAAGAAGAGATCGCGGAGCGGGTCAAGTACTGCCTTGAACTGGTCAACATGGACGGCACGCAGAACCTGAAACCTGCGGAGCTGTCAGGTGGCATGAAGAAGCGCATCGGGCTGGCACGGGCCATCGCCATGGAGCCGGCTTATATTCTTTATGATGAGCCGACCACAGGTTTGGACCCGATCACGGCGGACGCTATTAACGATCTGATCATCACTATGAACCGCGAACTGCACGTGACGAATATTGTCGTGACGCACGATATGGTATCCGCCTACAAGGTGTCAGAACGGATTGTGATGCTCTACGATGGCGAGATTGTGTTCTCCGGCACTCCGGAGGAGACACAGAACACGGACATTGACATCGTGCATAAATTCGTTACTGGCGAATCCGACAAACCCAACGGCAAACCGTACGTAGTCACTCACTACCGGTAACAGATCGTCATTGCTGAGATAGCAAAAGCCCCGCGCGAGCGGGGCTTTTGATGTATAGGAACTCTCGATGAAAGGTCAGTGCGTGATTTCGAGAAGGCCGGTTGTATCCTGCGCCACGATCCGGTTGCCGCTGGCGGGAATGGCCATGGTGCCCGAATGGGTGATGCGGACGGGAGATTGCCCCGGGGCGGCGGTGAACAGACCATCGAGCCGGTCACCGGACAGTGCGGTGAAGACGAATCCATTGCCCTGCGGGAAGGGAGCGGGCGCTGCGCCGCCGCCAATGGTGGTGGGTGCCCCGGACACACTGGCTGTGGAGATGGAAGGATTGCCGTTGGTCGTAGAACCGTACACGAGGGTTCGGGAATCACCCAGCCAATAGTAGACCAGCACTCTTCCTGCGACAGTGTCGCGGGCGGTAGTTTCCACGTTGGCGACCACCAGTGTACGCCCTTCAATGCCGCCGGGGACCAGATAGGCAATCCGGCTGCCGTCCGGTGACACTTCGGGAGATGTTCCTCGAATGCTGAGGGGTGTTGGTTCCGTGCCGCTCAAAGGAATCTGAACGATGTCGGAATTGCCGGTGCTGTCTTCAGGACCCGCACAGACAATCCCTCCCGTACCGGGCAGGAACCGGGGATGCGAACCGCGATCCCACAATCGGGTCAGTGCGGTCGGCGCGTCCGGATGGCCCAGATAAATGCCGGCATTGGCGCCGCCCGGTGCTCCCGGGGCAGAAAAACAAAAACGTGTTCCGTCATTGGACCACGCGTAATCGGCACGGGCATCCGGGCCGCTGGGATTGATCAAGGTGGCCGCGCCATTACTCAGCAGATAAAGTCCCGCAGGGGACTCTTCCTGCATGAACAAAATGGCGTTGCTGGTCGGAGATGGCACCGGATGTGATCCGCGAGGCCAGATCTGCTGCACAGTCCAGAGAGACGGCGCGGATTGTGTCGAAGACTTGCTGCAGCCGAGGCAGAAAATGAGCACCATAGCAAGCAGAACCGCAACCATCTTACTCATGTTTCACTACCCCGTAGCTAATCTTAGTTATCCAACACCTAATCGCGGTTTTCCCGGCAGAAATTCACGTGATAGAGGGAGTTTTTCAGCATCTCAAGAGGCATTCCTCCTCTCTACTATTAACTTATCCTCTATTATACGCGAAATTCACATGCTTATCTCATAAATTTAAGTCCGTTATGAGTTATCCACATAGTGTGGATAAACAAATAATTGACTTGACTATCGGAGACGCTTGTCCTATCTTTGGTACGGTTTCCCAAAGATTGGCAGAAAGTGGAGCGAATGCCCATACGAGGCAAGATACCTTTTCTCGGACACTTCTCCGGACTGATTGACGACAAGGGAAGATTGTCTATCCCCGCTGACTATCGGCATGCATTGCCGGAAGACAGTGGGGGGACCATTGTCCTCACGCCCGGCAGCAGCGAGTTCCTGAATGTCTTTCCTCTGGATCTATTCAACAATGTCTGGGAACAGGCGGACTCCAACTCCCTCGGTTTTGCCAGTGATGACAGTCTGGCGCGAGATACCGCTCTGTTGAGCGAAGCCGTCTACCGCGAAATTGACAGCCAGGGCCGCATCACCGTGCCGCAGAGTCTGCTGAAGCAGGCGGGCATTGGCCGCGAGGTGGTGTTTATGGGCCGCTGGAACCACTTTGTGATCTGGGATGCCCAGGCTTTCGAAGCCTATCGCACCGGTCACAAGCTGACGGCAGGAGATGCCTGGAAAACTCTACTTGATCACCGCCAAAAGGCCTGAACCATGGGACTGCACGCACACATCCATCAGCATGATCGCGACGTAAGCATTGCCTTGCAGGGCGAGTTCCGGACTCCGGAACTGACGCAGCTTGAGGCGATTATCTCCCATTTTCATGGTCGCGGCTGCCGGAAATTTGTGCTCGATCTACGCCACGTCGCCCCGCTTACCCCCGCCGCCGAAGCTACTTTGAACTGCCTCCTCGGGCAACCCGGCCTCTCGTCTGACAAAGCATTAAGAGGAAGCGCCATCCGCCTTTTGGCGGAATCTCCCGCAGCTCAGCCGCAGACGGGCTGCGGGAGCCTCTTTTTTTCCGCAGCGTCATAATTTAGTAACTTTGGCTCAATTGTCCAAGTGTTTCTTGGACATCTCGACATTTCTCATCGCCGTTTTTGTAGTCCTACGTACCTCAACGGGCCACACAGAACCGGTTCCTCTCCACCCCCTTTGACTGACACCTCTTTCGAACAGAATTACCACAGGCCTGTGCTGGCTGAGCCTGCGGTGGATCTGCTGGTGACCAATCCCGACGGCATCTACCTCGATGGCACGGTCGGGGGAGGCGGTCACAGCCTGCTGATTGCCAAAAAACTGTCGAAGAGAGGCACTCTGATCGGTTGCGACCGGGACGCCGACGCCATTGCCCAGTCGCGCAAGGTGTTGCCCGAGACCGCAGTACTGATCCAGTGCCGGTTTTCGGAGATCAAAGAGGCAACAAGAGAGTTCACGCAGCGCGGTGTCTGGGGGGTGCTGCTTGACTTAGGAGTTTCCAGCTTTCAGTTGGACACGGCAGAGCGCGGTTTCAGCCACAGATTCTCTGGACCGCTGGATTTGAGAATGGACCCTTCGAGAGGAGAAACCGCGGCGGATCTGCTGAAGGATATCGACCTGAGCGATCTTACCCGGATAATTTTTGCCTACGGCGAGGATTCGCAGGCACGACGCATCGCCAAGGCCATTCTCGAAACCCGCGCGCGGCATCCCATCGAAACCACGGACGACTTGGCGCAGATCATTGATAGAAGTGTTCCGGCGACCCGCGCCAAGAGTCTGGCCCGAGTGTTTCAGGCCCTGCGGATTGCCGTAAACCATGAGCTTGAAGAATTAGAGCAAGGGCTGGTGGATTGCTGGGATATGCTGATTCCGGGAGGACGACTGGTAGTGATCAGCTACCATTCTCTCGAAGATCGGATTGTGAAGACCTTTATGAGGTCCAAAGCCGAGCCACCGCAACCACCTGCCTATTTGCCAATGGCACCGACTGAACCACCGGAAGGAAAGCTGCCCTTTAGAAAGCCGCTCCTCCCTTCTGAGACCGAGATCGACGAAAATCCCCGCGCTCGCAGCGCTAAACTTCGGGTCGTAGAAAAAATCCTATCCTGACCATGGCCTACGCATCGCAATCCTTACCGTCTTCCCTGTATCGTCCCCGCAAGCTGCCGCGAGTTCTCCGGCGGCAACTTCCTGTAGTATGGATCGTAGCAACCCTCGTTTGTGTAGGGCTGCTGGCGGTGGCGGTGACATGGCGCAACCTGACGTATGAAAAGCTCTCGCTGGATGTAGGCCGGCAGCAGATTGCCATTCAGCAATTGAATAAGGAATTGGTGCAGCTCAGCGGTCAGGTGGAGACAGAAGCCTCCTATACGAAGGTTTCGCGCTGGATGCGAGACAGGCATGGATGGTGGACGCGCACGAACCATGTGGGGACCATCGTCATTCCCGAAGCGGAATTGACTCCGGCTGCCCGTGAGGACGCCAGACTGCTCGGAGCGCCTGAGCATGAGTGAAGGGCACCGCAAAGTCCCGCGGGAACGTTTTCTCGCCTGCGTCCTGTTGGCGATCTTGTGCGCCTTCGGCATGCGGTTGGTGCAGCTCCAGGTCTTCCAGCATGGCCAGTGGCAGACCATTGCCCGCAACCAGTCGATGACGACCAAGTATCAGAAGCCAAGCCGCGGGGAAATTCGGGACAAGAACGGCCTGACGCTGGCGGTGACGCTTCCCTTAACCTACGCCGTAGGATACCGCCCGCAGTACGCGCTGGACATGAATGCCCTCGCAGGCACGCTATCCACCTACTTGCAGAAACCGAAGCGCGAAATGCGGGAGAAGCTCGAGACCACCAGCTTCACCTACCTTGCGCGCCGTGTGGATTGGCAGACCAAGGAGAAGCTGGAAGCGCTGAACCTGTCCTGTTTGCAGTTTGATGAGGAGCCGCGCCGCGCCTATCCTTCCAATACCTATGCCTCCACCGTGGTCGGATTTACCAACCGCGACGGCAAGGGCATGGAAGGCGTGGAAGGGTTCATGAATGATGAACTCTCCGGCGAAGGCTATCAGGAGCTATGCCGCGTTGATGCCCTGCGCGAAGCGTCTGCCGCCCTCTCCCCCGCCCCGGTGGAGACGAAGGGCGCGGACATTACTCTGACGATTGACCTGCAGTTGCAGACCATTGTCGAAGAAAAGATGCGCGAAGGACTGAAGGATCGCACCTTCGAGCGCGCGTGCGCGGTAATGGTAGATCCGCAGACCGGCGCCGTTCTCGCGCTGTCCACGTATCCATCGTTCGATCCCAATCAACCGGGCGACGGCAAAGCAGACTATCGCCGCTGCTGGCCTGTTACCGATGTGTACGAGCCGGGCTCCATCTTCAAGATCGTGGCGATTTCCAAGGCGCTGGAGAGTGGACGGTTCAAGCGGACGTCGCTGATCAATTGCGAAGGCGGCAAATATTCCGTCGGCGGCATTACGATTCACGATTCCCACGCGCATGGCACCATCTCCGTGGATGACGTGCTGGCGTATTCAAGCAACATCGGGACGGCGAAGATCGCGCGGGCATTCAGTCCGGCTGAGATTTATGACAAGGTGCGTGCGTACGGTTTCGGCAACCTGACTCTGGTGGGAATTCCCATGGAGCAGCCGGGCGAAGTTCCGGTGCCGGAACGGTGGAGCGGTTCGACGCAGGCGACGGTGGCCTTCGGGCAGGGAATATCCTGCACCGCGTTGCAGGTTACGATGGCCTACGCGGCTGTAGCCAACGGCGGCCTGTTGATGAAACCGCGTCTCGTGCAATCCGTGCGTTTCCCGTCGGGAGCGCACACCGATTATCCGGCGGAGATTATCCGCCGCGTGATGCCGGCGGAGATCGCCTCGCAGATCAATGAGATGCTGGTGAATGTCGTCGAGTACGGCACAGGCACCAAAGCCAAGGTGGACGGCATGCGCATCGCGGGCAAGACCGGCACTGCCGAGAAGGTCGACTATGTGCACCACACCTATTTTAAAGGACGCTTCATGTCGTCCTTTGTCGGCTTTTTCCCGGCGGAACACCCGCAATATGTGCTGCTGATTACGGTGGATGACCCGCGCGGTGAGCACTACGGCGGCTCGGTGGCAGGACCGATCTTCAAGGCCATTGTCGAAGACATGCGCATGATGTCCACGCCGAGTCCCGCGCCTTCTCCGTCCACGACTCCTGTACCGCTGGAAATGACGGTGAACCACAGTACGCAGAAAGACGCGTCGTCTGGCCGCGTGCAACCGCCGCGAACTGCCGCCTATGTACCGGTTTCGCTGGCTTCTGTAACCACCTATCAGAGTCAAACCACAACGGATTCGACGCTGGTAGCCGTGCCATCCCTGCAGGGATGGTCGCTGCGGCCGGCCGTCGAGGAACTCTCCAAGCGGAAGTTGAGTTTCAAACTCCTTGGAAGCCGCACCGTTGTGACTCAATTTCCTCCCGCCGGAACGATGGTTCCCGTCGGCACAGTCTGTGAACTGTACGGCGTTACGGAATAAGCTGCTGTTGATGACTCCTGCTCCGAAAAGACTCCATGATCTGACAGTTGAACTGCGGGACTGCCGCCGGTTCGGCGACGGCGATCCGCTGGTCCACTCTCTGGCCTATGACTCCCGCGCCGTCCAGGAAGGCAGCCTGTTTGTCGCCCTGCGCGGCCTCAAAGCGGACGGCGCTCAGTTCATTCGGGATGCCATCGCACGCGGCGCCGCCGCCATCGTTGCGGACACCGCGCCGGAAAGTGGATTGCAGGTTCCCTTCATTAGGGTGCAGGACGGACGCAAAGCCCTCGCCGAGTTGGCGTGGAGCTTCTATGATCACCCCGAACGTTCTTTGACTCTGGCCGGCATCACCGGCACCAACGGCAAGACGACGGTCGCCACGCAGTTGCGCGCGGTGCTGGATTTTGCGGGACATCGCACCGGGTTGATCGGCACGTTGGGCATCTATTATGGAGAGGTCGCCGCTGAATCGCCGCGCACCACGCCCGAGTCCGCCGACCTTGCCGCTCACTTTGCCGCAATGCGCGCGCTGGGATTTACTCACGCCGTCATGGAAGCGACATCCATCGGCATTGATTTGCAGCGCACATGGAAGCTTCCCTTCCGTGCGACGGTCTTCACCAATCTCACGCGCGACCATCTCGACTATCACGGTTCCGTGGAAGCCTATCGCGATGCCAAACTGCGGTTGTTTCAGGAGCAGGAACCGGATGGCGCGGCGGTTATTAATCTGGACGATCCGGCGGCCAACGATTTTGTGAAGGCTGCACGGGCCAAGGTGCTGACCTATTCTCTGTTGACGAATGCGGATTTCCGCGCAACGAACCTCCGGTTGACCCGCCAGTCCACGAGCTTCGATCTGGTGACCGCCCACGGTACACTGCCGATTGAAGCTCCACTGATCGGACACTTCAACGCACAGAATCTACTCGCCGTTATTGCCACCGCCTTCGCCCTGGGAGTTCCCCTTGAGATCACAAAGCAGGCGCTCGCGCAAGCCGTCCCTGTCCCTGGCCGTGCTGAGATGGTGCGATCATCCGCGCCTTTCACGGTCGTCGTGGATTACGCTCACACACCCGACGCTCTGGAAAAGATCCTGAGCACCCTTCAGGCTTTGGAGCACAACCGCATCTTCACGGTGGTTGGCGCGGGCGGTGACCGTGACCACGGCAAGCGCCCGCTGATGGCTGAAGTCGCGCACCGTTTGAGCGACCAATTGTTTTTGACCAGCGATAATCCGCGCAGTGAAGATCCCGAAGTCATTCTGAATGAGATGGCCGCCGGACTCAGCGCAGAGAATCATTACTTCCGCAATGCCGACCGGCGACTGACGATTGAGACGGCTCTGGCGGAAGCACGCAACGGTGACATTGTCTTGATTGCAGGCAAGGGCCATGAATCCTATCAAGAGATTCAGGGCGTCAAGCATCCGTTTGATGATCGGCTTGTGGCCGCAGCGTACCTTTCGCGCGCCGGGTACGCACTATGAGTCTTCCTACGATTGGCTGGTTCGGTAATATTGTCGGAGCACATTTCCCATCTTTATTCTCCGATTTCTCCCTCGGCCCGATTTCCATTGACACGCGCACGCTGAAACCCGGTGACACGTTTTGGGCAATTAAGTCCAGCCGTGACGGCCACGACTTTGTCCCTGCGGCGTTCACGTCCGGTGCCAAAGCGGCGGTGGTGAATTTCGATTGGATGCAGTCGCCGGATGCTGAACCTTACCGCGAACGGTTGATCGCCGTTCCCGAAACAACCCTCGCGCTGACTCACGCCGCGCGGGCATGGCGCAATTCGCTGCCCTTTCCGCAGATCGGCATCACCGGCACCAACGGCAAGACGTCCACAAAGGATATTCTGCTGCGGATCCTGTCGGTGAAACGGAAGGCGACGGGGACGCCGGGGAATTTCAACAATGAGATTGGTGTGCCGCTGACGCTGCTGGCTACGCCGTCGGATTGCGATGCAGCTGTGATTGAAATGGGTGCGTCTCATCCGGGAGAAATTGCGGATCTTTGCCAACTGGTTAGGCCCACGCACGGCCTGGTCACATCCATTGGCCGGGCGCATCTGGCGGGCTTCGGCACACTCGAAGAAATTGCGCGCACTAAAGGCGCGCTGTATGATGCCGTTGCCGAAAACGGAATTGCTTACGTGCCGACGGATGATGCTCTTTGCCTTACAGAAGCGACAGAGTGCCGGCACAAAATCGGCTACGGCTTTTCCGGTAAGCCTGCAGATTGGAAAGCAGAATTCTACCAAGGCACAAAGCTGACGTTTGATTCGTCCGGTTGTGCGCGGTTTGAATTTGAACGTGTGGAGATCGAACTATCGGTGCCGGGCCGTCCGGCTGCGCTGTCCGCGCTGGCGGCACTGACTATTGCGCGCAACTTCGGTCTTTATGCCGAAGAGGTCCGCAAGGTCATTCAGGCTTGGCAGGGCGTCGGCGGGCGGGTAAGCATTGAACGGTTAGGCGGGATTACCGTGATGGATGATTCTTACAACGCCAACCCCATGAGCATGCGCGCCGCACTGGAGACGCTGTCCTTCCTTCCGGCCCGGAGACACGTGGCGATTCTGGGCGACATGAACGAACTGGGAAGCGACGCCGAAAGCGAGCACCGTGCGCTGGGCCGGGATCTGAAACAGTTTGATCTCTCGCTGAGTTTATTTGTAGGGGCTTTCGCCCCGCTGGCGGCAAGCGAGGCGCGGGGGCAAGGCATCGAAGCCAAGGCGTTCGCCACCTATGAAGAGTGTGATGCGGAATTGGCGACACTGATTTGTGCTGGCGATGCGGTGCTGGTCAAGGGATCGCGGTCCATGCGCCTTGAACGGGCTGTGCAGAAACTGAAAACGTTATATACCTGATGCTCTACCATCTCTTTCTGCCGCTTCGCGATGTCATCAGCGGTGCCAATCTGTTCCGTTACCTCACGTTTCGCTCCGCGATGGCGGCTGTGTTTGCTCTGCTGATCTCGTTTGTGGTCGGCCCGTGGATGATCCGCACCCTGCGCAAGCACCAGATCGGCGAGGAAATCCGAACAGACGGACCGAAGACCCACTTGAGCAAGGCCGGTACCCCGACCATGGGTGGGCTGATGGTGCTGGTGGCGGTAGCCGTACCTACCCTACTCTTTGCCAATCTGACGAATTTCTATGTGCTGCTCACACTGCTGGCGTTTCTGTGGATGGGCGCAGTCGGATTTCTCGATGACTATCTGAAGGCCGTGCGCAAGACGAAGAAAGGGCTGGTTGCGCGCTACAAGCTGCTCGGGCAGTTCGGCATCGGAGCACTCATCGCCGCCTTCATTATGATCTACCCTGAGCTTTTCGGCCATAATTTCGCGGCGCAGTCGACGCTCACTACCCTGCCGTTCTTGAAGAACGTGATGTTCAATTTCGGCATTCTGTACCCGATCATTGTGCTGCTCGTGGTCACGGGGACATCCAACGGGGTGAATCTGACGGACGGTCTCGATGGGCTCGCCATCGGTGTAACATCGATTGCGGCGGCGGCGTTTGCGGCGATCAGCTATGTCACCGGCAACGTGAAGTTCGCCGAATACCTCAATATCATCTACCTCGAAGGCGCCGGAGAGCTGACGATCTTCTGTGCGGCCGTGCTGGGTGCGGGTCTGGGGTTCCTCTGGTACAATGGCTATCCGGCGCAGGTGTTCATGGGGGACACGGGAGCGCTGGCGCTGGGAGCGGGTCTCGGCACGATGGCAATTCTGCTGAAGAAGGAATTCTTCCTCGTGGTGATCGGCGGCATTTTCGTGATCGAAGCGGTGAGCGTCATCATTCAACGGCTCTATTTCAAGTATACGAAGAAACGATATGGGACGGGGCAACGGGTTTTCCTGATGGCTCCCCTCCACCATCATTTCGAACAGCTCGGCTGGCATGAGTCCAAGGTGGTCGTTCGTTTCTGGATCGTGCAGGTGTTGCTGGTTCTGGTCAGTCTTACGATGTTCAAGGTCCGCTAATGGCTCTGGATTTGAATGGCAAGCGAGTCGCCGTCATCGGCGGTGCTCGCAGTGGGATCGGCGCGGCGAAGCTTGTAAAACGGCTCGGCGGGTATGCGCTGGTTTCGGATACCAAGCCGGCAGAAGCCGTGTCGTCCGCGCTGGAGGAGCTGCGGTCGGCGGGAATCGAGATGGAGACGGGCGAACACCGGCGCGTGGTTACCGAGAATTTCGACCTCGTGGTGCTGTCCCCCGGTGTGGTTCCCAAGCCGGACCTCGAGCAGGCATGGCAGGCGAAGGGCATTCCCGTCTGGTCGGAGCTGGAACTGTCGGCACGGGCAAGCACAAACCGTTGGATCGGAGTGACCGGGTCCAACGGCAAGACAACGACCGTGCACCTGATTGCGGATATGTTGAAGCAGGCCGGTATGGACGTCATGATGGCCGGCAACGTCGGCACGGCGTGGAGTGGGCTGCTGCCTGCGCCGGAGTCCCGCGTGTTTGTGGTCGAGGTCTCAAGTTTCCAGTTGGAAACCTCGCCGACCGTGCACCCCCATGTAGCGGTGCTGCTGAATCTGTATGAAAACCACCTTGACCGCCACGGGACGATGGACGTTTATGCCGGGCTGAAGGCGAAGCTGTTTCGCAACCAGACCCCCGGCGACGTGGCGGTTTTCAATGGCGAAGACATTCGAGTGCGGGAGATTGAGCGCGCTGTTTCAAGTCGCGTAGTAAGATTCGGCCTTTCGTCGGAGTTTGAGTTTTGGGCCGAACCGGACCGCCTGGCGTGCCGTATCGACGGACGTGAACAGGCGCTCATTTCCCGGGCCGATTTCCCCCTGATCGGCCATCACAATGCGCTGAATGCGGCGGCGGCCTCCGCCGCGGCTTACAGCTTTGGCGCGGATCTGGACGCGATTCGCCGCGCGCTCAAAGAGGCGAAGGCCGTGGAGCACCGCATCGAGTACGTGACCACCCGCAACGGCGTGGCCTACTACAACGATTCGAAGAGCACCAATATGGTGGCCACCATGACTGCCCTGAACTCCTTCCAGCGCGACGTGATTCTGCTGTTCGGCGGCCGTCCGAAAAAGGAATCGTTCGCGCCACTGGCCACCCGGATTCCGTCGCCGGTCAAAAAACTGATTATTTTCGGAGAGGCTCTGCCGAAGCTGCATGCGGATTTGCCCGCAGGCCTGCCGCTTGAAGAGGCGGCAACGATGGAAGCGGCGGTGTCACTGGCGCAGCGCGCGGCGCGCGACGGGGACACGGTGCTCTTGTCCCCCGGCTGCACGTCCTTCGACGAGTTCAACAACTTCGAAGAACGCGGCCGCATTTTCAAAGCTCTGGTCAAAGGCGCATGACCACTCCCTTTGCCGGCACCCCTCAAACCTCCTCGAACCTCGAACGCCGCGCGGGCTATGATGTCTGGTTGCTGGCGGCAACCATCGGGCTCTGCATCTGCGGTGCGATTTTCGTGTGGACCTCCTCCGCCGCTCACGCCTGGAAGATGGCGGGCGGGGATTCGGCGACCATTTTCTGGAGCCATATCGGCAGAATGGGCTGGGGGCTGGTCTGCATGACCGTGCTCTCCTTTGTAGACTACCACATTCTAAACAAGCAGGCCGCACGCTTTGCGATCCTGCTGGCGCTCGCCGCCCTCGTGGCCGTCCTGTTCATTCCCCAGCCTGCGGGCGCAACCGCCCACCGCTGGATCTACATCCGCGGCTTCAGTTTTCAGCCCGCCGAACTTGCCAAGTTCGCCCTCATTAACTACCTCGCCTTCCGCTTCGGCGAACACTTCGATGATCCCTTCTCTTCGGATCGCCGCAAGGTGTACGTCGGCTCGCTGATCATCTCGGTCTTCGTGATCGGTCTGATTCTGGTCGAGCCCAACCTGTCCATGACCGTGCTGGTTTTCGGCACGGCCGCTCTCCTCTTCTTCCTCTCCGGCATCCGCTTGAAGCCCCTGCTGATCCTGGCCGGAGCCAGCGCAATTCCGCTGAGTCTGGCGGCTTGGCTGACCCCGTATATGCGCAGCCGCCTCACGGCCTACGTGGACGGCATCGTTGATCCGCTCCGCGCCGGCTACCATGTGAAGCAGTCGCTCATCGGTATCGGGCATGGCGGCGTGACAGGGCTTGGCCTCGGCGGCTCAACCCAGAAGCATTTCTTCCTGCCCGAGCCCTACAAAGATTTCATCTTCAGCATCGTGGGCGAGGAGGCAGGATTGATCGGCAGCCTCCTGCTGCTGGCGGGCTTCGGGCTCTTTCTGGCTCGCGCCTGGAAGATCGCGCGTCACGCGCCGGACAGCTACGGCTATTATCTGGCGGCGGGAATCACCTGCGCGATTGCGATTTCCCTCACCATCAACGTCGGCGTCACCCTCGGTCTGCTTCCCGCGACAGGACAACCTTTGCCCTTCATCAGCTATGGCGGCTCTTCACTGATGATGACACTCGGAGCGGTCGGCGTCCTGCTCAATATTTCGAAACAGTCCCAGCGCCACTCCGATTCCCCACACCAACCCTACCGGTTCAAGTGAGCGGTCCGCGAAACAACCCAGTTCGGGTCCTGATTGCCGGAGGCGGCACCGGCGGCCATGTCTTCCCGGCCCTCGCCATTAAGCAGGCCATCGTGCGCAAGACTCCTCAGGCACAGGTGATCTTCGCCGGAACCGCAAGCGGCCTTGAGGCCAAGGTGATGCCGCGGGAAGGCGAGACGCTGAAGACCTTCTGGATCTCGGGCTTCTCGCGCCGCCACGTGCTTCAGAATCTCCTGTTGCCCCTGAAGCTCGCCGTGAGCTTCTCGCAGAGCCTCAAGCTGCTGCTGTCCTTTCGCCCGCAAGTGGTCATCGGGACGGGTGGCTATGTGATGGGACCTGTTCTTTGGACCGCGCAGAAGCTCGGCATTCCCACCGTGCTGCAGGAGCAGAACTCGCATCCGGGCTGGACTACTCGAGCCCTCGCGCCGAAGGCCGGCATGGTCTGCCTCGGGTTCGAAGAGGCCAAGGCCCGGCTGGGCTCTGCGCGAATGGAGTTCACCGGCAACCCGCTGCGATTGTCCTTCCGGGAAGAGGACTCAAGAGAGGCACGCCAGAGATGGACTCTCGATCCGAGTCGCCGCACGGTACTCGTCTTTGGAGGCTCTGCGGGAGCGCGGTCGATCAATCAGGCCATAGCGGGCGCGCTTGAAAATCTCACGGCGGTTTTCAATGTGATCTGGCAGACGGGCCGACTGGGAGTTCCGGAGTCCGCAAATCAGCATCTCATCGAAGCAGCGAATCACTCAGGGAATCTGAAAGTACTCGAATTTATCGATGATATGCCCGGCGCGTACGCGGTTTCGGACCTTGCCATCTGCCGCGCCGGAGCGATGACGCTGGCCGAATTGGCTATGACGGGCGTCCCCGCGGTGCTGATCCCCTACCCTTTTGCCACCGATGACCATCAGACAGCCAATGCAAAAGCGGTCGAGACACGCGGCGCGGCACTGTTGATTAAGGACGCTGACCTCACGTCACAAAATGTTTTTTCTGCTGTTCAGCATTGCATGAGTTCAGAAGAAGTATTATCTTCCATGTCTATAAAGATGAAGTCACTGGCCCATCCCGAAGCGGCGTCGCGCATAGCGGACATCGCGCTTTCTCTCACGGAGAAACCATGAGCGCGCCCAAACTCTTCCGCCGCGTCCGCCACGTGCACATGGTCGGCATCGCCGGCGCCGGCATGAGCGGCATCGCCGAGGTGCTGCTCAACATGGGCTTCGTGGTTTCGGGCAGCGACCTTCAACTGTCCGATATTACGAACCGCCTCGCCCGCCTGGGCGCCGTGATGCACGAGGGGCACACGGCGGACGCCATCCACGGCGCAGATGTGGTGGTATACTCGTCGGCGGTCAGGCCCGAGAATGTGGAGATTAGAGCAGCCCGCGAGCAGCACATCCCCACCATTCCCCGCAGTGAGATGCTGGCGGAGCTGATGCGGCTGAAGGTAGGGATCGGGGTTTCCGGGACCCACGGAAAGACCACGACGACGTCTATCGTCGGGGCCATTCTCCAGCGGGCGGAGCTGAATCCCACCCTGATCGTGGGCGGCATCGTAAGATCCCTGCAGTCGGGCGTGAAGATGGGCTCGGGAGAGTTGCTGGTGGTTGAAGCGGACGAGTTCGACCGCTCCTTCTTGAAATTGACCCCGACCCTTGCGGTGATTACGACCATCGAGCCCGAGCATCTGGACACCTATACGGATTTGGCCGGTGTGCAGGATGCTTTCGTGGAATTTGCCAACAAGGTCCCGTTCTATGGCAGCGTGATCGTCTGCGGCGACGAGCCGAACATTCAGGCGATCCTGCCCCGCATCAAGCGCCCGGTGGTGAGCTACGGGTTCTCCGAAGGCTGCGATTTCCGCGCCGTTCAGGTCGCCTTCAGCGGGCACCATGCGCGATTCAGCGTGGAAGGCGGCAAGTGCCAGGGGACGAGCTTTGAACTTCAGGTTCCGGGCCGTCACAATGTGCTGAATGCTCTGGCGTCGATTGCCGTGGCCGACGAGCTGGATGTGCCGCCGGATGTCACCCGCGCCGCGCTGGCCGAGTTTACCGGCGTTCACCGCAGGTTCGAGATCAAGGGCGAGTTCGACGGCGTGGTGGTGGTAGATGACTACGCGCATCACCCGACCGAGGTCGAAAACACTCTCCGAACCGCACGGACCTGCTGGCCGGACCGACGGATCGTCGCCCTCTTCCAGCCCCATCTGTTTACCCGCACCCGCGATTTTGCGGCCGATTTCGGGCAGGTGCTGCGCCTGGCGGATGTGATTCTGCTCACCGACATCTACCCTTCCCGCGAACGGCCCATCCCCGGCATCACGTCCGAACTGATTGCCACAGCGGCACGGCAGGAGGGTGCGGACCGGGTTCAGATTTTGAGTGGCGACATCCCGGCGGCCAGCGTAAGGGCGTTGCTTCGGTCGGGCGATGTGTTGATTGTGATGGGGGCGGGCTCGATTACGAAGGTGGCTCACGAACTTTCCGCCGGGGCTCATGATTCCCGCGCGTTGTGAACGCCTGCTGCGGCAGATAAGCTGCCCGGCCAAAGCGCTGGAGCCGCTGGCTCCGTTGACAACCTTCCACATCGGCGGTCCGGCGCAGATTCTGGCCGAAGTGCGAAGCACGGATGACGTCGTTGAGCTGATGAAGCTCCTCACGCAGGAGCAGGTTCCGTTCTTTTACCTCGGATTGGGCTCGAACCTCCTTGTCTCTGACGCGGGATTCGACGGCGTAGTGATTCGGGCTACTGGCGAGCTTTGCCGGATCGAGCTTTCCCATGGCCATATCCGCGCAGGATCCGGCGCCAGACTGCTGGATGTGACGATTTTCGCCGCGGCGCAGGGTCTGTCGGGAATGGAAACTCTGTGCGGCATCCCCGGTTCGGTGGGCGGCGGGCTGTACATGAACGCCGGGGCCTATGGCGGGGAGATCGCCGACACCTTTGTCGCAGCCGACGCGCTGACCGCCGACGGTCGCATCGTCACCCTGACCAAGGACGAGATCGGATTTGGGTATCGCAGTGCCCCGGCTCTGCAAAATGTGCTGATTCTTGAAAGCCGCTACGCGTTAGCCAAAGGCGAACCGGGCAAAATCTACAGCGAAATGCGCCGCGTGTGGAAACTACGCCGCGAAAAGCAGCCGCTGGACTTCCCTTCCGCCGGGTCCATGTTTAAGCGGCCCCCCGGAGACTATGCGGGACGGTTGATTGAAGCGGTGGGCGGCAAGGGGTTGCAGATCGGCGGCGCCAGGGTGTCTCCCAAGCACGCCGGGATCTTTGTAAATGCCGGAAACGCCACGGCCGCAGACGTCACCGCACTGGTGCGCGAGATCCGCCGCCGTGTCTATGAGAAGTTCGGCATCATGCTCCAAACTGAGGTCAAGCCCGTTGGCTTTGAAGCAGACCCGTTTACCATCGAAAGCTGAAAAGCGCCGCCGGACTCGCCGGGTTACGCTGATCTCGATCGTGGCCGTACTGCTGGTGGTGGGCACGCTTCCGCTCTGGAGCAACTGGATCGCACGGATGTGCGCGGGCCAATTGGTGGACTGGAGCAGCAGATTTCGGGTTCAACACGTGCTGATCTCCGGCAACCATGTGGTCGCCACGGAAACGATTGAAAAGCTGGCAAGCATCCCCAAGGGAACATCGCTGTTCAACGTGCCGGTTCACGCCGCCAAGACGCGGATCGAGAGCCAGGCGTGGATCAAAACCGTGGTGGTTCGCCGGCGGCTTCCCGATGCGATTGAAATCCGGATTGTCGAACGCGAGCCGATTGCCGCCGTGCGCAGCGACAAATTGCTGATTCTCACCTCCGACAGCGTGGCACTGGCGCCAGTCACCGATAACTGGGTCTGGGACTTTCCGCTGCTCACTCCTCCCCGCCCCGTCAGGTTAAAGGCCGGCGCGACGGTCAGCGACAGTTGCACGCTCGCCCTGTTACGGGAAGCCCTCAAACTGCACGCGGTCTCGAAAGACGCGTGGCACAACCTCAGCGAATTGTATTATGCCGACGGGCAAATGCACGCGGCACTCTCCCGTCCCGCCGTGGACGTCTTGCTTGGACACGGCACCAGCGAGCTGGCCTGGACCGGCGCATTGAAGATCCTGAATGGAAAAAGCTCAGCGGATCTGGCGCGCTATCAGAGCATTGACTTGCGCATACCTGGGAAGATTATTGTGGCAGAGGGCTCAGCGGCGACCGGAGAGCAAACACACGGATGAAAAAGATCGGAAGCACTATGGACCTGTTGTGCGGCCTCGATATCGGAACCACTAAGATCGTGACCGTGATTGCCGAGCCGGTGGGCGAGGACGAAGTCCAGTTGCTGGGAATCGGGTGCGTGCCTTCCCGCGGCCTGCGGCGCGGAGTGGTCATCAACCTCGAACAGACCACCGAAGACATCGAACGCTCCGTGGCCATGGCGGAAGAAGCGGCGCAGACCACGGTGCATGCGGCCTGGGTGGGATTGGCCGGCGAGCACGTCAAAAGCATCAATTCGCGCGGCGCGATTCCCATCAGCAAGCTGCGCGGCGAACCGACGGGCGAAGTCACCCAAACCGATGTGGACCGGGTGGTTGAAGCGGCCCGGGCCGTGGCGCTGCCGATGGACCGCCGCATCCTGCACATCCTCCCGCAGGAATACGTCGTGGATACCGAGCGCGGCATTCGCGCTCCGGTCGGCATGGCCGGTGTGCGCCTTGAAGCCAATGTCCACATCGTCACCTGCGCCGTTTCCTCTGCGCAGAACATCATGACCTGCTGCAAGCGCGCGGGTCTGACGGTCAATGAACTGGTATTGGAGCCTTTGGCGTCGGCGGCGAGCGTGCTCACCAAAGACGAGACCGAACTGGGCGCCGTGCTGCTGGATTTCGGCGGCGGTACGACCGATCTTGCCGTCTTCCACAATGGCTTTATCCGCCATTCGGCGGTCATCGGGTACGGCGGAGACTATATTACCCGGGACATCGCGGTCGGCCTGCGCACTCCCGTGGAATCCGCCGAGCACATCAAGATCGAAAACGGCGCGGCGCACATGCGCGTCATCGGTCAAAGCGAATTTCTGGAAATCCCCGGCGTGGGCGGCCGCGAGCCGCGCGAGATGAGCCGCTCCATGCTGGTCTCCATTATCGCACCGCGTGTGGAAGAGATTCTGACGCTGGCGCGTGACGAATTGGTTCGTTCCCGGACGATGGATTACATCGGAGGGGGCGTGGTCCTCAGCGGTGGCGGCGCCTCCATGCCGGGCATGGCGGAAATCACCGAAGAGATCTTTACCTTGCCGGTGCGCATCGGCGCGCCGCGCGATGCCGCACCTGGTGATGGCCTTGGGCTCGGCCCCAAGTTCGCCACCGCCGTCGGTCTTGTACGCTACGCTCATCAGCAGACGCGGCGCGGCGAGACCACAAACAACAACGGCCGTTCCTGGAAGCTTCGCGCTCCCGGCCGCGTTAAAGAGTGGTTTCAAGGAATCTTTTAATAGGCAACGAGGTCAAGGAGAGGAAGCACATGGACTCTAACCGGTTTCAATTTGCCGAAGAGATCATTGGCAGCGCCAAGATGAAGGTGGTCGGTGTGGGCGGCGCGGGCGGAAACGCGTTGAATTGCATGATTGAGGCGGGGCTGGCCTGCGTGGACTTCGTCGCCGTCAACACGGATGCGCAGGCGCTTCAGCAGAATGGCGCCGCCAAGCGCATCCAGATCGGTCGCGAAACGACTCGCGGTCTGGGTGCCGGAGCAAATCCCGATGTGGGCCGGATTGCCGTTGAAGAAAACCGCGATGAAATCCGTGCCAGCCTCGAAGGGGCCGACATGGTATTCATCACGGCGGGTATGGGCGGCGGCACGGGCACGGGCGCGGCTCCGATCGTGGCGGAAATCGCCAAGGAACTCGGCGCACTCACCGTCGGCATCGTCACCAAGCCCTTCGCCTTTGAAGGTAAGAAGCGCTCGGCGGCGGCGGAACGCGGTCTGCTCGAACTTAAGCAGCACGTAGATACGCTGATTGTCATCCCGAACCAGCGCCTGATTTCCATCGTCGAACGCGACACTACGTTGAAAGACGCCTTCAAGATGGCGGACAACGTGCTGCTGCAGGCAACCAAAGGCATCTCCGACCTGATCGCGGTGCCCGGCATCGTCAATGTGGACTTCGCCGATGTGCGCACCGTCATGGCGCAGCGCGGCGACGCTCTGATGGGCGTGGGCGTGGGGCGCGGCGACCATCGTGCGGTGGAAGCGGCGCAGCAGGCGATCTCCTCCCCCCTGCTCGAAGAAGTTTCGATTCGCGGCGCGCGGGCGATTCTCATCAACATTACCGGCGGCGATGATCTGGCGCTGCATGACGTGTCCGAAGCCACGTCGGCGATTTATGAAGCCGCGGGCGAAGACGCCGAAGTGATTTTCGGCGCGGTGTCCGATTCATCCATCACGGGCGAACTGCGCGTCACGGTCATTGCTACGGGCTTCAATCAGATCGACGTCAAGGCCGGCCCGCAGCGCGTCATGACCAGCACCAACGGGAACGGCAATGGAAACGGTAACGGCAACGGCAATGGCGGCACCAAGCTGTACGAGCCGCTGCGCTCAGCGCCCATTGAAGTCCGCAGCTTTGAGCCGCGCGTGGTGCGCATGCCCGACACGTCCAACGTGCAACCGTTGATGCGCGAGACCAACGGCAAAATGGAGCAGGTAGTGGTCGGCGAAGATTCCTTCGAAATTCCCACCTTCCTCCGTCACCAGATGGACTGATCAGCTAACGTATTTCTGTCCGAACAGGCAACCGCCGCGTGTATAGCGCGGCGGTTGTCTATTGAGTACGGTATGGAGAATCGAATTTCTTCATTCGCTCCGGTAGCAGTCAAACGAAAAAACCCGGCAGTGATGCCGGGTTTTCCGATTCAGGACTTACGCTGCTACTTCGCGGCGCTTGTGCCCGCGTTGCTCACCTGTTCCGCCGGCGCATCAGAGTAGTTAGGAATGTACTTCTTCACCAGCGCAACCATCTTAGCATCCACCGGACCCGAAACGGTCGTGTTCAGAGCAGTGGCGCTATAGGTCTTGATCTTGGCATCCGGTCCGAAAACCATATCCATGCGGCCCATCGAGCGGCCATCGCGTGGCGTGCGAACGACGCGGGTCTTGCCCAGCACCCACGGAGCGGTTACATTCGGGCGGAAGGTTCGGCCCCCGATAATCAGGTCAATCCCCGGCACATTCAGCGCGAGCAGTGAATCCATAGCGTCGCCGCACGTGGACAGAACGACGATCAGGTCCGCCTTCTTTTCGAGCGAGACAATCGCGCGGCGGGTTTCGGCCACCGGATCTTCGACGGAAACTTCCGCCGGGAGCGTCAAGCTGTCATAACGCATCAGGTCTTTAGAGCCGCACAGGCCGATGAATGCCACGCGCGCCTCTTTCACCTTTTTCACCGTAAAGGGTTGAGCGACCATCGCGCCCTTATGCCGCAGGTTCGCCGACACGAAGTCGAACTTCGCATCCTTCTTGGCCGCATTGAACGCGTCCATGCCGAACGCCAGTTCGCGCTCGGAAACGTTTACCACGTTCGCCTTCATCTGGTTGTACACTTCCACCGCCACCGCGCCCTTAGACTTATCCACTTCCGGCGTGCCACTCATGAAGTTGCCTGCATCGCAGAAGACAACGGACGGATCCTCTTCCTGCGCCTTGACGACCTCGCCGCTGCGGCGGGCTACGCCGCCTCCGCTGTTTTGACATCCGCAGCCTTCCAGCTTGCCTCGCACATCCGACGAATAGATAATGGACACAACCGTGCCGTCCGGAATATCCTTGGCGCCGCAGCCGGCCAGAAACAGGGCCAATGTCGCGGCGAACAGGATCAGTGCTGTGGTGCTCTTCATGCGTAATGCCTCACCGATTATCTGCGTTTTTGGGTTCAGCGAAACTTCGATTTCTTCGGAAACGGGACTATGCGCTCCGGCCATTCTTTATGACAGCAAAACCGCGGTTGACGATGCCCCGGGCACTGCCTTTGAGAGTCATGCCTTTGAAGGAACTGTTGCGGGATCTCGAGCGGAACTTGGCGGGATCAACGGTCCACACCGCCTTGGGATCGATGATCGTCAGATTAGCGGGCGCACCGTTGGCGATTTGCGGAATCGGTTGCTGCAAAATTTCGCGTGGGCCGTACACAGTGCGCTCGAGCAGAGCGGCCAGGTCCATCACATTCGGCACCAGATGGGTGAATGCCAGCCCCAGCGCCGTTTCCAGACCGACCACGCCGAACGGCGCCACGTCGAACTCCTGCATCTTGACTTCCCAGGAATGCGGCGCGTGATCCGTACAGTAGGCATCCAGTGTCCCGTCGACAAGGCCCGCAAGACAGGCCATGCGGTCGGCCTCGGTGCGCAGCGGCGGACTCATCTTGTAGTCCGTGTCGAAATCCTTGCAGCTTTCTTCCGTCTGGAAGAGATGATGCGGGCAGACTTCAGCCGTCACCGGCAGTTTGTGCTCCTTGGCCCAGCGGATCCACTGCACCGAATCCTTCGTGGAAACGTGGCAGATGTGCACGGCGGCGCCGGTATATTCGGCCAGCAGAATGCAGCGCAGCACATCGGCCGTCTCGCCGACAGAAGGTATTCCGGGCAGTCCGAGGCGTGTGGACCATTCGCCTTCATTCATTGCGCCGCCCGAGGACAAATCCGGATCGTCGGCATGTTGAAAGACGCGGGCACCGAGCATGTTCGCGTACTCCATCGCGTGGCGCAGCACCGCCGTATTGCGAATCGGTGCGCCGTCATCGCTGAAGCCACGCACGCCGACTTCCACCAGTTCGGACATGTCGACCAGTTCCTTGCCTGCGCGCTCGCGTGTCGCCGCGGCAATCACGCTCACATCCACCGGCCACTTGGCGGCCTTCTCCATCACCCATTGCACTCGTCCCACGTCATCAAGGGGCGGATCGGTATTGGGCATGCAGGCGACGCCGGTAAAACCGCCGTTCATTGCGGCCTGGCAGCCGGACTCGACGGTTTCAGCGACTTCCCTGCCGGGCTCGCGTAAATGCACGTGCAGATCGAACCAGCCGGGAGTAATAATGTGTCCTCGCAGGTCGATGACATCTGCATCCGCGGGAACGTCCGCCGGGGCCACCGTCAGAATTCCGTCGTGGACGTGCAGGTTCACCGCCGCGTCGAGTTTGAGTCGCGGATCCACCACACGCGCGCCTTCGAGAATCAGATTGCGGGCGCGAGCAGGGTCTTCGAAATTGGAATAATTGCGTTGCATAGGGGGAATTGCGGCTTGGTTCAGGCAGGCTGCGGCTGTGCACCGGCCAAAAGATACAGCACGGCCATGCGCACGGCGACGCCATTGGTGACTTGTTGAAGGATGACGGAGTGTTCACTGTCCGCCACGTCGGACGTGATTTCCACGCCCCGGTTCATCGGGCCGGGATGCAAAATCGTCAGCGGAGATGACGCCTTGGCGAGTCGCTCCCGGGTCAGGCCGAAGTATTTCTGATATTCCCGCAGCGACGGGAACAGGCCGGCGGTCTGGCGCTCGAGTTGGATGCGCAGAATGTTCAGGGCGTCGCAGTTTTGAATGGCTTCGTCGAGATTATGCGTGATGTCCACACCGAATTTCTGCACGTCACGCGGAATCAGCGTCGCCGGCGCGCAGAGTGTCACATTCGCGCCCATCGTCTTCAGGCCGATAATATTGGAGAGCGCCACGCGGGAGTGGGAAATGTCCCCCACCAGACAGACGCGAAGCCCTTTCAGCGTGCCGAACTTCTCGCGCAGCGTGAGCATATCGAGCAGCGCCTGCGTGGGATGTTCGTGCGTGCCGTCACCCGCGTTGACAATCACCGAGTCAAGGTGCCGCGCCAGAAAATGCGGGCTGCCCGGAGACTTGTGGCGCATCACCACCACGTCGATCTTCATGGCTTCGATGTTCAGCGCGGTGTCCAGCAGAGTCTCGCCCTTGGAAAGCGAACTGCCCGACGCGGAAAAATTCAGCGTATCAGCGGACAGGCGCTTTTCCGCCAGCTCAAAACTGATGCGCGTGCGCGTCGAAGCTTCGAAGAACAGATTGACCACCGTGACGCCACGCAGCGTAGGAACCTTCTTTACCGGCCGGTCGAGGATGTCTTTCATCCGCATGGCGGTATCAAGGATCATGGTGATTTCCTGCTCGGAATAGTCCACCAGTCCGAGCATGTGCTTGTGGGCAAGCAGGCTCATGATTGGGTTACCTCCACCAGCAGAATCGAGTCTTCATCGTCAACCTCCGACATCAGCACGCGCACTTCTTCATTCATGCTCGTGGGCACATTGCGGCCCACGAAATCCGGCTTGATCGGCAGTTCGCGGTGGCCCCGGTCCACCAGCACGGCAAGCTGGATCCGCTTGGGACGTCCGATGTCCATCAAGGCATCCAACGCAGCGCGTACAGTGCGGCCCGTGTAGAGCACGTCGTCCACCAGCACGACGTTCATGTTGTACAGATCGAACGGGATCTCGGTGGCCTGCACCTTCGGCTGCTTGAGCGCGGTGCGGTAGTCATCGCGATACATGGTGGTATCCAGGACGCCGACAGGCACGTTCATCTGCTCGATCTCGGCGATCTTCTGGGCAAGCCGGCGCGCCAGATAGACGCCGCGAGTCTGCATGCCCACAAACGCCAGGTCCGCGGTGCCGCGATTGCGTTCGATGATCTCGTGCGCCAGCCGCGTAATGGTGCGATTAAACCCGGCCGCGTCCACGAGCACAGATTTGACTTTGTAATCCATGGTTGTAAGAGAGCCTATGGAAGGTGCAAAGAGAGAGAATCCCTCCGGGGAGAGCCAAAGGGATTGTATTCTAAAAAGGATGGATTCATAGGAAGAACCCTTTCTGTTCTCACAGGGAACGGCTTAAAGGGATAGAAGGGATGCGCGGGAGCGAAGCGGCGGAACGGCGGTCACATCAGGCCAAGGCGCATCCGCGCCTCATCGGACATCATATCGATCGACCACGGCGGATCCCAGATGATTTCCACGGTGGCATCTTCGATGCCCGGCACAGTCTGGATAATCGCACGCTTGGCCATGTCGGTAATGGACCCCGCCATCGGGCAGCCCATTGTGGTCAAGGTCATCTTGACTTCCGCGCGGTTCTCCACGACTTGGATGTCATATACCAGTCCGAGGTCCGTCACGGGCAGCGCCAGTTCGGGATCATACACTTTGGCTAAGGCATTGTACACGTCTTCAGGGGTCGCCATAGGATTCTCAATTATCTGCGCGAATACATTATTTCGATACCGTAAGACCGATCTTCTGCATCACCTTCTCGGCCATTTCCGTAAACACTTTGGACAGTGCGGGAATGGATTCAATGGCACGCGAGGGGTCGCCTTCATCGGCGGCCTGCACCAGAGCGGGAATCAGGGGGATTCTGGCCAGCAGCGGAACATCCAATGCCTGAGCTTCACGCTCCGCGCCGCCATGCCCGAAAATGTAAGTGGTCTCGCCGCAATGCGGGCAGGTGAAACCGGACATGTTCTCGACCATACCGAGGATCGGCACGTTGAGCTTCTCGAACATCGCTACGCCTTTGCGGGCGTCAATCAGCGCCAAATCCTGCGGCGTGGAGACAATGACCGCTCCCTGCAACTGTACCTTCTGCGACAACGTCATCTGCGCATCGCCGGTGCCGGGAGGAAGATCTACGATCAGAATATCCAGCTCACCCCAGTCCACATCCCGCAGAAACTGCTCGGTCGCCTGGTGAACCATGGGGCCGCGCCAGATCATCGGCGTACCCTGATCCACGAGGAAACCCATGGACATCAGTTTCAGTCCGCCGCGGTCCAGCGGCATAATCTTATTGTCCACCACGCGCGGCGTCTCGTTGATGCCCATAATCGTGGGAACGCTGGGACCGTAAATATCGAAGTCCACCAGCCCGACCTTGAAGCCCTGCTTTTGCAGCATAAGCGCAAGGCCGGCGGCCACGGTGCTCTTCCCTACTCCACCCTTACCGGAGGCAACGGCGATCTTCATCTTCACGCCGGGAAGCAGCGGCTCAGTCGACGGCGGCGATGCATGAGGATCATGGTGCGCCTGCGGAGCAGCGTGCGGCGCAGCACCGTCGGGCTGTGCCCAGTGCATCTCCACGCGGACTTCCTGAATCCCTGCCACATGCTTCAGCGCCTTGGTAACGTCATTCTCAATCGTCACCGGCACATTGGGATCCCGCGACGAGACATGAATGTCCACCCGCACGACGCCATCTTCAACGTCCACTCCCTTTACCAGACCGAATGAAACGATGTCCCGGGAGAGCTTGGGAAATTTCACCGTTTTCAGCGCATCAAGAATTTGTTCTTGTGTGGGGCTTGCCAAGGTTCACGACTCTCTAATAATTCGCATCTTTTGAATATAGCCAAAACGGCTTATGTTGTCAAGCTCTCGTCATCGAGCACGGGGCGGCATCGGACAGGCACTTTGGGCACCTATTTCACCTTTGAGAACGATTGGATGCCGCAGATGTTTCAGGAACTCTATACAAAGATAGGGTTTAGGGCAATATTCCCCTGCGCGAAAAATTGCACGACCGGACGAAAATTCGTTCGACTCTAAATAGTACACGAAAAAATCATTTATGGTAAGGCAAACCTTTCCATAGTGTTAGAGCCCGATAGATTTGTTCGGCCAGCACAAGCCGCGCAAGTTCGTGGGGAAAGGTCATCGGCGAGAGGCTGAGCTTCAGGTTTGCCCGTTCGCTGACGCTGGACGCCAGTCCCCACGCACCGCCAATCACGAAGTTCACCCGAGGCACCGACGTATTCATGGCTTCCTGAAGCCAGCGGGAGAACTCTTCGGTGGACATCAGCTTTCCGGCCGGGTCCAGCGCCACCACGCGGCTATCGGCGGACAGACGATTCTCAATCGATGCCGCTTCCTTCCCAAGAGCGCCTTTGCCCTTGCCGTTGGACTCTTCGCCCGTCCCGGTTGGCACCTCAATTTGCTCGATGGGCAGAAAGCGGCGGATGCGCATCAAATATTCATCGACTCCCGCGCGGTAAAACGGCTCGCGCAACTTTCCCACCGCAACTATGGCAAGATTCATTTTTCCCCGACTTGCAATGTGGACTATTTAAGGAACAAGGCTTTGGTGACGCGGCGGCTGCCGCTGGATTCGAGCGCAATCAGGTACACTCCACTGGCCATTCCCGGCGTGGCCGTGTAGACCGCTTCGTGCCGTCCAGCAGCGACCGTGCCCGGACGCAGCGTCTGAACCAGTCGGCCCAGCACATCGTAGATCTCGATTTTCACGTTTCCGGTGCGGGCGAGTTCGTACGGAATACGCGCCACCGAATTGAACGGATTCGGGTAGACCGCGCCAAGTTCGAAACGATCAGCAGTAACTGGCGGGAATGACGGCACATTGACCGGTGTGCCTTCGAACAGCACGTCCTGAAACGGGAGAAGGTCCGCCGATTGAACGTCCGCCGGAAAGCTGTCGGTTACCGTCTGAAACTCTTGAGCGTTAAACCAGTAAGGACGGGTCACCGTCTGGCCACTTGTGAGATGCACGTTCAGCATCAACGGGAAGCGGAAGTAAGGCGTTTGCGTGGACGGATTGTACTGGGTCTGGTGGACAAATACACTCACATCGCGCGAGGCAGGAGATCCCGTCTGGATCGTGTATTCGATGGCCGGGTGCCCGGCATGGTACACCCACTGATCGAAGAACCAGTGCAGATCCTGGCCGGACACATCGTTCATCGCCTGGATGAAATCCTCGGTATTGACCGTTCCTCCCCCGTGCACGGCCACGTAGTGCCGCATGCCCGCAAAGAAAAGGCTGTCACCTAAGACCTGTCTCCGCAGCATATGCAGCACCCACCCGCCCTTATCATACTCTACGGTGCCGAACAGTACCTGAGGAGGCGGATTGTAGATGGCATAGCGGAGCACATTCCTGTCTTCGTAGAAGTAGTATCGTTCACTGTTCGACATCAGCGTATCGAACAGCGCTTCACTGCCCGTGGCTTCATAGAACAACGATGCGCAGTACGTGGCAAAGCCTTCATTGAGCCAGATATTCCGAAAATCAACACACGTCAAGTGATCGCCGAACCATTGGTGCGATAGTTCATGGGCTACGCCACCTTCGGCGGCGCGATTGCCAGTAATCCAGTTCTGATCGATCGTGGTGAAGGTCTGGTGTTCCATTCCACCCCCAAAGGCCGCTTCCGCCATGCCGTACTGCTCAAAGGGATACGGTCCGAAGAGGCTGTCATAGACCTGCACCATGAGCGGCGTTCGGCCCCAGTCATAAGCGGCATTGGCCGAATCCACCGGAAACGCAAAGTAACGGAACTCCACATTATTGACGGTCTCATACCGGCGAGTGTAATCACCCGCCGTTACCACCACAAGATACGTGCTGATGGGATGAGAATGATGATAAACCTGCCGTTTGCGGCCTGATGACGGGTAGGTGGTCTCAATCAGCGCCCCGTTCGATGCGAGATTCCAGTTATCCGGCATGTTCACCGCGGTTGTGACTTCGTTGAACTTGTCGAACGGCTGGTCGAAGCAGGGAAACCACCAGCGCGCGCCGTACGGCTCGGCAAAGGTGTAGGCGTGATGGGCACGGGCCGTGGCGTAGTTCAGGCCGTAGGAATTGGTCCGCGCGGGAACAGAAACCTCGATATCCAGCGTCACGGTGTCGTTAGGCTGCACCGTGCGCGTCACGTACAGCGTGTCGTTGCTGAGAGAAAACGGCAACGGTGAACCGTGTTCGCTGACCTGAGAGATGGTCATAGCATGGGCGTCCAGCGAAATCTGGGACATCGCCGACCTCCCGACCAGCGTCAGATACGCGTGGCCGGTCATGGGAACGAGAGCGTCCTCCACACGGTAATCCAGCGACAAAGCGATTTGATCATAACTATGGGCGCTGTCCACATCCAGCGAGAACCAGCGTCCCCGGCTTTGGGCCTCGGCTTGGCGAATGTAGTCCGTCTGCATGGGACTCAGAGGCGCCGCCTGCGCCCAGCAAATTCCGCCAAAGGTGCACAGAAGAGCGATCAATAGGGAAGCCATAAATCACCCCGCATAATTAGACCGGATTGACATTATCGGAGAATATAGGCTCGATCCTCGGGAAAAGCAACCTCTCTTGCATTTTCCGCAAGGTTATGATATCTTAGTGATTTAGTATTCTCCTCTGAGGCTATGCGGTTAACTATTGTTATAGCAATACTTTGCACCCTTGTGTGGACCATCACGGCGGCACCGAAACCGTCCCCGAATGATCCTCAAGCGGTCTTAGACTCCCTCCGCAGGGAGATTGATCGCATTGATCGGGAGCTGGAGGCGCGCCAAAGCCGGGAGCAGGATGTACTGCGGGACGCCGCCGCCGCGAGGCAGAGGGCGGCGCTGATTGAGCAGATGATCCACAATCAGAGCACTCAGGTGGACGGTTTGCGCGACAGTATTGCCGCTTTAGAATCCGAAATCGCGCCGCGCAATGCCGAACTGGCCGACTTGGGCACACGCCTGATTGGACTGGAGGATGAGCAGCAGCGGATTGCCGCCTCGCTGGCCAAGTCCTTCCTTGTGGAGAGGCGGTTGACAGGCTGGGCTTCCCTCGAATTCCTCCTTGGCTCCCGCTCCTGGAGGGAATTGCTGGCCCGCCGCGAGCTGCTGAAACGGCTGCAGACGGTCGAGCGCCACTCGCTTACCGCTTTGAACTCGGTCAAAGACAGCCTGCAACTGACGGAAGGCGCGATCTTCGAGAGCGCGCGCAACCTGCGTGAGCGGCAGAGCGACCTCGAACAGTCGCGGGGACTGGCGGCCGCCAAGGAAGAGACTTATCGCGCCGACTTGCAGAAGCTCGATGCCGAGAAATCCGAATTGCAGGACCGATTGAGCGATCTGCGCCGCGAACGGAAGTCCCTCTCCGCCCGCCGCAAGGAGGTTTCCAAGGCCCAGCGCGAGATCGGACATATGATTGACCGCGCCACCGAACGCGCGCCGCTGGCCGGGACCTCGCTCGATCTGCGCAAAGGTTCACTTCCCTGGCCGGTAGATGGCCAGGTGGTGGAGAGGTTCGGGCTGGTTCACAATCGCAAGCTGGATACCGTCACAGAGAATCCGGGAATCGAACTGTCGACCGCTGCGGATGCCTCGGTCACATCGGTCGCGGACGGGCGCGTGTCCTCGGTGACGTGGCTGCGGGGATATGGAACGGTATGCATTGTCGAGCACCCGGGCTCCATTTACACGGTGTATGCCAAGCTCGACAAGGTTGTGGTGAAGGCGAACGAGAGTATCAAGAGCGGTGCGCTGCTGGGCCAGCCGGCCTATGATGCCGGGGCCAGGGACTACCGCGTACACTTTGAAGTATGGTCAGGGAAAGAGAAAAAGGATCCGATCGAGTGGCTGCAAGCCCGTTGAAGATACCGTTCTGGTCACGCATTGTGGGGCAGAGAGAGGTGCGGGTGCATCTTGCCGGGAATCTGCGCGTAGACCATGCCGCCCATGCCGCCCTGTTCAGCGGCCCGCGCGGCATTGGCAAAGCGGCAGTTGCCCTCGAGTATGCCACTCTGCTGCTGTGTGACCGCGACGAGCTTGCACCTTGCGGCGTCTGCCCGCAGTGTATTGCATCCGCGCGGCTCCAGCACCCGGATTTGCATTTTGTGTTTCCGCTGCCGCCGGTAAAGGCAAAGAAGCGTGCCGCCGACGAGGGGGATTTCGATACGCGCGGCGATTCGTCGGACGACGATCCGGCTAAGGCCCTTGCCGACCGTGTGGCCTTGCTAACGAACGCACTGGCGGAAGATCCTTATGCGCCGATTGTGCTGCCCAAGGTGCGTGGCAAGAAGGATCAGGACGAATCCAAAAGCAAGATCGAGACTCTGGCGATCAAGATCCCGCAGGTTCGCGCCTTGCTGCGCGCCGCGGCGATGAAGCCGTTTCAGGCTCGGCGCAAGGTATTTGTGATTGTGCAGGCCGACTCCATGAATGAGGCGGCGCAGAACGCGCTGCTGAAGGCGCTTGAGGAGCCCGGGCCGGAGGCCTTCTTCCTGCTAACCACGGAAAACGAAACCGGGTTGCTGCCGACGATCCGCTCCCGCTGCCAGCGGGTTCGGATGGCTCCGCTGCCCCGCGAAGAGATTATTTCCGCCTTGACGGCGGAGAAGGTTCCTGCCGAGCGCGCGGAGACCGCCGCGGCATTGTCCAGCGGAAGTTTTTCGCATGCGCGTGAGCTGTCGGGCAGCGATCTGGAAACCATGCAGAGTCACGTCATTGATTATCTACGCGCCGCCGCCGTGTGCGACCCGCTCAAGCTCCCATCGGTGACGGATGCCCTGTTGGAAACGGGCAAACTTCCGGAAAGCACGGCGCTGGAACTGCTCGGACTCTTTTTGCGTGATGTGGCGATTCGCCGTGCCACCAACGGTCCGAGTTCTTTTCCGATCACCTTTCGCAATTTCGAGGATCCGATCAAGGCGCTGCTGGCTTCATATCCCGCGGCGGACCTTGACGAGGCGGCCAGAGCCGTTGACCAATACGCCGATTACCTGTCCCGTGGCTACACGCAGGATTTCGTACTCTACTCATTGGCCATTAGCCTGAACACCGCGCTCGGTCCACGGACGACCACCAAGGCCAAACCAGCCCAGACCAAACATGCTTGACGTACTGGAAATAGAATTCAAGGGTCGCCGCAAAGAATATGCGTTGAACCCGATGCAATTCCCCTTTCTCGTCGGCGATATCGCTATCGTCGAGGTGGAGCGCGGGCACGACATGGGAAAGGTCAGTCACCTTGGCTGGCGGGCGGGCATGGAAAGCGACGAGACGCCGACCATCTCCGTCATTCGCAAGGCAGCAATCGCCGACTGCAAGGTGCTCGACCAGAATGCCCAACGGGAACAGGAAGCACGCGGCATAGCCCGGCAGAAGATTACCGACCACCATCTGGATATGAAACTGGTGGACGTGGAACTGCAATGGGACGGACGAAAGATGACGTTCTACTTCACCGCCGAAGGCCGTGTGGACTTCCGCGAACTGGTGAAGGACCTCGCGTCTACCTTCCGGACCCGGATTGACCTGCGGCAAATCGGCGCGCGCGACGAAACAAAACGCGCGGGCGGCTATGGCGTCTGCGGACGCCAATTGTGCTGTTCGACATTCCTGAATGAGTTCAAGCCGATCACCACTCAGATGCCGCGCGACCAGTTCCTGCCGCTTAATCCTTCCAAGCTGTCGGGAGTGTGCGGCAGATTGAAGTGCTGCCTGCGCTATGAACTCGACGTATACCGCGATTTCCAGAGATCCTGCCCCAAGGTCGGTCATCCGGTGCGCGATGAAGTCAAGGGCGATGGTGTGATCGAAAAGCTGGACGTGGTCCGCGAGCAGATTCAGGTCCGGTACGGCAGCGGCGACACGGAGAAGTTCTCGCAGGAAGAGTTTGTGCAGATCACCAATTGGAAGCCGGAGATGCCGAAGAATGAGTGCATCTGCACCTGTGGCCGCAAGCCTGCGGCTCCTCAGGCTGCACCGGTGACCACGGTAGAAGAGCATTCGATTCCCGGCGTGCAGGTGCGCAGCGGCGAGAAGGTCAGCCTGCTTGCCGGCGGCGGCCTCGGTATGCAGTCGGGCACCAAGGGCGAGGAAATTCAGGTCGGTACGGACTTGAATGTGCCGGCCAAAGCCGCTCAGCCCAAGAAAAAGCGTAAACGCCGCCGTCACAAGAAACCCGGCGATCCGAATGCCACCGCGAAGGGCGGCGAGGACAAACCCGGCCAGGACGAGCCGGAATCGGAAGGTGATGACGAATAGTCTCCCACCGACAAACCACATTGCACTCTACATGAACACTTACTACATAACCACCCCCATCTACTACGTCAACGCCGATCCGCACATCGGCACGGCCTATACCACCGTGCTCGCGGACGTCGTGGCGCGTTACCACCGGCTGCTCGGCAATCAGACGTTCTTTCTGACCGGCACCGATGAGCACGGCGATAAGATCGCGCGCAGCGCCGCGGCCAAGGGTGTTGCCCCGCAGGCCTTTGTCGACGAAATCAGCTCGCGTTTCCACACGCTGTGGCCGCAACTGCTGGTGTTTCCGGACCGCTTCATCCGCACCACGGATCCGGATCACGTCAAGCTGGTGCAGGATGTTTTGCAGCGCGTGTATGACAGCGGCGATATTTATTTCGGCGAGTACCGTGGATTCTATTGCACCGGCTGTGAGCGGTTCCTCACGGAAAAGGAAGTCGTCGACGGCAAGTGTCCGATCCACCAGACCCCCGTGGAGATCATCGAAGAGAAGAACTATTTCTTCAAGATGAGCCGCTACCAGGAATGGCTGATCGATCACATCAACCGCAATCCGCAGTTTATCCGTCCGGAGCGCTATCGCAATGAGGTGCTGGGGTTCTTGCGCGAGCCGCTGGAAGATTTGTGCATTTCCCGGCCCAAGTCTCGGCTAACGTGGGGCATTGAGATTCCCTTTGACCGCGACTATGTAACCTACGTGTGGTTTGACGCGCTGCTCAACTACTTGACGGGAATCGGTTATGGCACAAATCCGCAGTGGGCGGGCTACTGGAACAACGTCGAGCATCTGATCGGCAAGGACATTCTGAAGCCGCACGCGATCTACTGGCCGACCATGTTGAAGGCGGCAGGAATCGATCCCTTCTGTCATCTGACCGTGCACGGTTATTGGAATTTCAAAGACGCGAAGATTTCCAAGTCGACCGGCAAGCCGGTAAATGTCGAACCGCTGCTGCGGGCATTCGGAGCCGACGCCGTGCGCTACTTTTTAATGCGCGACATGGTGGTGGGCCTCGATGCCAAGTTCACACCCGATCTGCTGGTGCAGCGCATCAACAGTGATTTGGCGAATGACCTGGGGAATTTGCTCTCGCGTATTGCCAAGCTGGTCGGCGACTATTTCGACGGCGTGATTCCCGCGCCGCCGGCCGACTGCTGCGACCTGAAGCCGATGACGGAGAACCTCGTGCGCGCGGTTCCCGACTATCTTGCCGACTTCCGCCTGCATACGCTGATTGAAGAGACCCTGCAGGTGGTGCGGGCGACCAACCGCTACTTCGAATCGTCCGCGCCCTGGGCGCTGGCCAAGACGGATAAGCAACGCTGCGGCGAAGTGTTGTATGAATGTGCCGAGACGCTGCGCATCGCCTCCGTGATTTTGTACCCCGTAATGCCGGCGAAGATGGCCGAACTTCTGGGGCGGCTCGGTGAACCGGTTGAGAATTTCCGGCTGGATGAAGCGACGGCTTGGGGACGGCTGCGCTCCGGCGCCAAGTTCGTCGCGGGCGAACCGCTCTTCCCGCGCGTGGATGAAAAACTGCTGCCGCAGATTCTGCCCGAGTTGTACTCGGGTGAACCTGTCCCGGCAACAGCGGCGGCTTCCGCGCCCAAGCAGGCAGAAGCGCCGGCCGGTCTGATTGAGATTCAGGATTTTGCCAAGGTGCAGTTGCGCGTGGCCAAGGTGATCAGCGCCGAGCGGCTGGCCAACACGGACAAGTTGCTGAAGCTGAACGTGGACGTCGGCGGCAGCACGCGGCAGATCGTCGCGGGCATCGCGCAGTTTTACAAGCCGGAGGAGATCATCGGAAGGCTGATTATCGTGGTCGCGAATCTGAAACCCGCCAAATTGCGCGGCGAGATGTCAGAGGGCATGTTACTGGCGGCGAAAGCCGACGGCAAATTGGTCCTGCTCACGGTGGATTCCGATATCCCAACGGGCGCGGCAATCAGTTAAGACGTGAACGATTGACGGAGACGGCAGCGATATGGATTTCGCACAAACACTCGAAACTCTGGGCCGACTTGGCGGACGGCGAGCCCTCATCATAGAAAGCGGCAGCGGTAAGTATATTGCGCCGGTAGCGAAGTACTTTGAAGAGGTTGAGGTCTTATCCACTTCGGCTTCCGCCGGACGCATTGCCGCGGATATTCCTCCCAGCGTGCGGCGCACGCCCTGGCCGGGCCGGGGCGATCTTCCCTATGACAGCGCAAGTTTCGATGCGGTATTCCTGCTGCGCGTGCTGACCTCCCGCGCGGAGTGGGCGGATATTTTGAAAGAGGCCATGCGGCTGTTGAAGCAACGCGGACACCTTGTGGTGGCTGAAGACAGCGCCATCGCCGCCACGCAGACGCAGATTATTCTGATGGAATTGGAGAAGCTGCTCTGCGACCGCGACCATGCGCTGCTGGACGTGCCTTCTCCTTCCGTCTCGGTAGACGACATTCGCCGGGAGTTGAAATTGCTTGAGCTGAATCACTTCCGCTCGGTCGAACTTTCTCCCGATGATCTGAGTGGCGGCACCCCTTGGCAGACGCTCTTGAAGCGGGAGTGCCTGGACCGGATCAAACTTGATTTGCTGCCATCGCTCAGCCGGCTCGGCGACCGTCGCCGGGGATTTGAGCAGCGGTTAATGGACTTGAAACGCCGCATCGAGGTGTACGGTGTGGCACCGCTCGGCCTTGTGGTGCTGCATGGCGTCAAGAAGACCGTCTACGCCGCCGCCGAGGGATCCCTGTTTGCTTCGGAAATTTTGACGGCAGACGCTCCGCCGATTCTGCTTGAAGCTGAGGACGGCGAGGTCGAACTGCTGGAGCCGGAATCCGATTCGAATTCCGAAATGGAAACAATGGCGTCCGCCAAGCTCCTCTCATTGGTGATGTCCGGTGGTGAGTCCCACAGCCGGCTTGAAAAACTGGCACAGCGAATTCTGAAGGAATATGGATCACGCGCGGTGGCTGACGAACGTGATCCGCAGAAGCTGGTGGAGAATTTCGGCATCAGCGCTCCCCATGCCGCGCAGATCGTAGCCGCCTTCGAACTGGGCCGCCGCTTCTTTGCCTCCGATGAGGAGGCACCCGTGCTGCGCGGGCCGGAAGACATTTACGCCCACACGGCGGACATGGGCAAACTCAAGCGCGAACAGTTCCGCGGCCTCTACCTTGATAACCGCCAGCGGCTGGTTGCCGATGAGGTCATTTCGATCGGGACACTGACCAGCGCCATTTTGCACCCGCGCGAGGTCTTCCGCCCAGCCCTCACGCACCGCGCGGTTTCCGTCATTCTCGTGCACAATCATCCCAGCGGCGACTCCGAGCCTTCGGTGGAGGACATCGAGATGACGCGGCAGCTTTACGAAGCCGGACGAATTCTGGGCATTGAACTGCTCGACCACGTGATTGTCGGCGGCGACGGCTGGTTCAGTATGAAGAACGTGGATCTGATTTAAGTATCTTCCCCATCTGAATAGAAAACGCGAGCCGCAGGGCTCGCGTTTTGTTTATTCGATAAGGGATCGCTGCCTAACGCAGCAGCATCAGTTTCCGGGTCTGATCGAAAGAGCCGCTGCTGAGGCGGTACAGATACACGCCGCTGGGCAGGCCGTTCATGTTGTAGCTTCGCGTGTAGGAGCCTGCCTGTTCGAGGCGATCCACCAGCGTGGCGACCTCCTGCCCGAGCAGGTTATAGATTCTCAGCGTGGTATGCCCCGGCTGCTTGAGGTCATAGCGGAACGTCGTCTCGCTGTTGAAGGGATTGGGATAGTTCTGCAACAGGCTGTATTCGACCGGAATGTCCTTCTTTACCTTCGACTCGAGCCGCTCAACCGTCAACGCCACCGGCAGCACGATGGTGCCGGCGGCTGCGTTGTTGCTGATGGTCAAATTGACATGATAGGTGGCGGGGCGCAGCGTCGTAGCGTTGAAGTCAATCATCACCTCGCGCGTATTGGCGCCGGGCACGGTAGCCATCATCGGCGTGACCGTGATCCATTGGGTGTTGAAGTCCAGTTCCCAAATACCGAGGCGCGCACCGGAACTGCCGCGTACGATTCCGCCAAAGACCAGCAGAGTGCTGTTCCATGCCGGAGTGATCGCGCAGCCCGCGGAGCGGTCGCCCTGCGCGCGGTCCAACGTGGTCACAAATTGCTGATCGCCTGACACCGGATGCATCCGATACAGCAGCGAATGCCCGTTCGTTTCATCCCGCCCGAATACATAGAGATTGTATCCCAGCGGATCGGAGGCGTTCCACGCGAGACCCGTGACCTGACACTCGGTCGAGAAATGGCGCACCACCGTCCCCGTGCGGGTGAGTTCGTACACACCGCTCGCATAGTCCGCCGCAAAGAAGTGATCGCTCTGCGGGCTATACGCCAGCGCCCGGCTGGGATTCAGCGGGCTGGGCACGGTGTCCCGCGCGACGCCGTTGAGATCCACGCCGATAATCCCGTGTCCGTTCGACCCATAAATGTACTGTCCGTCGTAAGCCATGTCGAACCAGCCCATGCCGCTATCGGATGGCTGGGGAACCCGGTCCACATAGTTGCCTTCGAGGTCAAAGCGGTAGAGGTACTTCGGCCCTTCGCCATTGTTCCCGCCAGTCACCCACCAGTAATCGCCGACAAATTCGCAGCCCCAGATCATGTTATCACCGGACAGCGACGACACGTTGACGCTGTCGAGGTAGTCCCAGGCATCGTCCAGCGGGCCACTCGCTGAATAGCTGATCCGGATCTGATAATCCAGCGGACCGTTGCCTGCATTCTGAATATTGAACGATGTCTGCGGAGGCTCCGAGGGCAACGACACGTTGATATGATCGGTGGAAAGGGCAATCTCCGGATGCGGCAGCGCGAAGTTTATGGCCAGTGTGTCGTTCAGTTCGATGACGGTGTTGGGGTTGAGGCCGTCATTGTATCCGAACTTGTGCGCGCGGAGAACATAGGTGCCCAGCAGCACATTGGGAATGAAGTACCGGCCTTCAGCATCCGTGGTATCGCGATACATCTGACCGTCGATGGTGACGGCTACCGCGGACATCGGCGCGTGGGATGCGCTATCGGTGATGACTCCCGTAATGGAGCCGAAGGCGCTGCGCCCTTCGGTCGTAAAGGCGATACTGCGTCCCGCAACAAGTGTCGCCGCGCCCGGTTGCGGCTGGTTATTGAAACGGTATTCCAGTCCGACCCGGCAGCCCGGAGCTTCGATGCCGATTGTCGAATATGGGACGTCGTTGTTCGGCCCCTGCGCCTCGGCAACGTTATTATACTGGAAGAGGACGATGCCGTTGCCGTCACGGGTCGGGTAGTGCGCCGGGTCAAGCAGCACGATTTCGAACTGCTCGGTCTGCGCGAAACTGTAGCCGTCGTTGCAGGCCTGCGCTTTCCACTGAATGACGTAGGCGTTGGTGTCCGCATCGTAGTGAGCCCACACGCCGTTTCCGGTCCCCTGTGTTTTCAGATCATCCCAGAAGGGAGCCAGCAATGCGTCGGGGGCCTGCTCGCCGGGGATCGAGTAGTTCCGGAACTGGTCCATGTCATGCTGATCGCCGAATGCCGCCCAACCGTTGGAGCAGATCGTGATCTGATTGTAGGTCTGGCCGTAGAAGGTGAACGCGAAGGGCAAGTTGCGCGCGGTGGAATAGGTCGGACCTCCCGCCGATTCTTCGCCCGGGTCATTGAGGTTCAGATTCTCCCCTACTCCATTCTGCGAGATGTCTATGTAGCGGTATGTGGGATGCATCTCATAGCTGACATCGGTATTGTCATAGGCATAGTAGCCGAAGGAGTCGGGGCCGGTGGGGTCGGTGGGCGAGATCTGGCCCAGCGAAAGCGTAAAGAACACGGTGTCGATGTAGCCGCCGCCCGTCGTTAGAATCAGCATCATGCGCGCGGGAAATCCGCGATAGGTGAGGGGGTTGCAGGCAACCGGGAATTCGTGTCCCGCATTGTTGCCCGTGCCTTGGACCGCGATATTCCCGAACGGCTGCGCGTCGAGGCCGCAGGTTACGAAACTCGTGGTCGAGCGGAGGACGCCGGTCACATTGTCCAGGGCCAGATCGCCTTCGTTGCGAATCGTGACTTGCAGCGAGGCATTTTCATTGGGATCCAGCCGGCCATTACCGTCTCCCCCCACCACAGTTTCGTTTTGGAACAGCGCGTGTCCGGCCTTGCAAATCAACCGCACGGAACTGTGAGTCGTATTGCTGCCGGTGGTCAGCGCAAACGACAGGACCACTTCCTCATTTTCCTGCATATCAGGCGCAACGGAGATGCGGAACGGCGCGGCTGCCAGTGCAGTATCGCCCGGCGCAATCACCGGATAGGCACGCGTTCCATTCACCACGGTTACGTCCGTGTTATCCACGGTGAGCACCGCTTGCCCCGCCGCCGAGGTTTGAGTGGTGCCGAAATTGCGCATGGCAACGGACAGGTCAATGATCTCGCCGGGGTTCAGGATGCCGTTGGAATTGCCCTGCGTTCCCCCGCCGTTATCATCATCCAGCGTCAGGCTGGACACCGTAACCATCTCCGCCGCATCCACGCAGGAAATATTGGCAAGGAAAGGTTTGTGGTTATGCTTGGTCACCGTCAGCGTCATCGTACCGGACGTATTCACAGTCACCGGGACATCGGCAAATCCGCCCTCATCCGTAAAGGCCTGCGCGTAGCATTCCGTACCCTTCCAGAGTACCACAAGGGCATCCTGAATGGGCTGGCCTGTAAGGCTATCGGTCACCTGTGGCTGAACGCGGCGGGTGCCGACGTTCACTGTACCGGGAAAGGTCACGTTGAGAATCACCGGCTTTTGCGTCCACATGGACAGCGCCGGATCTCCCATCAAATTGTTCCAGTTGGAGAAATTGACCGCGCCCGCGTCCGACGGGAATGCCGCGTGGAGCTGTACTTTGGCCGCGGACAGCGCAGGCCCGAGATGCTCGATCCCGAGGTTGCAAATACCGTAGATAAGCCCCCCGGCCACGGTATTGTTGAAGTGCACATGCGTATTCCACGTGGCTGTTCCGATGCCGCAGACTCCGCCTTTAGGCGTGGTGCCCTCCGCCGCTCGCAGCCACGATTCCGTGACGGATTCACCCTGCGAATCAAAGTCACCTGTGCCGCAGGTAATGGTCAGACATACCGGCAGGCGCGTGCCGTTACTCGGCGCGTAGGCCGCCGTCGTCTGTATTTCGCCGACGACAGATCCGCGCCAGAAGAAGAAGGCCACGCCCTGATTCAAATGCGACGCGACGACACCTTCATCTACTGAGCCTGAGGTTACAACCGTATCGGCGTTGGGAATACCGGTGAAATGGCGAAACTGCTGGCGGGCCCAGATCATGGTAATCACGTTCGAACTAAGATTGCCGCCGCCGGTTCCGGCATAGAGGAATGCGCGGTGGTACCACGTTGTGTCCGCCATGTAAGGCGTCCGCTCGTAGGAAAGCACCTTGTTGATCACGATCGACATCTGCTGGCCCGAGGTGACGGACAGGCGGCCAATACCGACATCTTCGAGATCATCGCCTCCGGCAAGGAGAGCATATCCGTGATCATACGAGCCGCCATTAGTAGGAATAGCGAACGTCCCCGACACGTCGCCCAGCAGGCAGATGTATTCGAGCGGAGGACTTGAGTTATTGTAGAGATCTTGCGCGCGTGCTATAATATTCGTCGCGCTCCAGGTCGGGCGGGCATCCACCACGACCGAATACCCCGCACGGCGCTTCCATGTCGCCAGCGTGTCGGCCCAGCGGAGCGATACGGAGTCGTTGTGACAGACCAACAGATAGGAGCCGGGCACATTGCTCAAGTCGTCCAGCGTCGCGTCGGAAAGATTCGGGATGAGGTTGCGGTAGACGGCGGCAAAATCCCGCGAAGGCCGGCGGGGATTCAGGAGTTCGTTTTCGCCGGGAGTGTCATTCGCCACAACATTGGCCTCAAGGCGGCGATAGATGCGCGCCTGATGAGTGACGGGATTGACCTGCACGGGGTACAGCGTTACCGCCACGACCCGGACATCGCGCCAGATCATCGGTGAAGTCATCACGGCGACATCCCGAGGATACCACTCGTTTTTCCCGTACTGTAGCGCGTCCTTGACCAACTGATTCGGAAACGTGCCATCGTCCGGCTGGACTGGATAGGCATTGTAATTCTCCACCAGTTCGTACTCCGCGGCGGTGATTTCCAGTGTCACGGAGCCGGTGTTGGGAATGTGGTAGAACCGGGAGACCTGTGGCACCGTTGGCGTACCGCTCGCCTGACTGAGGGGTTCTCCCAGCACGACCGGAATCTGGTAGGTCTCGAAGTTCACCGTCGAATCGATGACGATGATTTCGGGATTCACCAACCGGATAGATGTCCGCTGGATGTTGTCCGACGAGACGGCGAGGCTGGGGTTCATGTGCGAAAAATCCACCTCGCCGAGCGGGAGTGCGCCGGTCGAAGCCACGATGTGACCTGACAGGCACAGCAGTGCCACCAAAGTACAAAGCTGTCTAACAGTGTGTTTCATGGCGGGTCCCCATACAAGTTGATGTGGTGATCGGAAGAATGGCGTGCATGCAAAGCGGGATAGGCAGTCCGGGAAAGCCTGGCATTAGCTATTCTATAGCTTGCAAAATCCGGGGCAACGACCTTAAGACAAAAATATCAATTAGTTGCGATGGGTTTTCCGTGCGCACATGTGCAATAAGCCACATTCATCCGTGCAGACCTTGCATGGTGGGGGCAGGAGTGAAGAGATAGCGGGACATAATGAGGGATAGCTGACAACGGTAGACGATGTTGAGGCGTGGAGCATTGCTTCCGGAGATGAAGGCGGAAGTTTTTCGCGTTAGCCACGATTTCGATTGAAATCGTTAAATTGCCGCAGTATATTACGGGTTAGCTACACCCAAAGTCCTCCGTGGATATTAAGCACGGTGCCGTTAACGTAGGAAGCCCGGTCGGAGACGAGGAACGCCACTGCGTCACCGATGTTCGCAGGAGTGCCGACGCGCCCGAGGGGCACTTCGTGGGGCATCCATTCCCGCATTCGCGGGGTCATGGAATCGTTTTCGATGTAGCCCGGGTTGACCACGTTGACGCGGATGCCCTTGGTTCCCAGGTCGCGGGCCAAGGTCAGAGCCAGAATCACCACGCCGGTTTTAGCAATGGAGTAGGTACAGGATTCGCTTTGAGATCCAACTCGCTCGGCATTCGGCGCGCCAATAAAGATGATATTGCCACCGGCTTCGCCGCGGTCGAACAGTGTGACGGCTTCCCGTGCCACAAGAAAAGCGCTCGTAAGATTGGCCGTAATCATCAGGTTCCATTCCTCGACCGACATCTTCAATACCTTGCGCACGAGGAACGGGCCGACATTATTAACCAGAATATCGAGGTGACCGAACTCGGTTACAATGTTCTTGAACATATCGTGAACCTGAACGGGATCGCACACATCTGCCTTGGCCAGCAACACGCGCCGGCCCATTCCCCGGATCCAATCGGCGACCTCATGCGCCGCATCTTCCCGTTCCAGATAGTTGATCACCAGATCGGCTCCATCCTGGGCAAGTTTCAGCGCAATACCGCGGCCGATTCCGCGCGCACCGCCGGTAACAAGGGCGACTTTCCCTGCAAGCTCTTGGGCGTTGACCATAATTTTGAACTCCGTAAGGCAAATACCTGACTGCAATGCTCTCGGCCGGGCATCACCGGCAAACATCAGGAGACCGGCAATGAAGAAACTCCTACTTGGCGTACTGCTGCTCTTGGCTGTGCTGTCACTCCAGGCGATTGCGCAGACCGAGTATGCTCTCTTCGACACCACTGCGACCGACACCTTTGAGTTCTGGTTGCGGACGCCAGTGAACTATGATCGAACGCATCCACCCGCCATTCTCGTCTGGTGGCACGGGTATGGAGCCAACTCGCTGGAACTGCGGGCAACCAACTTTCCCGCTCTGTGCGATGAGCGCGGCTGGATGGCGGCATCGATCCGCGGGCCGTTTGATGGAAAGCACTACCAGGGACGCCGGGGGCAGCATCAGATGGATTCCATGCTGACGTGGGCTATGGACACTGCCCCTTTCAGCATGGACTCGATCTATATGGCAGGAAGCTCGATGGGCGCCGCGGCAGGCCTGGTCTGGCACAACAACCATTGCGGAATCCATGATTTCATGCCGGCAGCCGTGGTCGGTGGATCACCCATTCTGGACTGCGAACTGCGGCAACAGCAGTATGTCGATTCCGGTCACACGCTGGATGCCATGCGGGCGGTATTTGGCGGTTTCCCGTGGGACAGCGACAGCATCGCTCATGAGTATCACCGGGCCAGCGCCATTCGCATTTCGGATACTCTTGAATCCATGCACTTCAACGCCCTGCATTTGCCCGCCTACAATACATGGGGCACTTCGGACAACGCCTGGAATGCAGAGTGGTTTGCCTATGGCAGGCCCGCTCAGGCTCTGGATTCGCTGCGCCGCGCTGATCATGCCGACACGACAAAGACCTTCTGCTCCGGCATTAACGCGCACGGATACCCGGTGCTTTATCAGGATTCGGTGATGATGTGGCTCAGTGGCTTCCGCGCTAACCGGTATCCGGACAACATCTCCATCAATGCGGATGAATACGACGAGTACTATTGGACCAAGGCCAGCCTTGACACTCAGCGGTTCACCATGGGGCGGTACGGCGCGGTAAAAGATTCCGCCCATAAACGGCTGGACATCAATCTTGTGCGCAATGTTGCCGCCTTGGACGTCGAATTCCTGTTTCCGTGGGGACGGTTCGATACGCTGAACGGCCACTGGATTAACCGTGACTCGGTCGCCATTCCGCACGCGACCATCCAACTGACCAGTGTTCCCGCCGTGCGCGAAGTTCGCCGCAACGGAGCAACCTGGGCGTTCACTTATGCCAATGATACGCTGACAGTAGTGATTCCGGGCAGCGGTGATTACACGGTCATCTTCCAGCCGAACGCCGCGGACAGGCCCACCGCCTTGCAGCCGCTGGAAATCGCCCTTTCCGCCGCGTATCCCAACCCGTTCAATTCGCAGATGGTGCTGGAGATTCAGAGCAATATTTCCGCCCGACGGGAAATCCGGTTGTTCGACGTTACGGGGCGGCTGGCAAAGACGATCATGGCGAACCTGAACCCCGGAACGCAGCGGATCATGTTGTCGGGTGACGGGCTCTCCTCGGGCATCTACTTTGTGTCGATACCGGGAACGCATCAGGCGCCCGCGAAGATCGTATTGCTCAAATAGGAAATCAGGATTCGATGCGACAGATTCTTCTGCCGTTTGCGCTGGTGTTGGTTACGGGCTGTGTCCTTTGGGCGCAGCCCGTGCCCATTGACACCTTTTTGGTCCTTGCCGAAGGAGACACCGACCGTTTCTGGATGCAAGTCCCGGACCAGTACGCTTCATCTGCGCCCCCGGCGATACTCATCTGGTGGCACCAATTGGGCGGCACACAGTATGAGATGCGGGACTACACCCGCTTCGATGATCTGGCGAATCAGCACGGCTGGATCGCCGCGTCGCACTTCGGCCCCAATGACCGCCATTGGGATACGCGGAAGGCTCAGGATCACTGCCGCGCCATGCTCGACTGGATCATGCAGCGCTATCCCTTCAGCAGGGATTCCATCTACATGATCGGGGGTTCCATGGGCGGCGCGGCGGGGCAGGTCTGGCACAACAACCATTGCGGGATTTCGGACTACCTGATTGCCGCCAGCGCAGGGGGCTCCCAGATCCTCGATTGCCAACTGCGCCAGGAGCAGTACCTCGCGTCAGGTGACACCAACCGTTCGATGCGCACCGCCTTCGGTGGCGTGCCGGGAGACCCGGACTCCGCCGCATTTCTGTATGAGTACCACCGCTACAGCGCGGTGCATCTGCGGGATACCACTCAGTCCATGCACTTCAACAGCCTGCATCTGCCGGTCTACAATACGTGGGGCAGCACAGACTTCGAATGGCAGGCGTACGGATATCCCGCGCAAGCGTGGGATACGCTCCGAATCAACAGTTCCGCAGATACAACCGTCTGCCAACCGTCGGGAATCCCCGGTCATGGCTTGGAAGTGCTCACTCAGGACAGCGTGGTGCGCTGGCTGTCAGGATTCTCGGTTAACCGCTTCCCCAGAGATCTGTCGATCAACGCCGATGAGGATGATGAGTACTACTGGACACGCGTAACGCTCGCCAGCCACGAGCACACTTTTGGCCGCTATGGAGCGACGCAGGACTTTGCCGGCCGCCGGTTAGATATTCACCTGCTGCGCAATATTGCGTCGGTGGAGATTGAATTCGCTTTCCCGTGGCCAGATTTCGACTCCCTATCGGGGATCTGGCAGAATGATGATTCCAGCGCGACGCCAACCATTACGGTGACGCTTCGGGACGTGCCGGCTATCCGCAGCGTTCAAGGCCCGGATGGCGAACCGGTTCCGTTCAGCTACATGTACCCGACCGCCACTATTGCTGTGGGGCACAGCGGCCACTATTCCGTCCTGTTTGAACCGCAGCGTGTGGAGCCACGCGGAGCGGCAACGCCTGCCGAGATGCGTCTTGTCTCCGCCTATCCCAATCCGTTCAATTCGCAAATAACGCTTGAGATTGAGTGCTCCGGCGCGGTCAGGCAGGCCATTCGGATATACGACATTACGGGACGAGCGGTTAAGACAGTGGAAGTGGCATTGAATCCGGGCGTGCAGCGCGTGATGGTGTCGGGCGAGGGGCTGGCTTCGGGAGTCTACTTTGTGGCGACCGGAAGGAATGGTCAGTCACCTCTGAAAATTGTTCTGCTGAAATAGGCAATTACGGCGCGGGCGGGTTGTGAGACCCGCCCGCGCAGCGTCTACACTATGGCATGGGCCGTCCGGAAGGCTCCTCGTAAGGGGGGCCTTCCCTTCTCTGACCTTCTTCACCAGAAGGTTTGCGGCGGAAATCCTGAGCGATGTGGCCGATCTTGTCCAGAAGTTCGGGCAAGCTTTCTACAACCCAATCGAACCGTGAATGCTTGGGCGTAATCAGCAGAGCGCGCTTCTCATCCACGACGAGAAATCCGATCGGGGTAATTGAGATGCCGCCACCGCCGCCGCCACCGCCGCCTGCTCCATTTTCGCCGGGTTTCTCGCCGCCGCCCGCCCCGGCTCCGAACCCGAGAGCTACCTTCATGACCGGAAGAATCGTGGTCGAACCGTTCTGGATGGGCTCCCCAACGACGGTCTTGGTAGAGATGATGTCCCGCATGTTACGCATGAGGGCATCGAGGATTTCAGTAGCACCGGAATTTGCCATGATAATGTTCCTGTTTTTGTAAGTGGAAAGATATGGATAAACCGTCGGTATAGTCAGGCAAAGGCTCGTCTCCACAGAAAGCCGGTGAGCACCGCCAGGGCGCGCACCGGAACGACACTGACTTCCACCCGATACGTAAACTGCGGCACGTTGCCGGACCAGTCCGCCTCCACCGAGACCGGCCACTCCGGCGGCAGGGCACCAATCGCGGCGCAGGCCATCCCGTAAGCCACTCCCGTCCATGCGGGATCAGGCGATGCAATCACAATGTGGAGCCGGTGAACCCGTATGCGCAGGATGTGGAGTATGCGGATGACTGTGTCCAGCGTGGTCCTCAAGTCATTGAGGCGGAAGCCTTCATCTTGAGACCTCTGTTTACTCCGTAAACCGCGCAGTTTGCCCGCAAGATCCTGCCATATGCTCTTCCTCTTGGATACCTCTTGCTTCTCGTACTTCTGCCTCATCCTGCGCCGCGCACGCTCGATGATCGGCTTGGGGACAGGAATATGCAGTCCGGCAAGGATGAGATACCAGCGACGGACTCCGGCGGCGGATGCGACCTCCATGCCGAGAGGCAAGAGCAGCACGGCCAGCAAGATCAGCAGCAGTATGGCAAGGGTAATCCACATCACTCAAGCAGCCGGTGAATGCGGCTGACCGATTCGAACGCCAGACGCTCGGTGTGCACAAAGTCAGGCCAATACATAGTGGCATTCGGCGAATGAATGTAACGGCAGGGCACCGACACCACCCCCGTCAGCACGCCCGCGCGGGTCTGATGAATGGCGCCGCCGTCGGTACCGCCGTAAATCGGCATCTTAATCTGATACGGCACACCGGCGCGTTCGGCGCAATCAAACAGGAATTCGGACATGCGGCGCGGAACAATCATGCTCGAGTCGATCACGGAAATCACCGGGCCTTTGCGCTGGCTGCACGGGCGGCGGTCCGCCGGAACTCCGGGGAAATCCGAGCCGATGGTCCCTTCGAAGGCCAGCGCCACTTGAGGATCGATGCCGAACGCGGCCACCTTCGCACCACGCAGCCCCAGTTCTTCCGACGTCGAGAAGCTGGCATAGACCGTTAGCGGAGTCTTGATCTTGCCGTCGGCAAGGGCTTTGAGCAGGCCGATGACGATGGTGCATCCGGCGCGGTCATCGAAGGCCTTGCCCATAAAGTGATCCGGCGCGAATTCGAAAAACGGATCGTCGAGCACTCCTACATCACCAACGCGCACACCGCGCGCTGCGGCATCTTCGAAAGATAACGCGCCAATATCGATGAAATAATCTTCCGCGGCAATGGGCTTCTTCCGCTGCTCATCGGAGAGGACATGAGGGGGAGACATACCGATGGTACCGTGATAGAAGCCGCCGTCCCGTTTGCGCAGTTTAACGCGATGGCTGGGGAAGATCCGGTCATCCCATCCGCCGATCTTAGCAAACTTGAGAAAGCCGTGCTCATCGATGTACCTGACCATAACACCCACTTCATCCGTATGCGCATCAAGCATCAGCTTCTTCTTGCTGCTGCCCTTGCGCAGGCATATCAGGTTTCCGGTGGCATCTTCCCACATATCATCCACCAGCGGACGTACCAAGTCGGTAATACAGGCGCGAACATCATCTTCATGCCCTGAGGGGCCGAAGGCATCACTGAGAAGATGCAGAATGTCGAGCGACGAAGGAAAGGCTTTGCGTGCCATAATGTACCGTTACCTCAGAGTCTTGTCAAGTTCTTTTAGCCGTGCAGCCAGCACGGGATCGTTCGATGCAGCCAATCGCCGGCGCACGGCCTCAAGGTCCCGTTTCTCGAGGACCTTCGATGCCGCAAACACCGCCGCCGCCTGCACACGCGGATTATCGGATTTCAGGGCGGCCCGCACCACAGGCGCCAGCCGCCGTACATTCTTCTTCAGGCTATCTACCGCCGCCCACCTCTCCCCCATCTTCTTCACGGACGCCAGAAGGGCCTCCTGCCGCTGAGGTGTCGCGGCGCGGAATTCGCGGTCGACCACGGGAATCGCCGCTGGACTCTGCGCGCCAAGCGCAATGATGGCCGCACTGCTCACGGTAAAAAGAGTGTCGGTGAGGCGCGGGATGATCGCCTCGAACACGCGCGGATTCCGAAGTTTGCCAAGGCTCACCGTGGCGCCGATCCGTTCCCGCTCGACCTTGCTTGCGCTGTAGCGCAGAACGGTCGAGGTGGCGGACGTGTCGCCGATGTCGCCCAGAGCATACAGAAGGGTGGGGCGCAAAAACGCGTAGGTTTCGTCGGGAATCTTGGAGATGAGCGCCTTCACCGCGCCGCGATACTTCATCTCACCCAAGGTTGTAATCGCCGTTCGCCGCGTGCCCCGGTCCTTGGAATCCAAGGCGGCAATGAGATACGGCGCAGCGGAATCGGGATGAGCCTTGTAGAGTTCGACAATGGCACGGCGTTCAAGACCGTCCATGGTATTCAGCTTGTGCGCCGCGACCCAAGGGATCGCTTCCCGCCATTTGGCTTCAAGGGACATTCTGCCGCGCTTCACACGTTCACGGTAGTCCGTGACTTCCCATAGCGCGGCGTCGTGGAAGATCTGCTCCACCGTGCGCTGAGTGTCCGCGGGAACAAGCGTGATCGTGATGGGGGCTTCGCGCGGACGAACCGGGCTGCGCGGGACGTCATAGCCGACGCCGTACAAACCGAGAAACCAGACAGTGGAATCGCTCTTCATGGGATCGGAGTAGACGTCGTGCCCGCCCGCATCCACAAATACACCCATGTTTCCGAAGCCGCGTGCCTCGGCAGTTCCACCTTCGCCCAAGGCGGATACGGTTACATGGTAATCGTCATTTCCACCGCCATCGAGGAACAGCGCCGCGCTGTTGTTGATCGCCATGCCGTGCCCGCCGGAAAGCAGATACTGGTCATCGCCGCTATGATCATAGAGCAAACCCACCGCCAGATCATGCGCGCCGCCCTGGCCGGGACCGTACCGCGAAATGTAATGATCGTCGCCGGCGCCATCTTCCAGCACGCCCGCCGCAAGGTGAATGCCCGCGCCCTGGCAATACTGCGATGTTGAGTAGGCGTCGCTGCCGGAATCGTCGAGCAGGCAGCCGAGGCTGTACCAATATCCAACTCCCTGACCATAGATTTCGGCATCGTAGAAGTCATTTCCGCTCAGATCATGCAGCAAGGCAAATCCGCCTCCGCCGCGTGGACGTGAACCTGTAGCGAACCCCTGAGCATATGAATTGTAATCTTCAGGCCTCAGCGGCAGATCGTTCTCCAATCCGCCGGCCCGATACAGGTCGTTGCCCGCGCCATCCACCAGCGCCGCTGCGCCGAATGTGGAGGCGAATCCCTGCCCGTACTCTCCGAGGTCGTAAACATCGCGGCCTTCTCCATCGGCCAACACCGCCATGCCGCACGCCGCCGCACCTTGGGCAAACATCTGGGCGCGATAGGTGTCGTTGCCGCTCTTGTCGAAGAACAGCGCGGCTCCGCAGAAGGCAGCCCCCTGGCTGAAGGAACCCGCGCGGTACTCGTCATTACCGCCCAGATCTACCAAGCCACCGAAACCCAAGATGCCGCAGGCCTGATCGCAACTCTTTCCCGAAATGTAGAGATCGTTTCCGGAATAATCGATGACCGCTGCAACCGGATGGCTGAGTACGCCGACGCCGCACCCGACGCGGGACAGATAGCGATCATCGCCGCCCACATCCAGTATGGCCGCAAAGTCGCCGCTATAGGTATTCGTTCCGTCCCCGCCGATGACAAACGTGCCGTAGGGAGTCTGCCGCGTTGCCAGCACATTTCCTTCTACACCCGCCACTTTCAGAGGCTTCTTCGGAGGTGCAACTGCCGGGGTTTTCTGAGCAGTCAAAGAGACGCCGCGCGCGAAGGCATAGGTGGCGGCGGAGAGCGCCTGCCGGTCAACGAGAGCAAGAAGCGTCAACACGCTGTCGGCATCCACTTTCTGCGTCGTGTCCACGGGCAAACCGAAGGACCTGTGCAACGCGCCCTTCAGTGAATCCTGCGCCGGAAGTTCGCTGTTGCGAAACCACAGCGGCAATGCCACCAGAAAGGATTGCTGCTGCGCGTGGGACAGCCGTGAAAAGGCTTGAGTGCGGTAGCGTTCCGTCAGCGCAAAGGCGCTGAGCAGCGGCTCGAAAGGATCTGAAGATGGAGCCAGCGCCAGCGCGGAGTCGATACTGCGGCAGACCTCTTCCGGGCAGCGCGCGGACAAAAAAGCCGCCATGTCATTGACATGCGCGGCGTCGGCAATTCCGGACGGGATGCTGCTGGAAAACTCGTGGGTGACTCGATACGCCGCCAGCGGAGACTGCAACGCCTCGCGAATCTTGGGAAGAAGAAACGTGTCGTCTTCGGCCCAGATGCGGTCGGATACGAAATCCGATTCATGCAAGCCGATGAAGCTGAGGGCGGTGTCCAGATCGGCGGAATGAAAATCCGTCTGCGCGGATACACAGAACGCCGCACAGAGCAGCGCCGTCAGAAGGGCAAGAGATTTGAAGAGCATGTTCGCGAGAAGTTGGATGTAACTGCTCGAGGTGTGCCGCAAACGTCCTCAGGGTCGCGTCTGGGGACGAAGACTCACAACCAGAAGAGAGCGGCCGGCGCGCTGGAACAACTGCACCACGGGCTCCACCGGCAAGTTCGACAGACTGTGAAAGCCGTCCGCCGTCAGCAGGCGATTGCGGAACGGCCAGCGGACGCCGCGCAGCGCGCATGGGCCCGCCTTGGGAAATGCAAACCATGACAACGTGTGACCGCGCGGCACGGCAAATTCACGCTCCACCCGGCCACGTAAGGGCATCACCAGCACATCATCGGTAATCAACTCCACTTCTACTCCCCGCACCCGAAACGCAAAGGTGAGGGATGACAGTACATGGTCGGTGCGCGCACCGGAGAATCCTGCGACCAGAACATTTCGGCATCCTAGTCCGCGACAGAACTCCATCCCCTTGGCCATGTCCGGCGACTCCTGCGACAGCAGCTTGCGCACGGCCGAGCCGTTCTCCCGCGCCCACGCCAAGGACTGAGGAGTCGCTGAGTCCAGATCACCAGCCACCCAATCGGGAGCTGTCTTGTACCGGAAAAGAGCATTCACGCCGCCATCGAGCGCAATCAGCAGCCCGGAGCGTTTGCGCAATTGACTGAAGAGTCTGCGCGAGATGGGTGCACCATTGGCCACAAGCAGCGCATCATAATGGTCGCGCAAAAGGTTCAGGCCATATGGCGCCAAAGGTTCAGGCATAGAGCCCGCGAAGTTCGGCAGCACGCGACACGCGCTGAATGCCGACGATGAAGGCTCCGATGCGCAGGCTGACGTTGAATTGCTGGGCGGTAGCGTAGACTGAATCAAAGGCTTTGTTCACGATCCGCTCAAGGTCCTCGTTGACCTTCTCCTCTGTCCAGTAGTATCCCATGCGGTTCTGCACCCATTCAAGATAACTGACCGCCACACCGCCCGCATTGCAGAGAATATCGGGAATGATGAATACTCCCTTCTGATCGAGAATCTTGTCCGCGGTGTGATCGAGCGGGCCATTGGCGCCCTCGGCGATATAACGGGCGCGGACCTTGGCCGCATTGCGTCCCGTGATCACCAGTTCCAGCGCGCAAGGCGACAGCACATCCACATCCAATTCCAACAGGTCTTCAGGCTTCTTGAGCTGTTTTGCCAGACCGGTGCTCTCAAAACCTTTCAGTCCGCCATGGTCCCGCGCGTATTTCTGTGCTTCCCGGATGTCAATTCCCTTGGGGCCGTAAAACGCGCCGAACACATCGGAGATCCCCTGCACCACGCAGCCGTCGTCATGCAGCAGCAGCGCGGCATTACTGCCGACATTGCCGAAGCCCTGCACGGCAACCGTGAGGCCTTTCATCTGTTCGCCTTTAGCGGCTACGGCACGGCGAAGATTAAACAGCAGGCCGCGCGACGTTGCCAGCACACGCCCCTGGCTGCCACCGATCTCCAGCGGCTTGCCCGTCACTACAGCGGGAACATAGTCCTTGCCGCGATGCATCGAATAGGTATCCATGAACCAGGCCATGATCTGCGGCGTGGTGTTTACGTCGGGAGCGGGCACATCACGATCCGGACCGAAAATATCTTCCAGTTCCGCGAAGTAGCGGCGCGACAGCCGCTCCATTTCCCCAACACTAAGCTTGGATGGATCCACAATAATTCCACCTTTGCCGCCGCCCATGGGAATATCCACCACAGCGCATTTGTAAGTCATCCAGAAGGCCAGCGCCTTGACTTCATCCAGCGTCACATTCTGATGAAACCGCACGCCGCCTTTGGCCGGGCCGCGCATGATATTGTGCTGCACCCGGTAGCCGACAAACGTCTGAATGGAACCGTCATCCATGCGTACAGGCAGTGTCACTTCCGTAATACGCCTCGGCTGACGAATCATCGCCACCTGACTGGGCGTCAGCTTCAAAATCATTGCCGCTTCGTCGAACTGCGCCATGGCGTTGTCGAAGGCGGAAGCATTCTGCACGCCTTCGGTACGCTGCAAATAGCCGCGCGACAGCTCATTCACGGTCTTGTCGTGGTTTTCCGCCGCCTGCCTGATGGCAGTACGTGACGAACGGGACTTCTTAACGGGAGGCTTCGTAGACTTTGGCATACGATTCTGCGGGTTGGGTGAACTGCTCTGCCACTAATGGCAATAGTGCACAGGACAAAAGATAAGGATTTGCCTGCTCCAACGCAAGCGATTTCAGCGGATTACTTCACATCATGCGAAGCCAGGAGAGCATCGAGCGGGCAGGTGCTCCATCCCTGCGGTAAGAGGCATACAGCGGGTTCGTCGCTGTACAGGGCGGACGGGCCGGAATCCGTGATGGATTAAGACCTGCTTCGAGCAAGTCGACCATAATTGCCGCCACTAAGTCCAGATAGGTGCAGTCATCCTGATGCCACACAACCTGCTGCCCAAACCGTACGGCAAATTCCTCCGCTACCAAAAGCGAGACTTCATAGGCCTGAGTGCAAATCGTCGGGCCGATGGCCACGTGCACATTGCCGGGAATCGAGCCGAACTCCTTGGACATAGCTTGTAGGGTCTTCCCCGCGACCCCCGCCAGAATGCCGCGCCGCCCGGCATGGGCCAGACCAATGGCGTGGTTTTTGGGGTCGGCAAAGAAGACAGGCGCGCAGTCCGCGTGCAATGTGGTCAGCGTCAGGCCGCGCTCGTTGGTGATCAGGGCATCGGTGCCGCTGACTCGGGTTTCCCGGTCCAGTATCCCCCGACCAGCGTCCTTCATGGTCACGCGGTACACCTCCGCCCCGTGCACCTGATCGGCCCCCACGGCAAATCGCGGATCCAGCCCCACAATCTCAAAGTAGCGGCGGCGGTTTTGGACAATTTCGTCCGGCAACTGGCCGTTCCATGACATGCTGCCGTCCCGCTTAAGGGAGATTCCGCCCGGAAATCCTGCAAGATCCTCAAAGGGCTGCCAGTTGGCCTCTGTTGACGGCGGTTGCATGTTTTCCGGCGATGTCGTATCTTGCTCTAATACTTTGGAGGACATGGTTATGCCCTATAAGGCTTTGGATTACTACCAGATTACTGATTTGCTCTCAGAAGAAGAGCGGATGGTGCAGGAAACCGTTCGTGACTTTGTCACGGATAACCTGATGCCCATTATCGAACACTGCAACCGTGACGCGCGCTTTCCCAAGGAACTGATTCCGAAGCTTGCGGAGTTGGGCCTGCTGGGCGCTCCCTATCCCGAAAAATATGGCTGCGCGAATTTGGGCGCGATCGCCTATGGTCTGATCAATCAGGAACTCGAGCGCGGCGACTCCGGGATGCGTTCCTTTGTATCCGTGCAGACCGGGCTCGTCATGTACCCGATCTACGCTTTCGGCACCGATGCTCAGAAGGATTACTGGCTGCCGCTCCTGGCTCGCGGCGAGAAGATCGGCTGCTTCGGGCTCACAGAGCCGGATTTCGGTTCCAATCCCGGCGGCATGCTGACGCGCGCCGAGGACAAGGGCAGCCACTATCTTCTGAACGGCTCCAAAGCGTGGATTACCAGCGGCACCGTGTCAGACGTCGCCATTATCTGGGCCAAGCTCGATGGCGAGATCCGCGGCTTTATTGTGGATACCAAGAGCGAAGGTTTCTCCGCGCCGGAAATCAAGAACAAGTTCTCGCTGCGCGCCAGTGTAACCTCGGACCTGATTCTTCAGGGTGTGGAAGTTCCCAAGGAGAATATCTTTCCCACTGTCAAAGGCCTCAAGGGGCCGCTGTCGTGCCTGACACAGGCCCGCTACGGTATTGCCTGGGGAGCGATGGGAGCGGCGCAAGCAGTTTACGACGAGGTGCTGCAATACAGCCTGTCGCGCATCCAGTTCGACAAGCCCATCGCCAGCTTCCAACTCGTGCAAAACAAACTGGCGTGGATGGCGACCGAAATTACCAAAGGGCAGTTGCTCGCCTATCGTCTCGGACAACTGCGGCAGGCGGGGAAACTGCGCCCGCAGCACGTGTCCATGGCCAAGCGCAATAATGTGGGCATGGCGCTGGAGATTGCACGCGTAGGCCGGGACATCTTAGGCGCGAACGGAATCTCCAGCGAGTACCATACCTTCCGCCACATGAACAATCTCGAATCCGTCAATACCTATGAAGGCACCTTCGATATTCACACGCTGATTATCGGCGAAGACCTGACGGGCATTCCGGCCTATGTGTGATTTACAAGCGGCGTGTTGCACAGCTTGCTGTGGGATTACGTGTCGAGGTCCAGCGCCTTCAGCACCTCCACCGCCATTTCGAACTTGTTGAAGGGCGGCATAAGGTAAGCACCCTGCGCCATGGGCTTCATGGCGTGGAGCAGAGTCTGAGCGATTTCCACACCGACACGCGGGCCTTCTGTGCCGGAATCGGCCATCCTTTTGCGGATCGGTTCCGGCACAAACATGTCCGGGATTTCATTGTGAATGAATTCCGCGTGCTTGGCACTGCGCAGCGGCATGATGCCCACAAAGACGGGAATCTTGCAGAAGCCGGAAATGTCGTTGCGGAACTTCTCGAGAGTCGCGGCATCGAATAGCGGCTGCGTGAACGCGAACTGCGCGCCGGCATCCATCTTCTTGCGGAAGCGGTCATACTCGAGTTCCAGATTGGTCGCCGTGGGATTGACGCCCACTCCCAGCAGAAAGCGCGTGTTCTCTTCCATCTCGCGGCCCGTGAGGTCCCGCCCGGCATTCAACTGCGTCACCAGCTTGGAAAGACCGATGGAATCCAATTCGAACACACCCTTGGCAAAGGGATAATCTCCGACGGCAGTGGGGTCTCCCGTCACCGCCAGAATGTTGAGCACCCCGAGGGCGTGAGCACCGAGTAACTCCGATTGCAGCGCCAGAGCGTTGCGGTCGCGGCAGGAGATGTGCAGCAGCACTTCCGCACCGGCGTCGCGGTGCACCAGATGTGCCATGGCCAGCGCGCTTAAGCGCGAACGCGCCAGAGGGGAATCGGCGACATTGATCAGATCCACGCCGTGGGATTTCAGCATCTGCGCACTGCGGATGAACGGCTCGGCGTTGAAGCCGCGCGGCGGATCGATTTCCACCGAAATCTGAAAGCGTTTGCCGAGGTTGGCGCGGAAATCGCTGCGCGGCACGTGCGTTGTGACGGAGTGCGTCAAGCGCTCTTCATCAGGATCATGCAGCAGCGCGCCGTGCACCGTCACGCGGCGTTTGCCCTTGACCGCTTCGGCCACCGCGCGGATATGCTCCGCAGTGGTTCCGCAGCATCCGCCGACAATTGAAACACCGGCGTCGACGAAGCGCCGCGCGTAATCGGCAAAATACTGCGGCGACGCAAGGTAAATATACCGTCCTCCCACCACACGCGGCAAGCCTGCGTTGGGCTGGGCGGAGAGCGGGATTCCGTCGCCCATCCGCTCGATGACATCCAGAATCGGCTGCGGTCCTACGGAGCAATTAGCGCCGATTGCATTGGCGCCGAATTCGGCCAAGGCTCGACGCACTTCCGACGGTTTGTCCCCCACCAGGGTTTTCCCGTCTTCGGTGAAGGTCATTGACGCAATCACCGGCAGGTCACACAGTTCGCGGATCGCTCCAATGGCCTCGCGGATTTCCGCAAGGCTCGACATGGTTTCCACGACGAACAGATCCACGCCGCCTTCAAGCAGTCCTGCGATCTGAGTTCGAAAAGCCTCCCGGGCGTCGGACAGGGACAAGGTGCCGATGGGCTCGAGCACGCGATTAAGCGGACCAATGGAACCTGCGACGAAGACCGAGTCTCCTGCCGCACGGCGCGCGATCTGTGCCCCGACGCGGTTGATCTGACGGACGCGCTTCTCGAAGCCATGCTCGGCAAGCCGCAAGGCACTGGCGCCGAAGGTGTTCGTTTCGATCAGATCCGCTCCGGCGGCGATGTACTCGCGATGCAGAGCTTCAACGACTTCCGGATCGGATTCGTTCAGTTCCTCAAAGCAGGAGCGATAGGAGTAACCGCGCGAGTAGAGAGCGGTTCCCGTCGCGCCATCGGCCACGAGGACATCGTTCTGGATGCGGTCCAGGAAGCTGCGGGATTTAGAAGTGGACATAATTCGATTTGAGATCCCCGATAAGCCAGCGCGGGATCGACGGAACTTTTTGCGGTCGCTGCGCGATTAATAATACTGTGCCCAGTTGATCTTACTGGGACTGAATTCATGAACATTTCCCACCATCAGCTAAAACCATAATCATCAGGAGGAAAGATGTCCGTACAAGTCGCCAAGCCCGCCCCGAAATTTATGATGGACGCTTTGCACGGCGAGGACTTTACTAAAGTATCGCTGGAGGATTACAAAGGAAAGTGGCTGGTTCTGTTTTTTTACCCGCTGGATTTCACCTTCGTCTGCCCCACCGAGATCAAGGCGTTCTCCCAGGCGTATGAAGAGTTCACCAAGCGCGGCGCCGATATCCTCGGCTGCTCGGTAGACAGCACGCATAGCCATAAGGCGTGGACGAAGGATGGTCTCGGCAAGATCCGCTTCCCCTTGCTCTCCGATTTGAATCACACGGTCAGCCGGGAATACGGTGTGCTTGACGAAGACGCCGGATTTGCCCAGCGCGGCACCTTCATTATTGACCCGGACGGCATTCTGCGCTGGAAGGTCGTGCATGACACCGGCATTGGCCGCAACATCGAAGAGGTGCTGCGCGTGCTGGATGCTCTTCAGGCGGGTGGCCTTTGCGCCGCCAACTGGAGAGCCGGCGAAAAACTTATAAACGCATAAACCTCAGACGCAAGCGATAGGGTTTGAAGCGCGGCAAAGATATTTGCCGCGCTTTTTTCCATGTCCTAAATCACGACGTTCTCGCCGCGCGTCACATAGCCCTGCTCGTGTAACACCAGATGGCTGGCCGGGACCGCAGGGTCGTGCTCGAAAACCGCAATCCACCGCTCATCCGCGGCCTGCTTCAGATACTTTTTCTTTTCTTCGAGAGTCGTCAGCGGAAAAAGATCATACCCCATAATGTAGGGCAGAGGCACATGGGCCGACATGGGAATCAGATCGGCGGCAAACCAGATCGTTTTGTCATCGGACTGAATGGTCACCATCTGCATGGCGGGCGTATGGCCATCCACCATGATGAGCTTGATTCCGGGGAAGATTTCGGTGTCGCCATCGATGAGGTTCAGCAGACCGGATTCATGCACCGGCACGTAGTTGGCCGGAATGAAACTGGCGCGGTCGCGCTCTGTTGGCTTCAGCGCGTGCTCCCAATGCCGTTTCTGAACGTAGTGCTGCGCCTTGGGAAAGACCGGAACCGTTATGCCTTCGACCACACGCGTGGATCCGCCCGCATGGTCGAAATGCAGGTGGGTGTAGATGACATCCGTGATCTCTTGGGGTTTCACGCCGCGGACCTTCAGCGACGTCAGCAGCGACCGCTCGTGGGTGTCGATTCCGTAGATTTCCCGGAAGCGCAGGCTGTCTTTGTCGCCGCACCCCGTATCCACAAGAATCTTGCGATCCGCCGTTTCGATCAGCAGGCAGTGCATGGTCATGTCGATGCGGTTAAGATCATCAGCGGGACAGGCGCGGCTCCACAGCGGTTTTGGCACCACGCCGAACATCGCGCCGCCATCCAATTTGAAATCGCCGGATTCGATCAGCGAGACAGCATACGGTCCAAGAATCATCCTTGCGCTCCACCCTTCACATGATCTGTTGGCCACGGCAGGCCTTCCCACACGCGGCGCGGATTATCCACTACCATTTTTCGAGTCGCATCCAGTCCCACAATCGCCGCCGTCGCATCCACACTGGCTTGAAGGCAGAAGCCATGCGAGCCGTCATCGTGCGCGTCGCTGGTCAGAATGTCTACCACATTCCACGCGAGAAGCTGCTTGCTGCGTTTGACAAGCACATTGCCGAATTGCCCAAGAATCGACCCCGCATCCAGCGTCAGCACGGCGCCCGCATCACGCAAGGCCTGCGGCTGATCCATAGTGCGTTGCGCGCGGGAAAAGCGCTCGTAATGCGCCAGCACCGGATGAATATTCTGCCGCCGGATTGCCTTGACGACGTTCTGAATAATTTCGAAGGGCGTTTCGATGGGAAACTCAATCAGACAGTATTTCCCTTTGCCGCCGAAGCTGCTGGAAGGCAGCGCAAGCACTTTCAGAATGCCCGCCCCCACCATCAGTTCCGAAGCCAGAATCAGTTCCACGGGGATCTGCCGCTGTTTTGCGGCTTCCTTCACATGCGAAAAAACCGACTGAAACAGTCGGTCTCTTTCGCTATCGGCGCGGTCATCGGAATGCGGAGTGCAGGCCACGTGAGTGATGCCTTGCTTTGCGGCAATCTCCAGCATGCGCAGCGCCACGCGGAGTTCCACCGCCCCATCATCCACTCCCGGCAAAACGTGATTATGAAGATCGTACACGATGTTCTAAGTTACAGGTCCGTATAAACCGGTCCTCCGCCGCCTTCCGGTGGAACCCACGTAATGATCTCGTAGGGATCCATAATATCGCAGGTCTTGCAGTGGACGCAGTTGGATGCGTTAATTTGCAGCTTCACTCCGCCCCGCTCGGCATCCGGCACCATTTCATAGACAAAAGCCGGGCAGAAGAACTGGCAGGGATTGCCGAACTCCTCGCGGCAGCGCGTGCGGCAGATTTCGGTGTTGAGCACATGCAGATGCACCGGTTGGTCTTCCTCGTGCATCGTACGGCTCTTGTAAACGTCGCTGAGTTTGTCGTAGGTCAGGTCGCCGTCGAATTCGGCCAGGCGCTTCGCCCACACTTCATCACGGTGATCAAGGCCCAGCCTGCGCCACGGCTTCATGTGCGTGTGGTTCTTGCGGCCAAGGATGGGATCTTTGAAGTCCCAGCCACCCGTCAGAAACTGAATGCCTGCGTGCATCATGCCACTTGCAAAGCCGTGTTCGAAGGGCTGATGGAAATTGCGAACCGGCCACAGTTCCTGCTTGATCCAACTGACATTCACGCGATCCTTGAAGCCCTTCAGGGTCTCTGCCGAGAAGTCCTGCTTGAGCAGGCTGTCCATGATGGTTTCGGCGGCCAGCATGCCGGATTTGATCGCAAGGTGAATGCCTTTTAAACGCTGGGCGTTCAAAAACGATCCCGCATCTCCGACCAGCAACAAACCATCGTGATACAGTCGCGGCATCGCATACCAGCCGCCTTCGGGGATGGTCTTTGCGCCATAGCCTACCATCTTGCCGCCCTTCAGGAGCGATGACAGCCACGGGTGCTTCTTGAAGCACTGGAAGTTGTAGTGCGGATCGGTGTAGGGATTCTCATAGGACAGATCGGTCACCAGGCCGACGGACACAAGGTTGTCGCGCATGGTATAGAACCAACTGCCACCGAAGAGATTGCCCAGCGGATAGCCCATCGAGTGGTAAACGGTTCCCTTCCCGGAAATCGGCTTGGGCAGTTCCCACACTTCCTTTACACCCAGCACATACGTCTGCGGATTCAGGCCTTCCAGCCCGAGCTTCTGCACTGCCGCCTTGGTCAGCGAGCCGCGCGTGCCTTCGGCCAGCACCGTGACTTTCGCCTCGATGTTCATGCCGGGTTCGAACTTCGGCTTGGGCTGATTGTGCTTGTTGATGCCCTTGTCGCCCGTCTGCACACCCACCACGCGGCCACCGTCATAGAGCATCTCCTGCCCTGCGGTCTCGGTTGCCACCGTGACGCCTTCGGCTTCCACCTGCTCGCCCAGCCATTGTACGAGGCGATTGATGGAGACGATGGGGAAGCCATGATTGTTGAGCGGCGGCGGAGTCCACGGCGCACGCATGCGGCCGGTCTTGGTCAGGTAGTAGACCGACTCTTCTTCGCAGACACGTTCCACCGGCAGCCCGCGTTCTTTCCAATCGGGCATGAGTTCGGAGATGCCGCGCGGGTCCATCACCGCGCCGGAGAGATTATGCGCGCCAAGCTCGCGCCCCTTCTCCAGCACCATGATTTCGATGTCACCGAGCTTCGCGCCTGCGGCGTTGGCTTTGGCGATGAGCTGCTTCAGGTGATACGCACAAGCGAGCCCCGCCGGCCCCGCGCCCACAATCAACACATCCACCGGGAATGTTTCGCGTTCAGTCATTGGGTCTTCAGGATATGGTCAAAATCGTGTGCGCGACTGTGCTGGTCCGGCCATCGAACGCTCGCAGTCTTTGCACAATGGTTTCTCATACGAGGTTCGCACTCGTATTCCGCACTTGTGACAAAATGGATCCTCGCCGGCAGCCATGCGAACATAGCCATACGTTCCGAAACATGATTCACACAGCGGATAACCGAGGTTGAAGCTGCGAGTCTCGCCGCAACGGATGCAATAGCCAAGGTCATCATATCCGCTCAGCGGCGAAGCGAAGGACAGCCACTCATTGATCCTGGCCCGCATTTCCCGGATGTCGGACATCATGCGCGTGACCACGGCAACCTCGTAACTCCGGCTGACGGACGCTTCGTGCATATTCATGCTGCTGATGATCATGCGACTCGGAGACCAATAGACTTTGGCGTGCAAATTCTCCAGAAGATACACCCGGATTCCATGCGAATCCAGCCACACGAGGTCGTCGTGGAAACTGGCACTCGCGTCCTTCCTGACGAGGAAAGTAAGTCGCACACGGTTGTCCGTGGCGCTGCGTATTGCCTGGCGAGCCCGGTCATAAAGTTTCAGGTATGGCGTTACACAGACCACAGGATCGCCCTTCCCCGCTCGCCTCAATAGATCGAGAATGGCCGGGGAAATGTGATCGTCGAACAAGATATCATCGCTCATTGCAGCTCGAGTCGTGATTCCTACTTCGTCCCCGTCACCAGTTCCAACATTGTCCTCACCGCAGAACCCGAAGCCGTGGCCTTGGGTTGGATGGAGGAAACAACGCCGGGGAAAGCCGTGGGGGCGATGTCGATGTGAACCCACGGGGTGTCGTCGACGAACTCTTTGAGGAACGCCGCCGCCGTGCAGGAGCCGCCCCAGCGATGGCCGGGAACATTGCGAAGCTGCGCGACGTCGCCTTTCATCTCCTGGCCGTATTCATCGAACAGCGGCATGTGCCACTGGCGCTCGCCCGCGCGATCCGCCGCGCTCATCACCGTCTGCCGCCAGTGATCGTCATTGGAGAACACCGCGTCCGCATAGTGCCCAAGGGCCACCACGGCCGCTCCGGTGAGCGTGGCGACGTCCACCATGCCGTTGGGCTTGTACTTGTCCACGGTGTAAGCCAGCGCGTCGGCCAGCACGAGGCGGCCTTCCGCATCGGTGTTGCCGATCTCAACCGTTTTGCCGTTGTAAGCCGTGTAGATATCCGAGGGCCGGTAGGCATCGGGGCCGATGGCATTTTCCACCGCGCCGATCACACCGATCACGCGCACATCCGGCTTCAACTCCGCCACGCCATTCATGGCCGCCAGCACCGCCGCTGCGCCGCACATATCGGACTTCATCTCTTCCATCGAGGCAACCTTGATATTCAGGCCGCCCGAATCGAACACCAGTCCCTTGCCGACAAAGGCATAGGTCTTTTTTGCGCCGCGCGGATTCCATTCCATGATGATCAGCTTGGGCGGCATGGCGCTGCCCTTGGCCACAGCCAGCAGCAGATTCATTCCCAGCCGCTGCATCTGCGGACGTTCCAGCACGGTTACCTTCAACCCCCGCGCCGAGAGCTTGCGGGCCTCACGCGCCAGATAATCCGTCGTCACCACATTGGCCGGCTCCGTACCCCACTGCCGCGCCAGATTCATGCAGCGCGCGATTTCCGCATGCCGCTTGATGACCTTGTCCGCCGCCTTCTTGCGCGATTCTGTCGCGTAATAGACCGTGACCGTGTTCAGGTCCTTGACCTCTTTGGGCGGAATTTTCTTGTAGCTGTCGAAGCGCCAGTTGCCGAGCACCACGCCTTCGGCCAGAGCATGCGTCACCTGCTCGACGCTCAGATCATCGGCCAGTTTATCTTCGCTGACCAGCGCCATGGTCTTGGCGCCGTGGTCGCGCCCGTTGCGCACGGCGGCTCCGGCGGCCAGGCGCAGCGTCTGCCACTGAAAATCCTTGCGCGAGCCCAAGCCGAGCAGAATCACCATCGGCGACGAGGCGCGGTCGGTGTAATGGCGCACCGTTTCTTCCTTCTTACCGGCGAACTTCGACGCGGCGATCAGCCGCGTGATTTCATTCACCGTCGCGCGATTCAGCGACGGCAAGCGCGGCGAGCGCACTTCATCATCGAACAGGAATACGGCAATCGCGTCGGGCGCGGCCGATACCGAATCGAAAGCAGTCGAAATTTTCATGATTTGCTCCGCAGGCTATGACGAATCGTCTTGACCGGCTGATTTTTTTCGTCCACCATAATCACGGTGGAGCGGTGGGACGCGATCTCGTCTTCGTTGACCTGCACATAGGTGACGATGATCACGCGATCTCCCTTTTGCGCGAGGCGCGCCGCCGCGCCATTCAGGCCAATCATGCCCGAGCCGCGCCGTCCGGGAATCGCATAGGTATCCAGCCGCTGTCCGCTGTTGACGTTGTAGATATGAATGCGCTCGAAGGGTAAAATGTTCGCCGCGTCGAGCAGATTCTGATCAATGGCGCAGGAGCCTTCGTAATCCAGATTGCATTGGGTAATGCGCACCAGATGAAGTTTTCCGCCCATGACTTCCCGTATCATGCGTTTCTCCTCAATTCACCGGACACTTCGGCCAGGTCCTCCGCCAATCCTCCGTGGCCGCACATCTCTCTTAGCGTCCGGCGGTATTCATTCAAAAGTCTTTCCACCACATCGGCGACGGGGAGCACATCGTGGATCAGTCCCACGCTCATCCCGGCCTCAAACTGGCCTTCTTCCCAATCGCCTTCGAAAATTCCCCGGCGCTCGCGCTTCTGTCCGTCGAGCAGCGCGCGCATTTCGTCTGCCGTGGCACCGTGCTTCTCCAGATCCGCTGTCTTCAGCGCAAAGGGATTCTTGATCATTCGCACCGGAGCCAGCGCCTTCATGGATAATACCGTATCGGCTTCGCCCGCCTGAACCACCGCCTGCTTAAACCGTTCGGACGATGATGATTCTGCGGTGGCCGCGAATCGCGTGCCGATCTGCACACCTTCGGCGCCCAGCGCCATTGCCGCTGCCATGGTGCGTCCGTCGGCGATACCGCCCGCGGCCATCAGCGGAATCTTGATGGCATCGCGCACCTGCGGAATCAACACAAAGGTCGGAATCTCATCCACCCCGTTGTGGCCGCCCGCTTCGGTTCCTTCGGCCACCACGGCATCTACGCCGCGATCTTCGGCTTTGCGGGCCAGTTTGGCGGAAGGCACCACGTGCGTTACCACCATGCCCGCGTCTTTGAGCTTCTGCGTGTAGAGCGCAGGATTGCCCGCCGAAGTGAAGATAATCTTCACCCCTTCCTCGATGCAGACATTCAGCAGATCGTCCACGTCCTTGCGCTGCAGCGGCACGTTGACACCGTAAGAAAACTCGTCGCCCAGCGCACTCTTCGTCTTCTGCAAATGTTCCCGCAAAAGATCCGGTTTCATGGAACCCGCGCCGACCAGCCCGAGGCAGCCCGCCTTCGAACAGGCCACGCAGAGTTTCCAGCCGGAGGTCCAGACCATTCCCGCCTGAATAATGGGGTAACGAATGCTGTAGAGTTCAGTAATGCGGTTGATCATGGCAACGTGCGGGGTATTCCTTTTCATGCGACAGCCGCACGGCATCTGATCCGCACGGCCGCCATAAATTCTTCAGTGCCGGACGCGAGCGCTCAATGCGCCCCATGCCCCTTGGCAAGCTTCAGCAGGTTGATCCGGTGCACGGGCGCGCCTTCCAGCTCTCCGGGATACTGCTCGTGCGTAGTCAGTTCGGGCTTGTCGCTCAGCAGGAACTCCCGGTCCAAAAAGAGGTCCGTGCGGGCATAAGCGCCGAGTTCGAGTATCCCCGTGTCCATGCGAATCGCGTCTTCCGGGCAGGCTTCCACGCACAAACCGCAGAAGCAGCAGCGCAGCAGGTCAATCTCGAACGCAACGGGATACTTTTCGATGCGGCCATCGGAGGTCTCGCCGGGGGTGATGTAGATGCAGCGGTCCGGGCAAGCCGTCTCGCACATCATGCAGGCCACGCAGCGCGGGCTTCCGTCGGGACGGAGCATCAGCCGGTGCAGGCCGCGCCAGCGCGGCGAGACGAAGCGGCGCTCTTCGGGATACTGAATGGTCACCGCCGGCGCCTTGGTCTTCATGCCCAACGTCCGTCCTACATGGCGGAAGAAGTTGGTGAAGAAATGGCGGAAGGTAATGGCCAGTCCCTTGACCGCTTCGGGGTAATATGTTTTCTGCCAGAACGTCAGATCAATCTGGCGAACCGGTTTTACATCAATCATGGATAGCAGATTTCTCTGTTTGCGTCACGTCAACAACTACTTCAGAAGCATCAGCACCAGACCGGTGATGCCGATATTGAGCAGGGCCACGGGCATCATTTCCCGCCAGGACACGCGCATCAGTTGGTCGTAGCGGAAGCGCGGGAAGGTCCAGCGGATCTGCATTTGCAGGAACATCAGAATCCCAACCTTCAGCGTGAACGCGATGACGCGCAGCGCGACCACAAGCCACTCGGCGACGGGCACGTACGCCCCGCCGGGGAAGTGGAAGCCCGGGCCGCCCATATTTTCCATGCCGCCGTACAGGAACGGAATCTGATAGCCGCCGAAAAACACCGTTGCCAGCACAGCGGCAAGGACGACGATTTCGGCGAATTCACCGAGGAAGAACATGCCCCAGCGCATGCCGGAATACTCCGTGGCAAAGCCGATGATCTCGGATTCGCCTTCGGGAAGGTCAAACGGCGCGCGCTTGGTTTCGGCCATTGCCGCGGGCAGGAACAGCAGGAAAGCCAGCGGCTGCACGAAAATGCCCCACTTGGGCAGCCATCCCCACAGCAGCAGATTCTGCTCGGCAACCATTTTGCCCGGATCGAGAGTTCCGTACACCAGCACCGGGCCGATCAGGCACAGACCGAGGATAATTTCATAGGAGATCATCTGGGCCGAGGCGCGCATGCCGCCGATCAGCGAATACTTATTATTGGACGCCCAACCTGCCAGCATAACGCCGTACACCGCAATGGAACCGAACGCCAGCACAAACAGCAGTCCAACGTCAAGGCTCAGAATCTGTAAATTGACCTGCTCACCGGCGATCATTACCGGCGGCCCGAAGGGCAGCACGGCAAAGGTCAGAAACACGGGCAGCATGGCGAACACCGGCGCAATCGCATGCAGGAAGCGCATGCTCTTGGGTGGCAAGAAATCTTCTTTGAAGATGAGCTTCAGGGCATCGGCGAGGGAGTTGATGATTCCCCACAGTCGTATACCCAGAATAGACGCGCGGTTGGCGCCGATCCGATCGGACATCAACGCGCTCTGCTTGCGCTCGGCCCACGTCAGAAGAAACGCGCCGGTCATGATGCCGGCGAAAACGACGGCGACCTTTATTACGATGATCAGAATGGCAACCAGCATCCATGCTCCGAAGCTTGCGTTCTATTCACGTTGGTCTCAGTAAGCCGGCAGCGGCTTGGACGATTGCACCTTACGATACGCGGGCTCGGGAACCCCGGCCAGCATTTTGCCCGAATTCCCCAAGCCTTCCCACGTCAAACCCTTGAATGACGGAACAGAATTGCCCATAGCGTCAAAGACATCGGCAGCGGACGCATACTTCCATGGAATTCCGAGCAACTGTGCGAGATCCTGCCAGATGCTCCATTCATCCCGGGCCTGACCGCGCGGTTCGAAGGGCTTGGCGGTCTTCTGGACGCGGCCTTCGAAATTGGTGTAACTGGCCTCGCGTTCGGCGGACATGGCCAGCGGAATCACATCGTCCGCAACCGGCACCGTACCGTTTTCATGCGTGCCCAGATATAAAATGTAATCGCAACGCTGATCGAGCTTGGCCAGTTCCTTCGGGCCCATCAGGCGCGACAGGTCATGATGCACCACAATCAGCACGTCGTAGTCGCCATCCAGCGCGCCGCTTAGAATATCGTCGCCGGACATGCCGCCGTTCTTGCCCGAATGGAATCCGAATTCCTCTGCTCCGCGCCGGTTCGGCGTGAGGTCGGCTTTCATCAGGATCTCGTCCTGCTTGCCCGTCTCCTCTTTGCTCACGTTGATGTCAATCGTGTCCACTTTCAAGGTGTCCACAAACAGACTCTTGAGCAGGAAAAGATCCTCGTTTGACGAGTGCGGGCTGGCGATGACGGCCACCGATTTCGGCCCGTTTTTGGAAACCGCCGCTTTAATTTTTGCCGCAGCGCGCTGCAGCACAAGATCGACGGTCAGTGCGCCCTGTCCGTTCGTCTCGCTGCGCGTGTGCGGGGCGGTCAGACGGTCCGGTGCATCGACGGCATGATAACCGTAACGGCCCCGGTCGCACATCCACCACTCATTGACCATCCGGTTATAGCGCGGCTTCAGGCGCTGAATCCGCCGCTGCGGATCTTTGTAGCGCCGTTCGATTTCCCAATCGATGTTGATGTTGCAGCCGCGCGAGCAGCCGGTGCAGACGGACGGTGTGCGCTCCATGTACCACACGCGGCGCTTGAAACGGAAATCCTTATCCGTCAGCGCACCCACCGGACACAGATCCACCACGTTGCCGGAGTAATCGTTCTCCAGCCGCTTCCCGGGGGGATTCATCAGTTCCGACTGCATGCCGTGGCCGAAAATGCCCAGTTCATCCACGCCGGCGACTTCCCGGCAGAAGCGCACACAGCGCGAGCAGAGGACGCACCGTTCGCTGTCCAGCACCACGGTCGGACCCACGTCATGCACCTTGTGCTTGTGGATCTTGTCCAGCAAATTGACGCGGCTGTCGT